>CAYQXV010000023.1:23027-24100 GCA_964421675.1 uncultured Caulobacterales bacterium
TCACGAATATCAATCGCCCCGCGCGCTGAAAGGCTATCTAGCGGCCCATCGATTATTACATCCCCGCTCGCAATCAAATTTTGTACAGGACTTGCAGCCACATCCAGCTCATCCAAATTAATCTGCATATTGAGGGATGAGGCATCGTTGAGCAACATTTCCCCCTCAATGCTCAGTGGCGCAGCATCTCTAGCGCGTTGCTCGCCGCCTCGCCCGGTAAGAGAATAAGTGACCTGCATGCCATTGGCGCTTTGTTCGGCCTGACTATCAAGCGAAAGGCCAACTAAGCTAAATCCGGTTTCCTCATTGGTAAAAGCGCCATCGCGCAAAGATAATGATCCATTGACATCAGGCGTTGAGACGGTGCCTCCAACGCGTAAATTTGCAGTCATCGCTCCTTCAAGGCTCGCCAAACTAGCCGGACCAAATGATGCCAATGTTTCCGCTGGCCCCTCATAGCCAATAGTCCCCAATATCAGGCCGCCCATATCAACGGATATCGTTTCGTCTTTTTGCAATCGTGCAGGCAATATCAAATCGATATCAAGAAGGGAGGTATCGCCCGCATCGATAATCTGTAGCTGTTCACCGTTCCATTCAAAGCGTCCCGCGATTGCGGCCCCAACTGAATTTTGCGTTAATAATGATTGAGCAGGCTCAGTCCTGAACGTTCCAATAGCCGGCATCGCCTGGTCGGTATCAATCTTTGCAGAAAATGAAAAGTGGGTGTCGGATTCTGGAACGGCAACATTAACTGCGGACACATCGCCATACCAATGATGAGGCGCAAAAGTACCGTCAACCTTTATGGTTCCCTCTTCTCCCCATTGCAAAAACAAATCAGCAAGTTCTAGCGTAGGCCCAAACTGCAACCTTGCTTTCTGACGCGACGTAATTGGAATTTGCTCAAAGAGCAGCGCATCTAGGGCGACAAGCTCGAGCCTTTGTATATCCCCGTAGAAAAGCGCAGCATCAGTTGTAATTTCTGAGAGGATAAGAGTGCCTTCCGACATGAGGGCGCCAATATCACCTTTGATAGCAAGCCTATCCAGAGGACCATCAAGAGAAACATT
>CAYQXV010000023.1:24200-51545 GCA_964421675.1 uncultured Caulobacterales bacterium
CGCCAATATCACCTTTGATAGCAAGCCTATCCAGAGGACCATCAAGAGAAACATTAACGCCGCGCACGCTCGAATTTTGCACATCCAACCGATTAGAATTGATTGTCAGCGCGCTTTCTTCGCGGCCTACGGCCCCAACAATTGCCAAATCGCCAATCACTGGAATGCCGGGCAACGGTTCAGCGCCGCCATCGCCCCGATAGCGCAGGTCAATCGTCATGTTCTCCGATGACTGATTAATATTTGCATTACCGGTTAAATCAAATTTTGCGGCGGACCAACGCAATGTAGACACGTCAATTAGATCTGAATTCGCAGAAAACTTTAGATCAAAAACACCATCACTTGCCTCTTGCGTACGTCCGCTCACGACGCCTCGAAGCTGACTTGCTGACCCTGTCAGCGTTGTAGCAACAAACAGAGCGGGAATTGGCGCATCATTAACTTCACCATCGGTGGTCGTACCTTCCACAATAAGCGTATAGTTTTCGGCCGTGCCCGACAGATTTGCGTGCATCTGCGCGCCGCCATCCATGGCAAGGTCCGGGAAATAACCCGCGATAAAATCCGGTGCGGCATTGACATCAAGCTCGCCATCCAATCGCTGACTATCAAGCCCAAATTGACCGCTTCCCGTTGCCGAAAGCCCTTGATGAAACAATAGCTGGAATGCGGCTACAGTGAGATTTTGCTGATTAAGGGCAAATTGCGCGGACCCGGTCGCTCCTTGGTCTAGTAAGGTAAGTGACGCCGACTTCTCCACCTCTCCGGGTTGTTCTGCAATGTCGAGTTTTACCGAAGCCGACAAGCGATCCACAAGATTGGTGGCACCATCGTCAATTGTTAATGCGAAACGATCAGCAATGGCGCGCAATTGAACATTATGTTCTGTGTCTGCTATTTTTTCTATCGAACCGATCAGAACAATTGTGTTGCCAAGAAATTCGCTCATTTCTGGTGCGATATGCGGCGCCATTTTCGCCGTCAACGCAACGTCGATATTATCGCTAAGCGCTTTATTATCCGCCCACGCGATTGAACCCGATAGTGCACCTGCCCGCCCGCTCAAGTCGCGAATTTCAATAGCGCCTCCCGACTTTACCGGGTCAAAATCAAGGTCAAGGGAGATTTTCTCTCCCAGATAAGCGTCATGATCAGACAGCAAAGCGCCCGGCATTAGCGCGCCGACAAGCGTAAGCGTTTGCGATGACCCATTATGGGGAGTTTCAATTTTAGCATCAACATCGCCATACTCGCCAATTTGTCCACGGATCAATGTATGCAAAATATCGCCTTGCGTTCGACCTTCTATCTGCAGATCAATGGCCCCTTGGGCTCCCAGAATGTCGGTCATCAATCCATCAATGGATGAAAAAACCTGACCATCAATCGTAAAGTGATCTTTGCCTTGATCTATATCTGCGCGCAGAGAAATTTTATCATCACCATTGCCCGTCTGCATGGAGAGGTCTGACTTGAATAGGTGCCCGCCCATCTCGACCCAGCCTTCACCATCAATCGTAGCCACATGGCCAAAAACCTCATCACCGATGGTGACATGCTCTAAAGTCACTTTCGATAATTGAATATTCGGCAATGTGGTGGGTATTGATAGCGGTTTAGCACCCTCGCTCGATGGCGAGGAAAGCGGGAGATGATCAATCTTCACATCAATAAGCGTCAGTTCTTCAATCTCTATCGATCCAGACAATAATGCGAAAGGATGCCACCGCAAATAGATGTCACTGGCGGTTAGCATTGGCGGCGTTTGAGGGACATCGTCTTCATCAATAACAAGCCCGCGCAACCGAATTGTCCCCGGCAGGTTTCCAGAGAGGCTTTCTATACTGGCATTCCCTCCAAAAGATTTTTCCAGCTCATTGGTAGCAATCTTGCGAATAAGGCTATGGCCGGGGGGCGTATAGAGCACAATCAGCACGCACAGAAAAATGCCCGCAACAAGTACACTCAGCAAAACGCTTATCTTTTTACCCAAACTCATCACAAATATTCCAATTCAATGTCCATGACTTAAAATTCCTGACCGAGCGAAATTAAAAACTGCACGGAGCTATCGCTAGGCCGGGGATTTACGGGAAAAGCAAGATCGATACGCAACGGACCAACCGGACTGAGATATCGCACACCGCCGCCAACCCCGACAGAAAACCGTTCAGAAAAATTGGGCAATGCTGTTTGAGACACAGAACCAACATCGCTAAACGCGGCGACCTGAATTGTTTCGGTTACGCCGTAGCGAAACTCGACCGCGCCCTCAATGGCGGATCGCCCGCCAAAGGGAAATGCACGCACATTACCATCAATATCAGTAACCACCTCAATCGGTCCGGCAAGTTGAAAACCAAATCCTCGAACCGAGCCACCACCGCCTGCAAAAAACCGTTTATTAAACGGAAGGTCTACCAACTCATTGCCAACGGTTGCGCCAAGTCGGCCTCGAAATGCGGTGACGAAACGCTTTTCGCGGCCCCATGAAAACCGGGTGCGGGCATTGGTTTCGATCTGGGTAAACGTCTCACTGCCCGTATAGGGCGTCAAAGACAGGCTAGCGCGCACCCCTTTCGTTGGATTCAAAATATCATTTTCATTGTCCCATATCGCGAACAGCGGGGCGGATACAAAATAGAACCGTTCGTCTTGCCCCCCATTATTGGGCTCAATTTGAGATGTTTCCAACGCAAGCCCGCCGCGCGTTTCCAATCGGTTATTGAACCAGCGTTTTGAGACCCCTGCTGCCAAATCGAATGTTCGCGCATCGAATGCATCTGTCGTTTCATTGACAAAACTGGCTTGCAAGAAAACTGAGCCAGGCAGCCCGACCAGTGGTTTTTCTAAATGCGCGCTTGCAGATTGCTCAATCTCACTGGCCTCAATATCGATGCGAAATGTTTCCGCCCGGCGAAACATATTTCTATTTTCAAAGAAAATGCGCACACCCGGCCCCTCGGTCGTGGAAAAGAAAAGGCCCGCGCCTATAGTTCGATGTTTGCGCTCTGTAAGATTGACGAGAATGGGGGTCGTACCATCGTCGTCCGTCTGCCCAGGTACCACATCAATATCCGCGAACAGATTTGTGGATGCCAATTGGTTGCGGTAATCAAGTATCGTTGATTTCTTGTAGGGAGAGCCTAACTCCCATGTCGTTAGCTTTTCAATGTAGCTTTCCCGTGTGCGCTCAAGGCCGCTAATCTGGGCTTGGCCGAACATTGCGGCTTCGCCGCTTTCAAATTTGTAAATAGCTTTAGCGGTTTGCTCTCTTTTGTCAGCAATGACCTGAAATCCCATCGCGCGCGCCGCGGGAAATCCATTTTCCCATAAACTGGTGAGCACAGCCTTTTGGTTTGATTGTAACGACACGCCATCGGCATTTGCACTCAATTCCAACCCTGCATCCGATGAGGTTAATGGGCGCGTCCCATTTCGCTGTTGCAGGTAGGAAATATTGTGCTCAACAATCTGGAAGGCCGGGCCGCCGCTTACCTCAAAAACAACAGCCGGCTTTTCACCAGCTAGTGTTTCCACGCGCGATATAACCGATCCATTATAATAGCCCGCCGCAGTCAGAGCGCTCGTGAAGGCTTTTCGGTCCGCCCGGGCCGCCCGCCGCAATGATGTCAGCGTCGGAAAGGTCCGCTGTTTATTTTCAACGCTGGCGAGAATTTTGAATTTGGGGAGCAGTCCTTTAGGCACCCCTTCATAGCGCACTGTGTAGCCAGGATTTTCACTGGGTTTGGGTTCACCATCATCAGGCTGTGTTACTGGTGCTGGGGCTTGCTCGCCGTTGCGCACCGCTGGTGCAGGTGCGGGGCCAGCTGATGTAGGGTCAGAAGGCGTAGGGCTAGCAGCCACAGGATCGATGGGCGCTGGATCAAGGGGAACAGAATCCGGGCTATTTTGAGCATGGGCTGCGCCCAAGGCGGGCTGTAGACACAGGGCCGCCGAGCATACCAACACCGACAGTCGGTGCGATTTGCCCTTGGCACAAAATCCCGATGCCGGATTTGCTCGTTGATCTGCAAATTTATGAGCGGGCGGGCCGATTTTGTTTACCATCGTACTATCACAAACATCGTTTTACCGAACACCGCACATAAGGAAGTCTGCAAATAAGAGGCATCCCATCACGGAACCCAAAAGCCAAACTACCCATTGATTTATACAAGCTCATTGCGACTGGCGCGGCCTGCAAGGTTTTCACTCGTTAAATTTTACACAATATCATTAACGTCTTGTTTATTGTCTTGCCGTCGCCCGGGGCGGGTGAAACAGCGTATTGACGACCACAATTTGTGCAAATTCGCGCTGACGGGTGGCCAGCCATCCACCAATCAGCTACATCGCGACCCTGGCAAATTCAGGCTAAAAATAAGGCCAAAAGTTAGGTGAGAAAGAAGGACCCCATGGCACATCCTTTAAATGGTGCAAATCTTGGTACTTTGGCGGCCGTGATCGGCCGGTCGGGCCTGCCTCAAAAACCGCTACAGGGCGCAATGATTGGCTTGTCCTCGCTGGCGCGCGCGCCTTTCTCGCTTGCAGAAAAGGTATGGCTGGAAACACGCTTGCCCGATGCTGAAGCCATGGTGCCGCCCGTATTTATCCTGGGGCATTGGCGGTCGGGCACCACCCATTTGTATAATTTGATGACAAAGAGCGACGAATGGGGCTATGTGCCGCCCGTCGCAACTGGCCTGCCATGGGACCTGTTTGGGCTTGGGCGCCTTTTTAAGCCAGTCCTTGAACGCGCATTGCCCAGCCACCGCTATATAGACAACATCCCGGTTAATCCCGACAGCCCGCAAGAAGATGAAATTGCGCTGGCAAATATGTCCCCGCTTTCATTTTACCATGGCATCTACTTTCCTAGCGACTTTGCAGACTATCTGAACCGTGGAATCTTTTTCGATGGCTGTACCAAATCAGAAATCGATCAATGGGAAGAGCGGTTTCAATATTTAATGCGCAAGCTTTATCTGTATAATGACGAAAAACCAATGCTTATTAAAAACCCGGTTTATACAGCGCGGTTAGCACAATTAAGACGCCTCTTTCCAACTGCGAAGTTTATTCATATCCATCGCAATCCCCATCAAGTTTTCCGCTCTATGCAGAATTTTTACACAAAACTGCTCGGTCAATTTGCCTTACAAGGTTATGATCATGTCAATATTGACGAGGCGATACTCTCCATCTACCCGCGCATGATGCATGCCCTTGAAAAAGATGCGGAAGGTCTGAGCGACGATCAGTTTATCGAGATTGGCTATGACGCCCTTGATACCGATCCCATAGGCACTGTGGAGAACATCTATCGCGCCTTGAATCTTCCTGGGTTTGAAACGAGCCGCCCACAATTTGAAGCCTATCTAAATTCCGTGCAGTCATTTGAAAAAAACAAATTCGAACCCACCCAAAAAGCTGGCCAACAGGTGAATGATCGCTGGGGCTATTTCCTCAACAAGTGGGGATATGAAAATGCGCAATAACGCAGCCATATAGCAATGGGCGCTTGTGCGCAGCTTCGCCATGATTGACCCCCAATGTGGATATTCTGGGTTTGCATTCAGCCAAAGAAAATATTACCCTAAGGCGAAATTAGATTGGGGGTCTTATGGGTAATTTAGCTGGCAAATTTGGTGCCGCCTCACACCGCGTTCGCAGGCCTTCTCAAACTAGCCTCTCCCTGATTAGCTTGGGCCTATTGGCGCTAACCGCATTTCCTACAATTCATGCAGACACAGCCGATTTAACCATTGGCAATGCCGAAATCAGCGGTAAGCACAGTTCGCGTTTAGAGACGTCGAAAAATCGAGAAACCAACACCGCGCCAGCCAAACGCTCATCGAAAGAGCCGGTTTTCTCGACTGCAATGTGCCGCCCCATTACCTTACGAGACAATGACACGAACGCGCTTATTGTTGGCGCCGAAGATATTGCGATAGATCACAAAAATGGCGATCTCTTTATTTCAGCCTACGACCGCCGCGCTGTGGAAAAATCGGCGAGCCGCAAATCATCATCCAAAATTCCCGAAGGCGGTCTTTACAAAGTCAATTTTGAAACGCTTTCTACAATGCCCAATGAGTTGTCGTTAAAATCACTCATTAGGCGCGAGGATGTCGAAGGGGGATTGCGCCCTCATGGTATCACGCTTGATCAGCAATCAAATGAAGTTGTATTCATTAATCGTGCCTTCAAAAAAATTGGGAAAAACTGGAAGCAAAGCTCTCATATTCGCCGTGTCGGGGCAAAGGGTGCTATCATTATTACGCAGAGCACTAAAACCCATTGTGCGGCAAACGATCTGGTTACGAACAAATCAACCGTGCTCGTCTCTTTTGATCATGCCAATTGTAACTGGTCTGGGCGAATGGAAGATATTTTCAATCTTCCGCGCAGCGGTATCGTTGGTGAAAACACATCGCGCCCATTTTTTCAAACAGCTCGCCACGCAAACGGCCTCATCGCGCTGGGCGAAACGAAAATGGTTCTGGCCGCAACACGCGATAAGGCATTGCATTTTTTGCGCCCCAATCATGACGGATCTCTAGAGCCTACTGGAACCGTAAAAGTGCCTGGCGGGCCAGATAATCTGACACTCGGTCAGGACGGTAAAATAATCGCTGCGGTCCATCCTTCGCTTTTTAAAATGGGCTTACACCGCAAACTAGGGTGGGGGCGGGCAGGAAGCCGGATTGTTTCTGTTGATCCAGATACCCGTCACGTCACGCTGCTTTACGATGATCCATCGGGCAAGCAATTTCAGGCGGCGACTGTTGGTGCACGGCACGACAATATTTTGGTACTAGGCTCTGTTACTGATAAGGGACTTCTCGTTTGCAAAGCGGCGCAGTAGGAGATTTCGCACTTGTTACGGGCGGTGCCGGCTTTGTCGGCAAGGCATTGGTGCGCGCCTTACTAGAACAAGGAACAAAGGTTCGCGTTCTTGATCTCGATGATCCCCATGATGACGACATTAAAATATCAGACATTGAGTTCGTAAAAGGCTCGATCACCAATCCAGCCACCGCAAAGGCCGCGTGCCATAATATTACGATCGTCTATCACCTTGCCGGGAACGCCCAGTTATGGAGCAAGGACCCAACGCAATTTGATGTCATCAACCATATTGGAACGCAGACAATATTTCAGGCGGCGCGCGAGCAGAACGTAAAGACATTTTTACATTGCTCTAGCCTCACAACTCTGGTTGGCAAAGATACGATCATCGGTCATTCAAATGCCGATGAAACAACGCAATTGCCATACGAAGCCATGCTTGGTCCTTATCCTAAATCAAAATGGCGCGCGGAAAAATTCGTCCTTGATAATGCGCCAAGCGACATGCGCGCCATGGTCGCCATTCCTACCGAACCATTGGGTGCGGGCGATGTTAATGTGACACCGCCAACGCAGATGATTCTGGACTTTGTGAATGGAAAAACTCCGGCATCCATTGAGTGTCTTTTAAACTTTGTCCCGGTGGATGATTTGGCGCGCGGCCTTATTGCGATGAATGATCGCGGCAAGACCAATGAACGCTATATTCTCGGCGGCGAAAACGTTCCTATGGCAACTTTGTTGGAAACACTGTCTCGCATTACCGAGACACCAATGCCTAAACTGCAACTCCCTTATTGGGTTGCCCTGACAGCAGGTTTTTTTGATACAAAACTTGTATCAAGCATTACCCAAAAACCGCCGAAAGCCCCTCTTACCGGTGTGCGTCTTGCCGGGCGAAAAGTTGCCTTTCAATCCGATAAAGCCCGGATCGATCTTGGATGGCAGGCTAGTCCTTTTGACGGCGCGCTTAAAGAAATGTTGAATTGGGCACGCACGCAAGGTCATATAAAAAAGACTCCGTAAAAACGGGCACCTCTTTATCGCGGTGGATACAATTACTGAGTAATCGGAAAATCAGGCAGGGGCGCGATAACCGGTTTTCCCTCGCAAATGATCTGTCTTGGCGCGCCTAAGCGGGTAAACACTTGCGAAAGCGAACGGCCTGAAAAAACAATCAAATCCGCGAGTGCCCCTCGCGCTATTATTGCGGGATCGGATAAGCCCATGGCCGCTTCCGGGATTGAACTGACACAGCGCGCATACTCGCCTGCGGGCCGATCAAGGTGTCCGATACGTACAGCTTCACGGTAGACTTCGACCATATCAAAGTCGCCATAAGGGTGAAACGCATCCCGGCAATTATCGCCGCCTACCGCCAACGGAACACGGGCATCGACGATGGCGCGCATAGGCGCTGCGCCGCGAAAAATAGGAGCCGATCCCGTATCGCGATCTTGTAGATAAAGATTAGTCATTGGTAGGCTGACAATTGTTATATTGGCCTTGCGAACGCGTTTTAAAATTGATTTTATTTCCGCATCATCTTTCATGGATAAAGCGCAAACATGTCCGCATACCACTTGCCCGCTAAACCCGCGCTGCAACGCAATGTCGGCAATGTTCAATAATCCATTGGCCGTCGCATCAAGGGTTTCATCCACATGAAAATCCAGTGCGAGCCCGTACCGTTCAGCAAGCTCAAAGGACCGCGTTATTTCTGCTCTTTGGTTTGATGTTGGGTAGATGACGGGGCCAAAAGCTGCCCCATATTCCTGGGCAAGGGAGGCAATGCGGTCGCCATATTTCCCCATAATTTTACCCACGCCGAGCGAGACAACCCCTTGCAACTGGATACGCCCTGCCCATTCACGGCGCAGCTCGTCAAAGACTCGCCAACTGGGGTTAGTTCTTTTTTTCTGACTATCAATATGGGTTCGTAAACTGCGCGTGCCATGAGCATAAGCACTGGCAAGCGCGAACGCCATGCGGCGATAAGCATCTTCATGGGACCAGCTTTGCAAGCGATCAGATTTTGCCCCGGCTTTTGCCCCGTTATAGCTACCATCCAGATTGGGCGCGCGCTCCCATGTCTGTGTTTTATCAATGTGGGTATGCAGCTCTGCTAACCGCGTCATCACCACACGGCCATCCAGATCAATATTGGGGCCATTGCGCGCAGCCTCAATATCGCAGTCGCGCCCCTCAATGATCGAGACAATCGACCCTCGTGCATCAATTGCCAGATTTACGCGCACCAACCCCTCATGATCCCCCCGCTCTTTTTGACTGACCGGGCCCCTCACCTTTTCTAGCATGCCGATGGGCACCCTGGCATTTAACAATTGATAAGGCCCGCTTGCCGGTAATTTCGGCAGCGAGGACCTGACAATTGGAGAGGTCATAGAGGGCGCCATTGAGGGCATAAACAATCATTCACCAACATCTAAAACGTTCGCTATATGCGCCACGACCGGCACATATCAGGGAACAGGGGATATAGGTCATAGCACAAAGCTTATTAAAAAGGCCTTGTATTCACCATCATGGCAAAAACATCGCGGCGACCCGCGCCATGCCGGTATTTTTGCGGTGAATTATCCCTTTCAGATCGCGCATTGGCGCTCTACACTCTGGAAGATGCCCCGCTCTCAATCCTCTCCTCCTGATCCCGCCGCCTTACGCGCCCTGATGCACTGGTATCAGGATATGAGCGTGGATTGTGTCACGGGGGATGGGCCGTGCGATTTTTATAGTGATTTTTCCGATCAGCCCGGCAATGTGCCGGGTGCTGTAGGTAATATGCAGGCGAAAATCGCGCCAGGACCCAAGACCGAAACTGGCGCTAACCCCTTAAAAACACCGTCCTCCAGACAACCGAGCACTGGAATTTTGCGCGCCGATCCGGGCGATCTAAGCGCCGACGAAGCCATTTCCAAGGCGCGTATACTGGCGCGAAACGCCAACACAATTGAAGAGCTGGACAAAGCGGTCCGAGAATTTGATGGATGCCCCCTGAAAAAAGGCGCGCGCAGCACCGTCTTTTACGAAGGCAATCTCAGCGCGCCGTTAATGGTTATGGGAGAGGCCCCCGGGCGCGATGAAGACCGGATTGGCAAGCCCTTTGTGGGACGCGCCGGTGTCCTCCTCGATAAAATGCTCGATGCAATTGGCCAGTCGCGCCAAGACAATACCTTAATCTCCAATGTCATCTATTGGCGCCCGCCGGGCAACCGCGCGCCGAGCGACGAGGAAATCATGATGTGCCAGCCCTTTGCAGAGCGCTTGATTGCGCTGGTTAAGCCCAAAGTACTCATGGTCGCCGGCGCATCGCCCCTAAAGGCGATGTTGGGAAAAACCGGGATTATGAAGAACCGGGGCCGGTGGCATGAAATTGTCGTTGATGATGATGTGGCAATCCCGGTCATGCCAACATTTCACCCGGCATATTTGTTGCGAAACCCAGCAGCAAAAGCACAAAGCTGGGAAGATTTGAAGCTCGTGCGTGCGGCTTTAAGAAAAAATTAACCATCAAGGCCCTTTTTCATACCATATGAGCGCTGTTAACAATTTTTCAGCATTTGTGACCGAGACGTTAATGTAGCAGACGAACCATAGGGCTTAATTCTCATGCGCCATTTGACCTTAAAAGTGATTTCCGTGTGTCTGTTGATGTTAACAGCCATCACACCCAGCCACGCGAACGATATCGCCACGCTGATCGCGCAATCGCAAGCCGTATCCTATAGCGACCCCCTTCAGGTTTTAGGCGACGAAGATGTTCGCCTTTATCGCGAAATCTTTGACCTGCAAGAGCAAGGACGCATGACGAGCGCTGACAGCCTCATCAGCCAAGTCGATGATAAAATTTTGATGGGCTACGTCCAGAAACAACGCTACCTGCACCCAACTGCATGGCGCAGTTCATTTAGCGAGCTTAAAACCTGGATGGCCTATTATGCAGATCATCCTGATGCCAATGATATTTATGCCCTCGCCGTAAAACGCCGTCCGAGTGGTGCGAGTAATCCGCGGCGCGCCGTCCCGCGCAAATGGCGTCAAAAAGTTCGCACGACTTTACATCCCGATCTTGTCGATGATTATGCCATTAAACGGGAGTCGCGTGTGCGCCAGATTGAGGGCCGCGTTCGCTACCTTATTCACAAATCGCGCGCCCTTGATGGATTGAAATATATTGATGCTACAAAACAGCGTCGCGACATTACAGAGCGACAATACAATCGCATGCGCTCTTGGGTAGCGGCAAGTTTGTACTATCAAGGCTATACAGACCGTGCACGGTCAATCGCGTCGAGTGTCGCTGATCAAACCGGTGACACGGCAGTGATGTCATACTGGATTGATGGGCTTATCGCCTTTCGTGAAGGACGTATGAGCCATGCCTATAATCGCTTCCAGTCAATGGTCGATGTTGCATGGCAAACCGATGATCTACGCTCAGGCGCTGCATATTGGGCAGCGCGCACCGGGCTTGCGAGCGGTGCTACGGAGCGGGTGTACGACAATCTTGATCGCGCAGCGCAATTTCCATTTACATTTTATGGGCAGCTTGCCTTGTCACAGCTGGGACGCACTTTTGATCATAATTGGTCAGAACCTGCCGTCACCACCGAAGGGTTTTCCCGCCTTGCAGCGGCGCATCCGGGTGTAAAACGCGCAGCGGCTCTTTCACAAGTTGGCCGTCAACAAGACGCTGACCTTGAGTTGCGTTGGGTCAATGGGCGCATTGAGCCTGAAGATGATTATGACCTGATTGCGGTTGCATCATCTTTGAACCTACCAGCGGCGCAAATTGATATTGCCCTTCTTGGCCGACCCGTTACTCAGGGTGGTGACTATTTGCAGGCATCTTTATATCCAATTCCCGATTACGCGCCGCAAAAAGGGTTCAAAACAGATAAGGCATTGCTTTATGCGTTGATGCGTCAGGAATCAAAATTCAAAACCCAAGCAACCAGCCGTGTGGGTGCCCGCGGGCTGATGCAGCTTATGCCGCGAACCGCAAGCTTTATTGGCCGCGATCGCGACCTACAAAGACCGTCTGGGCGCAACCGGCTATATGATCCAGCGTTTAATCTTGAACTCGGACAAAAATACGTAAATCACCTTTTTGACAGCGCTGCAAAAGGCAATGTGTTGCATATGACGGTGGCCTATAATGGCGGGCCCGGAAATTTACGGCGCTGGCAATCACAGATGAATATTGAAGATCCGCTTTTGTTTATCGAGTCCATTCCCAATACAGAAAGCCGAAATTTTGCGGAGAGTGTTTTGACTAATTTGTGGATCTATCGTGCGCGGTTGGGGCAAGCGGCTCCCTCTCGCGATAAGATCGCAGCAGGCCGATTGCCAATTTTTCAGGCCATCGATAACCTTACGCAAGATTATTAATCAACGCCTGTAAAATACTAGTGTTTTTAAAAAAATCAGCGCTACTATAGCGCTGAACACTTTGATCTGCGCGCTTGCCGGAAGGCAATTGCGGGCAGATTTCAACTTAGGAACACTAGCCATGCACCGATCCACCCCCCTTCGCTCGACCATATTCTCGGCGCTTGCGTCAACCTTATTGCTAACAGGCGTATCATCTTGTTCGCAAAACGGTTCGCAAATCACTGCCGGATCCATCACGCAACTTGATGATCGGTTAGCCAGCATCATAGACCCTGATGCAAAAATGGTTCAACTCGCCGACGGTTTTACTTGGTCTGAAGGGCCTGTTTGGATTGAGGACGAAAACTATCTTCTGTTTACAGATGTTCCGGGAAACATAATGTGGAAATGGTCCACTGATGATGGACTATCAGAATTTTTGAACCCCTCCGGCCCGCCAGCGCAAGACGTACCTCATATTTCCGCGCCGGGCGCAAATGGGCTGATCATGGGCGAAGAAATGGGGCATATCTATGTCGCCAATCACGGCAAACGCGCCATCATCGCCATGGATCTCAAGTCTAAAGGTGAAACGATTTTATCTAATAATTATCAGGGGAAAAAGTTTTCATCCCCCAATGATTTGGCTTTATCGAGCTCTGGCAAAATATTTTTTACAGATCCAAGTTTTGGATTGCGCGGCGGAGACAACAGTCCCGATAAAGAGCAGCCTGTTAATGGGGTTTACCGGCTTGATCCTGACGGATTCACCCACCTGATTATTGATGATGTGGCGATGCCAAATGGTATTGCCTTGTCGCCAGATGAAAAGACACTTTATGTCACCGATTCTTTTGGCCCGTCAGTTATGGCCTATTCGCTAGCCGCCGATGGAACGGTTTCAAATCCGGTTAAATTTTATGATTATGCTGTCAGCGTTGCCGCGGAAAAAGTCGGTGCACCTGACGGTCTTGATATTGCAGACGATGGGACAATTTTTGTAACCGGCCCCGGCGGTATTCATGTGTTAACACCGTCGGGTACGTTACTGGGCATTATTGATCCCGGTTCTCGTGTCGCGAACGTCACCATAGGCAATGGCGGAACAATGTTGTACCTGACGGCACATGAACGCTTGCTCCGCCTGCCCTTAAAGTAGTGACGATTTAGAACGCTGCGCGAGCAACGAACCGGATATCACGCCCTGGCAATGGCGTGGTATCTTTCAGGAAGGATGCGTGGACGCGTCCTTCTGAGTCACCCAAATTACGTGCACGAATATCAAACGCGATATTGTGACGCTTTCCAAATGGGCGAAGCGTTAAAAACGCATTGACGAAAAGAAAATCGTCTGTCGCCAACTCAAATGGAGCTATCTGGTCCTGTCCCGACGTATAATCCAGCTCTGCACGAAGGCTGAAGAATGTGTTGGAGGCGGAAAGACCAACCAATGATGACAATGGCGGAATGCGCGGAACATTCTCATCAATGGCATCGCTCAATGTTGCGCGCACATAATCAACCTGACCATGCCCGGCAAAGCTAACTGCACCAATCGATCCAGCATCAATAGATCCAAGATCGAGATCAATTTGTGCTTCAAGTCCGCGGAAACTCGCATCCTCCGCCACAAATGCAAACACGGGTAAGCCGTCTAAAATGCCGCCGGTTTCGCGCTCGAAGATGAAATCATCATAGTTTGTGTAAAATCCATTTAGCACTGTCGTGAACGGGCCAAATTCTCCGCGTATTGTTCCCTCAATTCCCGTTGCGGTTTCTTCGCCAAGAGTTGGATCGCCAACTTCAAAGCTTTGCGTTGCAAGGTGAGGACCGAACGATAAGCTTTCCTCCAAAGAAGGAGCACGCTCCGTGCGGAAGCCATTAGCGCCGATAAAGACATTTTCCGAGACGTTAAATCCGACGCCCCCTGAGACACTGAACAGATCAAAATCATTGTCTACCGCAAACGGCGTTGCGTCTTCATCATCAATAAATGTGTCGGTTTCATTGCTGACACTTTCATAACGCAAGGCGAGATCTACAATTGCGTTCCCTTTTCTAAATTCATGCAGGGCGAAAATACCAAACTGGTTTTGATCTGATGGTGGTACAAAAGCCTCCGCACCAAATGCTGCAAAATCACGAATTCTGAATTGAACACCGTAGGCGCCGCGTATCTCGCCACCAAAATTCTCAATCGGATTGGTTACAAGCTCTAATCGGCCCTCAAACTCATCATTTTCAAACAGCGTTCCAATTTCATCACCTTCCAGCTCAAAGTGACGATAGTCACCATAGCCAAGGCGTAGTTTTGCTTTCTCAAAAACACCGCCAAGCTCTAACTCACCCTTAATGTCATAACGGGTTTGCTTGAGGTCGATGCGGATACCTTCTTCTTCGCCCTCTTCCTCTTCGCCTTCTTCGCCCTCCTCACCTTCTTCAAGGTCTTCCTCGGTAAGGATACCGGCAGGCACACCATAGTTTGAATTCAGGATAGAAAATGACGCGCCAATAAAGCCGCGATCAAATATAAAGGACAGACCACCCGAACCGCCATCTGTTTCCAAATCACTATTTTCAACAATACCGTCGGTGAACCGCTCATCGGGATCGAAATCTTCACCGTCTGCTGCGGCTGCCGCTGCAAGCGCATCGATAAGCTGATCAGAGCCATTCAGCCCCGAAATTTCGTAGTCATCAGCATCCCGGTTGAAATATTCACCATGCAGAACAATTTGACCCAGGGCGATATTTGTCCCCACCGCAATCTCATCAGCATTGTTGACCGTTGAATGGGAATAACGCACAGCGCCATCAAATCCGCCTTCAGGCAAGCTGGACGGGATTTTCCCCGTATCGGTATTCACAACACCGCCAGCCGCTGAGCTGCCGTATAAAAGTGAGGCTGCACCGCGAAACACTTCAAGTTTTTGTGCAAGCGCCGGCTCAACCGGAACCGCATGGTCAGGCGATGTTTGCGCCGCGTCGAACGTTCCAATGCCGTCTTCCAATACGCGAACACGGTCACCGCCCAAACCACGAATGATGGGACGAGAAGCGCCGGGACCAAAGAATGTTGATGAAACACCAGGTTCGTTGCGCAGTGTTTCCCCAATTGAACTCTCTAGTCGCTCTTGAAGGTCTTCACCCTCTAAAATCGTCACACCTGCGATCACTTGCCCTAAGGGGCGCGAGAACGGGCTTGCTGTTACAACGATTTCATCAAGATCAATATGCCCGGTTTCAACAGGCGTATCATCTTCATTGTTGGATGTCTGAGCATGAGCTGTTGGCACAAGCGCATTCATCGCGATTAATGTTGTGGCACTAAAGACGGTATTTTTAAGTATAGATTTTGTCATGGTTTTTACGATCCGTTTGCAGCGCCATCGCCGAGTGTTTCACTCGGTTCGCATGGTCTGCTGTTCTGAAATTTTAGCGAAAAAAAGTCAGATAATCGTAGGAGGACCGCGTACAAAGGCGGGACGATGTTCCTCACCATAAATTGGTGTCGTCCCATAATCGGTAGGACGAAGCTGGTTTGAAGATCCATCCTCTAATACATAAAGCGGCAGTAATGCGAAGAAACTTTCCAACGCATCTGCAGACCCATTGTCGTCATGGTCGGCAACCGTCTCACCCTGATTTTCTTTGCGATCTGCAAGGACACAGACCTCACAATCAATTTCGTGCCTGTCGTCATGAACGGCACTGGCAGCATGGGTGATGGTTAGAATGTGAAACAACAAAAAGGCCAGCACCATCATCATGGTCGCTGGTCGCGGGGCCGTAATCTGCCCTGCCCTATATTCGCTGATCAAATTCACAATCTGTCTATATCTCTATGTGTGATATTATAGCAAGACAATTTGGACATATTTGCTAACCCAAAGGCAGCATTGATTAAAATACTGTTGCAGATTAGACATAGCCATGGAGAACGCAACAAGTTTTGGGGCGCAAGCGCAAACCTACGCCGCCGCACGCCCGCATTATCCCAGCGACCTTTTTGACTGGATAACCGCCCACGCCCCGCAAACAAAAACCGTTTGGGACGTTGGAACCGGGTCTGGCCAAGCGGCACTGTCATTAGCAGAGCGCTTTGATGATGTTTATGCCACAGACATAGACAGTGCCCAGATTAGTCAGGCACACGCACACCCAAAGATTCGATATCAACAAGCGACCGCCCATCAATCTGGATTACCCGATAACAGCGTTGACGCCATCTGCGTTGCAACGGCCTTGCATTGGTTTGACCATCGTCTCTTCTGGGAAGAAGTTAGCCGTGTGGCGCGCAAGGACGCGCTTTTCTGCGCGTGGACCTATCACCGCGCCCATTCCGATGATGAGGTACACCAATTATTGCTTGATCCAGTTCTCAACGTGCTTGAGCCCTATTGGTCCGACGGCAATCGACTAAGTTGGCGGGGCTATATTCCAGAAGAAATAGCCATGCCCTTTGAGGTGATCCCAACGCCCGCCTTTAGCTGCGCCCTGAACTGGACGCCATCGCAGATTGCCGGGTTTGCGCGCTCCTGGTCTGCCCACAAAAAAGCCCGCCTTGACGGTAAGGGCGATCAACTGGCCGAGTTAGAAAGCAAAGCGCTTGCCGACCTGGGGGATAGCCCTCGGCGCCTCACCTTACCTATGCATTGCCTAGCAGCGAGAGTTTCATAGCAAGGCGCGTATTCTACCAATATAGGGATCAGCATTTTTGTCACGCGGGGCCCTTTTCACCGTGCAATAACCTCGCTAGAGCATGTGTATGAAAGTACTTTTTTCCGCCGATGACATCGCCGCGCGCACCAACGCCATGGCTGAGGATATTGCCCGCGATTTACCTGCTGACTTTATCATGGCCCCGGTTCTGACCGGTGCCATCATATTTGCTGCTGATTTGTTGCGCGCCATTACCCGCGTCGGCCATGACCCCTTAGTCGATACCGTTCAACTATCGAGTTATGGCGGTGCCCGTGCATCTTCGGGCGTCGTAACATTGCTAAAGGATTTCTCGCTCGACCTCGAAGGAAAATCCGTTCTGCTCGTTGATGATGTCCTCGATACCGGCCGCTCGCTGCATTTTGCAAAACGCATGGTTTATGACCGCGGAGCACGCGAGGCAAAGATTGCGGTTCTTGTTCGCAAGAATACCGGACGCGGTGAAGATATTGATGCCGATTATGTGGGCTTTGAAGCCGAGGCGGACGATTTTCTGGTCGGCTACGGCATGGATGATGACGGTCATAAAAGAGGGCTTGATTATATCGGGTCTGCTTAAAGTGCCCGAATTGACCTCTATAGCAGACCGCCAATCGATAGATTTTGAACAGCTGCCGCGCCCGTAACCACCACGACGAATGCAAAAAGTGCCATCACAAAGCGGTGCGGGAACCAAATCACCATTGCCGAGACCAGTAATTGCAGCGTCAATTTGAAAATAATCCAACCATTGCTCCAGGTCAGGGATTCCATCGCTGTCCGGATTACAGGATTGGCCTCAATGCCATTTCCTGAGGCAAGGGCGATCTGCGTTGACAAAATATCAGCAAAACCAGTCATATTATACAGAAAAACAAGCGCGAGTGCGGTAATACGGTGTGCCGGTTTTAACCGTTCTTTGGTAGCAAAGGCACTAAGGCGCTGACGCCCGCTCTCAGACAGTAAAGACAACATTCAATGGCCCCAATTTCCATTCATATACCTGCCAGAGCCCACGCCCTGCGCCGAAACGACTGCCCGCTGCGATTAAAATCGTAATCGACCAGATGATTTACCCAACGTGATCAGATAGACTGCAAAAAACATGACGCATGAAGCCGCAATAAACCGTTCCAATTTGGCACAGACACCGCCTAAATCCGTGTCGGGGCTAACCGTTTGGCGTGCGCAACATGTGCTATTTTGGGAATCCACTTGGCCAGCTTTATTGCCGATCGCGTTACCGCTTGTCCTGATAATCTTGATTTCACTGTTTGGCGGGTGGAGCGTCGTGCCGGTATTTGTCCATGCACTCGCATTGGGGCTTGGCGTTGCCGCGACCGGCTATGCGATCTGGCGGTTTGGGCGGGAAATTATCTGGCCGCCGCGCTCAGCTGCCCTTGCCCGGCTTGAGGATGATAGTGCCTTTCGGCATATGCCCTTGCAAAGCTTGGAGGACACCCCGTTTGGCGGCGAAGCGCAAAACGACATGCAAGCACAGCTTTGGCGTGCGCATCAAAAATCCCTAAAAAAAACTGTCCGCAGTACACGCCTGAAATCGGCACGCGCAACCGCCGATGAACGCGACCCCTTTGCGCTGCGCTATTGCCTTATCGGGCTGATGATCGTCGGGTTGGTCCTTGCCGGGCAAGATCGGTGGTACCGGCTCGGGTCAGGATTTATTCCCGGCCGGGTGGTCTCCGCCATCGCCACACAGGCTGATGTATGGATTGAGCCCCCCGCCTATACGGGCCGCGCACCGCTCTATCTTGCACGGGCGGGCGAGCCTCTTGGCGGATTGGCAGACCAAATTGACGTTCCATCCGGGTCAATCGTCATTGCACAAATTAATGGGAAGCGCGGTGCTACCCTATCCTATACCGATACTGACGGAGTGCGGACCAAAGCGGAAAATGAGCGTGACGACGAGGCCCAAAATAGCCGTTCCCTACGCAAAACCATCCCGATCGAGACGAATGGCTTACTGACATTGCAGCTGGGACGCGATGAGGGACAATGGCCAATCTTGGCGCTGGAAGATCGCGCGCCTGCCGTCGGCTTTATCACCGATCCCGTTGGCGACGACAAACGATCACTCACCCTGAATTATTCTATCGATGATGATTATGGCGTCACCGCAACCCGGTTGCATATTCGTCTTGACCCAGATCAAGAGCGCCCTCTTGATGCGCCGCCATTTGAAGATATGTCACTTGCGGACGAAAGGGTCATTGAACTGGACAGCGTTAATGGCGCCGCCGGTGAGCGGAAAACCAGCGTTAGACTAGAGAGCGACCCTTGGGCAGGCCTTACTGTCTTTGCACGGCTTATCGTTGAAGATGGAAGCGGCCAAACCGGCGAGAGTGAAGAGGCAAAACTGGAACTTCCTGATAGGACCTTTTTTAACCCGCTTGCCAAAGCCGTTATTGAGCAACGTCAGAACCTGGCTGTTGCCAATGACCAAATACAATTGGCGCGCGATGCATTTAATGCACTGACATTGCTGCCCGAAGAGTTTTTCGAGGATACCTCCGAGTTTCTTATGATGCGCACGGCCTTTTGGCGCGTTCAGGGAAGCTCGCGGGAGACTCAACAAGAAACTGTCGATCATTTATGGCCGCTAGCCCTTGAGCTGGAAGATAAAGCGCTGGAACTGGCGCGCCGGCGCTTAGAAGCAGCGTTTGAAGCGCTGCGCCAAGCCCTTGAAGCCAATGCTTCGCCTGAGGTTATTGACCAGAGAAATGCAGATCTCGATCAAGCCATCCAGGACTATCTACAAGCACTCGCTCAAGCAGGCGTTCCTCAAGACGGCGGGTCAGGCGGCGATAGTCAACAAATTGGCCGCAGTACAATCGATGAAATGCTCGAAGCGATTGATGAGCTTTCCGACAATGGGGCAAACGGTGCGGCGCGCCAGGTCCTTGGCGATCTTGAAAGTCTGCTAGAGAATTTACGTTTGAGCCGAGGCGGCGGCGGCGGAGACGGTGTTCCCAGCCCCGGCGAAGGCGCTAGCGATGATAATAGCCCAAGCGATCAAGCTGGCGACTTGATAGGAAGACAGCGCGAATTGTCGGACCGCGCATTTGAACGCCAGCAAAGCGGACAAGACCCGCAAGGAACAGGCAATGACGATCTGGCGCAAGAACAAGAAGACATAGCAGACGCGTTAGAAAAATTGCTTGAACAACTCGGTGAACAAAATGCCAATGCAGGCGCCGATCCGTCAGGCAGCGAGGGACAACAGGCCCAACAAGCCCAGCAGGCATTAGAAGAAGCCCTTGGCGCTATGGAGCGCGCCGGCGATGCATTAGGCGCTGGGCGCACAGGCACGGCAAACTCTGCAATGGGCCGTGCCATTTCAAAGCTTAGAGAGGGCGCACAAGCGCTTGCTGAATCTGAAGCCACGCGCAGAGCCGAAAATCAGGGGCAATCGTCTGGCGGACAACAGCAAGGACAAGGCGAAGGACTTGATCCATCAGGCCGGCCCATTGGCGGGACCTCGGGGTCTAATGTGAATGTACCCGACGGCGCGGACCCTGCAATTACACGAGATCTTATCGAGAAAATGCGCAAACGGCTCGGCGATCAAGGACGCAGCGAAGATGAAATTGATTATCTGGAACGCCTTCTAGACGCGTTTTAATGTCGACTTTGTTTTTTCTGTATGCTGATCGCCAGTATTGAGGGTTGATGCAGGCTCAATCAACATGACACAACATTCTTCGTGAGCCACCGGCCGGTGCTCAACACCGCGTGGCACAACAAAAAAGTCACCTTCACCAAGCGTCAATGTTCGATCACGCAGTTCCAAATCAAAACTGCCGCTGATCACAAAAAAGGCTTCATCTTCATTTTCGTGCGCATGCCAATCGAATGCGCCGGAAAGTTTGGCAATTTTAACTTGTGCATTGTTAACGTCCCCCGCCACATGGGGGTCCCACGGGGCATCAATTTTCTTGAACGCATTAGGGATATTAATAACAGTGTCGGTTTGTGAATCACTCATGCTGGCGCTCCGCTTCTTGCCATCCGTTTAAACAGCGTAAATACCGCGTTTAATGGCGGGCCAACTATCCAAAGACCCGTACTGATTAAGCCGATAATCGTAAACGGTCCAAGTATCCATACATTATGGGCACAATCCCCATCATTGGGACTAGCCCAACATTCATCAATACCGGCTTGCAGTTTCATAGACACCAACCAGACGATAAGAAAGCTGACGCCCCCGGAAATAATGATACCAAGGATCCATGCGGCCGCGCCGTGCCAGAACGAGCGTGAAAGCCAGCCGCGTAGTAAGAACGCAATGGCACCGGCAAACGCCAGTCCCGGAATAACAAGGCCCAGCCATTCAATACTATATTGCAGTATATTACCCATAAATCCTGTTCCAAGACGCGATCAAATTGCGTTCTAAAGCTTGCGGGAAAACCGACTGCGACGCAAGCTTGTCCGCGCTCATGATCACGCTAGTGTGCACCCTCGTTAGGAGAATTCATGCCCGACCCTTCCGGCACACCCACATGAAAGCAAAACCGATGGATGAGAATGTTGGCTTTGATGGTTTGACCCACGCGCTCAAGCAAGACACAGCGGACGACAATACTATTTTCGGCCAAATTAACGCGAATTGGCGCCAGGGCAGAACAGCCTATGGCGGTGTAACAACGGCATTGGCTTATGGCGCTGTTCAAAAATGTTTTGATGATCTGCCGCCATTACGATCTATGGTCGCCAACTTTATTGGCCCTGTCGGCGAGGCACCAATATTTAAACCACGCCTATTGCGGCGCGGGCGCAATGTGGTTTCGATCTATGTTGAGTGCTTTAGCGATGACAAACTCGTTGCGACAACAACATTTATCTTTGGCGCTGGTCGCCCATCGCTTGTCTCGCAAACCCTGCCTGCGCCCCAATCAAGCTCGCCCGGTGATGCTGAAGAATTTTTCCCGCCTGAAGCCCTCTCCGTGCTGCCGCAGTTCTTTAGCAATTTTGATGTAAAACTGGTCGGCGGGGCCAGGCCGCTCGCAGGTGATGAAGGATATATGCGCGTGTGGGCACGTCACAAAGACGTCCCTTCGCGAAGCGATAATGTTGCAAACTTTATCGCCCTTGCAGACCTATTGCCTCCCGCTGCTATGCCCCTTGCCAGAACATTCGACCCAATCAGCTCTATCAACTGGACACTGAACTTTCTTGTCCCCCCAACTACCCAAGATGGCTGGTTTGAGATTGAAACCCGGATGAGCGCAGCAAATGAGGGATATTCCTCTCAGATCATGCGCAATTGGAATAGCGAGGGCATTCTGGTAGCAGAAGGCATGCAATCCGTCGCAATATTCTTCTAGGGCACAAAGTTGGCCCCCAGAAATACCGGAATTTGTGACTTGGCTCGTTCAATATGCTACCGCACATACATAGTGGACGTTCATTTAATCAGGAGACCGCACCATGAGTGGCAGCGCGCAAAAAGCAGAATTTAAAGCCCATACGGGAGAAAAACTTGCCGCCGCGCTAGAGATACCCTCCGGCAAGCCAAAAGCCTTTGCGCTGTTTGCCCATTGTTTTTCATGTTCGAAAGACATTAAAGCGGCCCGGGAAATTGCACGCGCCTTGCGGGCGCGCGGTTTTGCTGTCTTGCGATTTGATTTTACCGGCCTTGGGGCATCGGAAGGCGACTTTGCGAACACAAATTTTTCGTCAAATGTTGAGGACCTAATTGCCGCGGCGGACTTTTTGCGGAACGAGTTTGAGGCCCCTTCCATTCTTATTGGGCACAGCCTTGGCGGCGCGGCGGCGATTTCTGCGGCCGGAAAAATTCCAGAAGTCAAAGGCGTGGTGACAATCGGCGCTCCGTCGGCAGCCGATCATGTGGTGCATCAGTTAGGCGACAAGCGCGCTGAAATTGAAGCCAAAGGCGTTGCCGAAGTGCGCCTTGCCGGTCGGCCTTTCACAATCAAGAAACAATTTATTGACGATCTCACCAGTCAACATGTTAGCGATGCAGCCGCACAGCTGGACCGTCCCCTGCTCGTTTTGCATGCTCCGTTTGATCAAACCGTCGGTATAGAAAATGCATCAGCTCTTTTTCAGGCCGCCAAGCATCCGAAAAGTTTTGTCAGCCTTGACCAAGCCGATCATCTCTTGTCAAAAACTGAGGATGCTCAGTATGCCGCTGATGTTATTGCAAGCTGGGCAACCCGTTACCTGTCCAACGCCGCTGAAGACTTAGCGCAGCCATCAAGCGCGAATACAGACACATTCGCAGCGCCTAAAGCGCCCGCGGGCGGCTCCGCAGCACGCCTCGTCAGAAGCGATGGGTATGCAACGCAAGTTTCCATGGACGGGTTTGCCTTTACAATTGATGCCAGCAAAGCAGAAGGCGGTCATGATCTAGGCCCCAATCCAACCCGGGTTGTAGAGGCCGCGCTTGCTGCATGCGGTGTTATGACAATGAAAATGTATGCCAACCGCAAAGGCTGGGCGCTCGATGACGTTCAAGTCTCCATCGAAAAAGCAACAGGCGAAGATGCCCATGCGGCGCGCATCTTAGAAAAAGAAATTACCATTGGCGGCGACCTTGACGATGCTCAACGCACGCGCCTGGCCGAGTTTGCCGATAAATGCCCGGTTCACAAAATGCTCGCCGAAGAGGTCGTGATCCGCAAAAAAGGATCATAACGGGAAATTACTTCGCGCGAATGAGTGGCCACATAAGCTGTTCGGCCGCGCTTGTTTCCGGTAGATTTTCAACGCCCAATTTCTCTGGATAGCGGCGCGTTATCTTTGCTGTACCAAAAAGGATATCCCAGAAAAACAGCAGGTTTCCGTAATTTCCTTTATAGTGAGTAACGCCATCACATTTATGTTTCCCGTGATGGGCACTATGGGTTGCCGGTGTGGATATGGTGCGTTCCACCACCCACATAAGCGGGGAAAGCCATTTGATTTTATATAGCGGGGCATCCCATCGTACATCGGAGTGGGCACCGAATATCACACTCATTTTTATGACGATGTACACGGCATAAACCCAAGCACCGCCAAGATAAATCAACGCGCCGGAAAACCACAGGCCCGGCATCAATAGATAATAAAATAAATTATTGCGATACACCACGCGGATCGACAGATAAGACGCGTTATGGTGGGGGCGATGGAGTTTATAGAGCCAGGCATATGTGTGGGAAAGCCGATGCCACCAATATTGGGTAAGATCGTCAAACACCAAAAACAGCGCGAACACACCGATTGCTGGCCACGCCGTTAACATCCCGGCGGACTCCGGCGCGATAAATTTTGCGATCGCATACCCGCCCGCCAGAACCGCGGGTTGTGTCAGTAACATTAACGTCCCTGCACTAACAAATTCAACGATTGCATCTGCTCTTGTTTGTCCGGGCTTGCGGAAAAATTGCGTAAAGAGCAATTCAAGAATGATAAACCCTGTAAAGATAGCGCCGATGAGAATGATTTCTGGTTTCATCCAGCGAGTATAGGCCGGTTTTGCGACCAGACTCAATTTTCAATGATTGCCAGATTGCCTAGCCAAGATTACGTTGGGCTCGCACGCGGTCGGGCAAATCCTCTTCGTGAACCTCTTCTTCGGAAAGAAGATTAGCGGATGTGGCAATGCCCGCCTTTACAACGCTCTGGCGCGAGCCTGTCAGTAAGGGGTGCCAATCGGGCAGTCCTTCTCCGCGCGCCAGGCGGCGATAGGCGCAGCTTGCGGGCATCCAGTCGAGGGAGTGTGCCAGTTCCGGTGTCATGGTCACACAATCAGGGACCAGCCGCGCGCGGTTTTGATAATCACGGCACTGCCTTGTTTTGCAATCATACAACCTACAGGCGACATCCGTCTCGTGGATTTCGTCCGTTTCATCATCGCGCAAAACCACCAGACAGCATCGCCCACATCCATCGCAGAGTGATTCCCATTCAGCGCGATTCATCTCATCGAGAGGCTTTTCCTCCCAAAAACGCGCCTGATTTGGCGAATTATTATGAGCATTTTTCAAGGTCACACCTTTTTCCGGCTATTTCCCTAGTCGCGCCATCGTTGCGCCTCTTGTGCATCGCATAGTGTTGGGGAATAGATAGTAGAGATGAGCAGCGATAAGAACCAGCCCTCCTCCTGGCCACGTTTGCGCCTCCCCGGTGCGTGGCGTCAACCCGCCGACGCCCATTCGGCAGGGGGACAGGGCTTGTCTCATCCCGCGAAAACCCAACATCTCCGGGGCCATCAGGGCGCACCCCTTGGTGGCACACCGCCTGTCCAAAGCTCAGATGAACAGGGCCCGCCCCGGTGGCGAAAGATCGCCTTTTCAATTTTACGCCCAGCCTTGGCAACCGGCTTTACGCTTGGCTTCACCGGCGCAATTGCATTGTTGTTTTATACCTTCGTTACCATCGCGCCTCAGGTGCCACCCGGAACCGATCTTTGGAACAAGAACCGCCAGACCTCAATTGTCCTGTTGGATCGCAATGAAGCCGAGATGATGTCGCGCGGCGCGCGCTACGGGGAAGCGGTAAGCGTTGACGAACTACCCGACTATCTGGTGGCCGCATTTCTAGCCACGGAAGACCGACGGTTTTACCAACATTTCGGCGTTGACCTGCGCGGCACGCTACGGGCTGCGTTTACAAACTATCGCGAGGGCCGGGTTGTGGAGGGGGGATCAACCATCACACAACAGCTGGCCAAAAATCTTTTTCTAAAACCTGATCGCACCTATAAGCGCAAATTGCGCGAAGCCTTGCTCGCTCTATGGCTGGAGGGGCGCTATGAAAAAGATGAACTTCTTTCCCTCTATCTAAACCGAATTTATCTGGGGGCTGGGGCTTACGGCGTTGAGGCCGCGGCGCGTACCTATTTTGATAAATCTGCACGCGATGTTTCGCTGGCCGAAGCGGCTATGCTTGCCGGACTGCCAAAAGCACCGTCCAGTCTTGCGCCGACGCAAAATCTTGACGGCGCCGCAGCACGCAGTCTCGAAGTTGTAAACAATCTCCTCGACATTAAAGCCATCACACCCTTTCAAGCGCGCGAAGCAACGCTCAACCCCGCCGTTCTTGCCGCCAATGAAATCAGTCCCGAGCTTGGTTATGTTTTTGACTATGTCGCATCCCAAGCCAATAAACTTGTGGGCGCTCATGATGGCGATTTAATAATCTCAACAACCCTTGATCCAAAAATGCAGATCGATGCGCAAGCAGCTTTGCGCGCCGCTCTGACGCCCGATGCAATTACACGCCGCGCCGAACAGGCCGCCCTTATTTCCTATGATCGCGACGGGGCCATTCGCGCCTTGGCGGGCGGGCGCGATTATCGCGATAGCCAATTTAACCGCGCCGTTCAGGCAAAACGCCAAACCGGGTCTGCCTTCAAACCCTTTGTTTATATCGCCGCTCTTGAAGCTGGGTTAACGCCTCAATCAAGATTTGTTGACCAACCAATCGATATTGATGGCTGGGAACCGTCAAATTATTCTGGCGAATTTACTGGCCCCATGGCGCTGACCCAAGCGATGGCGAAATCAATCAATACGGTTGCCGTTCAAGTGAGCGAGCAAATTGGCCGAGACAAGGTGATTGACGTTGCCAAACGTATGGGCATCACCTCTGATCTCAATCCTCACCCTTCTATTGCGCTTGGCGCAACGGACCTGACCCTACAGGAATTAACTGCCGCCTATATTCCCATGGCGCGCCAGGGCACCAGCGTGCGCCCCCACATTATCGACTCGATCCGCGATGAAACAGGGCAAGTTCTTTATCAGTATGCCCCAGAACAATCGACCCGCATCTTTTCCAAAGAGGTTGGCGCAGACCTAAACCACCTTCTTTATCAGGTAATGCTTACAGGAACGGGCCGGCGCGCAACGCTTGGTAATCGAATTGCGATGGGCAAAACCGGCACAACCAATGATTGGCGCGATGCCTGGTTTATTGGCTATACCGGCCAGCTCATCACTGGTGTGTGGGTAGGTAATGACAAAAATAACGGCATGGATAAGATTACGGGCGGCTCTATCCCTGCGGAAATTTGGTCAACCTATATGACCGCAGCCCATCAGGGATTGCCCCTTGTAGAGCTAGCCGGTGCCTACCCGGCTGTTACCATTACAAACGAACCGGTACTGCTTGATTTTTATGCTGACGTTAATCGCGGCTTTAGCCGTATCGCACGCGAGCGCACACGTCGCACTAATCGCCGCAGCAGAGATGAAGACCGAACCGAACGCCGCGAGCGCGAGCGTTCCCAGCCGCGCGAGCGACGCAGAAGACGCGGAATTTTTGGCTTCGGTCGACGCCGCAACAACTAAGTGCGGATCTTACATACTCAATAATGCTTGATGAGTAGTCTGAATGGTCGGGGCGGCAAGATTC
>CAYQXV010000024.1:0-9289 GCA_964421675.1 uncultured Caulobacterales bacterium
GTCTGCCCGGATGCATTTTTATAAATCACGTCGCCGCGCGGTGCCCGAGTCGTTTGCAGTTGATAGATTTCTTCCGCATTTCCATTCGGCTCAACCTGACATTCCATGCGCTCATCCTTGTCATCACACAGGAACTGAATGCGCGCGCCATTGGCAGATTCTTGAAACAAAAACGCACGCTCGCCCTCCGACAGGACGAAACGCTGGACACGGTTCACAACACTATTTTCATCCCGGCGAACGCGAGGCTTACCCACCAAGGCATTAAAGGGATTTGAGGGGCGTGAATATAGCGCAACAATCGACCCACTTTTAACGGTCGAGGTTGTCGGCTGATAAAGGGGCGTTGCCTGGTCGACCGGTCTCGACTGGTAAAGGGCATCATCGGCTGGGGTCTCTGTCTGAGTTTGCGCGCCCACAGGCATACCCACCATCATTGTCGCGGCGAGCACCGCCACAACAGAATATGAGGCCCGACCCAAATTTGGGCTGGCCGCCATAGATGGATTGATAGTCCCAAAACGGGAAAGCATAGTCGCCCCTATCGAATTTTCTCCAGCGAGTTGGCTGTTAGCTTTAAACGCCAAATCGTCAATATAGAATTTGATATTCCTAATTATTTTCGGGCAAATTGTGACCAAAGTGGAACTATTTGGCGTTTTTCACGCTTATTTGATCGCTGGGGGCCAATCCCACGTGAAACGCCAACTGCACAAGCGGGTTGCAATCAGCGATCCACCGGTCAAATCATCAAGAATGGCTCATATTTCCTATCCCGGCTTTCCCGAGCCCACATACATCCAAGGCCCGGATGCCCGGCTCGCCGTTTATGAGTTCAAGCCACAACCATATGGCGAAAAAGAGAACCCCATTACAATCATGCTCGTCCATGGTTGGCCGGATATCGCCTATAGCTGGAAGACCCAAATTGAGCCTTTGGTGCGCGCGGGCTACCGCGTTCTTGTGCCGGATGTGAAGGGTTTTGGAAATTCTGAGGCACCCAGCGATCCCGCTCTCTATGATATTCGTCATTTGACCGATGATCTCGCGGCGATTCTCGACGGGTTTGAGACGGAAAAAGCCATTTTCTGTGGTCATGATTGGGGCGGTGCCATGGTTTGGCCTATGGCGGTTTTACACCCTGAGAGGGTTTTAGGCATTATTGGCCTGTGCACGCCCCATTTGCCTGCGCCGCCGGTGCCGCCATTGGGCATCATGGAAAAGCGGTTTGGGCCCGATTATTATTGTGTGCGATTCCAGCCAATCGGCGAGGCAGAGGCGGTTTTTACCGGCCAGGAAGAAAAATTCTTTCGGATTATGTTTCGCCCCCCTCCGCCCCGCAAAAACTGGCCGTCCCTTGTCCCGAAAATCTACGATCTGATCGGTCGCATCGAAAACGGTCCCGCGCCAGCACCCGGCGACTCGTTTGCTAGCGATGATGATATAAATGTCTACGTGAATGCCTATCGCCATAGCGGCTTTCACGGAGGGTGCAATCTATACCGAAATATCGACACCAATTGGGAGATTATGCACACGCGCAATCTGGTGGTCGAGCAGCCTGCACTGTGGGTCGGCGCTGAGCTGGATCTGTTCTTGCCACCAGAAGCGTCCCAAAAGATGGATGATCTGGTTCCCAATTTGGAACGCCGCCACCTTGATGCGTGTGGACATTGGGTCATGTGGGAAAAGCCAGAGGCGCTTTGCGCTTTAATCTCAGACTGGCTTTTGCGCAATTTCCCCCTTCCCAGCCCTATTAATTAAATCATACAATCATTTATCTGGATTTCAGCATTGTGTAAGATTTAGCTGCAATACTCATGTTCAATCCGGGTTTATCCATCGGGAATGCAACTTGCATACTCCCCGATAGGGCATGATGTGTCAGTGCAGTAAAACAAGTTAGGTCAGTACAATGTTAGATAAAATTAATTCCATGGGCTCGAAATTCGGCTCCACAGAAACTTGTACAACGATTGTTGGCGTTGGCAGCCGCATGAAGGGTGAGGTTACCTGTAAGGGTGTTAGCCGTATTGCTGGAGAGATTGAAGGCAATCTTGACGGTGATGACCGGATAATCATCGACAAAGATGCACTCGTCACGGGTCAAGTCACTGCTGGTGAAGTTGAGATTGACGGAAAAGTCGTCGGAACCGTTACCGCGAGCCACCGGATTATTTTGAACGACTCTGCAATTGTCGAAGGTGACCTGGAAAGCCCGTCCGTAATTATCGAAGAAGGCGCACGGTTTAACGGCAAGTCAAATATGCCGCTCACCAATGAGGCCACCGATGCAGACAATGTTCATGTGATTGATGTCAAATCGTCAGACTCTGAAGCGTCTGCAGGTTAGTCCTCAAAGACTTTTATAGACAGCATTAATTAGAGTCAGACTACGTGGATCGGCAACCAAGTGCGGTGACATTGCGTTCATCACATAGGCAATGGTCATGCGTTGATCAGGGTCAATCACCACGGCAGAACCGCCAAATCCAGATTGACCCAGCGCTTTGGGGTTAGGACCATAGCGCAAATGCTCATTGATCATCGCCCCGGTGCCCCATGTTATCTCAAACGGCAATACAAGATCGTTCCCGGAGCATTGCGGAGTAAAAATCTCGCCAATAACATTTGCATTGAGACGCCTCTTACCATCCACGCCCACACCATCATTTGCCAGTGGGTGAACAAAACTCGCAAGGCCGCGCGCATTGGCATGCATATTTGATCCGGGCAATTGCGCCGCCATCCAATCCGCACGCGCTGCTTTTGCGGGCGATGACCATGGCGTTAAAAATGCAGCTTTCGTGTAGCGATTTAACTCACCCAGATCTGGAGCCGACTTTGGCTTTGGCATAACGCTTGCGCGCGCCTGTTCATTAACCGGCAAGCCGCAAAACAGATCACTCGTGCGCGCTGCAATCGCCTCGCCAATGGTTTTGCCCGTAGCACGGCGATACACCTCACCGGCTAAAAATCCAAAGAGTTGCGGTGCATATCCACTTGCGCTTCCCGGCGGCCATAGAGGAGAGAGCACTTCAATGTGCGTACATATTTTTTGCCAGTCCAACCAATCATTGGGGTCAATTTCATCAACAAACCCCGGCAAGCCAGCTTGATGGGAGAGAATTTGCGCGATCGTGATTTCAGATTTGCCATTTTGCGCAAAGCCCGGCCAATGGGCTGCAACCGGATCGCTATAGGAAAACAGACCATCGGTTACCGCCTCGCCCATCAATTGCGCGACAACAGCTTTTCCAGAAGAGAAAATACAAGCAATGGTTTCATCGGCCCAGGGTTCGGTTTTTTGCTTATTGCGAAACCCGGCATGTACATCAATCAAGCACTCGCCATCGCGAATGACACAAAAACTCGCGCCAAGCTCATCATACTCTTGAAAGTTTTTATCGAACGCCTCACTGACCGCACTAAATGCAGTCGGTAACTTTCCTCTTAGGTCCACCATGATTTACTGCCGGCTAGAATGCACACGAAATACCGGCGCGTGCGAATGCCGCCGTTGCGCGCGGATTATCAATCGTCAGGAACGTATCCAATATATTGCCCGCACTCTCTGATTTACGCAGCCCTGAAAGAAAATCACTCACATCGCGCATATCATCGCGGTCTAAACGGTCATCCATTTCCTTGGCCAAACACGAGGCGCGGTCTTTTGATAAGCCGAGCCGAACCAGATCGGATTGGATACCGCCGCGCGGCCCGGTAACACAGGCAGAAATTGCGACACATAAAATTCCAAATGCGATAGCTCTGATGATCATTTGAGACCCCCTTTAATGGTGCTTTGAGCAGTCAATAAGCTTTATGGCGGATAAAGGGAAGGACATCCCTTAAAAAGTGTTAGCGCCGACGCTAACCCCATCTATCAGTCTTGAGACAAACGCCACTCCAGCGTATCGAGCCTATCCTGTCCAAAGAATGGCTCACCATCAAGAACCATCAAGGGAACACCCCAATGATAAAGGACCTGTTCTTTTTCGTTTTCATGAATGCGTGCTGCAATAAGATCAGCATTATCGTGTCGCCACGCCTCTAACTGCGCGTGATCAAGGCCAAGCCCCTTCGCAATATCCGGCAAGCAATCTGGTCGCGTCCAGTCCTGACCGCTACTCCAAACCGCAAAACCGACCTGCTTAGCGTAGAGTAACGCATTTCCAGATTCGATGGCCGCCATCCCGAGACCCATTAACTGCTCAATATAAGGCTGGTCTTTCGCCACAATACCGGTTTGCATATCCATAACAATCGGATCTGGCGTCGGCACCATGAAGGGAATGGAAAGGCGGTCGGCCTCGCGTTTAACGTCGCGTATCAAATAGGGTACAAATTGTGGCCGCGCATTTTTAAAAAAATTATCTTCGCGCAATGCCAAGGGACGGACAATTTTGAAATCATAATCAAGCGCATATTTTTCTACAATCTTGATTAAACGATCAATGGCAAGATAGGAATATGGGCTACGGAACGAGTAATATATATCGAGTTTTTTTGGCATTATTCTTTTCCTCAGTTTACAGATAATGGCTGCACACTAAGGGCAAGCCCTGAGATTAGAGGCGCCACTTGATTAAATACACTCTTCCCTCGCGTGAGGCCCAGCCGAACGACAACCATATTTCGTGTCGGTTCAACGAAAACATATTGACCATCATGCCCGGCAAAATAATACATGTCCTCAGGGAAAATCGGCAATTTACGTTTAAGATCACCTGCGCCGTCGCGATTTAACCAAAAATGCGCGCCATACTGGTTTTCAGAGACTGAGGTGGGCGACGTTACATATGCATCCCAGTCTTCGTCAAAAATCTGAACGCCGTTCCACTTACCCTTATTGAGATAAAGCTGACCGAGCTTCAGCCACTCTCTTGGTGATGCATACATATAAGACGAGCCAACAAAATCACCGCCCGCATCAGTTTCCAACACTGTTTTTTGCATACCCAAAGGCTTTAAAAGCTTTTCATACGCATATTCTACCAGATCAACACCCAACTCTTCCTCAACAACATCACCGAGCGAGCGCGCAAGAATATTACTGGTGCCGCTGGAATAACTAAAAACAGTGCCTGGGTCATATTTTGCTGGTGCCTTGGCCGCACTTTGCGCCATGGATCGTGATTTAAACAACATTCGATTTACATCTGAATTTGGATTTGAATAATCTTCCTCAAAATCCAACCCACTGGTCATGCGCAGCATATCATCCCAGCTAATGACGCTGCGCCGCTTATCGCCGCGCCACTCCGGCACACCAACCGGGGCATTAATATCAATCAGACCATCTTTGACAGCAATTCCGACCAAAGTCGCCAATACGCTTTTTGCCGCTGACCAGCTCAACATCGGGGTCGTGGGGGAAAAATAATCCGCATAGCGTTCATATACGATCTTACCATCCACGGCCACGATCAACGCCCGGTGGCGCGCACTGTTATCTTCAAACCCGCCATCGATCAGACGAGTTAGTTTTGGGTAGTCAATTCTTGGATGTTGATTGCGCTCTCTTCTTGAGGCTACCGGGAACGGATTAGCGGGAATTGGGGGCTGCGTAGATTGTTCTTCCTGGTGGGCTAATAGTCCAACTTTAACCGTACATCCGCGCCCCTCCCGGTAGACTGCTTGGGCCTTACCAAATCCATAAAGATTGGTGCTCACGGTGCGCGCTGCTTCATCAACGTGCCGGGTTATTTTATCAAACATGGGGTGAATATCATCAAATTCATTTCTATTGACAGTTTGCGCCGTGCGCCCCGCAACAAAAACTTCCGAACATAAAATTTTGGCCGTATAGGCCGTTCCCGCTCTTGCAAAGGCGTTAACCTTGGCAATACCAATCACGAGTCCTGAAAAAATCAGTACAGGAATTGATAAAAGCAATATCTTTTTCATATCACACCGATAACTTGTCTGGATGGAGATTTGTATGAAGTTTGCCGCTATTTGGGCATCTTCATCAAGACCCCAATACAGCCATCTTCAACCATAGCACTCTTGCAGCCCTCATACCTCAAAAATTACCGCATGATCGGCATGGGCACGGGGCTCGTGAGGCTAGATCGGTATATTGGTCACATACCAATAAATGGTTGAATGACTTTGCCCACCATATTGTTGAAAACCAAGGGGGCAGAGGTAGCTATGAGACAAATGCAGGGTTGATCGCCAAACGCCTTGGGGCTGTGCGAATGAGACCCATCAAGATCGGCAATATCACCTTCCTGAAACGTGCCCATCGTATCGCTATAGGCACCGCGCAACACCAATGTTAGCTCATTTCCGCGATGAGTATGTGCAGGAATCCCCGTACCCGGCGCAATTCGCAATAGGCGCATGACGCCATTGCGATAGCCGTTTGCATCGAGGACACATTGCGAAATTCCCGGCGCAATAGGCCGCCATTTCACATTATCCAACCCGCCCTTAATATAGGCGTTCAGGGGCTGAGCAATCTCCAGACGAAAATCATTATCCGCATGCAAAGACGCAGCTTGCTCTTCGGGGGCGGTATGATCGGCGATTTTCCAAAAGGTCTTTAGCGCGTCATCTTTCATGGCAACGGGCTCAATCTCGTCAAGACACGCCCCGCCAATCGCATCAAAATCAGCGACGGTTTCGCGGCATTTTGCGCAGCGATCGAGATGGGTTCCAACAACCACAGAGCGCGCTTCATCAAGATTGCCCGATGAATAAGCCGCCAGGGTCTCTATTGTTGCGTGGTGCCTGATCATACTCATTCAAGCTCACCCAATTCCTTTCTGATCTTTTCAAACGCAAGCCTTAGTCTGGATTTCACAGTTCCCAAGGGCAAATCCAGCTTACGCGATATCTCCGAGTGTGGATCATCTTCAAAGAAATATAACTTCACAACTTCCAACTGATTGTCGGGTAAAATCTTTACTGCTTCGCGAATCCGCCAGTCGCGATCAGCGCGCTCACTGAGCTCATCAGCCCGCACAGGTTCTGGCGGCATCAAGCTTGGATCTTCCGGGTCGAGGTCCGGTTTGGCATTCTTACGGATCATATCAATGCGTAAATTTCGGGCAATTGTGAAAATCCATGTGGATGCGGCCGCTTTTTTGGGATCAAAAAGATGGGCCTTGCGCCAAACTTTCAGCAATGTCTCCTGCGCCAAATCCTCGGCCTGTTCGGAAGAAACACGCGCGCGCAGCAAATATCCTTTAACGCGGGGGGCAAAATGGGCGTACAATTGTGAAAATGCTTCGCGGTCTCTGGTCGTAGCAACTTCAACCAGCAGCGCATCCATCGCGCCGCGAGCACTCGCTATCCCGCGGCCTCCATGGCCCGCAGACGGTGTGTGAAGCATGCCAGACGACATAGATGAACCCCTTTTGACCATTGGAACACGATCCGGGGGCAGTAATTTTTCTTCTACAAACATGTAGAGGATACGCAGCCGGTTCGCTTCTGGATCAAAAGCCTACATCTCTACAGGGATTTGTACAGTGGACGAGCCCAAGAATTGCGGTCACAAAGGCGTATGTGCCATTGCTGCTCATCCAACCGGGGACAGCCAACGTAGTAAGACTATCCCCATCCGCCGGGACCGTTATCGAAAGACCATCACATGCGCCTTGAAGGACACCGCGCCCCCCTTGGCAATGGCGAAATTGAGCCCGGCTCTCCGGGTAAAAATAACGGTCAAAAAATCGCGGTTATCGGCAGCGGCATATCAGGATTATCCGCCGCATGGGGGCTATCCAAGGCTCATTCCGTCACTCTGTTTGAAAAAGACGCGCGCGCCGGCGGGCATGCAAACACTGTTACCATCCAGATCGATGGCGTCACGGTGCCGGTCGATACCGGGTTCATCGTCTATAATGAGGCAAACTACCCCAACTTAGTCGCCTTGTTTGACCATCTAGGCGTGGCCACGGCTCCGTCGGATATGTCGTTCGGGGCCTCGCTCAGAGACGGAAAATGCGAATATTCCGGGCAAACCCTGTCATCGGTTTTTGCAAGCAGAGCCAATCTCCTCTCGCCTGGCTTTTACCGAATGCTAATCGATGTCACCCGGTTTCATCGCCTCTCCCACAAGGCCCTTGAGTGCGGCATAGACGAGGATGTAACGCTTGGAAAATTCCTGAATGACCGGAATTTTTCCGCACGATTTTTTAGCGACTTTATTATCCCCATGGCGGGTGCGATCTGGTCGGCCCCAAGCGAGGATATTCTCGATTTTCCCGCCAATGCATTTTTGAAATTCTATCAAAACCATGGACTGCTTCAGGTATTGAATATGCCCGTCTGGCGCACAGTACTGGATGGATCGCGTGAATATGTTTCTCGAATTGTAAGCGATTTTGACGGCACGTTAGAACTCAATGCGCGCATCACCAAAGTTACCCGACTGGCAGACGGCGTTCAGCTGCACCACGTCGATGGAACGTGCGAGTTTTTTGACCAGCTGATATTTGCAACCCATGCCAACACTGCGCTGTCCTTACTGTGCGATGCAGACGAAACCGAACGCAATATCCTCAAGAATTTTCAATATTTGCCAAACCGGGCGGTCCTGCATACCGATGCGCGGCATATGCCTCGCCATCGCACTGCCTGGTCCGCATGGAATGTCGTAAGGCGCGACGGTAATATTGCGCTCACCTATTGGATGAACAAATTGCAGCCCCTGCGCACCAAGCATAATATCTTTGTCACACTCAACCCGCTTGAAGAAATCGCCGAGCCGCTTGGCGAATGGGATTATGAACACCCCTTATTCACGGTGGCCGCGTGTAAATCCCAAAAAGACATTTGGCATATACAAGGGCGCGGACGCATTTGGTATTGCGGCGCTCATTTGGGGAGCGGCTTCCACGAAGATGGGCTGCAATCTGGCCTTGCGGTTGCCGAAGCGATTGGCGGGTTTCGCAGACCCTGGACTGTCGAAAAAGAGTCTGATCGGATATACCTTCCAGAGAAGGGAAAAACCATTGCCGAGCGCCGGATCTAAATCCAACAAGACCAAAGGGGCCGTTTACGAAGGCACAGTGCGCCATCACCGCTTTCGCCCTAAGCGTCATGCATTGAAATATCGGGTTTTTTCATTCCTCCTAGATTTGGACGAACTGGATGGCTTGGATCAATCGCTACGATATTTTTCGCGCAATCGCTTCAATCTCTTTTCTTTACATGATCGCGATCTTGGTGACGGCAAACCCGCCTCAATCGCAAATTGGGTGCGCGAGCAATTGCGCCTAGCCGGTCTCTCAACACAGGAACACGCAAAACAGGGCCCCACATCACAGGG
>CAYQXV010000024.1:9389-37461 GCA_964421675.1 uncultured Caulobacterales bacterium
ACAGGGCCCCACATCACAGGGACGCACATCACAAGGAAGAATTGAGCTATTATTTTATCCGCGCATGCTCGGCTATGCCTTTAATCCCATAAGTGTATTTTACTGTTACGGGGCAGATGACCGATTAACCGCAATTTTATATGCCGTGCGCAATACATTTGGAGAACGCCACAGCTATCTCATCCCGATTGAAAACTCCGAAGAAGATGGAAATTTTATCCATCAATATACGGATAAATTATTTCATGTCTCACCCTTTATTGACATGGATATGAAATATCAATTCCGCATTCAAAGGCCTGGTGACCAACTCTCCTTAACCATCAAAGTGGATGATCCGAACGGGCCTTTGCTCAATGCCAATTTTTCAGGAAAGCGCACGCCTCTCACAGACAAAGCCTTGATTGCTTTATTGTGGCGCTATCCATTGATGACAATCAAAATTGTTGCGGGCATTCACTGGGAAGCGGCAAAACTTTTCGGCAAAGGACTGCGCCTTCGCGCAGGCGACAAAACCCCGTCACATGCGGTAACACTCATCGACCAGAAAGAGGGAATGAGGCCACTCATACCTCATCAGCCTGCGGAATAATCCTTACCCCTCGTCCGCCATTATAGCAATTGCAAAAACAGCAAGATGAGCATAATGTGTGCGCATATTTGCAAGACGCAAAACATTTGGCTGCCAAATTTTGAACCATTGAACCTATTGGGGTGCTAACGATGCGATATTTCACAACTATTTTAAGCGCTTATCTTCTCTTGATGACGAGCCTTACAGCATCCGCACTTGCCGAAGACGAAGCCCAACCGCTTGAGGCGATCACCCCAACCAAGGAAGCCATTAATGTCGGCTTTGCGGGGGAAGACCCTGCCGATATTGCACGCTATCTTCTGGCGCGCGGGGTGCAAGGCATTGCCATGTCCCCTGACGGAAAATCTCTTGCAATGCGGTTATCGGTAACCGGAACACCGCAATTATGGATTAAAGAGTTATGTTGCGGCCCTGCACGCCAGCTTACATTTGGCAATGGCATCACTTTCTTTCGCTGGCTACCCGACAGTAGCGCGCTGGTTTACGGCGCCGATAATGATGGCAATGAACAACCCTCCTTTTCCATGATTTCCGTGTCAGGCGCGAATGAAAGAGAAATTCTTGGCGCCGTTGCGGGCGGGTTTCGACAATTTGGCGAAATATCCGCCGACGGAAAAACATTTTCCTTTGCGTCAACCGAACGCAATGGTTTGGATTTTGATATTTATCTCGGCGAGATTGAAACCGGAAAAACAAAGAGGGTCTATAAAGCCAAAGGCGGATATTTTATCCGCGCAATGTCGCCCGATGCCAAACGGATCATCCTTGCGCAAGCGGTTGGAGAAGATGGCGACAATTTATATGTACTCGATACAAAACGTAAAAAAATTGAACCAATTTCCGTGCCATCCCCGCGAGCCAATCATTCCGATGGCGGTATCCGGTGGACGCAAGATGGCCGCTCTTTGTTTTTAGCCACCAATCGAGGCCGTGAATTTTCTGCACTCGAACAATATGATTTCAACACCAAAACGTTTACAACATTAATTGAAGCTGATGTTGATGTTGGTGATATTCATCTGTGCGGGGATAATGATAAATATCTTAGCTGGACAACAAACCATGACGGGTTTGAACGCATTCATGTCATGGACCGGCAATCCAATCAGCTTGTTGTGACTGATACAGGCTTGCTAGAGGGGCCCGTTTCCATCTCATGCAATAAGGAATCGGCACTCACCTCTGTCTTGCTTAATTCATGGGAAAAACCGGGTTACGCCTATACATGGGACATCGAAACCGGCGAGACATTATCGCTTCATGAGCCAACGCTGGCGGGCCTTAGCCGGTTTGTAAAACCCCTCCCCTTATCTATGCCGGCGCGCGACGGCATCACGCTGCACGGCCTTCTTTATCTGCCCAATGAAAGTTCGTTAAAACCGGGCGAACTGCCGCCGGTTGTCTTTGAGGTCCATGGCGGCCCGACCGCACAATCCACACCTCGCTTTAATGGCTCCATTCAATATCTGGTCGATCGCGGCATTGCGGTATTCCAACCCAATGTTCGCGGTTCGACCGGCTTTGGGCGAACCTATGCAACCCTGGACGACCGCGAAAAGCGGACCGATAGCGTGCGCGATTTGATCGATATGCTCGACTTCTTACGTGAAGATGGACGCGTTGATGTGGAACGCGCTGCCGTTTCAGGAGGCTCATATGGCGGCTATATGGTCAATGCGGTTCTGGCCCTTTACCCCGGCGCCTTCAAAGCGGGGGTCTCGCGTTACGGGGTCGCAGATTGGGTCACCGCTCTGGAGGTCGCAAGCCCCGGTCTCAAAGCCACAGATATCATTGAGTATGGCGATATTAATGATGCCAAGTGGCGCGCATTTTACGCAGAAAACTCCCCAATCAATTTTGCTGACCGCATCACAGTGCCGGTGCTCTTCTCCCATGGCGAGATGGACCCGCGCATCGACATTGCAGAAACCGAAACCATGGTGCGCGTGCTTCGCAAAAATGGCGTGGAAGCGCCCTTTATTCGCATTCCCGATGAGGGGCATGGCTGGCGCAAATTATCCAACCAGCTATTTTACTATCGTCGGCAAGCGGCATTTTTAGAAGAAAAGCTAAAAGCGCACGCTGTAGACGACTAAAATCGGCACAAATCAGCATCAAACCATGGTTGATCTTTTAACGCGCAAGGGGCAAAAGCTATGCACCATTTGATCCTTGTGAGGTGTGTCCATGGAAAAAATTTACCCCAACGCAAAAGCTGCTCTGGAGGGTGTTCCTTTTAACGGAATGACCGTCATGTCAGGGGGATTTGGCTTATGCGGAATCCCCGAACAATTGATCCTCGCGCTACGCGATAGCGGCGCTAAAGACCTCACCATCGTTTCTAATAACGCCGGTGTTGATGATTGGGGGCTGGGGCTATTGTTGCAGACGCGTCAGGTCAAAAAAATGATTTCATCCTATGTCGGTGAAAATAAGGAATTTGAACGGCAATATCTCGCCGGTGAACTAGAGCTTGAGTTTAACCCGCAAGGCACCCTGGCAGAACGCTGCCGGGCGGGCGGCGCAGGCATCCCAGGATTTTACACCAAAACAGGTGTTGGCACCCTTATTGCCGAAGGTAAGGATCACCGCGACTTTGATGGCGAGACATATATCATGGAAACCGGCTTAACGGCAGACCTTGCTATTGTTCGGGCCTGGAAAGGCGATGCTGAGGGAAATCTGATGTTTCGAAAAACAGCACGTAACTTCAATCCCATGATGGCAACGGCCGGTAAAATGACAATTGCTGAGGTTGAAGAGATTGTTCCAACCGGCAGTCTGGACCCTGATTACATTCATACATCCGGCATATTCGTCAACCGACTGGTCCAGGCCAATCAGGAAAAGCGGATTGAAAACCGGACTATTACGCAACGCGCGAATGCCTAAACGATAAAGTCAGTGTCTTAATTACATAGAGAGATTGAAATGCCCTGGGATAGAAATGATATGGCCAAGCGCGCTGCGCTTGAACTCCAAGACGGATTTTATGTCAATCTGGGGATTGGCATACCAACCCTTGTTGCGAACGTTATCCCCGATGGCGTGGATGTTACGTTACAATCAGAAAATGGCATGCTCGGCATGGGGCCCTTCCCTTTTGACGAAGATGTAGATGCAGATCTGATCAATGCCGGGAAGCAAACAATTACCGAGCTGGATCGAACCTCATATTTTTCTTCGGCAGACAGTTTTGCAATGATCCGTGGGGGCCATATCGATTTATCTATTTTAGGGGCAATGGAAGTTTCTGAAAATGGCGATCTTGCAAATTGGATGATCCCCGGAAAAATGGTCAAAGGCATGGGCGGTGCCATGGATCTGGTATCGGGCGTTAAGCGTGTTGTTATCCTTATGGATCATAATTCAAAGTCAGGCGCCCCTAAACTATTGAAAAAATGTAGCTTGCCATTAACCGGGCAAGGGGTGGTTGATATGGTCATCAGCAATGTTGGTGTTTTTGAAATCGACAAAGGAAAGGGCATGCGGCTAACGCAACTAGCCCCGGACGTGACCATTGATGAGGTGAAAAAACTGACCGAAGCTGAGTTTACCGTCGATCTATAATTGCAAAAATGTCTCTATCGCGATCACGGTAATATGTTTCGTCATCTTAGGTCATGGCGCGTACAACACGCATTCGTTTCATCTTATAAATTTATAGCTGGAAATCTCGATGCCATATCTTGAAAATACCTTATCCGCCATCGGCAATACGCCGCTCATCAAACTCAAGCGCGCATCGGAAGAAACCGGCTGCACGATCCTTGGTAAAGCTGAATTTTTAAATCCGGGCCAGTCCGTCAAAGATCGCGCGGCGCTGGGCATTATTCGCGATGCCGAAAAGCGAGGCGCGCTAAAGCCCGGCGGCACAATTGTCGAAGGCACCGCGGGAAATACCGGAATTGGCTTGGCCATGGTTGGCGCACTGCTTGGATATAACGTCAAAATCGTATTTCCGCGCACCCAAAGCGAAGAGAAAAAACTCGCCATCCGCACCCTTGGTGCCGAGCTTATCGAGGTTGATGCGGTCCCCTACTCCGACCCGATGAATTATGTGCGCTATTCCGGACGATTAGCCGAAGAGTTGGCGCAAACCGAACCCAATGGAACCCTTTGGGCAAACCAGTTTGATAATACCGCAAACCGCGACGCTCATTTTGACACCACGGGCCCTGAAATATGGGACCAAACCGAGGGACGCGTTGATGGATTTACCTGCGCCGTTGGCTCCGGGGGAACATTGGGCGGGGTTAGCCTGGCCTTACAAGAACGAAGCCGCGACGTTCAATGCGTACTGACCGATCCGATGGGATCAAAATTGTTCAGCTGGGTGAAGACGGGTGAACTAGACGCATCGGGAACGTCGATCACGGAAGGCATTGGCCAGGGGCGCGTTACCAAAAACCTCGAAGGCCTAACCTTTAACGATGCGTATCAGGTCGAAGACCCAGAAGCCTTATCCATCCTGTATAATCTTGTTACGGAAGAAGGATTATGCCTTGGTGGCTCTGCGGGCATCAATATTGCCGGTGCTATTCGCTTGGCCCGTGATATGGGGCCAGGCCATACCATCGTTACAATCCTGTGCGACTATGGCAGCCGATATGCTTCTAAATTGTTCAATCCAGAATTTTTACGCTCTAAAGATCTGCCAGTACCACCTTGGATGGGGTAGCAATTTATATCTCCATACCCCTTTTTCGTATAAACTGATCACTCAACTCTAATAGTTATCCCGTGTCTTCTGAACAGCTCAACGTCACCGTTACCTATCTGGAACAAACATCACGGCCCGTTCTTCGTTCGTGTCCCGTGCCTAATGTACCAATGGCATTAATGCGCGTGAACAATCCGCCAATTCATTATTATCGATATCTGTATGATCTGATTGGCTCCCCGTTTAATTGGGTCAGTCGCACAATGATGCGCGATGAGGATTTGATCAATATTATCACCCATCCTCGCGTCTTCATTTATGTCCTGTATATTGAAGGCGTTCCTGCCGGATTTGCAGAAATTGATGCGCGCCATCCGTCCATTCCGGAGATCAAATTTTTTGGCCTAGCGCACGATTTCATTGGCAAAGGGTTTGGCCGCTATTTTCTAACGCAAGTTATCGATCTGGCCTGGATGTGCGGTGCACCTGGGGAAGATAGCCAGCCAGCGCCCAGCAACAGCGCGCCTGCGCATATGCCGGGCCATGAATCGGGCGTGAAGTGTGTGCGCCTTGAAACCTGCACCCTCGATCATCCAGCTGCCTTACCGCTCTATCAGAAAATGGGATTTTGCGTTATTGATCAACGCAAAGGAACTGTTCCCCGCCTACCGGGTTACAAAATGCCAGCGGATATGGACCGTACGTGATCGATGGAAGATAAAACAAAATTGGTTTCCGCGGGGCGCCCTCATAAGCGGCCCCAACACCCGGTCAATATGCCGGTTGAGCGCGCATCCACGATCTTGTTTTCATCCTACGAAGATTACCAGGAGGGCATGAAGCAAATTGCCTATGGGCGATTGGGCACGTCGACACACCGCGCTCTTGAAGAGGCCGTCACCGCTTTGGAAGGTGGTCACGAAACCCGCCTTGCCCCATCCGGTCTTCAAGCGTGCGTTCTTGCCATCACCGCATTTGTGTCAAGCGGCGACCATGTGCTGATGGTCGATAACGCCTATGATCCCACGCGAAAATTTTGCGAGCGCGTGCTTGAACGTTTCAATGTTCAGGTGACATATTTTAACCCATTGCTCGGTGCACAGATTGAAGATTTTGTGCAGGAGAATACAAAAGTCATTTTCGCGGAGAGCCCCGGCTCTTTGACCTTTGAAGTACAAGATTTACCCGCGCTGGCAAAGATCGCAGACGCGCATCATATCAAGCTTATTGTCGACAATACCTGGGCAGCGGGATATTTTCTCAAACCAATTGCGTTAGGGGCTCATGTTAGTGTTCAAGCCGCAACAAAATATCTTGTTGGCCATTCAGATGCACTCCTGGGCACCATCACCTCCGCGGACGAAGAAACCGCCGAGAAGATTTACTATTCACTTCTCGCATTTGGCGCAAATACCTCCGCCGATGATGCGTGGTTGACACTGCGCGGCATGCGCACCTTAGCGCCGCGCCTTGCCCGTCATGAAACGTCAGGCTTAAAACTCGCAAAATGGCTATCGCGACGCCCAGAGGTGGAAACGGTTTTGCATCCCGCCTTTAAATCTTGTCCGGGTCACGCAATTTGGAAGCGTGATTTCACTGGGTCTTCAGGGTTGTTTAGCGTGGTTTTAAAGCCAGTCGACGAAAATGGCTTAAAAGCTTTTTTCAATGGCTTAAAACTGTTTGGTATGGGCTTTTCTTGGGGTGGCTTTGAGAGCCTTTGCATCCATTCCAACCCGGCGCGCAACCGCACCGCTGTTCCCTGGATTGCAGAAGGACCACTATTGCGCTTCCACGCGGGCCTTGAAGATATTGCAGACCTTTTGACGGATCTGGAACGAGGCTTTACGCTAATGGCGAATGCCCGTCAGGGTGGGGCAAGCAAACGCAAATCGGCTGAGGAAGACAACGGAAAATGACTAATAGACTGCATGATCTGAATTTTATCCGCCGCAAACATACCCTTTGCATGGCTATTGCCAGCCTCACTATTATCAGCTTGGGCATGCTCTCTGCATGCGCCACGTCGGGCGATAATTTAATCCGCATTACCTCACAACCTGAAAGCGCTTATGTAGAGGCGGAGTGGACTGAAGGGTCGTGCCGCACGCCATGCACGCTAACGGTCGATCAACGCGTGCGTGTAACCGTTTCCAAAGAAGGCTTCGTCACGCAAACATTTTATGTTGAACCCGGCGGCCGCGATATTTTTGTTAAGCTCGAACTCACTGCCTCAACCGAAAGCGTTGAATCGAATGAGCTTCCCGACCTTTAATTTATTTGCATAAAGATATTTTGTGTTGCGTATGAAAAATTTAATTTCAATTGCGGGCGTCCTGCTTTGTCTATCTGCGAGCACAGGGACGCCTAAAATATTCGCGCAAGAAGCCGATTTAGAACAAGACACTATTGCTGACGTCATCATTGTCACAGCCGATGGCCGCGCCCGCGACCAACGCGATATTGGCGCTGCAATTGCGCTCATTGATGGCAGCGATGTGGAGGCAACCCACACGATCCGTGTCTCTGATGTGCTAGCGCGCGCGCCGGGAACTTTTTTATCGGGCCTGAATGGTCCCCGGGAAATTGTGCAAATTCGCCAACCCCTCGCCTTTGACAATCGTACATTGTTTTTGGAAGATGGCGTCCCCTTACAGTCTTCAATTTTCTTTGATCAATCGGCGCTGACCTATTCGTCAGCATTGTCCGCACCGGCGAGCATAGAGGTTTTGCGCGGTCCCGGCACGGCCCTTTATGGCTCGGATGCATTTTCAGGCATTGTGCATGTGGTCAGCAATCCTGCGCCCGATGACACACAAGTCCATCTGCGCGCGCGTTTTGGGACCTTTGGGTTATATGACACATTAGCGAGCATTGGCGGGCGGTTAAGCGATAGGCAGAGCACGCGCATTACCGTGTCAGCGTCTGGAGAAGAAGGCTTTCGCGACGAGACAGCCTTTGATCGTCTTCAAATTCTGGGCCGCCATAGTTTTCAATCGGAAAAATTCGAGATTGATAGCGCGTTGAATTATACTGATTATGAGACCGAGTCCGCTACCGCTATTTCGTTCAGTGATTTTCTTGCCGGATCGCGCGAGTCTGGCCTGTCTTCACTTGTCGATCCTGATGCTGCTCGCGAGCTCGGTGAATATTTTAAAGCGCAGTCAAAGATTAGTTACACTGCCAATGAAACACTGCAATTGGTCGTCACGCCCTATTATCGCCGTCAGGATATTCAGTCGACAGCAACCTTCCAGCCAGCGACCGTACCGCGCACAACCGCCATTGTTGATACGCTCGGTATTCTTCAAAAATTATATTTTACGCCAAACAAGAACATTCAAACAATTATTGGGTTTGATATTGAGCAGACAGATTTTTCAAGACTCACAGACCAGACCGCCCCTGATACAGTCGTATTCGGCAGCCTGTTCCTGCAGGGTGTACAGTTTGACTATGACGTGGATTATTTAGGCCTATCGCCCTATATTCAATATGAACAACAAATAGGTGTACTGAATATCACGCTTGGCTTACGCTATGACAATGTGCGTTATGACTTTGACAATGCTCTAACCGAAATCCCCGGTGACGCCAGACTACAATTGGAAGACCGCCGCGATCGCTTTGACGCACTTAGCCCGAAAGCAAGTGTGGTTTGGACACTAAATGACAGCCACTCTTTATTTTCACGATATGCAAGAGGGTTTCGCATTCCGCGCGAAAGCGACCTATATGAACTGGAAGAAGGTCAAACCGGTTTTTCCCTTACACCAGAAACAATTGACTCAGGTGAGATTGGGTGGCGATTCCAGAACTCCAAATTGCAACTAGAATTATTGGGATATTGGGCCGTCACCCAAGACGGCATCATCACTGATATTCAAACGGCTGCCGGGAACATTTCTGTAAATGGGGGCTCTTCGCGGTTTCGCGGCATAGAAGCGAGCGCCAGCGCACAACTGCCCTTTGGGTTTAGCGCATCGGGCAATTTTGCGTTTCAGGATTTTCGCTTCCGCAGGCGCCAAGCAGATGGGCCTGATCCGTTTGATGGAAATTTAATTTCGGAAGCGCCAAGAACTCTTGGCTTTGTTGAATTTGCCTGGCAACCGCAAAGTCTCAACACAGTAGATCTGAGAGCGCGCCTGCGCCATATCGGGCGCTGGGCGCTCAATGATTCCAATACGACATTTACCGATAATGAATTTATTCTGGCATTTAGTGGCAATTGGCGCGTAACCGATTGGCTGTCGATTAATCTGCAACTCGATAACGTAACAGATGCCCTATATCCGGTGTTTGCAGATGCGCCGGTTTTTGCCCCAAATGGGCGCGCGAGACCCGGGGCCCCGCGCACATTCTCTGGTGGAATTGACGTCCGGTTTTAACCCCAGACTACTGGTTGTTTAATGCCCAGTCATAATCATAGCCATCTATCTTGGTTTTTCCTTCAAGCTTGGCAGCAAGCTCAGGCTCGGCATAGATCCGCACATGATCAAGAACGCCTTGCGCGCTATCGCCAAAATCAACTTGATACCAGTTATAGATAGATGAAACCGTCACGTCGCCATTATCATCAACACTAACGCCGCGTGGGTGATTGACATATTCACGAGCGCCTTTTTCAAGCAACTCTTCTGTATTCTCGGCTGTAAAAGCAACCGCCTGAAGGTTCGGACATCCAAAAGAAGCACAATTCACCGCATAGTGTGTACGCGGATCACTCCAGAACACCCGTAATATGTCATGCTCAATATTATTTAGGGAGATCTTTTTGCCGCTCACACGAACAAGCTTTTTACCCCAAGGGCCAAGGCCAAAACTAATATCCCGAATAGAATCCAGCGGGTAGCGGTCCAAAATGACTTCAACCGTCAAGGCATTATAAAGATTCACCCAATAGGCATAAGCCTGCGCCTTGGTAAGGGTCGCCGGATCAGTATCTTCAAGCACTTCAAGATAATCTTGTAAGGCCCTGCGATCCTCGCTTGAAACGCCTGCATAATTTAAAATTGTGCGTCCATCTGCGCTTTCGCTAACATAGGTCTGCAAGAAACTGTTAAAGGCACTATGGTCAATGACGGCTGGCTCTGCAGCAAATTCGCCATATCTGGCCATTTTACCTTGCGCCGATGCGCTGGTCATCGTCGATGCCACCAAGAGCAATGTGGTAAACAATGCGCTGAAATAACGAAGGAATGAGTTCACTGGTAGGGTCATAGGTCGATCCTGATTTTCTATCTGCCCAAAGGCGTTTACTGGCTTGAAAGACCCCTACAGAACAAATTTGTCAACTTATAGTCCATAGGCCCCTTTCTCACGTCGACGTGAGAGAAATTGACCCACGGCAAGCCAGCCCATTCCCCACCAGCCCCATAAGGGGTTACATTCTTGCTAGTCTTGAAATAGGTACTAGCGCTAATGAAACAGCCTTTTGGGTCGATATGATAATTCGTAATCCAATCTTTCAAATCGGACTGATCCTTTTGGGACTCTATGCGGTGATCGCGCTGTTTAGCCCAAATGTCGCCTATGATCGTCTACCTGAGCTGGTTCCCATACTTATATTTGTTGGATTATATGCCGTCGCAGGAATTGCAATGATCGTATTATTGCGCGCCCTCAAGACATCGCAAAATAGCATGGCACCAACGCCAGCAACATTAGTCGCTTCGATGATCGCCGTCGGGCTTTTCGCGCGCCTTATTATGCTGGGGTCAACACCCATTCTCGAAGATGACTGGTTACGCTATCTTTGGGAGGGCGGACTAAACACACAAGGGCTTAACCCGGCGGCTATTTCGCCTGCGCAAGTTGTTGGACTGGAATGCACAGGCCCGAATAGCGCCCCGCCCACGGACGATATTAAGCGCGCCGCACAATTTTCTTTCGAGCATGGGGAATTCGCCGCGCAAGTCGCCTATCCGTGTCTTACCACTATATATCCGCGCGGTGCGCAAACTGCCTTTCAAATTGCGCATTATATGCACCCCTTTAGTCTATCGGCATGGCGCTTACTCTTAATCCTTGTCGATCTCGGTGCCTTATTTTTAATGGTCAAATCCTTGAGTATTTTCAGACTATCCCCGCTTTGGGCAAGTTTGTATTGGTGGAATCCGATAATCATTCTTGAAGGCCATAACTCAGCCCATATGGATATATTGCTCGCGCCCATTTTTGCAGGGTTAGTGTTAGCCGTCTTTACTCAGCGAAAATTACTGGCCGCTATCAGCCTCGGGCTAGCTGTGAGCATAAAAATCTGGCCAATACTCTTAACGCCACTCATTGTACCGACTCTATGGCGGAGAAAAATATCGCTTAGCTTTTTGAAAGAAAATTCAAAATCATTGGCGATTTTCTCTGCGGTCATCTCAGCGATTAGCGCTTACGCACTATTTCCCCTCGCCTATCAAATGATCAATGCCGATAGCGGATTGAGCGCCTATGCCACAACATGGCAAAAAAATAGCTTCCTGTTCCCGCTAATTTTAGAAGCGCTATATTACGTCACCCAAGAGGCTGAAACATTGGCGCGCCTGAGCGTTGCCAGTATCATTATTGGCTTAACATTGTTTTTGGCGCTAATAGCGAACACTCCCAAACAGCTTCCCCGATATAGCGCGGTTATTATTGCAGCGCTTATCTTGCTCGCGCCTGCGGGCTATCCCTGGTATGCAATCTGGTTTTTAATCTTTCTCCCCTATGCATCCTTCATTGGAAAACCAGCCATTGGATATCTGTTTTTATGCACAATGATGCCGCTATATTATTTGCGGTTTCCTCTGGCCATTACAGATCAGACGCCATTGTTCAACAATTACATAGCCCCGCTAGAATTTGGCCTGCCAATACTCGTATTGATCATTTGCTTTTTCACAGAAAGAAACCAACATGAAGGGGCCTGATGAAGCGACTATCGCAGTGATAATTCCTGCACTGAATGAAGAACAGTCAATTGAAAAAGTTGTCACTGAACTGCCCGAATGGGTTCATCAAATTATCGTCGTCGATAATGGTTCTACCGATAAGACAGCCGAGCGAGCGCGCAATGCAGGCGCAATCGTAGTGAGTGAACCCATTAAAGGATATGGCCGTGCGTGCCTTGCCGGGATCGCGGCAGCGAAGAGCGATATTATTGTGTTTATGGATGCAGATGCTGCGGACGATCCGGCAGATCTACCGGCCTTGCTCGCGCCTCTCCTCAATGACACGGCAGACTTTGTCATTGGCTCGCGCCTATCGGGTTTTGTTGAACCGGGTGCCCTAACATTGACGCAGCGCTTTGGTAATCAGTTGGCATGCAAATTAATGGGCATATTCTGGAATGGTCAGTTTACCGATCTCGGACCTTTTCGCGCCATACGCAGCCATGATTTGCAAAAACTGCAATTGAATGCGCTCACCTATGGCTGGACCGTACAAATGCAAGTGCGCTGCCTAAAGGCAGGCCTTCGCTCTATCGAAGTGCCGGTGCATTATCGCCGACGCATTGGAACGTCCAAAATCTCTGGAACATTCAAAGGCGTTGTGCTGGCGGGCTTTTATATTTTATCGACGATTGGCGTGGAGGCTATCCAGCGAAAAAAGCCGAAAAATCCTTAAACATGCTCCAGCAGCAATTCTGATTTTGCACCCTCACCCCATTCGCGCATCGCGGGTAAGGTCCAGATTGCCTGACAATAATCGATAACGGTTTCATTCAGATCGAGGGGGCCATAAGTTCTAAACCGCGAGACCACGGGCGCATACATGGCATCGGCGATAGTGAAATGCCCGAATAAAAAAGGACCGTCTGCAGAAAATTGTTTCCGGCACATTGTCCATATATCGGTAATACGAGAAATATCCTGGCGCACGCCCGGCGATGCCAGATGGCTCATCGCAGACCTTGTAAAATTCATTGGCCAATCGCGCCGGAGGTTTGAAAAACCGGCATGCATCTCATGAGAGATGCATCGCGCAATCGCTCTCACCGCAGGGTCTGACGGCCACAATTTATGATCTGGATAAAGATCGTTTAAATATTCGCATATTGCCAGCGAGTCCCAAATGGTTTGCCCCCGATGGACAAGTGCAGGAACCTGACCGGTTGGCGAATGCTCGATAATCTGAGCGCGCGTTTCCGGTTCATCAAGGCGAATCATTTTTTCCTCAAATGACAGGCCCATTTGCTTCATGATCAACCACGGTCTTAATGACCAGGATGACAAGTTTTTATTCCCGATGATTAATTCTATTTCAGACATGAGCAATCTCTCCATCCCTTTGCTCCCCAGAAAACTCAATTTTCGTTTTCTGGCTATTTTGAAAAAAATCTACAATTGTTTGTAAAATAAAATTCCGATCAGATGGATCGCTAAAACTCTGCTGCGCATGCTCGACTATATCAGCGCTAATGCGATCGCGGCGGCTTTCAAGCAGTGCCATTGCAAAGTCTGTTGTAAATTCCGGATGCATCTGAAACGACAGGCCCGCGCCATTGTGATAGGAAATTGCGCCGTTTGGACAAAAATCAGAACCGGCCAAAGGGCGTAACCCATCAACCAAATCCAACACTTGATCTTGATGCGACAGCAAGCACGAAAGGGATGTTTTTCCCTCCATCAAATTACCGTCCTGACCATGCGGTTTGTTTGTATCATAGGTGTGAATACCAACGCCCCAGCCATTTGGAGCCTTCATCACCGGAGCGCCATAGGCAGCTGCCATGATCTGATGGCCGAAACAAATTCCAACAACCGCTATCGCTGCCTCTTTGGCCTCAAGAATAAAATTCTTCAAAGGATCAATGAATTCGTGATCCTCATAGACTCCATAAGGAGAGCCGGTAATCAAAATACCCGCATATTGTTCAAGGTTTGGTAATTTACCATCCAAATATACAGGATAATTCACCAGGTGAATTGGTGCCGAAATTTCACCGAATGCGGCTTCAAACATTGAAAAATAGCCACCAAACTTTTGACGTAAGGCGGGGGCCGGCGTTCCCGTTTCAATGACCGCAATTTTTAACATAATCGTCTATCTATATGCAAAACAGCTCACCGAATGATTGAGCATGCAACTTCCCTGTTTTTATAGCAGGACTGTATCAAAATGGCTTTAAAAAAGGCAGTAAAGTTGCAGGCTACTCAACATGTGATCAACCGCTTTCAGGCAAGCTATCACTCAATGAAGGCGAGCCATTCGGCCTCAGTCATAACGGAAACACCAAGGCTTTCTGCCTTTTTCAATTTAGAGCCAGCCCCCTCGCCTGCAATCAAAATATCCGTTTTGCCAGATACTGACCCGGCGACTTTCGCGCCCAACCGTGTTGCACGTGCCTTCGCTTCATCGCGCGTCATGAGTTCTAACTTGCCGGTAAAGACCACTATTTTGCCGGTAACCGGGCTATCGTTCCCCTGCTCTCTTACAAAGGGTGCGGGATCGACCTTTTCCAAAAGCCGAGCAACCGCATCTTTGTTATGGTCTTCTCGAAAAAACTCAATCACGCCAAGCGCCACTAACTCACCCACACCATCGATAGATAACATGGTCTCGCGCTCGGATGCCTCCGGGTCAGCGGCACGCTCTCCCGCTTTCTGGAAATCGGCAAAACTTCCATAATTTTCAGCAAACAAGCGCGCATTGGTTTCCCCAATATGGCGAATACCCAGGGCATGGATAAACCGATAGAGCGGCGGGGACCGCCGTTCTTTGATTGCCTTAAAAAGGTTTTCAATGGATTTTTGATTGGTCGCCTGGGGCTTTCCATCTTTTAACGCAGGGTTTCCATCCTTATCGAGTTTATAGGTATAAAGATCAATTTCCCCGCTCGTCTGACGCTCCTCCAATGTATAAATATCGGCTGGCTGCGAAATGATGCCCTGTTCATAAAAGCTCTCAATTTGCTTGATACCAAGCCCTTCTATATCGAGGGTCTTTCGCGCAACAAAATGCTTCAATCGCTCCACCGCCTGCGCGGGACAAATGAGCCCGCCTGTGCAGCGGCGAACAGCGTCTAATTCACCCTTGGCATTTTGCGCCCTGATGGCAACACTATTGCAGACCGGGCAGGTTTCAGGAAATTGATAGACGGCAGCAGATTTAGCCCGCTTGTCTTTTACAACTTCAACCACTTGCGGAATAACATCGCCCGCACGCTGCACAATAACGCTATCGCCGATGCGAATATCTTTGCGTTCAATTTCATCTTGGTTGTGCAGGGTTGCGTTTGAGACAACAACGCCGCCTACGGTCACTGGCTGCAACCGGGCAACCGGCGTCATCGCGCCCGTTCGGCCAACCTGAATATCAATGGCAAGCAATTGCGTCACGGCTCGTTCCGCTGCAAATTTATGGGCAATCGCCCAGCGCGGTGCGCGCGATACAAATCCCAGCCGGGCCTGATAGTCAAGGCGATCTACCTTATAAACAACACCGTCAATATCATAAGGCAGCGTGCTGCGCGCATCATTGATCGATTGATAATGGGCAATGAGGTCTTCAACACTGTTGCACAATGCGGTTTGAGGGTTGGTGGAAAACCCCCAATTCGCCATTTTCTCTATCGCTTTAAATTGCGTTTTCGCAATTGGGCTACTCGTCTCCCCCCAACTATAGGCAAAAAATTTCAGGGGGCGTTGGCGTGTGATGGCACTATCGAGTTGACGCAAAGACCCTGCTGCTGCATTTCGCGGATTGGCAAATTGCGGTTTGTCTGGGTCATTGATTGCGCGCTGTTTGTTAACATCGATAAAATCCGTATGCGACATATAGACTTCACCGCGAATTTCCAAAATATCGGGCGCATTGTCTAAATGTTTGGGAATCTCATCGATCGTCAACAGATTTGAGGTAACATCCTCGCCTTCATTGCCGTCGCCGCGCGTGACGCCATGTATCAGCGTTCCTTTTTCATATCGCAAATTTGCCGACAAGCCGTCTATTTTTGGTTCGGCGGTAAAAGCTAAATCGGCATCATCTTCCAAGCCCAAAAACCGCCTGACCCGTGATGCAAATTCCATCACATCTTCATCATCGAAAGCATTGTCCAGTGACAACATGGGAACCGCATGGCGGATCTTGGGAAACTTTGTCGATAATGGCGCCCCCACACGCTTTGAGGGACTGTCATCGCGAATAAGCTTGGGAAACCGTTCTTCAATTAAAAGATTACGGCGGCGCAAATCATCATATTCAGCATCGATAATCGTGGATGCATCGTCTTGGTAATAGGCTTTATCCGCCTCACCGATAATTTTTGCGAGCCGCATCAATTCTGCCGCAGCATCATCGGCGCTCATCTGATCGACTGGCATTGTTTTGATTGAAGCCTCATCGGCAGGCTGTATTTTTTTTGATGGGGATGCTTGCGCCATCAACTTGCCTTTTTGCGTTTTGGCGCTGAGGCTACTGGTTCGGCCAGTAAAGTGCTTGCTGCGGCGCGCGCCTCATCGGTAATTTTCGCGCCCGATAGCATTCGCGCTAGCTCTTCAACGCGTTGATCTTTATTCAAGACGGCAACATTTGTGGTTGTATCATTCTTTGATTGCGCCTTTGACACTTGCCAATGGGCATCGGCGCGCGCGGCAACTTGCGGGGAATGCGTTACGACAAGAACCTGTGTGTCATGGGCAAGGCGCGATAACCTCTCCCCCACCGCATCAGCGACAGCCCCGCCAACACCGGCGTCGACCTCATCAAATATAATTACCGTTCGCTCTTCATGGGCGGCGAGTGCGGCCTTCATGGCCAATACAAATCGGGACAGCTCACCGCCAGACGCAATCGTCTTTAACGGCCCGGCCGGTGCGCCCGGATTGGTTGCTACCATAAATTCAATTTTATCAATGCCGTCTGCACCCGGATTATTTTCATCCGTAGAGATTTGTGTGGAAAAATGCGCCCTCCCTAATTTTAGCGGCGCAAGCTCAGCCATCACCGCGCGGTCAAGGATCGACGAAATTTTGTGCCTGTTTTTGGAAAGACGCTCGGCCTCTTTTTGATAGTGCGCCTTTGTTTTTCGCACCGCCTTTTCAAGGTCGCCAAAAGCCTCCTCGCCCTGATCAAGCGCCAGAAGGCTATCGGCGGCGCGCTTAAAGAACGCAGGAAGATTTTCAGGGGATGTGCCATGTTTTCGGGCCGCAGCGCGCAGCGCATAGAGGCGTTCTTCAATATCATTGAGCGCATCAGGATCGGGATCAATGCTCTGGGCAACCGACTCCACCGCTGCGCGCGCCTCCATCACATCACTTATCGCCGCTTCAAGTTTGGTAAAAGCCTCGTCAAACAATGGCTTCATTTCAAGGTCATCTGCGGCCAAACGAGCAGAAGCTGCATTAATATGGCGCGCGCCTCTTACCAATCTATCTTCCAGATCATTTTCATCCACCGCATCGCGGGCAGCACGCACATCATCCAACATTTTTTCCGCAGCCATTAGCCGCGTGCGTTCGGAAACAAGCGATGTCTCCTCCCCGTCTTCAGGGTTGAGCTGGCTTAACTCTGCAACAACATGGCGCAGATAATCAGCCTCACGCAATGCCTGATCGCGGTCGCTCTTTTTTTGCTCCAATTCATCGACGACTAAACGCCAATTCTGCCAGGCCGTCCGCACCTTTTGCAATTGTTCCCCATGCGCCCCAAAATCATCAAGCAGGCCCCGATGGGTAGACGCCGTTAAAAATCCGCGCCCGTCATGCTGGCCATGGATCTCTAACATCGCTTCACCGACAGTGCGCAACATTGAGATACTCACAGGAAAATCATTGACGAAACCGCGCCCTCGCCCATCAGCATTTTGCACGCGCCGCAAGATAATCTGATCATCTTCCCCGCTTAACGCATTTTCCTCGAGGACCTTCCACACGGGGTGATCGGCAGGCGGCTCAAACGAGACGGTAACAGAGCCTTGCTTTGCCCCTTTGCGGATCGCAGAGCGCTCAGCGCGGCCGCCGCACGCCAGCCCCAATGCATCGAGCAGGATCGATTTTCCCGCGCCCGTTTCCCCCGTCAACGCTGTCAGTCCCTTGCCAAGCGACAGGGACAATTCATCGATCAGGATAAAATCTTGAATATGCAGCGATATCAACATCGACCCGCCCTACAGGGCACAGCGCGCTGCGGTGCCTTGATAAATGATGTGTTCTGTCACCGGCCCGTTGAAAGAGGGCAAATGACAGAATGAGTGTTCGCGGTAATTATATCGGATTCTGTGCGCGTACCAAAGCACAATGCTAGCAAATTATCGCAATTCGCGGGCGCGTTAGCGTTTGCCCGCTTCGGCTTTGCTTGCACCGGCCTTCTGATCCAGAAGAGTGGCCGCAGCGGCGTCCTCATCTTTTGGAAATTCGTCAACAATACCGCGGCGTTTGAACAAGCGATACGTATCTTCGTACCAGCGACTTCCCGGATAGTTATGCCCCAGCACAGCCGCAGTTGCGCGTGCCTCGTCAACGATGCCCAACATTAAATAGGTTTCGACAAGACGGTGTAAAGCTTCGGGGGCGTGGCTGGTTGTCTGATAATTATTGATGACATATTTGAAGCGATTAATCGCAGCGATATGTTTGTTTTCGCGCAAATAGAACAGGCCAACATACATTTCCTTGCCGGCAAGATGATCATAGGTCAGATCAAGCTTTAGCCGTGCATCGCGTGCATATTCAGTATCCGGGGCACGGCGAACCACATCGGTAAGGGCCGCAACGGCATTATTGGTAAATTCCTGATCCCGGCCCACATCGCGAATGCGCTCGTAATAACTCATCGCTTTTAAATAATGAGCATACGGAATATCTTTATTGCCGGGATGCAGGGAAATAAATTGGTCAAGGCCGGAAATAGCCTCTTCATATTCATTTTGCTGATAATAGGCGAAAGACTTCATCAAGGTGGCGCGGCGGGCCCATGCGGTAAATGGGTGTTGGCGCTCAACTTCTTCATAGAGTTGAATGGCTTCAGGATATCGCTTTCGCTCCAGCCGGTCCGATGCCGCAGAATATAACTGCTCCACGGGGCGCTCGACATAAGCAAATTTCTGCTTCTTATCTCCGTTCTGGCAAGCCCCGATTGCGACCATGAAAACAAGCGCCATTAACAGGCGAAAAACCGGGAATGAGATCAGGCGATCAAGCATAGGAAAGGGTCCTAAAACGCGTTAACTGAGGCACCAAAACTAGCCAGTCCTGCGCCACAAAGCAAATGCCTAGAAGAACAAATTGTTAAAAAATCACGTTGTCACAGCCAGGCCATCATCAGCCTGATTGGCAGCGATTAACCGGTCTTTAGGCTCAAACCGACCCGGCTTGGCGTGACTAGCACCATTGAGATGGTCCAATAGGGCCCGGCAGAAGCGATTATTGATGTCATGGCCGGGCTTAAACGCGGTCACTCGCCCGCCCAGCGGCTGGCCAAGCAGGGCGAGATCACCCAGTAAATCAAGGGTTTTATGGAGCACAAATTCCTGCGGATCACGCAAATTCTCACCATTGAGCATGCGCCCGCCATCGACCACAATCGAGTTCTCAAGCGAGCCCCCCTGGCACAAGCCTTGATCGATGAGATGCTGCACAGTTTTTAACTCACAAAAGGTACGTGCGCGAGATAAGCGCGCCCGGCTTTCGCGGTCATCCATGCTGACCTGAAGAGATTGGTGCCCAATAACCGGGTCATCAAAGTCAATTGCCACATCAAAGCTCATGCTCGGGCCGGGCTCAAGCCTGATAAACCGGTCCCCGTCACGCACCTCAAAGGCTTCATTTGGCGCAATCGCAGTGCGCGTTTGGTCCAAGGCCATGACCCCGGACTGGTCAATTTCATCAACAAATTGGCGGGCACTGCCATCGAGAATTGGGACTTCCGTCCCGGAAACCGCGATCAGGGCATTATCGACCCCGCTAAGCGCGAGCGCGGCCATTAAATGTTCGATTGTTGCGATTGATGTGCCCAAAGGGTTGGTCAGCGTGGTTCCTAACCGGGTGCGCGATACATTCACCGCCCGCGCGACAATAACAGCGCGATGTTGCACCCCTACAAGCCGGCGCAATTGCTCTGCGTCCCGCAATGCCGCCTGGCCATCGTCAAGAAGGTCGCAGCGAATGAAGACAATCCCGGTATTGGCCGCTGCGGGATGAACCACAAGCGTCACGCTCTCGCCGCTATGCAATCCCACGCCATCAAACGCCGCAGGTGCCGCCAATGATTGTTGCTGCAATACACGCATACAAACTCAGATACCGTTAAAAGCTGTTCAAATCGATGAACCAGCAAATTTTTCTATAATGGAGTGTCGGACAGGCTGGCCCGATCACCAAATAAAGCTTTATTGCCCATTATTGCAGCACGCCAGCGTTTCCCCGCAATCCCAGCAGATCCCACAAAAACAAGGCCGCACCCTATCTCTGTCATGCAGATTAGCAATGGGTAATGTTACACGCGCGCCCAATTGATGAGCGAGCCAATTTTATGAACGAACCAGGGATTCCATGAGGGCGAGCTTTTGTGGCAGTGCATTTTTCTGCGCATAATGCTCAACAATCCGCGCGCGCGCGGCATCGCCCATGGCATGGCGAATTTCAGGCCGATCCAGCAGATAGATGGCCTGTTGGGCAACACCGACGGGATCTTTCATATTCACCATCGCGCCATGCACACCGTCTCCAACCATCTCCCTGACGGGATCGGTATTTGACGCAAGAATAGCACATCCCGCGCTCATCGATTCCATCATCGACCATGACAACACAAATGGCACCGTCAGATAGACATGTAAATCTGAAGCCTGAAGGACCTCCAAATAGCTTTTGCGCGGCAATAATCCGGTGAAATGTGTGCGCGACATATCAAGATCGAGCGCATCCAACATTTTTGATTTATAGGACTGGCCCTCCGGCAGGGCCTTGCCGTAGGCAACCCGATCTTCTCCGACAATAACAAAATGGGTTTGCGGGCGCTGCTGTTGAATAAGCTCCGCCGTTTTCATGAATTCGGGAAACCCTCGATAGGGCTCCATTCCCCTGGCAACATAGGTGACAATTTCTTCTGCGTGGCTGAGGTCAAGATTTGGCAGTACAAGCTTTTTACCGCGCTCAGGCACGTAATATTCCGTATTGATCCCATCATGCATGACCCGCATTTTATCCTGAAAACAATCCGGGAACTGTCTGCGTTGAAACTCCGTCGGGCAAATTCCAAGATCGCAGGAAGCAAGATCCATCATGATCGAAGCGTTGCGCGAGCGGGTGCGCAATTGCTGATCAATATTGCCATCTGACTCGCCCATAAACACCGTATCGGGAGCATTGCGCCGGTAGAACCATTCAAAATACCCGATATAGCGTGCGTTGGGCCAAATATCCTTGGCGAAATTTCCTGGGCCCCAACCCGAATGGGCCATAACCACATCAGGGTTCAGACCCTTTTTTTGCAGCGCAATGGCGCTTCGGGCAACGGCCTGCCCGTTTAATACACCGCGTTCAAAATTGGCGGCATAGGGATGCACATCTTTGGTTATTTCACGATGGGGTTTGTAATTAAAAATCTTGAAGTTGTTATGGCGTGCACCCTCGCGCTGGGTGCCAAACCAGACATCCCATCCATTGGCTGCAGCGTGTTCGCCAAGATAACCAAATTGGGCTGGAAAATTATCGTGTAAGAAAAGGACTTGCATTGTAATCACTAGCTACTGATTTTTATCTTACTCTTCACGCATCGAGCGAGCAAATGAATCAAGTAAGGGTTTCAACAAATAGCTAATCGCCGGACGCTTGCCCGTGCGAATATACGCTTCTACTGGCATGCCCGGCACAAGCAATTGCCCGCGCAAAATACGCGAAAGCTCTTCGCCTTCAGGTAAATCTACGAACACCAGATAATAAGTAATCCCGGTGCCTTCATCGAGAATTGCGTCGGCAGAAATTGTTCCCACAATGCCATCGGTTTCCGGGGTTCGCCGAGACCCAAAACCAGAAAAACGCACGAGTGTTGATTGCCCGGCTTGAACCTTGTCGACATCTTGCGGAGAAATTCTTGCCGAGACGCGCAAATTGATTCCGTCTGGGACGATTTCCATAATGGTCTCGCGCGGAATGATAGAACCGCCGACGGTGTGCGCTTTTAAATTTAAAACTCTGCCCGATGCAGGGGCACGAATGCGTGTGCGTTCAAACGAGTCCGCCGCTGCAATTCTGCGCTCTTCCAATTCGGCAATGCTGCTTTCAGATTCGCGCAATTCGCCAATTGCCTCTTCGCGGCGCGTTTCTGTCAGTCTTTCAATTTCCAACCGGGCTGCAGAAATCACGCTTTTCGCTTCTGCCACCGCCGCATCCAGCGCACCGCGCTCCCCGCTTAAGGCTTCGCGTTGGCGCTCCAATTCATTGAGCCGAATGCGCGTTGCAAAACCCTCAGCAAGCAGCTCACGCACCCCTTGCAGTTCTTCACCAATAATCACCAGCTGACTATCAAGGGCGCGAATTTGCACGCGCAATCCGGAAATTCGTTCATTTTGCTGAACAATGTTTTCCTTTAGCTGGGAAACCTGGGTCTTGCCTGTGGTTGCCCGGGCAAAGAAAAGATTTGTTTGGCCCGCCAATTTTTCTGCGAATGCTGGCATTTCCAATACTGGTGCCAACCCCGTTGGTGGGCCGAGCACTTCCTTGTCATCGCGTTCTGCAATCAAGCGCACGCGCCGCGCATAAAGCTCCGCGAGCTGAGCATCGACAAGAGCAAGATTGGTGCGCGCTAACGTGTCATCGAGACGAAGGATAATATCGCCTTGCTGTACGGTTGTGCCTTCTCGCACCATAATATCGGAAACAACCCCGCCTTCCAGATGTTGAACCGCCTTGCGATTGCCCTCAACCACAATCTGTCCGGGGGCCGTTACCGCGCCATCAATCGGTGCAACAACGGACCACAGAGCCAAGCCGCCAAAAACCGTTAAGATAACGGCCAAGCCAAACTTCAGATAAAATTCGGCTGTTGCCGGTTTTTTATGCGCTTCGTTCTGCATTTTCACTCAGCTGTTTCTCTTTTGATTTCGATGCTTCCTCAAAAGAAGCAATTCGGCCGGGGGCGATTTTCTCAAGAACCTCATCGCGCGGACCAAAGGCACGCACTTCACCCTCTACGAGGAGCAATAATTTATCAACAAACGCAATTGCGCTTGGCCGGTGCGCCACAACAATAACCGTAACACCCATGAGCTTTAGCCCTTGCACTGCTTTTGCGAGCGCGGCGTCGCCATCGGCATCCAGATTGGAGTTTGGTTCATCAAGAACGACCATCACCGGATTGCCGTAAAGCGCGCGCGCAAGCCCCAGTCGCTGGCGTTGACCGGCGGATAGATGGCTACCACGTTCACCAATTTCAGTGTCATAGCCCTCTTCAAATGCCAGGATCATCTCATGGGCCCCAGCCAATTGAGCGGCAGCGATTATTTTTTCGGAGTCAGGCTCTTCGCTAAAGCGCGAAATATTTTGTGCGGCAGTACCGGAAAATAGTTCAACTTCCTGCGGTAAATATCCAAAATATTGCCCGAGCGCATCGCGGTCCCACTGTGAAAGGCGCGCGCCATCAATGCGGATCTCACCATTATTCACATTCTCAACACCGACCAGCGCTCTTGCCAATGTGGATTTACCCGCTGCACTTGGCCCGATAATGCCCAAGGCCTCTCCCTTGTCGAGATGAAAATCCACACCCTTCAAGATTGGTTTTTTCGCAGAGCCCGGCTGGCAAACAACTTTCATAACATCCAACACACCCGTTGGTGCAGGAAGTTCCGTACGGTGTTTTTCCGGGCGCGCAGCAGCAAGATATGTCTTTAAGCGTTTATAAGCGCCGCCCGTCAGGGCAAAATTGCGCCACTGGCCAGTAACAATTTCAATCGGCGATAGAGCACGGCCCGTAATGATTGAGGCGGCAATCATGACACCGGGCGTTACCGCACCCGAAAGCGACAAAAGCGCGCCTGTGCCCAAGATCGCCGATTGCAAAAACAATCGCGTAGATTTTGTCGCCGCGGTTAATCCGCCAATCGTATCGGTGGCCATCAGACTGAAATCTGAACCGGTTTTCGCATGGCTCTTCCAGCGATCCAATAACGGTTTTCGCATCCCCATGGAATCGCTTGCCGCTACATTACGCAATGTCGCAGTTACCAGTCGGTCGGCCTCGTGTGACTGTCCCAATGCCTTAAGATTGGCCTCACGTGACATGCGTTCATTCACAAGCGCCAATATCAACAAGACCACGAGGCCGCCAAGCGCGACCAGGCCCAATCCCCAATGCATGAGGAAAATGATCATCATGAAAAACGGCGTCCACGGAGCATCAAATACAGCCGTCAATGCCGGGCTTGCAACAAATGAACGGATCTGGCGCAAATCTTTAAGCGGCTGGTCGCCAATGGTCACGCCAGCGCGTGCGGCATCCATGGTAAAATTATAAGTTACTTCCTTGAGGCGATCTTCAAACGCCTCAGAGGCACGCGAAAGCAGAGCGCCTCTGGCAAAATCCAACATGCCGCCCGCCGCAAACAAAACCACCACAAGAATAGTGATCACGGTCAGGGTTTCTATGGACCGGCTCGACAGCACGCGGTCATAGATCTGCAACATATATAAAGGGCCTGTCAGCATTAACAGGTTCACAAAAAAGCTCAAAAATGCGGCCTGCCAGAGATATTTACTCGCAGCAGCCTTTGCCTCTTTAAGCTCTTCGCTTTCCTTTATCGGTGTGCCTTGCTTGGCCATGATCTATCCTAGTTCGGACCCGATATCGCGTCCTAATTCCGTCCCGATTTAAGTCATATTGACCACGCGCCTTGTGGGAGCGAGCCCAGTGACCCCCAATATAAGGATTACCGGCCCGTCTATGGTCGCTGAGTAGGGTTAAAATTGTGTATGCGTCACACGCCATTCCAGGGTGTGCTACCAAAAATTAACCGTTTTTCGTCCCACATTGGGATAAAATTTGTGATGCGGAGCGACAAATATCAAGCCCGAGCCTTGGTAATATATTGGTAAGGCGGCGGTTAGGAGCCAGACCTACCACGCGTGGAACCACCTCCGGGTGTGCCGATTGACGGTGAACCGGTTGGGGCTCTGCGTTTGCGTTTGCGCTTAACGGTGGTGGCTGTATCGATTGCATAGCCGATTTCTGACAGAGAGATCGTCTCAACATCGTTCAAACGACCGCGCAGTTTTTCACCCGCATGACGCTTAAAATGCTTAATCAGTTTGGCCTCGTCACCCTCAAACAGAACGTCGCCATACCAACCATAAACACCTGGTACATTCACCGTGTTCCCTTTTGCGGTGATCACCTTTTTTTGGTTCACATAACGCTTGCCCAACTTTGCCAGCACGTCATGGACAGTGTCACCGCGAAATCCTGGCTTAAACAAAGGCGGGCCATCTTCTACGCCTTGATACAGACCATAGAAAATATTGGGAAAGTTTGGCCAATTTGCGAGAATAATGCCGCGTTCAATATCATCAATCGACAGGTTCACGCCGTCTACGATAATACGTTTTTCCGTCCACATCTCGCCTGGCTCATCAAAGGTGCCACGCTCATCAGCAAGGTTTGTCGCATTCTCAAGGGTAACCGCAAAGATAACCAGTTGATTGCGCAGGTTTAACCAATAAGCAAGCTGGTCGGTCTTAGACAAGCGGCTAACTTCAACATCACGCATCGCTTGCAAGGAATGAACGAGGGGACGCGCGCCTGATGTTCGAATGGTTTGATAGTCAAACTTTACCCGGTTCTTATCAATCGCCGTGTAAGAATTCATAAATCCGATCAGCAGATCATATTCAACAGAAATTTCGCTGGTCTCAACAGCATTGGAAAATTTAGAAAGATCCGTTGTCGTTGCTTCTTGCGTATCAGTACCGGCTTCATCTGTTGCATCAGTTTGCACGGATGGTTGCGCGCTTGCAGCCTCGCTTGCTGGCTGGTCTTGAGGCTGCTCAACTGGGGCCTGCTCTTGCCCGGCAAACGCTATCGGCATCAAACTGGTCATGCCCAACACGGCAACTGCAACACCAAAACCGGAAAATACTGAATTTTTCATTTTTTCACCAACACAATTAATTTCCCCTATTTATAGCCGATCCGCGGGCAAGGTGGAACCGTCTCCACTTGCCATAATTGATTGCGTACTCTACCCCACGATCACCATTTAGAGAGAACCGGTTCTTATCGTGTCTAGCAGTGATCCATCGCCAAGCAAATCCGCGCCGGTCTCGGGCGCGCATATTTCAGAAATTCCGGATGCTGGCATCGCAAACACAATTAATGGCAATCGTGTTTTGCGCAAGACACCGAAATTATTTGATCTCGCCCATGCCGCCATCGCAAAAGGTATTCCCGGGGCGTGGAAATTTCTCTCCCTCCTTCAAGGGTCTATTCTAAAGGACAGCGTGGCCGCTTATCAATTTACCGGCCTAAAACCGGTAACGCTGTATGCGCCATTGTTCCGGCGCGAATCCTCAAAAACATATGATGAGCTAGAGCGCTATGACGCGTTGGTGGTGGATGATTTGGTGCGCCATCTGCCCTCTGGTTCCAATGCGCCTGTGTGGTTCGTGGATGTTGGTGCCGATATCGGACTGGTTTCCTCTCAGGTTATTCGGCGCGTGCCTGGCCTTGAACGCTTATTCGCCTTTGAACCCAATGATGCCGCCAGACCCTATCTTGAAGCGATGCTGGCCAGTGCCGGGATTGATCACCGCGTTTTTAATGCCGCTGTCGCAGCGCAGTCTGGTCGCGGGCGGCTGCAATCGCCAAGCGAGGACCCGAGTGAGCATGCGCGATTTATTGCCCCGGATCCCGAAGGCCCGATTGCGATAATGGCGATCAATGATCTGCCGGACCCGGCGGGGAAAACCATCATTCTCAAAGTTGATGTTGAGGGCGGCGAAGAAGCGGTCATAAAAGGCGCGCTGGATTTTCTTCGCCGCGCCGACCAATTTATCGTGACATTCGAGGCTCATCCAAAAGTCATCAAAAGAACCGGACACACCCCAGATGATGTATTGGCTCAGCTCAATTCAATTGCAAGTTGCAGCGTCCACCTAGCCGGTGATGCAAAAGTTCGGTTCCAATCGGGCAAACCAATCACCGAACAAATTCCAGATTTTGAAAACCGCGTCCATAATCTGATTTGTCGCCCAATCTAAGATTTTAGCATTTTCACAGATCTATAGTTGATGACCTTCAAAACTGGTCACCGCCTGCAAATTCTCGTTCTAAGATAGCGCACCATCCCCAATACACCGCTGGCTTGAGCGTTAACCATTCTTTTTGCTCAACTTTTAACGATTTCTTATCAATTACACTGTGCGCATCCTTTCCCATGGGGTAAGGTATCAGAACGCTGTGATCGCATTTTCTATGCATTGTCTGTTCAATGATCGCAGTCTGGTATGTTGCGTTTGGGGACATTTGGAATGGTTCAAGCCTTAAAATGGCTGTTTTGTCTGGGCTTCGCCGCTGCGGTGGCGACGGGCATTTTGTACTATACCGATTGGCCCGGCTCCTTTGCCTATATTCAAAAACAACTCGACCAGGAACTCAAAGATAATTTGGGGCCTGATGATCGATGGGCGCGCATCAAGCTTGATGGCCAAACAGCAATCGTTACCGGGGTTGCCCCTTCGCAAGAAGCCAAAGAGGCAACCTTAACAAAAATTGCAACCCTTCCGGGCGGCATAGGCAGTTTTGGGGGCGCGATTACTGATATTGACGATAAAACAACAGTACTAAAAAGCGGCGACGCAGACCCTGTCACGCCGCCCGTCAGAGTGGCAACGCCAGGTTCGATTCCG
>CAYQXV010000024.1:37561-44358 GCA_964421675.1 uncultured Caulobacterales bacterium
CGCCAGGTTCGATTCCGGTTGAGAGCCCCTATCGGTTTCGCGCAGACTATCAAGGCGGGTACATTCGGATTGCAGAAGCATTGCCCGACGAAGAAACGCAAAGCCGAATTACAAACCACTTAAAAACACATTTTCCCGACCGCCAAGTTTACAACAATACCCGTCTTGCCGCTGGCATGCCCGATACGCTGTGGATTTCCATGATCGAGCAGAGCCTGACAACGCTTTCAATGCTTGAGGTTGGTGTTTTGTACATTGAAGATTTTACCGTGAAAATTACCGGCAATCTTTTAGACGGTATTGATGGGGACCAAATTCGCGAAAAGGCATTCGCAATTGATCCCGCCTACACGGTGCATATCGATTTAGGCCCTGCTGATCGTCAGGTTAAAGATATTCGCGAGGGTGATCCATCCTTACGCGGCATTGACGATGGAGAGGTCGACCAAATCGTTCCTGCCCCTCTCGATAACAACCCTGAAGAAGCCAGCCTCACAGGCGAGCCCGAGCAGGTGCCAACAAAACAGGCCAATCTTCGAACTGGTGATCTCTCAAGCGAGACCGAACGCAACACGGCTCCCCTGATCCAACAAGACGTAGACTCGGTCGTAGCACCGGTAGCTTCCTCGCCCGTTACAGCACGCGTAACACCGCCTCGCATACCGCAAGCATCGACCGGCGAAAAAGTAATGCGCACCACACGGTCGCGCAATAATATCGCGACTGAAGAAAATACCGGGCTTGCGACCATCCGCGTGCCAGCCCCTGCGGATGTCATTCCCGCTCCCGAATTAAACACACTGCCACCGGCGCCGGAAATCATTGATCCTGAAAGCTCGACGCTCCGCGACACAGCTAATCCCGCGCAGATTATTATCCCGTCACCAAAGCCAATGCGAAAAGCACAATTAGACGCGGAACCGAAAATAGCTGCAGAAACTGAGCTAGCTGGGGAATCCCAAGCTCAAGGCGAGGTCCGCCGCCTCCAGGCAGCAATACCGGCAGCGCCAAGCCTGTCTCCAGAGCAGGACCGTGCCTACCGGAATTGTGCAAATGAAGTTGCAATTTTGACAGAAACGCAGCCAATCCAGTTTGCTGAAAAGTCACTTGCAATTTTACCTAAAAGTAGACCTCATCTCGCTGCGCTCGCCGATGTAATGCGTCGCTGCAAGGACTATGAATTTGTGATCACGGGGTACGCTAAACAACAAGACGATACAAATTCAAACCAAGACATGGCTCATGAACGCGCGCAATGGGTTAAGTCTTATCTTATTAGTCGCTTTGTGAATATGGCCAAAATGACCAGTCATGGTGTTGAGGCTGATACACAAACAATAGACTCGCGTGTTGAGATCGCCATATTACGGCCGACTGGGAATTAGAGGAATACGTTATGATTTGGCTCATGATACAGGTTTGGACTTGGCTAGCCGTCTTTTACATATTGGGGCTTGCTACGGGTTGGATTTTGAAACGTCGCCCGACCATGGAAGAAGCCTATGAAGGCACTCGGATCTATGAAGTTGATGATTTTGACTCCAGTAAAAATCCTGACACGTCGCGCAAAACGGATACCGCACCAGCGCTTGATCTTGATGATCGCAAAAGCGACGATGCACCGGTCATTCGCCAGCGGATTTACGAAACAAAGACACCGCCGGAAAAGACTGCCGAGCAAAGCGCAGCTTCTTTAAGCGATCTCCCAGATTTGGAAAAACGCGAACCATCGCGCCGCACACCTGTTGAACCTGCGGCCAGCGTTAACGCTACTCCGAGTACCGATGATAATCGTCCGGTGCGCAAAAGCACACCAAAACTATATTCAGCCCCCATGCAAGGCCCTGCCGATGACCTGAAAGATATTAAGGGCGTGGGTCCAACGCTGGAGCGTACACTTAACGCAACTGGCATTTATTATTTTGAGCAAATCGCTGCATGGACCGATGAGGAAATTGCCTGGATCGATAACCGGATTGATTTTCCGGGCCGGGTAAAGCGAGAAAAATGGGTGCCTCAAGCGGAAGTTCTGGCGGCAGGACAACGCAAAGAGCAGGATGCAAAAAAATCAAAAGATGAGTCAATTTCAAAAGACGATTCTGGGCCAAAACTTGTAAGCTCAAGCTCGCCGTCATCATCTTCTTCTCAAGTCACCGGACAAAGCGCGCGGATTCTTGATACCAAGCCAACCATCATCACGAAAACACCCGCGAGCGACAGCACCCATGAGGGCGCAAGATTGTCCGGCACACAGGCTTCATCAACGAGCAGCACTAAAGCTCCTGAATCCATGCTCGACCGGCTCATGGCAAAGAAAAACGCTTAACGCTTAGAGCGGAACTAAATCCCATAGCGGCAGCGCGATAACGCTGCTGCTTGGCAATTGCTAAGGCTTTACCCGGGTTAAACGCCTCAACAGGCTTGACGTATCCCAACGTCCGCCATCCATTGACTGGATATCGCCGTAATATTGATCGACCATGGCCGTCATTGGCAAGCGGGCATCCGTCTGGCGCGCTTCACTAAGGGCGATGCGTAAATCCTTGCGCATCCAATCAACGGCAAAACCAAAATCAAATTGATCGTCAGCCATTGTCTTGGTGCGATTTTCCATCTGCCAGCTTTGTGCGGCCCCGCCCGATATGGCCTCTAACACACGATCAATATCAAGATCGGCTTGCTGCGCAAAATGCACGCCCTCGCTCAACCCCTGTAATATGCCAGCGATACAAATCTGATTGACGGCTTTGCATAATTGTCCATGCCCGGACGGGCCAATATGCACGATACGGCCTGCATAAGCCTCCATAACCGGTCGGCATTGTTCTATTGCGGCAGCCTCGCCGCCGCACATAACCGATAGAGCCCCATTGATCGCCCCCGCCTCACCGCCTGATACGGGCGCATCGATGAACTGTGCGCCCTTTGCAGCAACCTCGCCTGCAATCTCACGCGCCAATTGCGGCGATGCGGTCGTATGATCGACCAAAACCGCGCCCGCCATCAAATTGGGCACAACTTTATCTGCAACAGCGCGCACATCAGGGTCATCCCCGACGCAGCAAAATATCATTTCTGCCTGCGCAATTGCCCCCTCAATATCGGCATGGAAATTACCCGCATGGTCTTTGGCCCAGCGCTCAGCTTTTTGTGTTGTCCGGTTATAGACCGTCACATCATAACCGGCGCGCGCAAGATGACCGGCCATCGGATAGCCCATCACGCCAAGACCTAAAAATGCGACTTTATTCTTCTTCATAGCTTACTCACCGGGTGCAGGTTACGAGTGCGGGCCACATCCATATTGGCTGGCAAAATATATTAGGGGCTCGCCTTCCGTGCTGGTGAAGCCCTCCACTTCGCCAATCAAGATGAGATGATCGCCCGCGCGATGGCGGTCAACAATCTTGCAATCAAAGCTTGCCAAGCACGCCTTGAGAACCGGCGCACCGCTCTTGGTTGGCGCCATCTCATCGGCTTGAAGGGGGGCGGGCTGATAGCCAGCAAATCGATTGGACATATCCTCTTGATCCGCCCGCAAAATAGAAATGCCATAATGGCTGGCGTCATAAAACGCCTTGTAAGATGCGGCCTTATTTTCAAGGCACCACAGAACAAGCGGCGGCTCCAAAGAGACCGAGGTAAAGGAATTTACGGTAATCACGGTGGGCGCACCGTGCGCATTCACACACCCGGCCAAGGTAATGCCTGTCGCAAAGCGGCCAAAGGCGTCCTTCAAAGGACGGTGTGGATCGGGGGAAATTGTACTCATATATCCATCATGTGCGTGTTGGGTTCACCCACCCTATAGCATGGGAATATCAGCCATTGCGGTTTTTTGTGCGGAAAACAAGTCTTTACCGCCCAAATCGATCTTGATGGAAATAGGAACAATCTCAATGGAAAGACTTGCAGGGACCGCCGCAATCGGGGAAAACTAGTCCGCTGACGGGGCCTTGCCCGTTGACACAGGAGCGCGCGGGCCCTGCCGACGCATTTTATGGAACAAATCCTTACCAATGCCCCGTGGCAGATGTGGGCGACATTCCTCGTCATTCTCGTCACCATCGTGTTTTACGCACTTGATAAGGTCCTGCTTGAGATTGTCTCAGCGGGCGCGCTTATCGCCTTGCTGCTCATCTTTCATCTGGCGCCGCTGGAAGTGGATGGCGAGGCGATTGATCTGACCGTTTTGCTGGCTGGCTTTGCGAGCCCCGCCCTGTTTGCCATTCTTGGGTTGCTGATTATCGGCCAAGGCATGTTTCAGTCCGGCGCGCTTGAACACCCCACAGAATATCTCTTGCGCCAGCACGAAAAGCGCCCGCTCTTGATGACGTCGCTGATCTTTTTGATCGTCATGGTGGTCAGTGCATTTTTGAACAATACGCCCGTCGTGGTGATGTTTATTCCCATCATTGCCGCGATTGCCACAGAGCGAAAAATACCGGCCTCGCGCCTGATGATGCCGCTTTCGTTCCTGTCAATATTTGGCGGGATGACCACCATAATCGGGTCCTCAACGAACCTGCTTGCCGCGGAATCATACCGGGCAACAACCGGCGGGGAGATCAGCTTTTTTGAACTCACCCCGATCGGTCTGATGCTCGCAGCCGTGGGGATTGTTTATCTGGTTTTTGCGGGAAAGTTCATTTTGCCGGACCGCAAAGGCGAAGACACATCAGGCGGCCAGGCCGAAGGAAAACATTTTATCGCGCAACTTGAGATCACCCCAGGCCACCCCCTTATTGGTCACGGCGCGGTCTCAGGTTTGTTTCCAGACTTACCCGATGTCACCGTGCGCATGATCCAACGCAAAGACAAAGCGATCTTGCCGCCTTATGACGATTTTCAATTCCGCACCCATGACGTGGTCATTTTAGCGGCCACCCGCGGTGCATTGACCAATCTTTTGAAGGCCAATCCTGAAATTCTTGAAGGGTTAATGGCTGATGTCTCCTTCGAGATTGAAGGGGCGCCCTCGCAACGCTCGGCACAATTGAGCATGGTTGAGGCAATTGTCGCCCCCGGTTCGCGCTTGATTGGGCGCACCATTGCCCAGATCGGTTTTCACTACCAAACCAATTGCGTTATTCTTGGTATAGAACGACGCAGCCGGATGATCCGAGCAAGGATGAATACCATTCGCCTTGAAGCCGGAGATGTTCTGCTAATTGTTGGAGACATTCAAGACATTCAAGCCTTGCGCGCGGACCGCGATATTTTGTTGCTTGAAACCTCCATGAAAGACCTTCCCGACCCGCGCAATGCCCGCATTGCCAGCGTGATCTTTGCCGGGGTTGTTGCAACCGTCACAACCGGCACCCTTGATATTGCAATTGCAGCAATCGTTGGCGCAACGGCCATGGTTGCCTTTGGGTGCCTGAATGTACGCCAGGCAGCGCGCGCAATTGACCGGCGTATTTATTTCCTTATCGGTACGGCCCTTGCCATGGGGGCGGCGTTGGAAAAAACGGGCGGCGCGATGTTAATCGGTGCAGGCCTTGCCGATATTGCCGGTGGGTTTGGGCCTGTTGTGTTGATGTCAGCATTCTTCATCGTTTGTGCAGGGATCACAAATGTTCTGTCCAACAATGCAACCGCCGTCCTGTTTATGCCAATCGCGGTGAGCGCAGCGAATGCGGTTGGCATTGACCCCCATGTTTTGGCCTTAACGGTGATATTCGGGGCCAATTGTTCGTTTGCAACGCCCGTTGCCTATCAGACCAATCTACTAGTGATGACGCCGGGGCACTATAAATTTAGCGACTTTATTCGCGTCGGAGGTCCACTGATTATTGTGATCTGGATCGCTTATACGATCATAGCGCCAATCTATTTTCGAACCATCGGCATGTTGTGATCACCGGGATAAGCCGGGCAATCTCAATTTTGATGAATTGACCGCAATGAGCACCCGCGCGCTCAAAAACCGGTTAAAAAACCACTACCATCACCCGCCCGGCCGAGTATATTTTTTCAAACATTGCACCTTTGCAAACCGAACGCTAAGATTCTTTCTTTAGGACGGTACGGATGCGCAAAGAAGACATAACAGAGCGATTTGGCATTGAGGATGAGGGTGATTTTTACATCACCGCTCCGTCCCCCTGCCCCTATCTTGCTGGTCGCCAGGAACGCAAAGTCTTTTCTTTTCTCGGCGGTAAAGATGCGCCTGCGCAAAATTCCTATTTAACCAGCCGGGGATTTCGGCGTTCACAAAATATTATCTACGTTCCGGCTTGTGAAAATTGTGACTCCTGTATTCCAGTACGCGTGGTTGTCGATGATTTCTCACCGACAAAATCGCGCCGCCGTATCCTGAATCGAAATGGTGATCTGACCCGTCGCATACGCCCCTCACGCGCGACCGGGGATCAGTTCTCCGTATTGCGCGCCTATCTGGATGGGCGCCATGCGGGCGGCGGGATGGCCGAGATGACCGTCCTTGATTATGCGGCGATGGTTGAAGAAACCGCCGTCGATACGATGATCATCGAATATTGGCTTACCGATCAAAATGGAATGGAGCGCCTTGTTGCCGCCGCTCTAACCGACCGGCTCGCCGATGGGCTATCTATGGTATATAGTTTTTTTGATCCTGATGATGCGAACAGAAGCCTTGGGCAATATATGATCCTTGATCATATCAACTTGGCGAAAGAATTAGATCTGCCCTTTTTGTACCTTGGCTATTGGGTCGCCGGTTCGGCTAAAATGGATTATAAAGCGCGCTTCCAACCCTTAGAACAGCTCACCAGAGATGGCTGGCAGCGCATGGACAGCGAATAAAATTCGCG
>CAYQXV010000024.1:44458-49600 GCA_964421675.1 uncultured Caulobacterales bacterium
AATGCCATAATATTTTGGCATTCTCATCACACTCCGTTATGAAGATGCATGCGCTTATAACCAATGGGCGCACGCTTTGGCTTATTCGATGAATGTCTGGAATTATTATGCCCCTCTCCCGCGATGATGTTGCGCACACCTACAAAGCGCTGCTTGGACTCGACGCTGGAGAGGACGCGATCACGCACTGGACGAAACATCAGGATGATTTTTGGGAATTTCTGGAAAAATTTCGCAATACGCCTTCTGTGGCATGGTCTTTGTCAAAAGATGTTCACTATCCAGCAGCGCTCAGCTTTCAAGATTTTATGTTTTGCCGAAAGCACATCGTACCGGTTCAGCCGGAGCCCGGTTTTATCATTAGCGAGTTTGGAATCCGTACCCGCACAAATTATGCAGAAAAATGGGCAAGCAAAGATGGAACGCTCGCCCGGTTAGAGTTTGGCTCCTGTTTTGAATTTGACGCCATAGAATGGTTTGCGCTTTTAAAAGCCATAGAACGTGCAGACCACCGCTTTAGCGTTGCAGAACTAGGATGCGGATGGGGCCCTTGGATGACCGCCGGGAGTGTGCTCGCGCGGCGAAAGGGCAAAAAAGAAATTTCTTCCATCGGTGTGGAGGGCGATGAAACAAGGCGAAATTTTATCGACCAACATCGCGCGGATAATTCTATCAGCGATATACCCCGCACAGTGTTTGCCGGTGTAGTCGCCCCGAAGTCCGGCACCGCTTTGTTTCCAAAACCTGATGACAGCACCAAAGATATGGGAATTGCAGCCATCTATTCAGATCAACAAGCCGGTGTCATCAAGGATTATCGAGGCGCAGACCACAAACATATTAGCTATGAAGCCTTTAGCGTTGAAGATATTTTAGAGAATACTGATCGCGTTGATTTTATGCACATTGATATTCAAGGCGGAGAACTGGATGTTGTTCCGGCCGCCGCCAATATCATCTCAAAAAAATGCCGCCACTTACTCATCGCAACCCATTCACGGGAAATAGAATGGAAAGTCGCCGCAGCATTAATGCCCCATGGATGGATCTTAGAAAAAGAACGCCCGTGTGAAATGCATTATGGCGATGACTGGGCACGCTCAGGACGAGATTGGCCGCTCGTCAAGCGGGACGGTTCACAATTCTGGCGACATCCAGATGTTCTGCCGTAAAAAATAATGAACGGGACAGTTAGCACAAATTAAGATCGCGCCATTCGCATATGCGCGCAGCGCTCATCAAAAAGCCGCTGTGCTTTTTTGAAAAGCTCAACATCCATTGTGTTTTGCGCTTCTATTTGTTCAATCACCCCGGCAGCCAGATCCTGGCGATGAATTTTACCGCTGGGCCGCTGATTTTCCTGAAAATTCTGATTGAAATTGTCTGCAGAAAACCCAAACGTATATTGCAACAACTCTAAAGAATCCTGCATGGCATTCATCATTCCAAAAAATGAAAAATCATTTTTCAAACGCTGATAAGCCTCATCCATAATCTGCGACTTGGAACTTCCTTCACTCATTTGAGGCGCATTCAGAGTGGGCGATACCAACATGGTCGTTGCCATATTGCGAGGATAAGCGGCGGGATATTTCAACCAACCTTCAAGATCATTCTCAGCTGCCAGTCGAATTAATTCGGGCCTGTTATCTTCGGGAAATTCATCAATCTGGCGAACAAGATGCCAATAATAAGAGACGGCGCGCTCCACCGGATCGCGAAACATCGTAATATAATGCGCTGGCCCAACAAGTGAATAAAATTGACGGTATGACGCATGGGCATCAAAATAACGGCATTGCTTTATGATATGGTGCGGCCAGCTTTGCGGGGGATTTAATTTTAATCCGTCCGGGAAACATTCATTTTCTGGAAATATAAATTTCTCAAAATATTGCCGTAATGAGGTTCCCCCCGTTTTTGGCAAATGCATAAATACAAGTTTTGCACGAATGCGCGGCGCATTATCGAGCCCGTCGAGGTTTTTCGCTGTTAGCAACGTAACGCGCCTTGCCTGTGCGATGCCCGCACCGCAGATCTCTGCGATCTGTTTTTGGTAGGTTAGCTCTTTTCGCGGAAACGACCCTGTAATGGATTTCATGGTCGCATCAGCGCGTTGATGCATCAACCGGCGCACATGGGTTGGCGGACCGCACGTCACATCATCGAGAAACAGGCTCAAGCCTTGTACATATTGATCAACATTGTGATGTTGATACACATGGCGCCGTCCATTTTGCGCCAAGTGCATGAGAGCGCCCGGGCGCTCAAATGCTTCGGCAATAAAATCTTTAACGCCCGTCACTTCGTTGCCGGGCGCACATAGACGCACTGTCTCAGATGGTTGCTCCCCGTACCATCCCGTATCGCTAACAAGCGTTGGAAGACCATGAGCCCACAGCATAAGCTGGCTCGCTGAAGCTTCACCCATTGTTGGGTTTCGCAAATTAAGCGCGATATCGGCTTTACTCAATAAGTTATCAAGCACCTTTTCACCAACATGCCCATGTAAGGTCACACAATCCTCAAGGCCATGGGTTTTTATTTTTTGATCGAGCTTAGACGCGGGCGGCCAAGAACCAACCAAGTCTAGCGTGAACTGACCGCGATAGGAACTAGCGCTCAGCGCCTGAAAAACATCGGGAATGCATCTATTCAACCCTAAATGGCCGAACAAAATTATCCGCAAGGGTGACGAAAAACTCGGCGACGGCTCACTCGCCTCATCTTTTCCCGGCGCAAGCGCAGTCGGTAGATTCAAAAAATGAACCGGGCATCTCGCGAATTTTTTAACTGCCTCAAAGGCGGGCGAACTATGGACAATTATCGAGAGCGCATTTTCACAAACATATTCCGTAAAGGGCGTTTTTTTAATCAATTCCTGCCGAGCACTGGGATCGTTAAAACATTGCGCCTCTTCCAATACGGCCTCTTCCCCATAATAGGTGCGCAAAATATTTTCATATTTTTTTCGCGCCTTGGGCTGCTTGTTTAGCCAACCACGCACCATGCCGTGTAAATTTGTATCATGTAAAATGATATGGCCGGGAAATATTGAAGCATGACGAAAAATGTCCCCGTGAAATTGAGCGTTATTGCCAATATTATATATGCGCTGTTGCACTGCGCCAATTTGCTTGGGCGCAATATGCGTGCCGGGTTTAAATTTGTGAACAGAGTACTTCTCTGAAAAGGGAGCGCTCACAATGTCGGCAAAGGTCCAAAAGCTAGTTTCCTGTTGCGCCGCCAACGCCTCCGCAAGATGGGCCGTATAATCTGCAATCCCTGAGCGTGCATGAGGTAAAGGTGAGTACCATCCCAATGTCATGCAAGTAACTTTCGCACCGCGGAACGCCATGAAATATCGCCAGCATGATATTTCTCTTGCCCGTTCTCACCCATCTGTTTGGTTTTTGATCGGTCCTGCCATAATTTATCCAGCCCCATCGCCACAGATTGCGGGGCCGGATCAACCACATAACCATTCTCGTCATCAGTGATGAACTCCAGAACACCGCCCGCATCTTTTGTGGTCAGTACCGCCTTACCCGCCAACATCGCTTCCAGAGTGACATAGCCATAATCTTCATCAATTGGCGTGAATGCCACCGCAAGAGCCTTGGCGTATAGATCATATTTTTCCTGCTCAGGAAAATCGACAACCCAACGCACACGGTCCTCAAGATTTAAAACTTTTATGCGATGCAATAAATGGCGTTCATAATGATCATGCAAATCGTTCCCCGCCAATACAAGTTTTACCGGTTCACGAGTATGCGCCAACGCTTCGACCAACAAGGCTTGTCTCTTCAGCGGGTTCATCCGGCTAACACATAGAATGTAATCCTCAGCGGGTGCACAGAAAAACGACTCCGCATTTGCCGGCGGCGTATAGATGGCGGGCGCGGTAAAATTGTTATACTTTTTCAATCGGCCAGAAATATTTTCTGAAATTGTATAAACAGCCTTTGCCTCATTGAGCGCGAGATTATCCGCCTGCATAATGGCGCGGCGATATTGCTCGCCTAATGGATCCGCGTGCAAATTGTCGAGCTTCCTATCCCACAAATCATAAGCGGCTCGATATTGATGCAGCACCCAAAGAATTTTATCCGAATGCGGAATGAGAAATGCTGGAAACTTCAGTGCAACCGTCAAATCAACCTTTAGATGGGGCCTTTGATCAATTTCCAACATTCGAAAGGCAAGCATTCGGTCGAGCAAGTTTGGCCCTTGCAGATTGACCATCGGAATCCCAATGATTGATGCTGTGTGGCCCTGCGCGCGCAGCTCATCTACCAGACCATCGGCAAAATACTCCGCCCCGCCATATACAAAGGGGGATACAGCATTGAGCACCGCAACTTTCATCAGTGAATCCTAAATCTCAGGCAAATCAGTTACCGCACCGATACCACATCCTTGGAGATGGATATAGCAATTGAGGATTACACAGCGCGGAAAAACACCAATTGGCGTCATTCAATGCGCTATGCCTCTTGCCGCCCCGCCAATGAGAAAGTATGACAATGGTAGCTAAGACAGTGGGCCGTTAAGACACCTACGATTGTTACCCCATAGGACCTATCGATGTTCGCACGCATTTTTCAACCCGCTCGTACGGCCATGCAATCTGGCCGCGCAAAGACATCACACTGGGTGCTGGAGTTTGATGCGAAGGCAGCGCGCAAAATTGACCCGCTCATGGGCTGGACCTCCTCAGAGGAAACACGGCCGGGCCAAGTCAGGCTAACATTCGAGACAAAAGACGCCGCGATTAGCTATGCAGTAAAGCATAATATCCCCTATCAGGCCCGTGAGACACGCGCGCGCAAGCCCGTGATCAAAGCCTATTCAGACAATTTTTCGTTTAACCGCCGCAAGCCCTGGACCCATTAGGCCCGACCCCAATTGGCTAGGTTTGCGTGTAGTGCTCTCGCTCATAGCGAATGGGATCGCTTGAATGAACCAGCTCCAAAAGGCCGGATAGGCACGAAATTAAACGGCCACGAAAATAAAGTCCCCAGATCGTTGATGATTTTCCCCCGCTAGCTAGTCAAGCAACCAAATTATGTCGTATAGACGTCGCTACGGCTCCGTAGCTCAGCTGGATAGAGCACCGGCCTTCTAAGCCGACGGTCG
>CAYQXV010000025.1:0-11542 GCA_964421675.1 uncultured Caulobacterales bacterium
ACAGGAAGGGATTCGAACCCTCGAGACGGCTACAAACCGCCTACTCCCTTAGCAGGGGAGCGCCTTCGACCACTCGGCCACCTGTCCACCGCCCAAAAACCATGAGTGGTTGCCTATTGCAAGCCCCTGATTTTAAACAGACGCGGACGTGATCATTGGCGGGTAAAAAGCTGGCTTATTGGGGGCCAGATTATTGCGGGCCCGGCTTATTGGGGCAGGGCGCGCCTTGGGCCGACCAGCTGGTGATAAAATTTGCGGCCTCTTGGGCGGAGAATGGCGCGGGCTGTCTGCCGGGGCCCGGTGCCCAGCCCCATGCAACGAGATTATCGTTGGCAATGTGCTCGGCAATTTCCTCAAGGGTTCTGTCGCCATTGCGCGCCGGGTCTTTCAACTGCGCACAGATTTCCGCGCTGCTTTTGTTCCACCAGACCATTTCTTTGGGCGGTAAATGCCAAACCTCATTGCCGGGAGGGCCATGCAGTTTGGCCGAGTTCTCGGCCATATGGCAGGTGGTGCACATCATGCCGGGATTGCCCAGCAAAAGCTCCGGATCGCCGCCAACATACATGGCGTGGGGAATGGTTTTTCCGTAATGGGGGCCTGACCACATGGGCGTGCCGTCGGCGACGTGGCAATTGGCGCACCGGGGATGGGAGACAAGCTGATAGATTTTGGACCAGGCTTCCAGGCCCTCAGCTTCCGGCGCGTTTTGCTCCGCTGGTTGACCAGAGTCTAATTGCCCTGAAACCTTTGGCGCCAAAAGGGCGAGGCCAAAACCGATAGCCATCATCAAAACAATATTCTTCATCGCGGTGATTTCCTATTGGGAGCGTTTCGGGCTTTAGCTATTAAACAAAGTCGACAGATTTATTGAGCGGAAGGGTGCGGATGCGCTTTTGCGTGAGGTCAAATACTGCATTGGCAAGGGCGGGCGCTGCGGGCGGTGTACCGGGCTCTCCAATGCCGCGAATCCCGTGCATATTTTCCAGAATGCGCACTTCAATTGGCGGGGTCTGGAACATTCTTAGCGCGGGATAATCATGGAAATTGGTCTCGACGACCTTGCCGTCCGCAACGCTGATTTCTCCCATAATTGCAGCGGTCAGGCCGTAAATGATGCCGCTTTGGACTTGTGCCTCAATGTTACCGGGGTCAAGGGCGATGCCAACATCAACCGCGGCCCATGCGCCGATGAGTTTTATTCCGGCGGGGGTCTGTGCGATCTCGATGACCTCTGCAACCGGGACACCAAAGGAGAGATAATAAGCAATGCCTCGGCCATGGCCAGCGGGCAGGGCGCTTCCCCAATTTGACATCTCACCAACGGCCTCAAGGACGTTACGGCTGGGTTGGTGGTCGAGCAGGTCTAACCGGAAGGCAAGCGGATCTGCATTGGCAGCATGGGCAAGCTCATCGGTAGCGCTTTCCTGGAAAAACGCATTTTGCGTCGCGCCAACCGAGCGCCAATAGCCGATTGGTAACATTTTCGGGGCTTTATATCCCGTGACGCGGTAGTTTTCTATCGTATACGGATTATCCCATGCATTTTGCACAATCGTCGGGTCCGCAATGGAAACGTTGGTGCCTTGGCGCGCAAAACTGTCAAGAACTGTTGAGGAGGCTGATACATGCATATCATAGGCGTGCGCCTTGCCATCCTTCACCGCACCGCTAAAGCGCGCCAATGTGAGGGGGCGATATACGTCGTGACACATATCTTCTTCGCGTGACCATGTCATTTTGATCGGTGTACCCTCCATTGCTTTTGCAATGTGGATCGCCTGTTGAACAAAATCGGTCTCACTGCGCCTGCCGAAACCGCCGCCCAGAAAAGTTGTGTGTATATTAATCTTGTCGGCGCCCAAGCCAGTAATTTGCTTGCCAACTTCGAGGCACCGTGTCGGGGACTGTGTTCCCGCCCAAACGTCCAATTGCCCGTCATGTAAATGCGCAACGGCATTCATCGGTTCCATTGTTGAGTGCGCAAGATAGGGCACCGCATATTCGGCATTGATTTTTTGATCATCGGGCAGGTCTGCGCTAAGGGCCGCCGCCACATCACCGTCTTTGCGGCGTTGGCTGTCGGGTTTGTCATCGAACGCCCCCGCCACGCCCTCTATCATTGAGGCGGTAGTGTCTGGATAGGGCGCGCCTTCCCATTCTATTTCGAGTTTTTCCGCTGCGCGAAATGCATTCCAGGTATTGCTGGCAACGACCGCCACGCCATTATCGAGGGGGATAATTTTTTTAACGCCGGGCATGGTTTGCGCCGTGCCCGCGTCATAGCTTTTCATGCCCGCTTCCAGATGCGGGTTTGTTCGCACTGTTGCAAACAGCATGCCCGGTAAGCGCACATCAATTGCATATTGCGCCGTACCCGTACATTTTTCGACCATATCAACTTTTGGTTGGGTCTTGCCGAGCAGTTTCCATTCACTGCGCGGTTTTAGGGCGGGCTTGGAAGGCGGTTCAATGGAGCGCGCGCGTTCGGCAAGGCTGGTATAGGCAAGCCGTGTCCCATCCGGCGCAATGACGGCACCATTATCAGTGGTGAGAGACTTTGCAGAGACCTTCAGCTGTTTTGCAGCGGCCTTGATCAGGACTATGCGCGCTGCGGCGCCGGCTGCGCGCATTTTTTCAAAAGCGTCTGGAATCGATGAAGATCCACCGGTTACTTGTTCGCCCATGAGCTTGGAGATAATATGGGTCGCATCACGCATTGTGTTGGCGAGCCCGCTTTCATTGGTCACGCGAAACGGAACCGCTTCTTCAAACAGAACGGCGTTATAATAGGCCGAGGAGGCGGGCCCGGCGATAACGTTCACATCATCAAGGGCGATATCCAATTCTTCTGCAACCAATGCGGCAAGCGTTGTTCTTACGCTCTGTCCCATCTCCGCGCGCGGCGCAACGATGGAGACGCCCTGCTGGTCAACAAGCACATATGGCGTAATCGCGGCTTGGCCCTCGCCAAGATTATCTTTTAACGGGTTGGGATATTTTTTGGAAACTTGCCATGTGCCAAAGGCAACACCGCCGACAATTGCGGCTGAGCCGATAAGGAATGTGCGTCTGAGAATTTTTCCCATTATGCCGTTTCCTTCATTTTGCGGGCAGCATCATGGATTGCGGCGCGAATGCGCGGATAGGTGCCGCAGCGACAAATATTGCCGGACATGGCGCGATCAATGTCTTCGTCGCTTGGCTCGGGAATGATCGATAAAAGCGCGCTCGCAGACATCACCTGGCCTGACTGACAAAATCCACATTGGGCGACCTGATTTTCAATCCAGGCTTCCTGAACTGCCGATAGGGCTTGCGGAGATCCAACCCCTTCAATCGTGGTAATTTCGCTATATTCGTCGAGCAGCTTTACCGGTAGTGAGCAGGACCGGCGTGGCTCGCCATTTACATGCACGGTGCAGGCCCCGCACATGGCGATGCCGCAGCCAAATTTAGTACCCGTGAGGCCAATTTCATCGCGCAACACCCATAATAAAGGTGTTTCCGGTTCTGCCTCGATTTGATGAGACTTTCCATTAATCGTCAATTTCATGGGGCACCTGCCAATGACTATAAAACGCTTGCATTGACCGTCTCGCGAACCACCGGAAAGGTCAAGAGTTGAGTGTAGTGCAGCGGGTTACTGAGACAATAGATTGACGTTGCGCGCGGGAACGGGCAGCAAAATGAGAAGATTTTGAAGAGAAATTTGTGATGAAAACAATTACCCAATCCACTGGTGAATTTGCGGGCTGGAATTACTGGCCCGATGAGCCATTTGAGAGCAAACTCGTTGGCCCCTTTTACTTCCGTATCATTGATGGTGAGGTTGTTAGCGCGTTTCGTGCGCAGGAGCGACATATGAATTTGGCCGGAGTCATGCATGGGGGATGCTTGATGACCTTCGGCGATTTTTCGTTATTTACCATCGCATCGAAAGAATTTGCAGAAAATCCCTATGCGGTCACGGTTGGGTTTAATGCAGAGTTTCTGGACGGCCCGAAGGTGGGGGAGTTTGTGGAATCACGGGGCGAAGTTTTGCGCAGCGGAAAATCACTGATTTTTGTGCGCGGTATCGTAACCGCTGAAGGTCGACCTTGCCTCAATTTTTCCGGTACGATTAAGCGAATCAAAAAACCACTATGACGGTTAAAGCCGTCAGCATTAATGCGCTCAATTAAGCAGGGCGGTGGTTAGGCGCTCGCTTTGTAGCGTGTTCCCATTGCGGGCGGATCATGTGGCGGACCGGCAAAGCATTGCGCTTTATCCATCCATTGTGATGCCGCATCGCCGATAATGTCTAGCATGGTGTCGTCAATATTTCTGGTTTGCGTAACCACTTGACAAAATTCAGTGGCGCTGCCCTTCACAAAATTATCCGTTTGCGGTTCATTCCAGGTCCAGATATTTCCGCCGGGGGAGCGCAGCTCGACAAAAGGTTTGGGCTGCGGCGGGGTTTGCCCACGGTTGCGAAAGGTCCAACTATAGGTGGTCACCCCAAGATGGGCGATGAATTGTAAACGCTCCCCATCTTTGCGGGTTTGGCCCAAAACATCAAAAATCTCCTGGCCGTGGGCCCAGCACTCCATTTGCCGCGCAATCATTTTCGCCTTGATATCCATATCGGGCCCGGCCCACGCAACGCGTTGATCGGGATCAGCGTTGCGATATGCACTCGCTAACTGCGGATAAAATTCCTGCCATTGGGCAAATAAAGACCGGGCATTTACGCCGCCCGCTATTTCCTTTAGCCAAACATTTTGCGCCGCTAACATACTGCCGGTAGTGCCCGCATGGGTGAGGAAAAATTTGAAAAATTCTGCAAAATTCTCGCGTGACTTTAGCGTCTCCATCGCGCCGTGATTCCACATATGCAGATGACCGAGGACATCTGCGATCGTCCAGTGCTTAAACTGTGTGACAATATTGAAATCATCGTCTTTTAGGTCAGACAGAATTTCCGCGAGGCAATCGCATTCCGATTCGAATGCATCAGCGGGGTGGATCTGGTCTTGGTTCAACGCTCACTCTCCTGATGTGATTTCGACAATGCATGCCCCGGCGGGGACTTGTTCACCCGCTTGGAAGGACGTTTTTGCGACGGTGCCATCAATTTGCGCAACCAATGAATGTTGCATTTTCATGGCTTCGAGAATGCCAAGCGTGTCGCCGCGCTGAACTGTTTGCCCCGCCTCAACATCAAGGCTAACCAAAACCCCATGCATAGGCGCGAGCACGCTACCGGCGCCGGTTTGTTCTAGTTGGTTTTTGATTTGGGAATAGAGATTTTGGATTTCAAAATCACCATCTTCTGATTTGATATACATCGTGTGCATATTCGCACTGAACACAATTTCATGGTCGAATTCGTGGCGCATACCAGAAATTTCTAAAACTGAGTTCTTGCTCGATAAACTTTGCGCACTGATAGTATGGTGATCATTATCATCAAAACTTGCCCGCCATTGATGAGGTCCATCGGGGGTGAGGGAAAGGTGATGGCACGTCGCACCGTCGCTCAGTAAAAAGGGTACTGATATTGGGGTCGCGCTCGTCCAGTTTAACAAACTCGCAGGCATGGGCGCGGCCTCAACGCGAAATTTTTCGCGATGGGCAAGCGTAAACAGCACTGCGCTCGCGCAAGCGAGATGTTTGGAAAAACTTGCCTCTTCCCAATCCGTCATATGAGAGGATATGAAACTTGTATCCAGATCCCCACTCGCGAATGTTTCGTTATTTAAGGCGGCGAGTAGAAATGAGCGATTGGTTTTAACGCCGGTCAGATTGGTATTTTTGAGCGCATCAATCAGCCGTAACCTAGCCTCGTCTCGGGTTGCGCCATGGGCAATAATTTTTGCAACCATCGCATCATAATGGGGGCTGATAGTGGTCTGGGTGGTTAGACCATGATCGGTTCGGACTGCGGTGCCATTAGGCTCGCGCCATTTTTTGACGATACCTGTTGCGGGCAGAAAATCATTGGCAGGGTCTTCAGCATAAAGACGCGCTTCAATCGCATGGCCGGTGAGGTCTATATCACTTTGTTTGAACGGCAGTGTTTCTCCTTGCGCCACTTGAAGCTGCAATGCCACAAGATCCAAACCTGTCACGCATTCAGTAACGGGGTGCTCAACCTGAAGTCTGGTATTCATTTCGAGGAAATAAAAATTGTCATCGGTGTCGAGCAAAAATTCGACAGTTCCCGCCCCCTCATAGGCGACGCTTTGTGCAGCTTGAATGGCCGCAGCGCCCATAGCATCGCGTAATGTGGGTGTCATTGCCGGGCAGGGCGCTTCCTCAATCACTTTTTGATGGCGTCTTTGAACCGAACAATCACGCTCACCGAGATGAACAATATTTCCGTGACTATCGCCCAAAATCTGAATCTCAACGTGGCGCGCCTTTAATAATGCCCGCTCCAAAATGAGGTCGGACGCGCCAAAGGCATTTTTTGCTTCATTCCGAGCAAGGGTGATGGCGTCATTTACATCTTCTGCCCGCTCCACAAGCCGCATTCCGCGCCCGCCCCCGCCAGCTGCGGCCTTAATCATGACCGGGAAGCCGATCTCGTTTGCTGCTTTTTGTAACTGTGCATCGGTTTGGTCTGTGCCTTGATAGCCCGGAATGCACGCAACGCCGGCTTTAATCATTGCGCGTTTTGAGCGCGCCTTATCGCCCATAATCGAAATAGCCGCATGGGAGGGCCCGATAAAAACGATCCCGGCATCGCGGACTTTTTTCGCAAACTCGGCATTTTCCGATAAAAACCCATAACCGGGATGAATTGCTTGCGCGCCGGTCTTTTTTGCTGCCTCTATTATTGCTTCTTGGTCCAGATAGGATTGAGCGGCGGGCGCAGGACCAATCGGTACCGTTTCATCGGCCATTGATCTGTGTAACGCAGAAATATCCGCCTCAGAATAGACCGCAACGGTTTTGTAACCCATTGCCTTTGCTGTGCGGATTATTCGGCAAGCGATTTCGCCGCGATTGGCGATAAGGACTTTTGAAAAACGCGGGTCCTTCATGAGCCTTGGCCCTCAGCATGCCAGCTTGGTTTTCGTTTTGCGATAAATGCGCTCAGCCCTTCGCGCCCTTCTTCGCTGGTCATTGCGGTTGCAAATTGCTCTGCAGCAAAAGCTTGCATGTGTTCCGCGCTTAACGTCTCCACTTCGTGAAGGAGATGTTTTGTCAGTGCATTGGCATTTGGCCCGCAGGTAAGAACCTGGCGGCGAATTTGCGCCTCATAGTTTGAAAGCTGCTCTGCGCCTGCTGCTACATGATCCGCCAATCCCAAGCTCTTTGCTTCTTCGCCTTTGAACCGTGCACCGGTTAGCATAAGCCTTCTAGCGTTGCAGATGCCAAAGCGGCGTACGACATAGGGTGCGATCTGTGCGGGAATTATGCCTAATTGTGTTTCGGTAAGTGAGAATTTTGCATCTTTTGTGACTGCGACATTATCCACGCAGCAGGCCAAACCAAGCCCGCCTGCAATGGCGGCGCCTTCGATCAAGGCCAACGTAAATTGCGGTATTGTATCGACAAGGGCAAATAGCTCGCCGCCCGCTTTATTCATGGCGATAATATTCGCGCGTTTTTCGTCAGAGGGACCGGGTGTCAGAGCGCTTGCAAATTCCTTCAGATCCCCCCCTGCGCAAAATATATTGCCGCGCCCTTTAAAGGTAATGCCCCTTACCGAACGCTCACCGCGGACCGCAAGCAGCGTTGCGGTGAGGGCCGTGCTCATTTCATGGGAGAGCGCATTGCGCGCCGCTGGCCGGTTGAACGCGATTGTCAGCCATCCATCAGCGGATAAATCTAGATCAAGCGTTTCAGATTGAGGAAGGGATAGCGACATTAAATATCCTATTGCTATGAAACTTTATGGACGCGCGACACCAAAACTATTTGGGTTTACCGTTCGTGTGCGCCCTTCAAGGACGGTGCCGAGTAAAAAGCCGAGCGTGTTGCGGGTTTCGCGTGGATCAATCATGCCATCATCGAGGCAGTGGCCGGAGGTGTAAAAGGCGCTAGATTGAGAATCAAAAAGGTGGGTTAGCATCTTTTCTTGCATCTGCGATTGTTGCGGATCGATCTGTGTGCCTGCGCGTTGGGCTTGGCCTTCCGCGACAATGCTCATCACTTTTGCCGCTTGTTCGCCGCCCATCACGCCGGTCGCGCCATTGGGCCAGCTCATGCAAAAATCTGGATCATAACCGCGTCCACACATGCCGTAATTTCCAGCGCCAAAGCTCGCGCCCGTCATTAGAGTAATGCGCGGAACGCTGGTATTTGTGACGGCCTGAATCATTTTCGATCCATGCTTGATCATGCCTGCCTGTTCATAAGCTTTGCCAACGAGATAGCCGGTTGTGTTTTGTTGAAAAATGAGCGGCACCTGCGCCTGGTCACACAGTTGAATGAAATGGGTGGCCTTTGTCGCGCCATCAGGATCGATCGGTCCATTATTGCCAATGATCGCGCAGGGCATGCCAAATATTTCGGCCTGCATGCAAATTGTCGACAGGCCATAATCGGGTTTGAAGTCGGTAAAGTCTGAGCCATCGACATAACGCGCGACGACCTCGCGAACATCATAGGGAATTTTGTAATCAGGGGAGACGATACCGAGAATTTCATCAGGGTCATAAGTAGGCGGACGGCTATCATTTAATGTTGGACGTGTTGCGTGACGGTTCCAGCCAAGGCGGTTTACGATTTCGCGGGTAAGAACGATGGCTTCACCATCATCATTTGCAAGATAATCGGCCAGTCCCGTAACCGTTGCATGCATGTGCGCGCCGCCAAGCTCTTCATCGGTAGCAATTTCCCCGGTGGCGGCTTTTAAGAGCGGCGGGCCGGCTAAAAATGCTTTGCCTCGCTCTTTAACCGCAACCACATAGTCCGAAAGGCCGGGCATATAGGCCCCGCCAGCGGTAGACGAGCCGTGTAGAATTGAAATGACCGGCAGTCCCGCTTTGCTGAGGCGTGCAAGGTTTGCAAATAATGTACCTCCGCGAATAAATCCTTCTACGGTATAATTCATCAAATCGCCGCCAGCGCTTTCAACAAGATGAATGAAGGGAAGCTTTTGTTGTAATGCGATTTCTTGCGCGCGTTGCAATCGATAGCCACCGGCATGGGTCATTGAGCCCGCTTTAATGGCGCTATCATCGGTAACAATGACGCATCGCACACCTGCGATAAACCCGATTCCTGACATGATTGTCGATCCGGGAATGGATTTTTCTTCAATTGTGGTGTCGAGCAGATACCCAGCCAGATTGCCAATTTCGAGATAGGGCATGCCCGGATCAAGCAACCGTGCGAGGCGTTCGCGCGGAATGAGTTGTCCACGCTTGTCAAAACGCTCTTTGCGTGCTGCAGATTTGGCCGGTGCGCGGGCGTTTAATTCCTTTAGCTTTGCAACCAATGCCGACATTTCGGCATAATTTTTCTGAAAGGTTTCGGATTGGCGATCAATGCGAGATGAAAAAACGGTCATGACGATTTTTCCAGACGTGACGATTTTTTGAAAATGGATTGGGGAACGCAAATTGTCTTGCGCAGTATAATTTGCGCGAAGCCTTTACCTTGGGGGTCATTGCGTAAAGATGCGATACCGCCGCCGCCAAGAACATTTTCGATAAGAAAATTAATCGAATGGGTTCCGGGTAATAAATATCGGGTGACGGCCTGAACGCTATCATCCTCGTCAATGAAATGCGCCATGGCATTGGCAATAAACTGCTCATCAAGTCGGTGAACGAGCCACGGCCAAATGGCGGGGTCTCTTGCAATGAGACCAATATTGGCGCGGTTCCCTTTGTCGCCTGAGCGCCCCCAGGCAAGTTTGATCAAGGGAACTTCAATGGTCGGCTCCTCTGTGGTGGTTATGGCGGGTGGGGTGGGCCGAACCGTTGCGGGGTGAGGGGTGTGTGTGTTTGCGGGCTCATCGTAGGCAATCGCACGGTCTTCGACATGGATCTTTGTTTCGATCCTTGTTTTCGGCAACAGGCACGAAAACAATCGGACTACCGGCATAGGCTTTGGGGCGCCCGCGCGAAAACCTGAAAGCCCCGGAGGGCTTGCCAAACCGAGGCCGGAAATTTCTTTGAGTAATATGCCGCCTTCAAGCGGGGTTTTATGGCGGGCGGCAATTTTTAAAACAACTTCTTGATGGGCATGGTGCGCGGTGGTGCTATCGCCGGGAACCTTGCCAAATTGGCTATCGCTGCCCAAAATTTCCATGCTGGTCTGAGTGAATTCTGGTGCGTTTAAGGATCGTAATGTGCGATTGGCGCTTTTGAAAACCGCATCACCAAAGGCTTGCGCTTTCAGGTCAGCGTCTTCGCCGTAAAATGTCATCATTGTCCCGGTGCGAAAGCCATCAAGCACGGTGGCACAGACTTTATAGGATGCACTGGGCGCTTGCCCGCGCGCGGGCGTAACGGTGACTTCATTTTCATTGGTTTGCGTGCACTGTACCGATGAAAAGTCACAAACAACATCGGGCAATTCATAATTTTGAGGATCGCCTATCTCATAGAGCATTTGCTCGCATACCGTGCCCACACTCACCAGTCCGCTTGTATTGTCGGGTTTGGACACTGTGAACTTACCGGATGGTTCAATCGTCGCGATTGGGTATCCAATGCTTGCAATATCGCCTGCATTTTTCCAATCGGTGAAATTGCCGCCCGTGGCTTGTCTTCCGCATTCGAGAATATGACCTGCAAGGCTTCCACTGGCTAATAGGTCATAGTCTTGCCGCGACCATCCAAATTCGTGAATGCAAACGCCTAACGTCACCGCACTGTCGACGCATCGCCCGGTGATAACAATGTCTGCATCGGCGCTGAGCGCGCTGGCAATCGGGAATGCTCCTAAATAGGCATTCATGCTGGCCATTGTTGATGGATCGGGAAAATTCTCACCGCTGAACATTTCAGTTGGCTGCGTCTTTGCAATCTCGGGGATTTTCGCTCGCAAATCGTCTCCGGTGACGACGCCAACTTTAAGATTGAGGCCTTGGGCCTTAATCTGTTCACGCACCGCTTGCGCGCAGGCGAGGGGATTTAGCCCGCCCGCATTTGAAATGAGCTTTATGCCCTTTTCGGCGATTTGCGTGATATGGGGGGCTACCACATTGTCTACGAAATCTGTTGCATATCCCTTTGCGGGATCTTTCATCATGGCTCGCGCCAAGAGCGACATGGTGATTTCCGCCAGGTAATCATAAACGATATAGTCGATGCCCCGAACGCTCAGCAATTGCGGCGTTGCGATTGGGCTATCGCCCCAATATCCGCTCGCACCGCCGATTTTCACTGATTTTCTGCTCATCGTCTCACTGCTTTTTGGGTCAAAATTAGCGGGTTCACGGTGGGGGCTGGCGGCGTAATTGCCGAAGATGTGGGAAATGTCCTTGCCAGCGGAAATTTGACTTTATAAAGTGCAACTCAGTATAAATGAATAAGCCTCAGTGCGCGAGAGTCAAGTCAGCTTTGTGCAGTCCATGGCCCACAGACCTTGGCCC
>CAYQXV010000025.1:11642-18884 GCA_964421675.1 uncultured Caulobacterales bacterium
TGGCCCACAGACCTTGGCCCGCAGATCTTTGCCAGTAGACGAACGGAAAAATCTTTGCCCAAAGTAACAAGCACGAAGGTAAAATTAGACGGGGCGGGCGCGCTGCGAACCCGGCGTCAAAATCTCGAGACCCGTGAGAGCGCCATTTTAAACGCGGCGCGCCAGTTATTTTCTGACCGCGGTTTTGACGGCGCGACCATGACCGATATTGCGCACGCCGCCGGTGTCGCAGAGGGAACGGTTTATCTGTATTTCAGCAATAAGAAATCACTGGCCACAGCCGTATTCGATAAATTTTATGATGAACTGACCGAGGGCGCGCAGAACGGTGTGGCAAAATATGGTACAACTGCAGATAAATTATCTTTCCTTGCCAAACACCATCTCGAGAATATTTTAAAAGAGCGCGCAATTCTTGCGCTTTTGGACCGCGATGCCGCTTATGATCTAAACAAGCGCTACGTATCGGTTTTTGACAATGTCGTGCGCCATGGGGTGCAATTGGGTGATATCGATTCCAGTTTTGATGTGTGGGTATTGCGCGATATTTTCTATGGTGGTTTGGAATATGCCATGCGCACGATTATTCTGACCGGCAGAAAAGGTGCGACCAGTCAGATGGTAAGTCAGTTGATCAAGATCATTGTTAAAGATGATGCGATAGCGCCCGTTGCCGGTAGCACAATTGAATTGAGTGAGCGCATGGAAGATATTCTGGAACGAATGGAGGCGTGTTTGCCGCCAAAAAAGTCACTTAAAAAACGATCGCAAAAATGATCCGATGAAGTAGGAACGCATCATATGGACCAAAACAATAAAGCTCTTGCGGAATTTGCGCGCGATGCTGACAAGTGGCTCGGCGAACATGTTGAGCGCGATCCGGGCTTTATGCTGCCACTGACTTTTATGGAGGTTGGTACAGAGCAGCAATTTGATTATCTGCGCGACTGGCAAGCAAAGGTCCATGCAGCTGGTTTTCTTGGGGCCGCCTGGCCATCGCAATATGGCGGCGGCGGGCTTGATCAAGCGTTTCAGGATGCGGCAACGCAGGCAATGCGTAAGCATGGCGCTCCCATCATGTTGAATGCGATTGGGCTCAACTGGACCGGGCCGTTAATCCTCGATATTGGCACGCCTGAAGATAAGAGCCGCTATATCAAGGGTATTTTAACCGCTGAAGATATTTGGTGTCAGGGATTTTCTGAACCCGAAAACGGGTCAGATCTTGGCAACGCACAATTACGCGCTGAGCGCGACGGTGATAGCTATATGTTGAACGGATCTAAAATCTGGACGACCCAGGGAAACTTTGCAAAATATATGATCCTCCTTGCACGCACGGATGTTGATGCGCCTAACAAATATGCAGGTCTTAGTTTTTTTCTGGCACCCATGCTGATTGACGGTGTTGAAACCGTTCCCATTCGCAAACTCACCGGCGAGTATGGATTTACGCAAACTTTTTTTACCGATGCGCGCATTCCAGCCTCATGCCTGATGGGCAATGAGGGGGAGGGGTGGCGTATTGCGATGCGCACCCTTGAATATGAACGAGGCGCGCGTAGCGGTCAGGCGGGCGGGTTTATGATCACCCCAATTGATGCCTTTGATTTGCTCGATCTTGCCAAACGGGCAATGCGCAACGGGGCGCCAGTGATGGAAGATCCCGTAATGCGCGATAAGCTTGTTAGCCTGATGATTGAGGCGCAAGGCATTAAATTAACCCGCGAGCGCGCCCGTGTCCCTGCCTTAAATGAAAGCTATCCGATGGGATTGCCGCTTTTGGATAAAGTTGTTTACACCGAATTTACGCGGCGCATGAACGAATTTGCGATGGAAATGCTCGGCGATAAGGCCGCCTACTATGTCGGCGATGAAAATGCCGTTGATGATGGATTTTGGACACGTGGCTATCTCAATGCCTTTTCTGCCACCATTGGCGGGGGAACGTCGCAAATTCAACGCAACATTATAGGCGAGCATGTGCTCGGCCTGCCAAAGGGGTGAGTGATGGAAAATCATGAAAAAGTCGCCCACGCTTATGACTTTGGCCGTATTGGTTTTAGTGAGGAGCAGGGCGCGCTTTCTGAGGTTGCGGCAAAATTTTGCGCAGACCATTCGCCAATCGAAAAAGTGCGAGCATTGATGACGTCGGATCACGGGTATGATCAAAAATGCTGGGAGGATCTGGTTGCGCTTGGTTGGCTTGGGATCGCAATTTCTGAAGACCATGATGGCGCTGGTTTGTCGCTGGCAGAAGTGGTGCCGGTGATGGAACAGATGGGGCGCCGGTTAATGGCGACCCCCTTTGTCAGTACAACCCTAGCAGGGCTTGCCTTACAGTGGGCAGATGACAGTCAATCGCAAAAAAGCTGGCTCCCTAAAATCAGCACAGGAACGATTGCAACTATTGCCTTGATGGAAGCCGAAGGGAAATGGGAGAACACGTCTCTATCTGCTACTATCGAGAAAAAAGGCGGTTCTTTTGAACTCACCGCTAATGTAGTGCATCTGCCTTGGGGGCAACAAGCCTCGCTGATTATTGTGCCTGCAATGTATAATGGGGAGATTGTGTTTGCGCTCGTGCACGCGGACGCCTTGTCAAAGGCTGTGCAATCTCAAGAGACAAGTCTTGATGAAACGCGTCGGTGTGTGCGCTTTGTTGCCGACAAGCTGACATTGAGCGCGGAAGATGTTTTGACCGGTGCGCATTTAAAAGACGTGCTTATGCGCGTGCACCGGGCCTCATTATTATTGTCAACGGCAGAGCGTACCGGCGCGTGCCAAGCGGTTATCGATTACACGCTTGATTATTTAAAAACACGCAAACAGTTTGGCAAAACGATTGGCAGTTATCAGGCTTTAAAACATCCAATGGTCGATATTTATACCGGCTATGAGCAAGCCCGGTCCCATCTTTATGGGGCGGCTCATTGTTTTTCCGAACAGGGTAAGGGCGAGATTGCGACCCGTATGGCCTGCGTCGCGATTGACCGTGTTGTCACCCATGCCGCGGATCGGTCAATTCAGTTTCATGGGGGATTTGGCTTTACCTATGATTGCGATGCGCAGCTCTATCGGCGGTTAGCTGCATGGCATAGCGCCGTTTACGGCGATGGGGTGTTTCATCGGGCCCAATTGGGAAGCTTGCTCTTGGGGTGATTTTCCCCGCCCGTCATTGCCCGTCATTTATGAATTCATCAGGTTGAATAGCGCCTGGACGTGCATTGGCGCTCAAATCGGCGATAAATAGCAAATAGTCTTGCCGCCACCGGGATAGAGCGTTAGGCAGGGCATGCGAGCAGGGTGTATCTGCGCGCATCACGCTCTATTTTGGCCTCTAATTCTTGGTCCCTTAATTCTGGGCCCCTTACTTTTGGATCAGTTCATGTCGACGATTGTCCGTTTTGCTCCCTCGCCAACAGGTAAAATTCATGTTGGGAATGTTCGTGCTGCTCTCTGGAACTGGCTCTATACCCGTAAAGTTGGAGGGCAGTTCATGTTGCGCATTGATGATACTGATCAACAGCGTTCAACAAAGGCCTTTGAGCAGGGGATCCATAACGATCTGGCATGGTTGGGTTTGACTCACGATTTCACTGCAAGTCAGTCCAGCCGCTTTTCGATCTATGATGAGGTTGCCGATAAGTTGCGCGATGCGGGCTTGCTTTATGCGTGTTATGAAAGCGCCGATGATCTTGATCGCAAACGAAAATTACAACGCGCGCGCGGATTGCCGCCAATCTATGACCGCGCCGCGCTTGAGCTGAGCGATGCAGAGCGCACCGCATTGGAAAATGAAGGGCGCAAACCCCATTGGCGCTTTAAACTTTCGCGCACTCCCGTCAAATGGGATGATTTAATCCGCGGCGAGACCAATGTTGATACGGCCAGCGTGTCTGACCCGGTATTGATCCGCGAAGATGGCCAATATCTATATACGCTGCCGAGCTGTATTGATGATGTCGATTTTAAAATTACCCACGTCATTCGCGGCGAAGACCATGTCACAAATACCGCTGTTCAAGTTGAAATTATTGAAGCGCTTTCCAATTTGCGCGGAGCGGCTAGCGCGCCAACATTTGCGCACCATTCATTGTTGATTGGGGCTGACGGCGAAGGGCTGTCAAAGCGTTTGGGGTCTTTATCTATTGAGGCCCTGCGCGATGACGGGCTTGAGCCTGCGGCGATTACCAGCCTTCTTGCCCGTCTTGGAACCGCTGATCCGGTTGTGGCTGAGCAAAGCTTAAAAGCTTTGTCGGATGGGTTTGACTTTGAACGGGCGGGCCGCGCGCCCGCACGATTTGATATGGATGAATTGGTCGGCCTAAACGGCAAAATTTTGCAACTCCTTGAGTGGGAAGATATTTCTGAGCGATTGGCAGCGATGGGCGTTTCAAAAGAGCTATGGTTGGCGGTGCGAGCAAATGTTCTCAAGCTAAGCGATGCGGCCGACTGGGTGAGTGTCACCAATGGCGAAATTGATCCTATTATCGAAGATAAAGAGTTTTGCGATGCGGCGGCTGCCCTTGTGCCCAATGCTCCGTTAACAGATGAAAGTTGGGGGCAATTTGTTGGTGCTGTAAAAGAGGCAACGGGCAAGAAGGGAAAAAATCTCTTTATGCCGCTGCGCAAAGCATTGACCGGACGCCAACACGGGCCGGAAATGTCAGGCTTGTTTGCATTAATGGGCCCGCAGCGCGCACGTGCCCGTCTGCTTGGAGAACACGCGTAAATTTTACTCCCACTTTTTAATACGGGCGCAAAGTGTGACGGTATAACGCTAAATCTCTGCCTATATTGCTGCTAATTCTTCCGGGGCCTGCTTTAACTGCAACGCCAAAACGATTATGGTGTATAAAAACCACCACTGATACCGCCGGGAGATTGCAATGGCTTTAGACGAACCCATCGGCTCTGCCGCATTGTTCCGCCCGCCAACAATTAAGCCGCCCGAACACCCTCTCAATACATTGCAGTTGATCCGCAGGGGAACGCGAAATCCAATCGAAATGTGGCCCGCCGCCATTTTCGAAAAGCCGGTGATCTCAAGAAAATTTCTTGGTGCAACGGTACATTTTATTGCGGGCCCCGAATATCTTAAGGCGGTGATGCTCGATCATGTCGATAATTTTCCGCGCGGAGTAATGCAAGAACGAGTATTGAAACCAGCTATGGGGGAGGGCTTATTGACCTCTTCGGGGGAAACATGGAAGCGACAGCGCCGGGCGGCCTCACCAGCTTTTCGAATTGATAATCTTCGCGCAATGATCCCGGCAATGGTGCGGGCGGGGGATCTGGCGGCGAACGAGCTTGTCTCACACGCGGCGAGCGCGCCCGTTGATGTGCTTCCCATCATGACCATGGCGACCCTTGAGGTGATCATGGATCTATTGTTGAGCAGTGATGATACATCAATTGATCGCAATCAGGTTGCCGACATGGTGGCAACATATCGCAACACACTTGGCTCGGTAGATGTGCTGGATATGTTTGGCGCGCCCAAATGGATACCGCGTCCATGGACGAAGAAAGGCAGAATAGCGATTGAACAGATGCGCGCTGCCTGCGACGCTCAAATTGAATCGCGCCGGCAAAATCCGAAAAAAGAAGGTGAACCGCTGGACTTGCTGGATTTAATGATCCGCGCAGAAGATCCGCAAACCGGCGTAAAGTTCAGCGATATTGAGTTGCGCGATAATATTATGACATTTATCAGCGCCGGTCATGAAACCACGTCACTGGCATTGACCTGGACATTATATCTCATTGCCAATGCGCCTGATGTTCAAGAACGGCTCTTCCAAGAGGGGCAAGAAAAGCATGTGTCCGGTAATCTTGATGCGGATGGTGTTCAGGATTTGACCTATCATTTGCAGGTTGTTCGCGAGGCGATGCGTTTATTTCCGCCAGCGCCCGTGCGCTCAAACATTACCCGCGAAGATATAAACATTAACGGCACGCAATTTCGCAAAGGCGATCATGTTGTGTGCTTAATATATGCGGCCCACCGTCATAAAACCCTGTGGGATAGGCCTGAAGCATTTGATCCTGAAAATTTTTCACCAGAGGCGATTAAAAAACATCATCGCTTTCAATATTTGCCATTTGGGGGCGGACCGCGCATTTGCATCGCCATGAAAATGGCTGAGATGGAGGCTGTGGCGATTCTTGCCCGTCTTGTGCAGCGGGTCAAATTTCACCCCAATCCGGGCCATATTCCCTTGCCCATATTGAAAATCACGGCAAGCCCGTCAGGGGGCATGCCGCTTGGATTGGAAGTGCGATAAAGTTTTGGGCTTAGCTGCCGCTTTGTTCACCGCCACCGGGTTCATCGGAGAAATTCGCAAAAACTTTATCCAGATCAACACGCGCACTATCTGATTCTGCACGCTCATCAGCACTCATTGGGTCGTCGGCTGGTTTTGGCGCCGCATCATCTGCTGGTTTCAAAGACGGTCCCTCAACCACAGCTGGGCGAAGTTTCGCTTCGCGCGCTGATGCTTTTGCAACCAAGGCATCAAGATCGATTTGACTGCACAAGCCAAGACCAACAGGGTCTTGCGGCTCAAGGTTGGAAGAGTTCCAGTGGGTGCGGTCACGGATTGCAACAATCGTTGTTTTCGTGGTGCCGAGCAGACGTGAAATTTCTGAATCTTTTAATTCCGGATGGTTCTTAACCAGCCAGGCAATTGCATCGGGACGGTGCTGTCTTTTGGAGACCGGCGTATATCTTGGCTTGCGCTTGCCCTCTGGAACGATTGTTTTGGGGCGAGAAAGCTTCAAGCGATAATCGGCGTCGGTTTGTCCCTTTTCGATTTCATCGCGGGTCAATTGAGCCGTCGTAATAGGGTCAATGCCGCGCACACCGCCGCCCACATCACCGTCGGCGATACCGCTGACTTGAAGAGGGTGCAATTTGCAGAAATCTGCAATCTGATCGAATGAAAGTGAAGTATTGTCGATCAACCAAACGGCGGTTGCAATCGGCATTAATGGTTTGTCAGACATTGGATCTGTCACTCCGTTCTACTTGTTTTGCGCGGCGTGAGCAGCGAAAATCTGGCTGGACTGTCAATTAGCCATGGGATCGCTCCGGCTGACCGGGTGGTCAGCCGCGCTTTACCTGTTGATTTTGAAGGAAAAAGCGCCCGTGCCGTATGCACTTAGGGCGATATATAAGCGCCTTTGGGGCTGTTGCCAAGTCGGATTATCGGGCCAGATCAGATTTTCGCTGCCCGC
>CAYQXV010000025.1:18984-48693 GCA_964421675.1 uncultured Caulobacterales bacterium
CATCGAATAAATGACGCACCGCGACGGCGTCCGGGTTTTTCGTGATGTAGAAAATTGGTTCCGGCGTTCCATGTTTAAACGGGAGGAAGGCCTCATAATGATCATCAATTTTATTGTTCGAATTCCAGGCAATGACCGGGCCTCGCGCTTGCCCGCCATGATAGAGTACTTGGCCCATTAATTCTCGATCATCAACCATGACGGTGGGAAAATCTTTGGCAATGGCCGCCACTTGTGCCCCTTGTTCCGGCCAGCCACGAACGCGTTTCACGGCATTGGAAAATCCGGCGGCATCGACAAGCCAAAAATTCGATAAGCTAATGCTCAAAACAAATGCAAGGGCGAGATGTATCCCATGACTTGCCAGCAATAACCGAAAGCGTTTTGCATTGAGCATAAATGCAATGGCGAGAAGGGTGATAACGGGATAGCTGGCGGCGGCCCAATTTGCGTGGGCGCGGGAAACAAACGCTTGGATACTCACAATAATCAGCGGCGTTAGGGCGAACAGCAATAATACTCTGCGATTTTCTTGCCAAATTTTATCGTGATGAGACAGTGTTGTTAGAAATAAGGATGCCAAGAAAACAGCGACGATAATTGGCCCGACCATTCCAAATTGCGCGAGGATAAATTCGAGTAACTCTATCGGATGAAAAAGCGGGCCCTGCCAGTTTGCGTTTGCTACTGTATGCGAAACGGTTTGCAGATCATTTTGAACGTTCCACCAAATATTGGGGGCAATGATAATTGCCATCACGATGAGGCTAAAGAGCAGACTGCGTATCATGGTCGTGCGCCGTAGCGCTGGTGATATGAACAGTGCTGGCACGAGGGCAACGATAAAATAAATCATTGCGTATTTCGACAAAAACCCAAGCCCCAAGCAAATGCCAAGGGATATCGCATCGATAAATTGCGGTATCTGTTCGGCTTGTGATGCTTTCATCAAGCGAACAAAAAATAACAGGCTGGCCGACCAAAAAAATAAAAGCGGTACGTCCGTTGTAATCAGTGCGGAGGAAAACCCAACAGCTGGCATTAATAACCAACCGGTCCCGGCCCAAAAGCCAAGCGGTCCGTGTTGTAGTTCTTTGCCCAGTGCGAACAAACATAATGCAGTGGCGCTATGAAAAAGGGGTGCTGCCAGTCGTACCGCCCAAGGCGCATCCCCAAAGGCCGTTGTTGTCAGTCCGATGGCCCAGGCGATTAGCGGGGGCTTTGAAAAATATCCAAAATCTGGTGTCAGACTCCAAAACCAATATTGGCTTTCATCGGGGCCAATATTCACATCGCTAATCAGCAAAAGCCCGACCCGTAATGCAGTAACGGCGATCAATAACACCAGAAAGACCGTACGCGACCGGGTCGCTGAGTTATCGATGATTGAAGTTGGGGTCATGGAGTTACTTTCACCGATTGAGAAGGCTCGGCCTTGCGAAACAATGTCAGCATGGTTTCGTCACCGTTTGAATAGTTGATACCTTCGACTACCGAGAATGCCTGATATTGCAGGCCGCGCTGTTTGGCAAGTTGGAGAAATTTGTCCGTATAGGCCGCTTCGACAATGACGCTGGCATGGTCTTGCTCAAGATTGGCGATGCCGATCGATATATCGGAGGTTAAAACGGTTTGGGTTCCCAATAAAAATACCGCCGAGGGCTCGTAATATCCAATCAGGGTGGCGGGCTTGGCCTCGTCATGAATAGGGTGCAGATGCGCTGCTTTTAGCTCATTGCTAATCGCCGGTGAAAGATGCAGGCGGTCAAGGGCGGGCAGAATATAACCGATCAAGACCGCCGCTGCGAGGAAACTAGTCGTCCCCGCAATGAGGCTCGCCGTTACGTTCTGTTTGTGCCACAAAAAGAGATATCCGGTAATGCTCATAACCATGATGAAAATGGCGGCGATGATCGATGTGAGTGTCAGCCCCGCACCATGATAGAGGGCCATCGCGCCATTCATGGCGAGGGCAACGCCAATGCCAATAGCAATAAAGCCAATGCCCGCGATGCGTGACCCAAATAGGAGGCGCGCTTGGTCTTTAATATCACTTGCGTGTGCCGCATTTCTTGTTCCCGATTGTAACAGCGCATGCGCCCCTAACAGCGCGAGGGCCGGGTAAAGAGGCATCACATAATGGGGCAGCTTGGTTGCCGTCAGTTCAAAAACTATCCACGCAGGAACCACCCACGCGATTAAAAACCAAATATTGTGTGCCGCGCGGCGCTGCCATGCGGTTTTGATCATCGCTGGCAAAAGAAAGACAATCGGCCAGAATAAAACTGGGAGCAGTACTAAATGGTATCCCGGTGGCCCGGCATGATGCTCTTGTACCGTGCCAAACTTTCCCAGCATGTCGCGGCCTAAGGCCTCGGCAAAAAAGCGCCCCTCGGTCGCCGCGCCAATGGCGAGCGCCCATGGCAATAAGGTGAGCAGGACAATCGCCATGCCGGTAAGGGGACGCAGGGTTTTCCCAATTTTCCATAATGTGCTTGCCCGCCTCTCAAGACCGGGCGCCGCAACCAGACCGAGAATGGTTAGCCCAATTATCATCGGCCCGATTGGCCCTTTCAGGAAGACACCGCCCACCAGACTAAACCAGAACAAAATCGACCAGCGCCAGGGCTGGCTTTCTTGCTCACCCGCCAAGATGGGTTTGACCATATGGGCAAGAGCCCAAAGGGCGCTGGCGATGGTGGCAAGCAACATGGCATCGGTTTTGGCAATCGTTGCTTCCCCCATTAATGAGGGAGCGGATGCGATCATCAGGCCCGCCAGAAATCCGGTTTGGCGATCGAACAACACACAGCCCAGAGAAAATGTTGCGAGAATGGACGCGATAATGCCGAGCACTGACGGCAAACGATAGGCCCAGATTTGGCGTGCCTCAACGTCAGAAAACAGCGCAACGCTAGCCGCTTGAAGCCAATATATGCCTGCTGGCTTTTTGTTGCGTTCTTCGTTTTGGTAGCGAATGGTGATGAAGTCTTGGGTTTCCAGCATCTGTGTGCTGGCTTGGGCAAACCTTGTTTCATCACGGTCGAGGGGCGGCAGCGTCCACAAGCCGGGCAGGGTGACAATAATGCCCCAAATCACCAGATAGAAAATCGCCATGCGCCCGGATAGCCGGTGCAACCATCGATCCACTATGATGTCGGCCTTATGCATTAAATTGATGCCCAAATGGTTAGAAGGATTGCGGCAACGCACTCCCATTGGCGGCGCTTGGGGCCCTTAAATATCGGGTTTAACGATATAGGAGTCCGCGTCTTCTGTCAGTTGTCTTCTTTTTTGCGGCGTAACCTTGTATGTCGATAGTCTTACCAGCGCGATTGCGGATGAAAGCGAAAAAACCAAAACGATGAGTGTCACATCTCGCATAGACCATACCGAGCTTGCCGGAGAGTTTGCCCTTGAACGCTCTTCGCCGGGGCTGAGTATTGTTGCGCCCATGTACAATGAGGTTGGCGGTGCGCTCGCCTTGGTTGAAGAAATTCACCAGATGCTCGCCGCCCTGCCGGAGGTTCCGTCGGAAATAATTATCGTCGACGATGGATCGACTGATGGCACGCGCGAGGCGCTTATCAAGGCCAGAGAGGGCGGCATTGCCCTGCGAATACTGGCCCATCACGCCAATGCGGGGCAGAGCCGTGCGATCCGCACGGGTGTTCTCGGCGCAAAATATGATGTGATTGGGATGATTGATGGCGACGGGCAGAACGACCCGGCTGATATTCCGGCTCTGTTCCAACAATTGACGGCCAACCAGCATGAGGGGAGCCAACCGGGAGAAGCAGGTGCGCCCCTGGCAATGGTCGCCGGGGAACGGCGCAAACGCCAAGATAGCGGGGCCAAACGGCTAAGTTCGCGTATTGCAAACCGGTTCCGTCAGGGACTTTTACGTGACGGGGCGGCTGATAGCGGGTGCGGGCTAAAGGTTTTCCGGCGTGCTGCCTTCCTGCGATTGGCCTATTTTGACCATTTGCACCGATATTTACCGTTCATGATGCAGCGAGAGGGATATAGCGTTGCATTTCAAGCAGTTAACCATCGCCCCCGCAGCCATGGTGCCTCGAAATACACTAATATGGGGAGACTGCTCGTCGCTTTTCGCGATCTATTAGGCGTCTTATGGCTTCGTTCCCGGGCACGATCTCCCGAAAAGATCCAAGAACTCTAGCTTCTGTCGATCTTCTTGGATGAGCGGTTGTTTTCATGACGACAATCGTCATATCATTAACTATAAATATTGGGCGGGGATGGCGAGCGAACTCGTCCCTTTGGATATGTGTTGGTTGGCCATATGTTTGTTGGTCGCGTGTTAAAATGAAGAGCGGGGTACGCCATGTTTCAGATGTTTCCATTATTGGGCGTAAGCTTGATCGTCTATGCCGTCATTACAATGACGGGTGTAGGAGATTTGGTGACATCAACCGGCGATATTTTGCCTTGGTATGAAGTGATCATTGTCCCTCTAACATTGGTTTCGGGCGACGAATGGCGGATTACGTGGGGTGCGGTTTTTCTATTAATGTCGATGGGCTTTTTGTTCGTTGAGTTGGTGCGGGCAACACAAACCAGCACGGAATCCTTATTCAACCATGCATTGTCATTCATTCTGTTTGTGATTTCATTGCTGTTGTTCATCATGGTGCCCGGTTACGGCAACACGATATTTTTTATCTTCCTGTCAATGACATTTCTCGACCCTATGGCCGGGTTCATCGTTACCAACGTAACAGCGCGCCGGGACTTTGCGGTTACCGAAGGCGTGGGGCGCTAAACTACCTAAGCGCTACGGCCTCGGCGTTTCACAAAGTCGCTTCACAAAATCTGACGTTTTAGACCAGCTTGTCGAAAAAATATCCAGCGCGCCCGCTTACCGGTGCGGTGTAGGATTGATTGGCTTTACGGTGCGGGACCGTGCGTTCGCACTGCGGGCCATGATCATCTTGGCGCCGACGCCAGCGCCGGGAGCGTTTTTGGTGATGGCCGCCACGATAGCTATCGCTTGAATGCGGTCTCACATGGTCAGTCAAAATTTCGACGTCTATGGTTTGAAACCTGTCCTTCGCTCGTGCACTAGCACTGGTTTGTGAACCGCTATTCGGTTTTGATTGCCGTAGTGCGGGTGAGATATGGTTAATATTGTGTTTCATCTACCACCATATCAGCAAAAGTTGCGCCAAATTTGAAATAAACCGCATTTGGGGCCTGTTTATCTGCTGAGAGTTTGGTTGGTTTCAAAATTTATTTACCTGATTCACCTTAAAGTGGGCTCAAACGTAATGTGTGAGATCTCATGAGCCAAATTTCGGAACCGATCCGGCAACCTTCATCATCTTTAATATCTTCATCTGCAGATGATCTGGCGAGCGCTACATCCAGCCCTGCGCCCTCAGTGGTTGAGGCATCTGAAACTACCCATTGCGGTGAAAGCGGTGATGTGCGGTTGCAGACTCTGTTTGAGTTTGATCCCAGCACCAATCTTATTGTTTGGTCTGACATCAATGCGGCGGCGCGGCTGACCGGCATTAATGACATACCGCAATCTATGGCGATGGCCGAATTTGAAAAACTAATTGCTGACGGCACCGCATCGGAGCGCGAGGACGTCTTTACCAGTGATGTTCGAAGTTACCGTGCGGAATATCAATTGGCACGAACGAGCGGTGACGGCCATTGGGTAGAAGAACGCGGTGGCTGGATTGGTCACGGAGAAAATCGCCGGTTGATCGGGGTTATTCGATCTCTTGAGGGTGAGAAGACCAGAGAACGTGAATTGTCATGGCTTGCGCGTAATGACGAATTAACGGGGCTCCTGAACCGGGTTAGTCTGCGAGCCAGTCTCGATGAATGGCTGATGAACCAGAAATCAAAAGAATGTTCTGGTTTATACTTTTTGGTGGGCGTTGATCATCTGGGCGCGATTAATGCAGATTTTGGGTTTGAAGTTGCCGACCAGGTTCTGGTTGAGGTGGCAAACCGCCTCGCATTGCAGGTTGGCCCGAACGATCAAATGGGCCGAGTTGCTGGTACCAAGTTTGGTATTCTTGTATGTGATACCAAACAGGGCGGTGCCGAAGCAATACGCGAACTTTCGGCAAAAATGCTCAATTGCGTCCGTGAATCAGTGATCGAAACCAATAAAGGCGGTATCGCTGCGTCGGTAAGTCTCGGCGTTGTGGCACTTCCTCAGTTTGCTGATAATAGTCAACAGGCGATGGCGTGCGCGGAAGCTGCGCTTGATGAAGCCAAACGAATAGGGCGTGCAAGTTGGACAGCCTATTCGAAAAATACAGACACAATGTCAATGCGCCGGCGCAATTCGCATATGTCGGATATTATTTTAACGGCATTGAATGAGCGCCGCATTGAACTTGCATTTCAACCAATTGTTTCAGATTTATCCCAAGACCCCTCCAAATTTGAATGCCTGATCAGAATGCGCGGTGAGGATGGGCAAGAAGTGCCCGCACCTGAATTTATTCCAGCAGCCGAACGCTTAGGGTTGGTCCACCTTCTTGACCGGCGCGTTTTAGAGCTTGCACTTAATACGCTGGCAGAGTGCCCCAATATTCATTTGGCTGTGAACATTTCGATGGAAACCGTGAAAGATTTTGTCTGGGCTGAGGGATATATTTCTAATTTGCGCGCTAATGAAGCGCTTGCCCGGCGGATCACAGTTGAGCTGACCGAGACGCAAGTTGTCGATGCGGTCGATGCTGCAATTGAGTTTGTTTCCGAAATTAAAAAACTGGGCTGTAAATTTGCGATCGATGATTTTGGCGCGGGATATACGTCTTTTCGGAATCTAAAAGCGCTTGATATTGATATTCTGAAAATTGACGGATCATTTGTAACGGGCGTTGCCTCTTCAAGAGACAATCAATTATTTGTCCGTACACTTCTTGATCTCGCGCGTAATTTTGGCATGCAGACTGTTGGCGAATGGGTCGACAATGAAGCGGATGCGATGCTCCTTAAAGGGCTTGGCGTTGATTTTCTGCAAGGCTACTTGCTTGGGAAACCGGAAACGCGGCCGCATTGGTTGCCTGAAGGCGCGCCCAATACATCCATGCCCAACCCTGTACGCGGGACTTAATTTTTACGGTCTTCAGTCTCAGTTTGTGAGGACCCTTTTCGGGCACTAAATTCACGCCACATTTTCATCATATGAGTAGGTTTGGCATAGTGGCCATCGCGCCACGGTGATTTTCCTGTGCCAATTTCCCCGATCGTTGCAAAATCTGAAAGCATGATGCCGGGAAATTCTTCAAGAATGGCAAGGTTAATTTGGCGTACCACATCGGCGCCATAAGGGCCCCAATGATAGTTTTCCCACCAATCAGCAAATGCTGTCGATGCCATCAATTCGGCGGGGGGATTATCATGACTTCCCCCTTCATAGGCCCCCAAAATGGGAACCCCGAATTGTGCGCCAATATCGCGGTGCGAACGCCAGCGTTGTAAAACCCATTCTTTTCCGTATAGCGCCTCTACGCCGCCCTCAAGATAATGGGCGTGAATGCGCCGCTCTAATGCGTCGCCATCCCGGGCAATTTCGCGCTCCCACGCGGTGACTAAACTATCGCCGGTCTGGGGCGTAAGGAGGGCTTGATATCCTTCTTTACCGCCATGATAAGTGGTCAGGGCAAGAACGATATTGCGCAACGGTGCATCTGTGCGGGCGCGATCGAATGCGGCCAATCCATCGCTCACCCCTTGCAGGGCCGCGCGGCTGGTGTCCGGCGAGGCGGTTTGTGAGGCGATCACATAGATTGGTTGATAGCCAGTGCCTAAAAGCGCTGCATCCATAACCGAGATTAGTTTTGCGGTTAGATATCCATAGCCATAGCGGTGGCTTTGATCGGAATTGATGCCGGCGCCAATACCATCCGCATACCGTGTATTAATCGCGAACGGCCAGGCATAGTTCCAAATTTCATTGCCTAATTCGATATAGAGAGGCTTGTCTGCGGGATAATTGCTATCGACTAGTCGTTTTGTAAATTCTTTTGCGAAATGCTTCCATTCTGGCGAGGCCAAAATATCGGGTGTATTGGCCCGCGCAAGCTCGAACATTTTTTGCGGATCGCCGCCAATATCACCAGGATGGACAGGCCCGCCAAGCATAATAGGGACATTCAGCCAGAGGGCGGTATCGGTTTGATCGGCAAGGTCAAATAAATATTCATAGGGAACGCCATAGCGCCCGCTGGCAGGGCGCTTTTCTGGTTTTTGAGCGGGCTGTAAATGGACAAAAAACGGATCGTCGGGCCGTGCGATTTCATCCCAACTTCGCACCGGCAAATCGTTCATATCCTGCATCACCATGGTGCGGATCACGTCGTAATTTTTCATATAGTCGATAAAGTCAGGGTTCCATATGGCGCCCGCCAAGACCTTATCTTCATCGCGTTTGCGATAGAGTTTTAGATTGGTAAGGGGGCTGCGCACATTGCGAAACCGCGCCCGCAAGGGTTTGGCCCCTTGTGTTGGTTGAGCGAAGGTGAGGCGGCCGCCTGTGTCTGTTTGTTCCATATTCACGACGCGCACGCCATCGCCGTTGACCAGCGCATCTGCCTGACCGTCCCAAGTTAAGACCCATTCGCCCGCATACCATTCGGGGAAATTTGTTGCGCCGAACAGCATCGTTGGGCCCTGAAGCTCAAGGAGTCCGGGAGGCACCGAAGTCATATCGCCGGTCAGCCGATTTATGTATCCTTCGGCGTCCGCTTGGCCGGTGTTCATGACTCCATCCTGAAAAACAAATAACCATCTAAAATCATCAGGATAGGATTTGACCTTCATGTAATCTATAAAGTGATCTTCGCTTCCCCATTCGGCCAAAAAACTGGGATTGACCTGAAGTGAATGCTGCCCATAGGCCTCAGCGCGCGTTGCCGATTGTTGAGCGGTTTTTAGGGATGGTACAGGTTGGGGGTCGGTGGGTGTCACATCAGTGGATGTTTCTTCCACCGGGCCGCCGGAAAGTACTGATTGTATTTTCGCATCAATTTCCGCTTCGCGTGCCCGGTCTGCACGGCTTTGGCCAGAACAGGCATAAACAGCCTGAAGCGCAAATAGAGCGATAGCCAGATGTGCGGGTTTGATGTGATGTAGCATTTCCAGTCTCCGACAGGTTCGCCCATTTGCGATAGAGAAGTTGTGACACCGTTATCCTAGAACCAAAGCGACAGAGTGTGGATAGTTTTTCTTAGCTATTTTTGCGAATGTGCCAGCTCGCTTACCCTGTATGGTCTGAGCTGTTACACTCACCGCTATGGCCCTGCAAAACCGCGTCACCCCTTTTTCCACGATAGAAGCTGACCCAGCCCGAGGACAGCTCATGGGAAATCGAGGGATTTTGCATGGACAGAAGAGGCAATTGGAAACCGTGCGCTGGCGCCATAAAGCATGGGTTTGTTGCGCGCTTGAACATACCGACAATCGTGGCCGCGCTTGGCACCGCACGGTGATGACGCCGGGGGCTTATACGGAGTTATTCTTTCTCGACGAGGTTACCGCTCTTGCAGCAGGCCATCGCCCGTGCGCTTTGTGTCGGCGCAGCGCATGGCAGCATTTAATGAAGGCGCTTGAGGGAACATTTAGCCGAACCCCGGATTTAGATGCCCAGCTGCACCGTGAACGCGTGCCCGCAATCGATAATAATCAATATTCAGTGCAAGAATGCGCTTCCTTGCCTGATGGCGCGATGATTAGGCATGAGGGCAAAGCCATGCTGGTCTGGCAGGACAGATTATTGCAATGGTCGTTTGAGGGGTACAGCGCCCCTCGCGCAATACCGTCATCATTGGTGGAGGTTTTAACGCCGCCAACTTTGATTGCGGCCCTTCGTGCGGGTTATAAGCCGCACATTCATAACAGCGTTAAGCCATTGCTGGCGGCCAGACAGATTTAATCAGCCTGCGTAATGATTGTGGACTTCGTTCAATATCAGGGGCTGGAAAAGAGGAACGATCGCCCCACGATTGCGCCCGTTCGGCCCGGCGCGCTGCCAATCCTGTGAGCTTTGGAATGGCCGATGCTATGTCTTGTTTTTGCTCAAGGGAAAAATTGCAGGCAAGCGCGATATCGCAGCCAGCAGCGAGGGATTTACGAGCGCGCTCAGGGTAGGGGTCGCCAAGCGCTTCCATCTTGATATCGTCTGTGAACAGCAAGCCGTCAAACCCAATTTTTTCCCGGATAATTTCCTGAATGATTGTCGGCGAATAGGTAGCACATTGTGCCGGGTCAAGCGCCTCATACACAATATGCGCTGTCATACCCATGGGCGCATTGATAGGGTCTGCGCTTAGTGTCTGAAAAGGTTTGAAGTCGATTTCTTCCAAGTCATTCATTTGAGTACTGACGGTTGGTAGCGCATAGTGGCTATCGCATTGCGCGCGTCCTAACCCGGGCAGGTGCTTGATTATTGGCAACGCGCCCCCGGCGCTTAGCCCTGAAAAAACCGCATGGCCAAGGGCGCTCACAATGTCGGGGTGCGCGGCAAGAGCACGGTCGCCAAGGGTTACCGGGTCGCTGTCCATTTGGCGCACATCAAGCATTGGAATACAATCGACCGAGACACCGCATTCAGCAATCATTTGCCCCAGCAGATAGGCATTTAGCCAGGTCGCATTGCGTGCACGCTCAGGGTCCAGCCGCCATAACTCTCCGAAAACGCCCATTGGGGGATGGTCTTGCCAGGCGGAGTTTTGCGTAGAGCGCATTCGCGCAACACGGCCCCCTTCCTGATCGATCATGATGGGAGCATTGCGGCCTACGGCTTCGCGAAGATCTGTACACAGACGGCGCATCTGCTCGGGACTTTCACAGTGGCGCGCAAAAAGAATAAACCCCCAAGGGTCAGCATCTTTGAAAAAAGCCCGCTCCTCATTATTGAGATGCGGGCCTTCACAATCATAAACGACGGCAGTTACCATTGAGCTGATCGTTTACCGTGCTTTGACGAGGCAATCTTGGTTTCGTGCCTTCAATCCCTCGCAATAGCTGGATGCAGAATCCTTTGATGAAAACCCTGCAATCCGTAAGCGATAAAATGTGCCGCGACTACCAAGGTCGGCGCGTTCAATGTCTTTTCCTTTTCCATCAAGAAATCCGCCAAAGCGATCTTGAAGACGATTCCAGAAGACATCGGCTTCGCCTTCCGAACGGAAAGCACCAACCTGCACAACATGGGTGCCGCCAACTCCGCTGGAACTAACTGCACTCGTAGACGAGCCGGTTAGCGACGTTGGGCGCGTTGTTGCGGCCGGGGTCGGCGAGGTTGCCGGTTGTGATGCGATCGCATCGTCGCTCTCGCCAACCGATGTTCTCAATACGCTTTCGAGCTGATCGACCGCGCCTTCGCTATAGCCGCCTGTGCTATTGTTGACAGCGTCAGACGCGGCTTGGCCTGCAGAGGCAACACGATCGCGTACGCCGCTAGCGGCCTGATTTGCTGCGTCGCCAATCGGTGCGGTGACGTTGCGGGCACCGGCTGCGGCAGCCTCAATTGTATTGCTTGCGCTGTCTTGGGCTGCTGCTGCGAGATTGCCAATAGTATCCCGGCCATTGTCGATAATTGGTTGCTCAGAACCCGCGCCCAGCACTTCGGCTCTGGGGGCGGTATTGCCCTCAAACCGGTCATAGACTTCGCGGTCTTCGCTGGCAGGGGTCGCTGCGATATCATTGGCAGCGGTTTTCACCGGCTCTGGGTCCGCCGTGATTTGCGGGATATCCGCGCGGGCCCCCTGACGCACACCTTTATTGTACGCCAGATAAACGATGAACGAGAATGCCAGCAACATGGCCAGGATTACGAGCAGGACAACGAGACCGGAGATCCCACGATCCTCATCTTCGTCATCAAACCCCTCATAATCGTCATAGTCGTCATCAAAATTATCACTGGCGCTGGTCATGCGGGACCTCTTTCATAAATCTGTACGATAGCGATGGTGTCATCCGCCGCTGAACTCTGTACGGCGATGCCGTATGAAGAATTCAAAATGATGCGCAAACGCAACCCTGCATATCGATTAATGCAAGGTTTTACAAAGCGAATCATCTGAACGGTCACTTTAACACCACGAATGGGGTAAAAAAATGATCACAGTGAGCCCAGTGGAAAAAATCTTCAAAAACTATCACTGCCTAGCGTTTTCTTACATTTTCATCGCTGTCATGCCGAATAATCGCTCATATTCGCGGATCGCGAACCGATCAGTCATTCCGGCGATATAATCACAGACGATGCGGGGTAATTTTGCCCTCCCGGCATCGTCATTATAGGCTTCATAGCGTTCATGCCATTCTGGCGGCAGGGTTTCGGGTTCGTCCATAAATAGCTCAAAAAGGGCCCGAACGACCCGTTTTGCCTGGCTTCGGGCGCGATTGACGTCCACATGCCGGTACATATTATTCATCAAAAAGGTCCGCAATCCGTTTAATTCGGCTTTCATCGAGCCGGAAAAATCGACCATCATTTCGCTGGCATGGCGGATATCATCGGCATTTTTGGGGTCGAGCTCGTCAAGGCGCTCGCGGGTTGCCAATACAACATCTTCTGCCATGGCGCCGATCAGATCGGACACGCTTTCCGCAATTAAGATTTCACTGGGGGCATCGGGATGGCGCGCCCGCGCCGCATGCAGGACCGGCCCAAATAATGGCAGTTCCAGCGCATCTGCGAATGAAAACAGCCCAGCGCGCAGGCCATCGTCAATATCGTGATTATTATAGGCAATATCATCGGCAATCGCGGCAAATTGGGCCTCAAGGGAGGCAAAGGTCGCCAACCCCAAATCCTGTTTTTTGGAATATTCGACGATTGCTGCGGGCAAATCATCGGCTGTTTTCTCAGCAGTGATAAGCGGTCCATTGTGCTTGACCACGCCTTCTAATGTTTCCCATGTCAGATTCATGCCGTCAAAGGCGGCGTGGCGGCGCTCCAGCCGGGTTAGCAATCGCAAGGTTTGGGCATTGTGATCAAACCCATCATAGGGTTCCATGCACTCAATCAGCACGTCTTCGCCGGTATGCCCAAAGGGGGGATGGCCAAGATCGTGGGCCAGCGCAACACATTCGGCGAGATCTTCATCCAATTTCATGGTGCGCGCCAGGGTTCGTGCGATCTGGGCAACTTCGAGCGAATGGGTTAGCCGGGTGCGGTAATAATCGCCTTCGTGATAGATAAAAACCTGGGTTTTGTGCTTGAGCCTGCGAAAGGCAGTCGAGTGAACAACCCGGTCGCGATCACGCTGAAATGGCGTGCGGCGGCGACTTTCAGGTTCTTCATAAAGCCGACCTCTGGTCTGGTCAGCACGGGCGGCATAAGGGGCAAGCGGGGCGGGAAAGGGAACCACCATGTCCATAAAACTCCGGCATGATATAATAATGACAGCGAATGGGCGGTTTTAAACGGTTTTAACGAGCTGGCTCTTTAAGAACTTGCAAAAACGCCCTATTTAAGAAGAGATAAACCGTTTCGCGCGAATGTCATGACGAAAACTGCCTTGATCACACGCGCTGTGGTCAAATATGCAAACCACAACTGAGGGTAACCCCATGGTGACGACCACTGATCTGCCGGTATCGCTTTCTGACCGTGCCGCCACCCGGATCGCAACGATTCTGAAAAAAGAACCCGACGGGTCGATGTTGCGTGTCGGCGTGTCTGGCGGTGGATGTTCAGGGTTCCAATACACGTTCGATATTGTGACTGAGCGAAATGATGATGATCTGGTTATCGAAAAAGCAGGCATCGCGGTGTTGGTCGATGAAATGTCGCTTGAATTTTTAGCGGGCTCTGAAATCGATTTTGCAGATGAAATTATCGGCGCTGCGTTTCGGATAAACAATCCCAACGCAACGGCCAATTGCGGATGCGGCACCAGCTTTACCGTATAGGGCTTTAGCGGCCGGATAAGGCGCGTTGTTTGCGCTTGGTTCGTTTTGTGGTGTATAAAAATCTTCTCGAAAATTGCCGACGTTAATCCTGCGATTTTAATCAAAGAACAATGAGGGAGGTTTTTATGTTTGATCCAAAACTGATGGAATGCGCCAATGAGTTGGTAAAGGGATGCCGCGAGGAAACTACCGACGCTAATCTCGACAAATTATATGCTGAAAACTGCATCTCTGTGGAAGCAGCATCCGAGCCTGGCCGCCCCGGTCCTGAGTTTTCCGGGCTTGCGGCGATCAAAGAAAAACATGATTACTGGAACACATCGGCACAAATGCATTCCTTGAATGTTGATGGGCCGTTTTTTCATGGCGGCGATAAATTCAGCGTGATTTTCGATATGGATGTGACCATGAAAGACGACGGCCAGCGCATGCAAATGCGTGAGATCGGTGTTTATACTGCGCAAAATGGACAGATTGTGCGCGAAGAGTTTTTCTTTGCGATGCCGCAAGCTTAAGCTTGGACCGCGCTAGGCAAAGCCTGGATCATGGCAAAGGTGCGCTGCCCCGATCCAGAGCTTTATCGGTTACGGTAATTTCCGAATGATCGGTGCGGGCGCATGGAGCGTTTCGACGGTGTCGCCAACGGTAATGTGCCCTTCCTTTATCACACTACACAAAACGCCTGCGCGCCAATCTTGCGCAAGTGCCTTTAACAGCCCGCTTTGGGCGCTTTCCATTCGGCTGCACGGATAGGTAAAACCGGTAACATACAAGGTGACCGGACCGACTTGAACGATCCCGCCGGGCGCGCGCGGCAATTGCTCGCCAGACACTAATAAATTGGCGCGCCGTGTCAGCCAGGATAAATCGCAAACCGGATCAAGCGGTGGATCAAGATTAGCGCAGGCCGCCGCCCAGCCTTCAACAGTGATCATCGTAACCAGCCGGTCTGGGCGCTTGCCCGCATGATCACCCACAAGACCTTGCGCGCTATCAACAAATACCTGGTCAAGGGTTACCATCTTTTGCTTGCGGGCGGGCCGGATCGCAATTGCTTCCAAAGTTCCTGTCATAATAGTAGTGCTAGCGCTTTGACGCTAACCGATGCAAGAGCTATGCAGACTGTCTATAGTGTCCTCAACCGCCGTCTGGATTTTTCATGAAAATTGCCACCTTTAATGTCAACTCTATCAATGCGCGCCTGCCTCGCATTGTCGAATGGTTCGATAGTGCTAAACCCGATATTGCTGTTTTGCAGGAAATAAAATGTATTGATGAAAAATTCCCCGCCGCCGAGTTTGAAGACCGCGGGTATAACGTCGCAGTACACGGCCAAAAAACTTATAATGGCGTTGCGTTTTTATCAAAGCACCCGATCGATGATGTGATGTGCGGCCTGCCTTATCTCAATGAGAAGGGCGAGGAAAATGACGAACAAGCTCGCTATATTGAAGCCTTGGTCATGCCCGAAGACGAGGCGCCTATTCGTGTTGGCGGGTTATATCTTCCTAATGGCAATCCCGCACCCGGTCCCAAATATGACTATAAGCTAGGCTGGATGGACCGCTTGCATGCCCATGCGCAGCGCCTTTTGGAACAAGAAGAGGCATTTGTTCTTGCGGGAGATTATAATGTTATTCCGCAGACAGAAGATGTTCATGACCCAGAGGGTTGGTGGGGCGATGCTCTATACAGGGAGGAGACCCATGCAAAGTTTCGCGCCCTTCTTAATCTTGGTCTAACCGATGCGCTGCGCCAGATCGACCCCGTCGGAATACGTTATACATTTTGGGATTATCAGCGCGGCTCTTGGCAAAAAGATCACGGTATCCGAATTGATCATTTGTTATTGTCGCCGCAAGCTGCCGATCGCCTGAAAGATGCAGGCGTTGACCGCATGGAGCGTGATAAGGAAAAACCCTCGGACCATGTCCCGGTCTGGATCGAGGTTGAGTAGCGCCGCCATGAAATTTTCTACTGAACAAGAAGCGGCTTTGAGTGCGGTCAATAGCTGGTTGAAGAAGGGGCAAACGCCCTTGTTCCGGCTATTTGGATATGCGGGCGCAGGTAAGACGACCCTTGCGCGTCACATTGCCAGTCAGGCGGACGGCGAAGTTGCGTTCGGTGCCTTCACCGGAAAAGCCGCTTACGTTATGCGCAATAAGGGATGCGAGGGGGCAACGACCATTCACTCGCTGATCTATCGACCCACTAGCGACGGCGATGAAGATGACGGCCCGAGCTTTACCCTTCGCCGCGATGCGCCCGCGTCAAAAGCGGACCTGATTATCATTGATGAATGCTCAATGGTTGATGAAGATCTTGGTCGCGATTTGCTGTCATTTGGCAATCCGGTTTTGGTATTGGGCGATCCTGCGCAATTACCGCCGGTCAAAGGCGGCGGGTTTTTTACCGAGGGTGAACCAGATTTCATGCTCACCGAAATTCATCGCCAAGCCGCGGATAATCCAATTATACGGTTGTCGATGGAAATTAGAGAGGGCCGCGAACCGCAGGCCAGCGGGGATAGTTTGACCTTTTTGTCTCGGCGCGAGATTGATTCAGAGTCCATTCTCGATTGCGATCAGGTGTTGGTGGGAACGAATAAAACCCGGCGCAAATTCAATGAGCGTATCCGGCAGCTAAAGGGCTATACAGATGATAGCCCGGAAGCCGGAGAGAAGCTGGTTTGTTTGCGCAACAATAAAAAGAAGGGCCTGTTAAATGGCGGCCTTTGGGACGTTACGTTGAAAAAATCAGCGCGCAGTAACAAAGCCCGGCTTATTGTGCGCCCGGAGGAGGGGGGCAAGAGTGTATCCATCAATGTCCCCCATGCATTTTTTACCGAAGGCCCGGAAAATATCCCATTTGCACAGCGGCGCAATGCCGATGAATTTGATTATGGCTATGCGCTGACGGTTCACAAAGCGCAAGGCTCCCAATGGGACCATGTCGTTTTGTTCGATGAAAGTTGGGCATTTCGTGAGCATTCACAGCGCTGGCTTTATACCGCTGTCACCCGCGCTGCGGAGCGATTAACAATCGTGCGCTAAAAAACTATCATGCATAAAAAAGAGACCGCAAGATTTTGCAATCTGCGGTCCCTTATTTGTTTTATTGATTTGAACGCGGCTTAGTTTTGGCCGAATAGCTCACCAAAGAAGTCGCCTTCTTTCCATGCTGGTGTCTCGTCAACATCTGCGAGTTCACGGGCAATCAGGTAATTCAAATTCGCAAAGCGTGCTGCATCATCCCACTGAATATTGAGATCAATTTCATCAGAGGGCTGGTGATAATTTGTCGCCATGAACTTTTCGAAATTTTCCTGACCGCCATTGCCTGTTCCCAAAAAGAGGAACACAGAAGGCACGCCCTGTTTAACGAAACTGTAATGGTCGGAGCGAACAAACAGGTTCAGGTTTGGCCATGGGTCATCAATAATCTCTACGTCTGTATTGGCCGCCGCCGCTCGGACAGTCGCGCCAAGCGAGGAGCGTTCTGCGCCAAAGGCAATAACATCTGAAAACGGATATAAAACCAGCGGCATATCAAGATTGACGTTTGCTACGATGCGCTCTTTGTCGACGGTAGGGTGGGTTGCGAAGAAATCAGACCCGAGCAATCCTTTTTCTTCCGCCGTTACCGCAATGAAGATGACGGAGCGTTTCGGCGCACCGTCCCGGAAAAAGCGGTTAGCAACTTCCAGCATTGTGGAAATGCCCATCGCATTGTCCAGCGCACCATTGTGGATAAAGTCTTCGCCGCCATTGCGAGGCTCATGAACCCCGACATGATCAAGATGTGCACTCAATACGATGATTTCATCGCGCAATACCGGATCGCTGCCTTCAAGGAACCCGACAACATTCGGGCTCTCGACTGTTTCAATGCTGCTGCCGCCGGTAAAGCTCGCCGACTTGGTGAGGGCAAACCCGGTGAGCGGGCCATTGGCTTGCGGATCGTCAACTTGCCCACTGAGCGTTGCAAAGTCGATCTGTTCATTTTCAAACAACGCGCTTGCGCCATCCGGTCCAAGGAACATTGTCGGTGCCATGCCATATGTACCGTCATTTGCAGTACCATCGGGACCGACCCACGACCAACGCTCACCGTCTGGGCGAGATGTTGCGCGCTGCCATGCAGCGGCTGCATTCCCTGAGAGCGGTGATAGGGCAATCATGCCGAGCGCGCCGCGCGCCGCGGCGAGTTCTGCTTTGACACGGCCACTGCGAAAATGTGCGCGTGTCTCACTGTTTAGTCCCGCCGGTGCGCCGTTAAAATAGACGACGATTTTTCCGTCGACATCGAGGCCCGCATAATCATCATGGCCGGGGGCAACAACACCATAGCCTGCGAAAACGAGCGGTGCGTCAACCGCATAATTTTCGCCGTCCGATGAGCGGCCGGAGATAAAATCTTGCAAATTTGTGAGTGTGCTGACGGATCCGTCTGCGTTAGTGAACGATAGTGAAGCTGCATCATCATCGCGTTTGGAAAGACGGAACTTGACATTTTGGCGATAGCTGTCGCCATTGCCCGGCGCTATTCCAAGTGATTGGAAACGCTCGGCAACGTAATCAGCGGCTTCAAGATAGCCCTCTGTGCCTGCTTCTCTTCCCTCGCGGGCATCGTCGGCGAGCCATGTTACATCGGTTTGCATTCGCGCGGCTGCACTGTTTGCCAATGGGCCAGGAGCTTCAGAACTAATCGCTTTGCGCGCACCCTCTTCAATTTCACTGTAAGTACATCCAGCAAGTGTCAGTGAGCCCGTAAGCAGTGCTGACAGCATTAATTTTGAGGGCAGAAAACGCATAAAAAACTCCATTGAAATATATTTCCGGCGATAGGATAGAATAATCTGCCAAAGGTCAAGCCACAAGAGCGTTCGCCTGGGTGAAACTTCACGCAAACACTGGCATATTGGCATGCAAACCAGTAGAGCTTGTGATTGACAGATAGTTTCAAGGCGAAGATTTATGCCGGACGTGACGATCAGTTTTGCCCAAGAAACGTTTCGCCCAGATGCGAGCGGGGCGCTGTATTGGCCGGACCGGGAAATGTTGATTGTGTCTGATCTGCATTTCGAAAAGGGTTCATCGTTTGCGCAAAAAGGCGTTTTTCTTCCCCCTTACGATACGCGCGCAACGCTCACCATGATTGAGGATTTGTGCCGGCGGTTTGCACCGAAAACAATATTGTCGCTTGGCGATGCTTTTCATGACACGGACGCACAATCGCGCATGGAAAAGACGGATCGCGACCGGCTTGGCAAATTATGTGCGCGCCATCGTTGGATCTGGGTATTGGGAAACCATGACCCCGAGCCCCCTGAAGCGCTCGGCGATGAAGCGGTTGAGGAGATTAAATTTGGGCCGATCGAATTTCGCCATGAAGCCAGCCCGCTGGACCACCCGATTGATGGGGCTGAGATGTCGGGACATTATCATCCTGCAGCCTTGATCCGAACCGAGGGGCGCACCTTGCGGCGGCGCTGTTTTGTGCATGATGACCAGCGCATGATCTTACCGGCAATGGGGGCATTTACCGGCGGGCTCAACATTCTTGATCCAGCGGTCAAAGGGCTATTTAAGGGGCAAATCAACGCCTTTGCGGTTGGTAAGTCTGCCGTCTATCCTATGCCCTTGGAAAATTTGGTGCCCGAGCGCCATCGCCCATCAGTTACATCTCGGCGAAAGAATTCGCTTTCTGCGCTCAAGGCAACAGGGTAAAGCTTTTGGCTATGGCCGACGATCACTCTGAAAATAGTGAAACCGCAACGGATTTTAAGCTGATCAAAATTGATCTTGATGAGCGGTCTCTGGCGCGTGCGACGGCGGATATTGAATATGAGCGCAAAATTGCGATCTATGATTTGCTTGAAGATAATTGCTTCCAACCCATCGGTGCGGGCAATGGCCCGTTTGAGCTGTTTCTTTCCATTGTCGAACGACGCCTGGTTTTCGAAGTGCGCGCTGTTGGCGGGGAGAAGATTGGATCGGTTCATTTGTCGCTGATGCCGCTTCGCAAAGTGATCAAAGATTACTTTTTGCTGTGCGAGAGTTACCACGATGCCATTCGTAACGCGGCCCCGGCGCAAATTGAGACGGTCGATATGGCGCGGCGCGGCATGCATAATGAAGGCTCAGAAATTCTCAAAGAGCGGTTGGAAGACAAAATCATCATCGACCACAATACTGCGCGGCGACTCTTCACCCTGATTTGCAGCTTTCACATGCGATAGAGATGAGACCCATGACCCACCCTTCCGTCTTATTTGTCTGTAATATGAACTCTGTTCGCTCACCTATGGCCGCGCTGTTAATGTCGACCATGGTGCCGGAGGGCACCAATATTGATTCTGCCGGGATTTATCAGGGGTGGGTCGATCCCTTCACAAGGGACGTTCTTGGCGAGCGGGGGATTAATATTGAGGGATTTATTTCCAAACAGCTCAATAATATTGATCCCAATGAATTTGATCTCGTGGTGGCGATGACGCCAGAAGCGGCCGGCGAGGTGCGCAAAATTGTGCCCCGTGAAAAAATAGAATTCTGGCCAATTGATAATCCATCCACCGAAACCGGCGGCCAAGAGGCCGTTCTTGCCGCATATCGGGGGGTTAGAGATGAGATTATCACCAAAATTCAATCGCGTTTTGGCGATGGCCTGACCGGAGAAACCGGGAAATCTTTATGAAATTGAGCGAAAAGCTTGATTTTATGTATGTTTCTGACCATCTACACGCATTGGGCCATGCACGGCTATCTTGGGCATGGCGAATCGTAAAGGATGAAGCGATATGATGAATGGAGCTGGCCAGTAATGGCGAAAGAAGAACTTCTCGAGTTTGAAGGCACGGTGGAAGAACTCCTGCCGAATGCCACCTTTCGTGTGAAACTGGAAAATGAGCACGAAATTATTGCTCACACGGCAGGTAAGATGCGCAAGAACCGCATTCGTGTCCTGGCCGGTGATAAGGTGCTTGTGGAAATGACGCCGTATGATCTGACCAAAGGTCGGATTACGTATCGCTTCAAATAGGACGCCAGGCCGTGGCGCCCCTCATTTTGGCGAGTGCCAGCCCAAGGCGGCGTGATTTGCTGGCGCAGATCGGTATCGCCCCTGACGCCATTATTCCTGCCAATATTGATGAAACGCCGCTGACGTTAAAAAATGGGGTTAGCGAAGAAACACGCGCCTATGCCAAACGCATGGCGGTGGAAAAGGCAAAAGCGGTTGCCGTTGAACGCAAGGATGCGTTTGTTCTTGGCGCCGATACGGTTGTTTGCGTCGGTCGGCGCATTTTACCCAAGGCCGAAGATGAAAAAACCGCCAGCTCGTGTCTTGCGCTTATTTCGGGGCGATCACACCGGGTGCTTTCTGGCGTGAGCATTTTTGCGCCGGGTGCTGATGATCCAATCGTCAAAATTATTGAAACACGGGTCAAAGTGCGTTCCTTAAATAGTGAGGCGCTTTCCGCTTATCTTGCAAGCGGTGAATGGGAAGGCAAGGCTGGGGGATATGCTATTCAAGGTCTGTTTGCGCGCCATATTATTTCTGTCATTGGCTCTTACACCAATGTTGTGGGACTGCCTGTTTATGAAACGGCGAACCTACTCGAAGGCGCAGGCTGGAAACCATCATCATGAAGGAGCTCATTATCGATTCAGGGGCGGCGATGACGCGTGCCCTGCGGATAGATGATGGCGTAGTGACAGATTGTTGGTTGGGCGCCGCTGTGGGCGATGAGCAGCAAGCCAATTTTGTCTCTATTGGGGATGTTTTTGGCGCGCGCGTTGTAAAAATTGACCGCACACTGAGGATAGGGTTTTTGCAATTGGGCGCGCGTCCCGATGACCCCGGCGGGGTTTTGCGGTTTGGTCCAAAAGCCAGTTTGCCGGACGAGGGGGCATTAATTGGCGTTGAGGTGCGCACACTTGCGCGAGCAGGCAAGGGGCATATCGTCCATTGGCGCCGTGAAATGGCACCAACTGAGCCGGGCAGGCTAACCGCGGCAAAACATCCCTTCCTTGAGGCTTGCGACGGTCTTTTTGAAACTGTGTCCCCGGACAAAATATTGGTGACAACGGGCCGCGATAAAGCAATCGCACAGGGCGCATTAAATATTGATACTGATCTTATTGATGTCTCAGCGACCGCATTTTCCGATCATCAGGGCCCACAAATTCTGTCTGAGCTGTTTGCAAGAGTGATTGCGTTGCCGTCGGGCGGGCAAATTACAATTGATGAAACGGAAGGCATGAGTGTAATCGATGTTGATACCCATCAGGCTGGCTCCAATTCAAAGACGGGATTGAATGATAAGGTGAATAGGCAGGCCGCCGCCGTCATCATATGCGCGTTAAAAATGCGCCGGATCGCCGGGCAAGTGCTGATCGATTTTCTGCCTACAGATAAAAGAAAATTTAACGACTGGGATCGCTGGGTCCATGATCAGTTTTCTGAACTTACAGGGATAGGAAATCAGAGTTGGACGAAGAGCGGAATTTTTTCATTCACCCTGCCAAGGACACAGCCGAGCGTGTTGGAGCGGTTCACCCGCACCTCCAAAGAGGCGCCGGTCCCGGGTCGACTATTCACACAGGATGCATCCCTTGCATTTGCCTTGTGCGATTTTGAAGACCGATTGCGCACAAGCTCGCAGCCCCTTCGGCTGAATCTATCGCCCGACCTATATCAGCACTATGTCGCCAATCCTGATTTTGCCGACCGGCTTGCGCAATGCTATGGTGTGGTCAATGTCATTTGCGAAGCGCCGCTTTTGCAGCAAAGAGAGTTCGAAATTGTTGAAAGTCCCCGATAAGAGCACGGCTCCTTGCCCGATTTGTAAAGCCTCAACGGCAAAGGTCTATCATCCCTTTTGTTCGAAGCGGTGCGCAGATGTCGATCTTCATCGCTGGCTGAACGGGTCTTATGCGATCCCGGCGGTCGAACATGACGGATATGATGAGGATAGCGAGACGGCAGAATAGTCGTTTGTGGTCGCTTTTTCATAGACATGTCTTGGTCAGCGAAGCCGGGGCAAAACGTCAATCTTAACAAAATCTAAATATAATCCGTCGGACACTTGGTAAGTGAGTAAGGCGTTGTTCCCTCTATGTTCTAATGTTCTGTTTATGTTCAACTTGATGTGCAGAAATAAACTGGATCGGCCCATAGAATCACTTTGACGGACCGTGATTTCCCGTGATATCCCGTTACTGACCAGATTGTGTCCAAAACATTGGACGGTGCTGGCTTTTTCGCGGAGGGCTGCAGTTGAGTATGCGCGGTGCTGAGGCTCTATTTCTAGGGTCTCATACGAACAAGATCGATAAAAAGGGACGCATTGCAATCCCTGCGGAATTCCGCAAAGCGCTCGACATCGATGCGTTTCACGGTCTTGTGTGCGTTCCCTCATTAAGCGGGCCTTATCTTGATTGCGGCGGGATGGAACTTTTGTTGCGGTTTCAATCGATGATTGATGCCCTTGATCCGTATGATCCTGACCGGGAAGATCTTGAAATTGCGATCATGGGGCGGGCGCGAAAATTACCCTTTGATGGTGATGGGCGAACAATTTTACCGCAAGGGTTGCGCGACCATGCTGGCATCACCGATGAAGCCATGTGCGTTGGTCGGGGAAGCTATTTTCAGATCTGGAATATTAACGATGTGGAAGAAGTGTTCGCACAGGCACAGGCCCGCGCGAGTGAGCGTCGGTTTGCTCTGAAAAGAGGTTCAACCACAAGAACGATCGCGCCTTCTGATGTCCGCCGGGAAGGGGGCTCGCAATGACGCAAGACCATATTCCCGTCATGCTGGACGAGGTTGTGAGCGCGATGGCACCGCGCGACGGCGAAACCTATATTGATGCAACCTTTGGTGCGGGCGGTTATGCGAGCGCATTGTTGGAGGCGGCCGATTGCCATGTCATCGGTTTTGACCGTGATCCGCGTTCAATCAAAGCGGCGGCAGCATTGCAGGACAAATATCAAGGTCGTCTGACTTTGATTGAGGCCCCATTTGCCCAAATGCAAGATGCGCTAGCGGCGCAATCCATTAGCGCGGTTCATGGGGTGATGTTTGATCTTGGGGTTTCATCCATGCAGCTTGATAAAGCCGATCGCGGATTTTCTTTCTTGCGTGATGGACCTTTATCCATGCGCATGGATGGCGGACAGCCAGATGCACGCAATGTTGTTAATGAGGGCAGTGCGGATGATTTGCGTTTAATCTTCCGAATTTTTGGCGAAGAAAAAAATGCATCCCACCTTGCAAAAGCGGTGGTAACGGCGCGCGGAACAAAACCGATAGAAACAACGGCGCAGCTAGCCGCTATCATTGAAGCGGCAAGTCCGTCGCGCTTTACCGGCAAAAAGGGTAGAACAATTCACCCGGCAACCCGCGTTTTTCAGGCGATCCGTCTTTTTGTAAATGATGAGCTTGGTCAATTGGCGCGCGCTTTGTGTGCCGTAGAACGCTTACTGGCTGAGGGCGGGCGACTGGTTGCGGTTAGCTTTCACTCCCTTGAAGCGCGCATCGTAAAACGTTTCCTCGCAGATCGATCCGGTATTGCTCAATCAACTTCGCGTCATAAACCGTTAGCGCAGGCTAAACCTTCTTTGTTTGATCGCCGGTTAACTCAGCAAGTAAAACCATCTGACGATGAGGAAGCGCGAAACCCAAGAGCGCGCTCTGCTTTGCTGCGCCGGGGTGTGCGAACATCTCAACGAGCAGAGACTGAGATGCATGCTGATGATTTAAAGTTTGCAGGGCTTCCCATGCTTGATCTTTCCAAACCACTTTGTGTCTTTCCCGCTGCCCATGGCGGCATGCCGGTTCCATTTACCCCTGGAGTATAAAATGCTGCGTATTTCAACTTTTCTACTATGTGTCTTGCTCGCTGCGGCAGCGGCCGGACGCTATCAGGCTGAAGTGCAAGTGCGACAAGAGCGCGAGGCTATTCGCAATCTGGAGGCGGAAAGCAAAGAAGAAGAGCGCCGTATCCAAGTTTTAAAGGCAGAGGTTGCATGGCTTGAAAGTCCTGACCGGCTTTCCAAAATTGCTCGCGAGAAAACCGGACTTGAGCCGCTTACAGGTCAGCAATTGCTGACGAGCCGTGAGTTTGTTTCTGTCGTGACGGCCTCGCAAATGGCTTATGAAGAAACGCAACCCCAAACGGCGCAACTAGAAGAAGCGCAATTGGAAGGCGTGCGTGAAGCAGCAACGCCGAGCGGCGATCAATAACCAATTGAGAATTTACCATCAGTCAAAAGATAAAACCAAAAATTAAAGGATCTAACAGTGCGGTTTCGATTGGGGCGGAAAAAGCGGCCGAGAGCATGGGTGATCGCGACGACCATCGCGCCGACGCAAGTTAGTGCGCACCCTGAGGATTGTGCTATATTGAACGCATCCTCCGGCCATGACCCAGTTAAGCAGAGCGAGGTATTGGGCGCGGATGCTTCCGGCACACCAATCGCATCAGTTGCATCAGTGCGCCCCGTAGTTTCAGGCAGCCTTGCGCGGCGCGCTAAGTTGCGCATTTCAATGGTTGCCACATGCTTTATCATTGCCGGTTTCGGCCTTGGGATGCGGCTTGCGGATATTTCCTTTTCTAACCTTGGTGTTACGCAGTCGCGGGCACAGGCGATTGCCCAGAATGGTCATCGCCCCGATATTGTTGATCGCAATGGTGTTCTGCTCGCAACGAACTTGCCTACAATTGCATTGGAAATTGATGGCAAAGATGTTTGGGATGCGCGTGAGACAGTTGCCAGTCTTGCAACCGTGCTGCCGGATCTTGATACGCTGAGTTTTGAGAAAAAGCTGGGCCGCAAACAATATGTTGAGGTGCGATCTGGCCTATCGCCAGCAGAGCATGCGCAGATTTTTGCGCTTGGACTGCCCGGCGTGCATTTTCCTCGGCGCGATCACCGATTTTACCCTCAAGAAGGTCTTGCGCCCCATCTGATTGGTCATGTTGAAAAGGGACGTGCACGGTTTGGCGATGGCGGGGTGATGGGATTTGAAAAAGTCCTTGATCGGTTTGGTCATGAACTCCCCGGCGGCAATGATGCGCTTGTCGCTAGTATTGATGTGCGTGTTCAGCAAGCCTTGGAAGAAATTGTCGGCGAGGCGATGCTTCATTATTCTGCTGAAGCGGCATGGGGCGGCGTTATTGATGTGACCACCGGTGAGATGCTCGCCATGGCAAGTTTCCCTGAATTTAACCTCAATGACCCTTCAGCAAGCGCTATGGACTCGCGGCGCAATCGCATGAGCTATGATCGTTTTGATCTGGGTTCTGCGTTTAAAGCGATCACGGCAGCCTCTATATTAGATAGCGGGATTGGCAATGAAGACAGCGCTTATGATGCAAGACGGGGGTCTTTTAAAGTTGGCGGCGTTACGATTAGCGATTATAAAGGTAAAAATCGTATACTGACCTTATCTGAGGTGGTTCAGTTTTCCTCAAATATTGGCAGCGCGCGTATGTCGCGCCAGCTTGGCCCTTCATTACAACAACATTATCTGAAAAGCTTGGGAATGATGGAGGCGTTGCCTATTTCCCTTGCGGAAAACCGCATGCCGGATCTGCCCAAAAAATGGGGACCGGTTGAATGTGCGACAGTGAGTTACGGGCACGGCATTTCGGTAACGCCGTTGCATCTGCTTGCAGCCTTTGCAACGGTTGTGAATGACGGAACCTGGCGCTCGCCTGTTTTCTTCCGCAATCTTGAATCTCAACAGGTACGGCAGGTCTTTTCTCAATCCACAACCGCGAGCATGCGCCGGGTTTTGCGCCGGACCGTCTTGAACGGGTCTGCAAAAAGCGCGGAAGTTCCCGGATATTTTGTGATTGGTAAGACATCGACAGCGGATAAACCCCGCAATGGCGGATATGATCGCAATGCAAGAATTTCAACATTTGTGGGCGCGTTTCCCGGCCACCAGCCGCGATATGCGGTGCTGGTTTCTCTCGATAATCCTCAGCCAACGGCGCAAACCCACGGTTATGCAACGGCTGGATGGACGGCCGCTCCCATGTTTCAAAAGCTTGTCTCGCGGATAGGCCCAATATTAGAGGTTCCTATTGTCGATGAACAAACGGCCATGGCCGGGTTTTTCGCCGACCAGCAAAATGTTGCTGTGCCTCAAACGCTCACTGCGCGATCATCAGAGCAGGTCAGGGGGGGATAATGAAGCTCTCAACCTTGCTGGCGCACAATGTTGAAACCGATGTCGACATAGCCGGGCTCACGGCTGATAGCCGTGCGGTGAAGCCCGGTTTTTTGTTTGCCGCCCTCAAGGGGGTTAATAGCGACGGTGCGCAGTTTATTCCTCAAGCGGAAGCGGCCGGAGCTGCGGCGATATTATGCGGTGAAAAGGTAAGTGCAAATGTGCCGGTTTTTGTGGTGGATGAACCGCGCCAAAGCCTTGCGTACATGGCAGCGCGTTTTTATCCGCGCCAGCCTGAGTTTATTGCAGGCCTTACTGGTACCAATGGAAAAACCTCAACGGCGCAATTTGCATCGCAGCTATGGCAGATGCTCGGTATTCATGCCGGTGCACTGGGAACCCTTGGGGTTCAAAGCGGCGATGAGAAGGGAGGCGAGTTTCACCTCCCGTTAAATCATACAACGCCGGAGCCGGTAACACTGCATCATGCGCTCGATACAGTCGCTGATTGGGGATGCACCCATTTGGCGATGGAGGTTTCAAGCCACGGGCTTGCGCAATTTCGCGCAGACGGGGTTAACTTCAACGTCGCCGCATTTACAAACATCACGCAAGACCATCTCGATTACCATCCTGACTTTGACGATTATTTTGCCGCCAAGCAGCGCCTTTTTGTTGAACTTTTGCCCAAGGATGCGACAGCAATTTTGAATGCTGATGGTGAGGGCGCGCAATCCCTTGAGACGACGTTAAAGGACAGACCCGTCAAGGTCGTCTCAACAGGACAGGCCGGTAAAGATATTGAAATCAAAACAGTGATGGCAAGTCCGGACGGTCTTGACCTTACCGTAAAGGCTGAAGGGCGCATTTATTCTGTTTCGCTGCCCCTCGTTGGGGCTTTTCAGGCAGAAAATGCGTTGCTTGCTGCTGGAATTGTCATTGCGTCGGGGCATAGCCCGGCTGCCGTTTTGCCATTGCTTGCTCGCTTAAAAGGGGTCAATGGCCGGATGATGCGTGCAGGGACAAAAAATGGCGCGGGAATTTATGTTGATTATGCTCATACCCCTGATGCCGTTGAAACGGCGCTGAGTGCTGCGCGCCCGCACACGAAAGGGCGGTTAATCGCGATTATTGGCGCTGGCGGAGACCGGGATGCTGGCAAGCGTGCCTTAATGGGAAAGGCCGCTCACCTGACTGCGGATTATGTTATCATCACAGATGATAATCCCCGTACTGAAGACCCGGAGAAAATTCGCTCGCAAATTAAAGCCGGTGCGCCGGACGGGGAAATTATCGGCGACCGCGCAAAGGCAATATCAACCGCGATTGCGATGTTGTCTGCCGGCGATGTTTTAATGATTTTGGGAAAAGGGCATGAAACAGGCCAGATTGTTGGGAATCAGGTTTTGCCCTTTGATGACGCGGCTGAGGTCGCAAAATGTGTGGGAACGATAAATGGTGGATGAGGTATGACGCATAAATTATGGACCGCTTATGAGGCGGCAGCCGCAACTGGCGGGATGTTATGTTCTCGCGGCGGCGATCCAAACCGTTGGGAAGCTGAGGAGTGGGAAGCGCAAGGGCTTTCCATTGATACGCGCTCGTTAAAGCCGGGCGAAATTTTTGTCGCCCTTAGCGATGTCCGCGATGGTCACGATTTTATCGAAGATGCTTTTAAAGCGGGGGCCTCTGCGGCGCTTGTCACGCGCCCGGCGGTCAATGCCCCTGACGGAAAACCATATCTTGTGGTGCGCGATACCATGGAAGCGTTGCGGGATATGGCGCGCGCGGCACGGTTACGCAATTTTGGAAAACGTGTTGCCGTTACGGGAAGTGCGGGCAAAACCAGTACAAAAGATATGTTGCGCCATATGCTCAGCGTCGCCGGCGAGGTGCATGCGGCTGATCGCAGTTTTAACAATCATTTCGGTGTCCCCCTGACGCTTGCGCGCATGCCGATTGATGCGCGTTTTGGGGTGTTTGAAATTGGGATGAACCATGCGGGAGAAATCACCCCGTTGGTTGATCTGGTTCGTCCGCATACGGTGGTGATTACGACTGTTGCTGCGGCGCATTTGGAATTTTTCGATAGCGTTGCCGATATTGCTGAGGCAAAGGCGGAGATTTTAACCGGCCTGATGCCTGGCGGTACCGCAATTTTACCGCGTGATAATGAGCATTATGCGCTTTTGAGAAAACGCGCCGATGCTTCGTGCGCAGGCACAATATTGACCTTTGGATCAGACCCGGCGGCCGATATTCGGTTGATTGAGGCCAAACAAGGCGATGATGCACAGCATGTACGCTTTTTGTTTGATGGCAAAGAGTTTGGGTTTGATCTCGGTGTTCCGGGTGAACATCAGGCGATGAATGCATTGGCTGCATTCGCGGCGGCTTGTGCAATTGGCGCGCAGGCGGGTCCGTGTCTGGAGGCGCTGGCAGGTTTTAAAATCGGTGCCGGGCGCGGTGCACAAATACAAGTTTCCTTACCCGATGATAAAGGCACCATAACGCTGATTGATGAGAGCTATAATGCCAATCCAGCGTCCATGCGGGTGGCAATTGAACTGCTCGGCAACGCTAAACGAAGCGCCCAAAACAGCG
>CAYQXV010000026.1:0-47302 GCA_964421675.1 uncultured Caulobacterales bacterium
TGCGGACACCATAACAGATCAGGAATTATAGATCATGACGTATAAAACATTCAGTGTAGAAACGGATAAAGACGGGATCGCAATCCTCACTATCGACCTGCCCGACCAATCAATGAACGTTTGGGATGCGGGCCTAATTGAAGATTTCACAGCGTGGGTCGAAACATTTTGCAATGACGATGCCATCAAGGGCGCGGTCATCACTTCGGGAAAACCATCTGGGTTTCTCGCCGGTGCAGATTTGCGGATGCTAAGCGCATTTGGCGGTGCCAGTGCGAAAGAGACATTCGAAAATGCGTTTCGCCTCAATACAATTTTGCGCAAGTTGGAAACCAGCGGCCATTCGGCCAAGGATCTGCTCAAAGGTAACGCTCACGCCAAACCGGTTGCAGCAGCCCTTGAGGGGCTTGCCCTTGGCGGCGGATTGGAACTGGCAATGGCGTGCCATTACCGGGTTGTTGCTGACAATGATAAAATTCAACTTGGCCTGCCGGAAGTTCAGGTCGGCTTGCTACCAGGCGGCGGCGGTACCCAGCGCACACCGCGCCTGATCGGGTTACAAAATGCAGCCATGCTTGCAACCCAAGGCAAACCCCTCAATCCAGCAACAGCAAAATCCCAAGGTCTCATTCACGACATTGTTGAAGCCGGGGCAACAAAGGCAAAAGCTCTTGAGTGGGTAAAGGCAAACGCCAAAACAACGCAGCCATGGGATAAAAAAGGCTTTAAATTCCCCGGCGGCGGCGGCGCCATGGACCCACGCTCAGTGCAATTTTTCATTGCCGCAAACGCAATGGCACAGCGCGAGACGCAGCATAACTATCCAGCGGTGCAAAGCATTCTGTCATGCCTTTATGAAGGCTCGATTGTTCCCTTCGATACGGCAATCCGCATTGAGTCCAAATATTTCACCAAACTGCTTATGGACCCAACGGCGAAAAACATGATCCGTTCGCTATTTGTGAACAAACAAGCCCTTGAGAAAGGCGCAGCGCGGCCCAAAGATATTCCCCCAACGGAGTTAAAAACCGTCGGCGTTCTGGGCGCAGGCTTGATGGGCTCAGGCATTACCCATGTTACCGCAAAAGGCGGCATGAATGTTATCGTGCTCGACCGCGATGCGGAGTCAGCGCAAAAAGCGGTCGATTACACCAAGAAAATTCTTGATAAGCGTGTTTCGCGCGGAAAAATGACCCAAGACAAGGCTGATGCCTTCCTTGCGCGGATCACACCAACATCCGATTATAACGATCTAAAAGATGTGGACTTGATCATTGAGGCAGTGTTCGAATTGCCCGACATCAAAGCCGATGTAATCAAGAAAACCGAAGCTGTTATTGGCAAGGATGTTATCTTTGCCTCAAACACATCTACCCTACCGATTACTGGTCTGGCTGAAAATTCATCACGCCCTGACCAATTTATTGGCATGCACTTCTTCTCACCAGTTGAGCGGATGCCCTTGCTGGAAATTATCCCCGGAGAAAAAACCGGTGACAAAGCCATGGCGGTTGCATTCGATTATAATGCGCGCATTCGCAAGACGCCGATTGTTGTCAAAGATGTTCGCGGCTTCTTCACCAATCAGGTGTTTCCCCCTTATGCCAATGAAGCCGCATTGATGGTGACAGAAGGCATTAAGATGGCGCTGATTGAAAATGCCGCGAAAAGCCTTGGCATGCCAGTTGGCCCTCTCGCCGTTGCCGATGAAACCACATTGAAGTTGGGTCTGGATATTATGACCGCATCCAAGCAACAACTTGGTGATAAATATAAACCATCCGGTACGGAAGATTTCTATGAATTGATGGTCAACAAACTCAAACGTGCGGGACGCCGCTTTGGCGCTGGGTTTTATGACTATCCGGAAAATGGAAAGAAAAAACTTTGGGAAGGCATTACTGACCACTATCCATTGCTGGAAAACCAACCCAGCCTTGAAGAGGTCAAAGAGCGCCTTTTATATATTCAGCTGATCGCAACAGCCAATTGCTATGCGGACGGCGTTCTGCAAGATCCACAATCGGCCGACCTTGGCGCGATTTTCGGTTGGGGCTTTGCCCCGTGGACCGGCGGGCCAATCAGTTACATTGATACGATTGGCGCTGACGCCTTTGTGCGGATTTCTGAAAGCCTCGCGCAAAAACATGGGGAGCGGTTCAGCCCACCCAATATGTTCCGCGACATCGCCAAAGAAAAAGGCACCCTTTACAAAGCCGCTTAAAACGCTGCTCACAGTCTTTCAATTTGACAAGTTTGAAAACCGCCGGATGATGTCATCCGGCGGTTTTTTAATGAATAGGAGCGGAGTAATGGCGATACTATCGCTCATCAAAGCAGGGATTTTGATAGCGCTATTTATCGTGCCGCTTATCAGCTTGCTGGCCCCGGCGATGTGGCCGCTATCATTGTTTTCTAATTTCTCCGTACAAACCCTTTTTGCCAGCCTTGCCCTTTTCATGATGTATTTGATGCACGCGAGGTTTAAACCGGCACTGATCGCGCTACTTGCAGGCGGCTTAAGCGTCTTATCAATTGCTCACTCCCCGGCTCTACCTTCTCATGAGCGCACATCTTTCCTTCCCGGCAACTCTTTGCGCATTCTGCACGCAAATTTGCTCGGCAATGCCAACGCGCTTGAGGCATTGCTAAACAATATGGATGAAAAGGCGGGGCGGCCCGATATTATTGTGCTGACCGAGTTACCGGGCGGCGTGGTTGAGGGCGACCATTTAACATCCCTGTTTTCTACCCATGGGTCTCGCGTTTTCAGTGCCGTTGGCGGGCCTGCACGCGTTCTCATCGCCTCGCGACATCCAATTATTAAGGGGGAGCGCCATCACAGCCTTATCATTGAAGCGATAGTCAAAATGCCCGGTGAGCGTGATGTCTCAATCATCAGTATGCATCCACCGCCGCCGATCACGCAAATGTCTGGGTTCCGGCGCAACCGCGCTCTGCAAATAATTTTTTCAGTAGGACAGCAAAAAGACGTGCCGACAATCATTTTAGGGGATTTCAATGCCCTGCCCTGGGACCGGACCCTTAGAGATGCGGCCCAACAAAGCGGGTTTGCACGGGTAACGTCCGGGCGGTTTCAGCCAACGTGGGTCAACCGCATGGCACCTTTTGGGCTGACAATCGACCACATCTATGCAACATCGCATTTCCAAACTCAGTCCTTTTCAGTTGGCCCCCCTATCGGCTCTGACCATTTTCCGATAGAGGCAACCCTTCGGCTCAGTCATTAAAGACGGCTTCATTCAAGATGGCGGTACCCATGCCTACAAAAAATTCTGATCCCTCTTCGCACGATTTCTCTGGCAAGAGTGTTCTGGTAACTGGCGCGTCGCGCGGGATTGGCCGGGCGGCAGCCCTCGGCCTTGCAAAAGCGGGCGCTCATGTTCTTGCCATGGCCCGCACCGTTGGCGCGCTCGAAGAACTGGATGATGAAATTCGCGCAGCTGGCGGCAAGGCATCATTAATCCCTGCCGATCTTACCGATGCGCAGGCCGTCGCAACCTTAGGGCCGACTTTGAGCACGCGGATGGAAAAGCTCGACATGATTGTTGGCGCAGGTGCGATGATCCATGATCTCACGCCCATTCATGATGTGGATGAAGTGATCTGGCAGCGGTCTTTAGACACCAATGTCACCGCCTATTGGCGGCTATTGGCAACCTTGCATCCCCTGCTGGTGCGCGCACCCGCCGCGCGCATTGCGCTGTTCACTTCGCGGGTCGGCGGTGAAATGGCGCGCGCCTTCTGGGGCCCTTATGCGGTGTCAAAAGCGGCATTAGAGATGTTGGCGAAAACCTATGCCGAGGAGCATAAAAACACCGCCATGCGTATTGCGATTATCGACCCAGGGGCAATGCGCACCTCAATGCGCGCAACGGCCATGCCCGGAGAAGATCCCGAAACATTGCCAACGCCGGATACAATTTTGCCAATTCTATTTCATGCCCTGTCTGAGGACTATGACGGCATTGGCGAGCGGCTAATTCAACGCGACTGGCCCCAATAGACGCCCAACTGGTAGACACTCAGCTTTTCGAAAACACGCTCGATTTGGTCAAAAATCCAATATCTACGCCCGCCGGTGACAATCCATATTCCCCGGCAAGGGTTGCGATGTCCAGTTTACAAAAACTATCATAGTAGGGTTCATGAAATCCGCGCGGGAAGTTTTCCAGCAAAATATCAAGGCCTGGTTCATCGCCATATTGAATAGTATCGGTAAGGATGAAAATCCCGCCCGGTTTTAACAATCGCGCTGCCTCTTCCATCACATGGGCGCGCACTTTGGGCGGCAATTCATGGAACAGATAAATCGCGCTGACAATATCGGCACTCTGGCTGGGCAAGCCCGTCGCTTCCGCATTGGCTTCAACAAGATTGACCGTGCCATGGCCGCCCAGATTGTTGCGCGCCTTTGCCAGATAGGCCGGAGACAGATCAAGCCCGGTAATATTGAGATGGGGCCAATTATTGATCACCTCGCGCAAAAACGTTCCCGTGCCGCATCCAAGATCGACCAGCTGTGTATCGCCGCCTGCTGATCCATTTAGTGCATGGTGAATAAAGGGGAGCGCGGTGCGCCGCATCGCACCGGCAGCGCCGGTGAACAATGTTTCAACTTGCGTTTCATAGCGCTCTGCACTTTCCGCAGATAACCAACCATCTGTTTGATAGTGAAAATTTTGCAAGAAATATCGCGGATATTTATCGCGGTTATCGTCTCGCAAGACTTCCGCATTGATGTCATAGGCTTTGCGATGGGCGACTTTTTCAGCATCACGGAAATAATCCCGGCTGCGTTTCATGAGCGCGCCGACATTGGGAATTTTTCCAACTTCAGGGGGAAGTTTGTACACCCCGTTTTTGATGTGATGCCAGTCCTTGCGGAATAACTCAGAAAATGACTCGCGCAATCGCTTTCGGTCCAGCGGTAGTGACCAGTCCGCATAGGGCGCCTCGCCCGGATTGGTAAGCGGGCCCATTCGCCGGCGGCCAATCGCATAATGGCCCGTATACCAAGCAATGCGCGCCATTTGCGAGCCACTATAGGTTAGCCGCTTTAGACCATTTTGCAGATGCGTGCCGAGTTCAGCGGTGAGCGCCATGGCTAATCCCTTTTGATAAACATTCCTACCAACTCAATATGGGGACTGAAAGCGAACTGGTCCACCAATTGTACCTGCGACAGGATGTACCCACCTTTTGCCAAAAGCCTGGCATCGCGCGCAAAACTGGCGGGATTGCACGAAACACCGATCACCAAGGGCACGGTGCATTCGATCATTTGTTTGACTTGTGCCGGGGCCCCGGCGCGCGGCGGATCAAAAATCACCGCGTCAAATCTGTTTAACTCATCAGGGGCAAGGGGCTGGCGATAAAGATCGCGCACCTCAGTCTTCAAGGATTTAAGGCCCGATTTGCGGGTATGGGCCTGCGCCATCGCCTCAACAGCATTTTTGACATTGTCGGCCGCATAGACTGAATATTGTTCAGACAGCGGTAAGGCGAACGCCCCGCACCCACAAAACAAATCCGCAATTGCCGCGCCCTTCTTTACCGGGAATTGCACAAGGCCTGCTCGGATGGCGTCCAAAATGGCTGACTGTCCCTGCGCGCTCGCTTGCAAAAATGCGCCGGGCGGTAAATCAACATCAATCCCGTTAAAATCGATTACCGGACTGCCAAGGGTTAGAACCGCCTCACCGCGCACTGACAGCCGCAAGGTTGAGGTCTCGCGCATCATGTTTGCAAGATCTTCAATCGCAAATGCCGTCAGGCTCTCTTGGTCAAGCCCCGACATGATATTGAGATCAAGACCATTATCGGCATTGTTCAGCTGAACGGTCAGCCCGTTTTTTGCCAAGTCGGCGCGCCTTGCGAGCGCCTTTCGGTGAAGGTCAAACAGATAGGCCATTAAGGGGCGCAATTGTTGGGCTGCCTTAAACAAGGCGGGCGTCAATATATGACAGCTATTGAGATGCACGGTTCGGTGGGTTTGGCGTGCGCGAAAACCAATTTTGATATCCGCAGACCCGCTATCTTTGGCGATCGAAAATGTTGCGCGCCTGCGCGTATTGGTCGGCAAAAGCGCGGACGGTAAAATGGTAACGTCCTCAATGCCTTCCCGCGCCAAAGACAGATGCACTTGATCGCGTTTCCAATTTGCAAGCGCGGGCACAGCCATATGCTGCAAGGAACATCCCCCGCAATCGCCATAATGCTCACATGGCGCCTCAACCCGGTCAGCAGACGGCGTTTCAATTGCAGTTATTTGCCCGCGTTCCCCGGCAATGCGCGCGCTAACGACTTCGCCCGGCAAACTGCCCGGCACATGGACTCGTTGTTCGTCAAGCTGTGCCAATCCATCGCCGCGCGCGCCCAGACTATCAATGGTGATGGTTGCATCAAACGGTTCAACAAATGTTTCCGCACGGCGTTTTCGCTGCTTAGAACGGCGAGGCTTTGCTGAAAAGGGCCGCGAACGTGCCATTATATTTTCCTTATACCCATCAAATATTCCTGATTGCCATCGGAGCCTTTGATGGGGCTTTCAATGAGGCCAATCGTGGCAAAGCCTTGATCGTTCACCCATGCGGTTCGCTCTTCTATCATTGTTTCAATGATTTCGCGCGAGGCTTTGACGATGCCGCCTTTGCCGATGTGATCGGGGCCTAATTCAAATTGAGGCTTTATCAATAAAATCCCCTCACCTTCCGGGGCCACCAGCGACAAAGCCGGTGCCAGCATTTTCTCAATACTGATAAAGCTGGCATCACATACCAGAAGATCAATCGCTTCCGGTACAATATCTGCGGTCAGGCGGCGTGCATCGGTGCGCTCAAGATTGACAATATCGCGCTGGCCCGCAAGCCGGTCATGCAATTGTCCGTGGCCAACATCGACCGCATATATTTTTTTAGCGCCGCCGCGCAACAAGACTTCGCTAAACCCGCCAGTTGACGCGCCAATATCCAGACAGGTTTTTTTCAAAGGCTCAATGGCAAACTGCGCTAACCCTGCAACCAATTTGATTGCCCCGCGCGAGACCCATTGATCAGCGTCCGGGGCAATAGCAATTTCATCGCTCGCGCCAACACGCTGAGCAACTTTTCGGGTAACAGTTCCGTTGACACTGACCTTGCCATTTTTAATGGCATCTTGTGCGCGTGAGCGCGTTGCACTTTTCGCACTATCGACCAGCCATTGATCAAGACGTTTCGCCATGGCGCTCATCAAAAGGGTCAGGGCAAAATTTTACGAACGCGCGCAAGAGCCATAAGCGGGAAATAATGACGATACATATTATAATTGATCATAAAGGCCCGGCTTAACTCCTGCCCTTGATGCAATTTCTTCTCAAGCAAAGGATCGCCCAACTTAATGGTTGCGCCAACGCCGTACCCTGGAAACCCAGTGCCGGTATATTCAACCTCTTCCCATGTGCCATCTTGTTGGCGATCCAACAGCCAGGCCGTGCCGCGCGCAATTGCGTGGGAATCTTTATCGCGCCCGGCCGCTGCAAGCCCCATCAATGCCCACGCAGTTTGCGACGGCGTTGTCGGACCGGTGGCGATCATTTTGGCATCCATGTAAGAGGCGCAACTTTCGCCCCAGCCGCCATCTTCTTGCTGAACCGAGACAAGCCAATCACATGCGCGTTGCACCCATTGTGCATCCATCGGTTCACCGATTGCCTCAAGGGCGGGCAATACCGCCCCCGTGCCGTACACATAATTTACGCCCCACCGCCCGAACCAGGCGCCATTATCTTCTTGCTCGGCGCGTAAATATTCAAGCGCCTTTGCGACATTGGGATGGCTCGCGGTAAAGCCAAGTTTACCCAGCGCTTCGATAATGTGCGCGGTGACATCAACAGAGGGCGGGTCTAGCGCCTCGCCAAAATCACAAAACGGAATCTTCGTGGTGATGGTTTTATCATTATCTTTATCAAACGCGCCCCATCCGCCATTTTTCGATTGCATGCCAAACAACCAGTTCACACCGCGATTAATCGCCGTGTCAATGCCGCGTTCGCGCCAATAGGGGTCATTGCGAAATTGCGAGAGTACAATTAACGCAACCGCTGTATCATCTGTATCAGGATAAAAAGCATTTGCATATTCAAAAGCCCAACCACCCGGCTCAAGGTCTGGCGCTTTAACCTGCCAGTCACCGCCGCGCAGCACTTGATTATCCAATATCCACTGAACCGATTTCTCGACCTCAATCGGATAACGCTCATTCATATCGGCATCATCAAAGGCGAGTAAGGATAATAGCGTGTCCCACACCGGAGAGGTCGAGGCCTGAATAAAGGTTGCCTCACCAACATCTTCGCGCCAACGCGGATCATCTAAGGCGTCGAGCGCTTTTGCGAGCACCGGATGTGTTGTCGCATAGCCTTCATTGTAAATCGCCATCATTGAATAAATCCAAGGCGGCTGAATGCCTCCCCACACACCGTCAGCATCCTGATGTTCGATAACCCATTGCAAAACACGCTTTACCGCAACATTGCGCCCGGGTGTTGCGCCGACTTGCTGAACCCCATGCAAGACGCGGTCAGCGGTGCGGAAAAATATATCCCATAAATCAGCGCCAATTTTTTTCGGCAGCGTATAATCAAAATTGCCGCGCCCGTTCGGAAAGAGTTCGTTCAATTGCGAGCCAGCTGGCAAGCGACGTACCGGACGGCGAGCACTTAAAACCGCAATTGGCATTAAGGTCGCGCGCGCCCATTGCGCGAAATTATAAATGGAAAGCGGAAACCATGTGGGAAAGTCGATGACTTCCGGGGGAACATTTGGCGTTTTTTCCCAAGGCCATTCACCGATCAATGCGAGCCAATATCGGGTGAAGACGCGAATATTGCGCAATCCCCCTTTGGCCAATATCCAGTCGCGCGCTTTCGTCAGTACCGGATCATCTGCTGACATGCCAAAAGATCGCAACGCCGCATAAGCCTCAACGGTGGTGTTAATGTCTCCGGCTGGGGCGTTTTTATAGACCTCCCAAGAGCCATCTTCGCGTTGCTCTTGCAAAATGGCCTTGGCAAGTCTTGGGCGCAAATGGTGATCTTCAAGGCCCATAAACCACAGGGCCAACATCCATTGCGCTTCCATGCAGACATTGGTTTCAAGACGCCCGGCCCAATAGCCTTCCGGCTTTTGGCTCGCGGCAAGCCATTCCGCCGCCTCATCAATGGCGCCGGTTAGCCTGCTATCAAAATTTGAGGCTGGCCCAATAGTAGAAACAGAAGCCGAAGCTGGAGCTTGTGGTTCTTGTTGTGCCCGATCAGCTGACCTGTTGGTCTCGTCTAACATCTCTCAATCCGAATTCTCTTCATAACCCGCGCTCTTATAGCCCGCACAAACAGCACATTCAATTACGGGGCCAAATCAGAAAACTCACCCCTAAATCCGCCATTTTGCGGGGAATGAATGCCAATATGCTTGAGGGTGCTAACGCGCCCTGACGCCAAATCCAAGCCGCGAACCTCCAATTGGACGCTGCATCCCGCTTCACCGGGGGAAACAGTATAGAGATGATATTGGGCCGCAGGCAGATAGCCATCCTGGTCTGCTGCCTCCCCTTTACCTCCATAGGATGCAGACGCAACACCAATATGGGGAATTTTGCCGTTTATGGCTTCATAGCCTGGCACATGGGTGTGCCCATGTATGACAAGATCGACCTCATGGCGTTCGGTAATATCACACAGCGCCTGACCATCAAGGAGCTTTTTATGGGCGCTCACCATGCCGGCAATTGCAGGATGGTGCAGCATAACAATGACGCATCGGTTTGCGAGGGATGGATCCGCAAGCAACTTGTCTAAATAGGCCAATTGCTTCTCGCCGATTTTTCCCGTGGCAAGACCGGGCCCCGTTGAGGGCGAGGAATTTAAGGCGATCACCGCCGTATGCCCAAAATCGAGATGATATGGGACATCATCAAAATCAGTTGGTGCGCGATATTCCCCGTTTCGCATGCCCATCATAAAGGGGGTAAAACGGCCAATCCCCTCGCTAAAGGGAAGCTTCACATAGGTATCATGATTGCCCGGCGCAAAATGGACGCGCGATCCGGGGCCCAAAGATTGCAGCCAAGTAAGGGCATGCTCAAATTCAGTTGGCAGGGCGATATTGACGAGATCACCGCTGACAAGAATATGGTCAGGCGATTGCTCGGCAATATCGTCGCAAATGGCTTGTAAAACTTGGGGTTGGTGATGATGGCGTCGGCGTTGCCAGTTCATCCATCCCAAAATCCGTTTGCTGCACAATTGGGGTAATGTCGGTGCAATATGGATGGGAAGATGAGGGTCAGACAGATGCACGATCCGAAGAGGTTTCCCTGCGGCAGCGCTCATCTCTGCAGACTGAATTGTTGATGGTGTATCCGCACTCTTCATCATGAGAGTGTTTCACAAGCCTTATAATGAAAAGCAAGCCGTTTTATCCCCTCGGCGCCTTCAAAATAAGACTTGTGTGTCCAACCTTGCGACCTGCCCTTAAGTTTCGGCCCTTAGATTGAACTTTTTGTCTAACGACAAAACTTTAGCCGGGTTCGGCTTACGCAGCGTTGGTTCTGCGAATTCGCTTTGTTAAATCTTCAACTTCGGCGACTGGTGCCACTGCAACAGTCGTCTCAATGCCAGTCTCAACCTGAGACTGAACATCAAAGCTTTGAGATTTCCCAATAACTTCATGATTAGCTGCTTTGAGAACGAAATATGGCCGTCCATCAATACCGTTTTTGCGAACAAAGCGTTCTGCAATTAGGCAATTTTTCTTGATCGAAGCGATGCCGTTAAACGCACTGCGTTTTTCTTTATAGCTTTCGCTGGCGAGAAGGTTTTGTCCATTTCCCCCCAAAAGGCGAAATCTAAACTCACCCGCTTTGTCTCGATATACTTCAAACTTACCAGTCATTTTGCGCCCTTCTGTTTCACGTCGCCCATTAGCAAGGTTCACAAACAAATTTTGTTTGGCCAAAACGGGGACGCTATATGACTAAAATGTGGCGCACCGTGTAAATTCGACAAAAATCTGCTTTTTATAACCAACCCTAAAAATAATTAACCTTATTTTTTGGGTTGGTTAACCAATTATTAGGCGAAAAAACACACGTTTTACGAGAAATCCGACCCATCAGAATCGTCAAGGCTGCCTCTTTTCGAAGCAAAATTAAGCATCTTTCGGGTCCATTTCAGACTATTTTGACACCGGATGTTCCAGAATCGTTCTCATCTGTTTATGGTGCGCGGATGAGCAATTCTCCTTCCCTTTCCGAACGCGCCCTTCAAAGTGTGCGCGCCCCCGGACCGATTTCGCCGGTCGCGGATGCAGCCTATTTAGACGGTCTGAATGACGAACAAAAAGCAGCCGTTTTGACAACCGAAGGCCCGGTTTTGATGCTGGCGGGTGCGGGAACGGGCAAAACGCGCGCGCTCACAACGCGCCTTGTACACATTCTCAATACCGGCAAGGCACTGCCCGGGCAGATTTTGGCGGTGACCTTTACCAATAAAGCCGCGCGCGAAATGAAAGAGCGCATTGGCAGGCTGATTGGCGACGGCGTTGAAGGCATGCGGTGGCTCGGCACCTTTCATTCAATGGCCGCCATGATTTTGCGACACCATGCTGAACTTGTGGGCTTAAAATCAAGCTTCACCATTCTTGATATGGATGATCAAATTCGTCTGGCCAAACAGGTCATCATCGATGGCGGTCTGGATGAAAAACGCTGGACGGGCCGCGCCCTCGCCGCGATGATTGATGATTGGAAAAATCGCGGCCTGGTTCCCGCTAAAGTGCCAAAAGATGAAGCGTGGCATTTTGCTGATGGCCGGGCGATTGATCTTTATACAGCCTATCAGGCCCGCCTCATTACCCTCAACGCTGTCGATTTTGGCGATCTGCTGGTTCATAACCTGACCCTGTTTCAGGAAAACCCCGACATTCTCGCCAGCTTTCAGTCGCGCTTTCGCTATATGCTGGTCGATGAGTATCAAGACACCAATGTCGCGCAATATTTATGGCTGCGATTGCTTGCACAAACCCATAAAAATATCTGCTGTGTCGGCGACGATGATCAATCCATCTATGGATGGCGCGGCGCAGAGGTGGAAAATATTTTACGCTTCGAAAAAGATTTTCCGGGCGCGAGTGTCATTCGCCTGGAACGCAATTACCGCTCAACGCCGTCCATTCTTGCCGCCGCATCGGGGCTGATCAGCGCCAATAAAGAACGCCTTGGCAAAACCTTATGGACGGACCGCGAGGATGACGAAAAGGTTGGCATTAGAGGGGTTTGGGACGGGGAAGAAGAAGCCCGCGTCATTTGCGATGATATAGAGGCAGAACAGTCCAAAGGGCGCAGCCTCAATGAGATGGCGGTTCTGGTGCGGGCCTCTTTTCAAATGCGCGCCTTTGAAGAACGTTTCAATACACTCGGTCTGGCTTACCGAGTGGTCGGCGGCCCGCGTTTTTATGAACGCGAAGAAACCCGCGATGCGATTGCCTATTTACGCCTTGTTCGCAGTCATGCCGATGATCTGGCCTTTGACAGAATTGCCAATAAGCCTGCGCGCAAGCTTGGCGGAAAAACCATGCAGGCGATCCATCAATTTGCCCGTGCCAGCAATATCCCGCTCATGCGCGCGGGCCGTATTCTGCTTGAACGCGGCGAGATTAGCGGTGTTGGAAAAACCGCGCTGAGCCGGTTTATCAGTATGGTCGACCGTTGGTCCGGGGAAGTCACCAATCAGTCCCCGCGCGATCTGACGGAACTTATTTTAGAAGAATCCGGCTACACTGATTATTGGAAAAATTCCAAATCCCCCAAAGCCGCCAGTAAACTTGATAATCTGAAAGAAGTCGTCGCCGCTGTTTCTGAATATGAAACCTTAGAGGCGTTTCTTGATCATGTTGCTCTTGTTGCCGAACATAATGAGGGCTTTGCAGATGGACAGGTCTGGCTCATGACATTGCATTCGGCAAAGGGGCTTGAATTTCCCCTTGTCTTTTTGCCGGGCTGGGAAGAAGGCATTTTTCCCTCACAACGCTCTCTCGATGAAGGTGGAACGGCAGCCTTGGAAGAAGAACGCCGCCTTGCTTATGTGGGCATTACGCGGGCGGAAGAAAGTTGCCGAATTTCATTTGCCGCTAATCGGCTAAAATTTGGCCGGTGGGACGCGGCCATGCCCTCTCGGTTTATCGATGAATTGCCTGAAGAACATGTCGAGATCCAATCAGAGCCGGGTCTTTATGGGAATGCCGCCTCTTCTCTTGCCGGGCATTCCAGTTTTGACGCGGAGCCGCTGGGCGATAATGCCTATTACGACAATCCCGGGTGGCAACGCGCACGCCAATCGTCTGCGCGCTCATCTTCACCGCGCCAGATTGAAGGGCGCGCCGCGACCCTATCGGTGAACACGCCGGGCAAGTCGAAATATAAAGTTGGGCAGCGCGTCTTTCATCAAAAATTTGGTTATGGCGAAGTCACTGAGTGCGAAGGTCAAAAACTGACAGTGAATTTTGAGCATAGCGGCGAGAAAAAAGTTATTGAAAGCTATTTGGAGGCCGGATGATGGGACATAATAAGATAGACGTGACGTCAAAATTTATCCGTGCAGTGAGCCTTGTGGTGATTGGCTGCCTCGCTCTTTATGGGTGTGGACGCGGCAACCCCCAAGGCGGAAATAGCCCATCAAGCACGTCAGCGGCAAACACGCCAACAGTGCGCGTGATTGTTCTTGGCACAATTCATTCGCGCCATGTGACCAGTGAAAAATACTCCCTTGATGTTTTGCGCGATGTCATTCGCTCAATCTCGCCAGACTATATATTGACAGAAATCCCTCCCGACCGGTTTGACGATGCAATGACCAGCTTCCAAACCACCGGGAGCGTCACCGAAGAACGCGTTTTGCGGTTTCCAGAATATACCGATGTGGTCTTCCCGCTTTTGAACGAGATGGATTTTACGATCATACCGACCGCCGCATGGACAAAACCAATGGCCGAGTTCAGAACGGCGGCCTTAAACCGTCTTGCCCGCGATGAAAGCCGCAAAGACGACTGGGCCTCCTACACGGCGGCGCTCGATGTGATGAACGCCAAACTAAAGGGCCGCGAGGATGATCCGGAATTTATCCATTCCAATAGTTATGATGTGATCATCAAAACCGGTCTGGCGCCCTATGCCAAGAATTTCGAAAATGACCTTGGCAGCGGTGATTGGGAAGGCATTAATAAGGCGCATTATGAATTGATTGAGCGCGCTATTGGTGACATTCAGGGTTCACATGCGCGCGACGAAACCCTTACCATATTGATTACCTATGGCGCTGCGCATAAATATTGGTTTCTAGAAAAATTAAGAGCCCGCGACGATATTAGCGTGGTAAACCCGATACCTTATTTCAATTCCGCAACCATGCCCTAACCGGCCTTCGACTCACACGGCATCTCATGCATACAAATGACCCTACCCATAAGCTGACATGGCGTGGCAACCAGAATGATATGGAACTGATCGCAGACCTGATGGCTGATGCATTAGAGCCGCCAGCAGAAGCGGTAAGCTTGCGCAAAGCCGTTATTGACGGTGAATTGCATCCAGAGGACTGGGTTGCCGAAGCCTATTTCCCCGACAAGCCAGACATGGAAGCGATCACCTCTTTATTCTCCCATACGCTTTCCGGCTCGCCGGACTGGGCAACGCCGCTTGCGGAAGAACTGCCCGATGATGATTGGGTCAAATTTGCGCTTGGCTCCCTCGGCCCCGTTGAAGCAGGCCGGTTTTTTCTCCATGGCCAACATGATCGCGATGATGTGCCCCAAGATAGCGACGTCATCTCCATCGAGATAGAAGCCAATCAGGCGTTTGGAACCGGACACCATCCAACCACTGCGGGATGTTTAATGCTGCTCGACCGACTGGCAGGCTGGTCGCCAAAATCTATTCTTGATCTTGGTTGTGGCTCTGCAGTTTTGGCGATTGCAGCGACAAAATTATGGGGACGACGCGTACTTGCAAGCGACATTGATGAAAAATCGGTGGTGATAGCGCGGGAAAATCTGAGCATTAATGAATGCGCCGATAAAGTGACAATTGTCGAAGCGGCCGGATTTGACCATAGCGATATTACGGAAAGCGCGCCGTTCGATTTTGTATTTGCCAATATCCTCGCAGGGCCCTTGGAAGAACTGGCCCCGGCAATGAAAAGCCATATCGTAAAAAATGGGCGGGTTATGCTCGCCGGGCTCATGGCGGACCAAGAAGAGCGGGTTCGCAGCGCTTATGAAGCCAATGGTTTTCGCCAGCTAAACCGGCTTGATCATGCAACCTGGCCTGTGCTTCTTTTTGTAAAGACAACTGATTAAATTCAACCTTTGGTGTATCCAATGTTTCAAACCTATGACCCCGTTTCAGATCGCAGCTTTGGCGCAAAACATCTGCCCGCTTTACGCATTGAGTTAGAACGGGCAGGCCTCGATGGGTTTTTAGTGCCCCATGATGATGAATATCAAAATGAATATATTCCGGCCTATGCCGAACGGTTAATGTGGATATCGGGGTTTTCAGGGTCAGCGGGCTCTGCAATCGTCATGCTTGAAAAAGCGGTTATTTTTGTCGATGGTCGGTATACGTTGCAAGTGCGCGACCAAACGGATGATGCATTTTTCAGCTTTGAAGATATTACCGAGCGCCAGCCCATGCATTGGCTTGAGGCCGAGGCAGGCAAAGGAACCACCATTGGCTATGATCCGCTTTTGCATAGCGTGCACGATATTGCCCGCCTGCAAGCGACCGCAAAACGGGCAGGCTTTACCTTGCGCGCGGTTGAGAAAAACCCCGTTGATGCCGCCTGGAGCGATCAACCCGCAAAACCAAAAACACTGACAACGCCCCACCCAATTGCCTATGCGGGCGAAACATCAAAGAGCAAACGCAGCAGATTAGCAGCAAATTTTTCCAAGAGCGCAATCGATGCTGCCTTGATAACAACGCCGCCCTCTGTTGCGTGGCTGTTTAATATTCGCGGCGGCGATGTTGATCGCACACCCCTGCCACTCAGCAGAGCCATTCTTTTTGCAGATGGCAGCGCGTCCCTGTTTTTAAACAGTGAAAAACGCAATGATACCCTGATTGACCATTTAGGCCCTGAAATTACGCTGTTTGAGGAATCCGACCTTGAGGCGCAGCTACAAAAATTAGGCGCAGAAGGAAAATCCGTTCGCCTCGACCCCTCCTCCGCACCCAGCGCGTTTGAAAGCATGCTAAAACAAAGCGGCGCGCAAATCCTGCACGGGGATGATCCGTGTACATTGCCTAAAGCGTGCAAAAATACCGCCGAAATTGAAGGCACGCGCGCAGCCCATATTCGCGACGGGGTCGCGGTGACCAAGTTTTTGCATTGGCTCGCCACAGAAGGACAATCGGGCGATGTTGATGAGATTGCCGCAGCGCGCGCCCTGGAGACGTTTCGCCGTGAAGACAATACGCTAAAAGATCTGTCATTTGATTCCATATCGGGTGCGGGATCAAATGGCGCAATCGTGCATTACCGGGTGACCACGCCTACAAACCGGAAACTGGAAAAAGGCTCACTCTTTTTAATCGATAGCGGCGGACAATATCCCGACGGCACCACAGATATCACCCGCACGGTTGCGATTGATACGCCTACCCAGGAAATGCGCGATCGTTATACGCGCGTGCTCCAAGGTCATATCGCCCTTGCAACCGCGCGCTTTCCCGCTGGCACATCCGGCTCGCAGCTAGATGGGTTTGCGCGCGCACCGCTTTGGCAAGCCGGGTTAGATTATGATCATGGAACAGGCCACGGCGTTGGCAGTTTTCTTGGCGTGCATGAAGGCCCGCAACGGATTGCAAAAATGCCGAACAGTGTCGCGTTGCGGCCAGGCATGATCCTTTCCAATGAGCCGGGCTTTTATAAATCCGGTGCCTTTGGTATTCGAATTGAAAATCTTATCATTGTCGAAGAACCAAGCGAGGTTGGCGGCGGCGAGCGCGCAATGATGAGTTTTGAAACCATCACTTTAGCGCCTCTTAGCCGTGAGCTGATTGATTCGGCGATTTTATCGGACGCGGAAATTGATTGGGTCAATGCCTATCACCAGCGGGTTCGCGAAACGCTCGGCCCGCTTCTTACCGGTGATGTGAAAGCATGGAATGAAGCGGCCACCGCACCGATTGCACGCAGCTAGCACTTAAATCTGAAAATCAGATCAGCTCGATTACCATTTGCGTTTTTTGTTCTCATACGGATTTTCTTGCTTATGCAAATATAATCGTATGGGAACCGCCGGAATGGCGAAGGATTCACGCATGGAATTGACCAGGTAGCGCTTATAGGATTCCGGCACCGCATCGGCGCGCGCGCACTGCGCAACAAAGGTGGGGGGCCGTGTTTTCGTCTGAGCGATATAGCGGAACTTGATACGCCGGCCAGAGACCGCAGGCGGGGGATGGCGCCCGGTTGCCTCTTCAAGCCAGTCATTGAGGTCGGGCGTTTTCACCCGCGCATTCCAATCTTTATAAACGCGCACAACCGACGGCATTAGTGAGTTAATGCCCAGCCCGGTTTTCGCCGAGAGCCGAACAATCGGTACGCCCGGCGCTTGGGGCAGTAATCGATCAACCTTTTCGCGTAGCTCTCTAAACGCCTCATCGCGGTCAACAACAAGATCCCATTTGTTCGCCGCCAGCACCAAGGCTCTGCCTTCACGCAAACACAGATCCGCCAAGGCCAGTTCCTGCTTTTCGAGCGGGCTTAGCGCATCAAAGAGCAACACAACCACTTCGGCAAAACTCACCGCGCGCAATCCATCTGAAACGGACAGGCGTTCGAGCTTTTCCTGAACCTTCGCCTTTTTACGCATCCCCGCCGTGTCAAAAAGTTTGATTGGCCAATCGCGGTCTTCATCGGCCCAACGCCATTCAATCCCGATGCTATCGCGCGTAATCCCCGCTTCAGGACCCGTCAGCATACGGTCTTCACCGAGCAGTTTATTAATCAAGGTCGACTTACCGGCGTTTGGTCGCCCAATAATCGCAACCCGCAATGGCTTTAGCGGGTCATCCCAGCTGATTTGTTCGTCAGTTTGTTCAACGCTTTGTTCGCCCGCATCAACAAAGGGTTGCAGCGCTGCATAAAGATCGCTCATCCCCTCGCCATGCTCAGCAGAAATCCCAACAGGCTCACCAAGGCCCAGCGCATAGGCATCATAAAACCCTGCGTCCCCGCCATGGCCTTCCATTTTATTGGCAACCAGAATAACCGGCGTTGAGGCAGAGCGCAGAATATCAGCAAATGTCTGATCAAGGGGCGTTACACCGCTGCGCGCATCCACCAAAAACACGCATACATCTGCCTCATTAATCGCAATATCGGTCTGCGCGCGCATGCGCCCTTCAAGGGCTTCGAGCGGTGCTTCTTCAAGGCCGGGTGTGTCGATGATTAAAAAATCAAGATCCCCAAGGCGCGCTTGCCCCTCGCGGCGATCGCGCGTTACGCCCGGCTGGTCATCAACAAGTGCAAGGCGCTTGCCAACCAAGCGGTTAAAAAGTGTCGACTTGCCCACATTGGGGCGCCCGACAATGGCAACTTTCGTATTCATCACGCAATTCCAAAATTCATGAACAAATCAGTCACAGCCAATACAAGTTGGCAAAATACGATGCCAAAATAGGATGGCAATCATCACAATGACTGATCTGACTCTAATATAGTATCCAATTGCGAAACAAACCTTAGTCAATCCGCTCAAATAGCCGGGCCGCAAAATAGCCGGACTTTCGATCGCGGCTTAGTTCATCGCCAGCAATTTTCCTTTTTCCGTCAGCACAAAGAGGGTTTCATCGGCAATTACCGGGGGAACCACAGATCCGCCAGAAATCTTTTTCGTGTCAACAATTGTTCCATCATCAGGCGTCACTTTGATCAGCTGACCATGGGTTGAAACCAAGATGAGGTGCTCGCCCGCAAGAACTGGGCCTGACCAGGCAATACGCCCTTTTTTCTTTTTCGGTTTTTCATGGCGCGGCAATTCTGAAACCCATACGATACCGCCTTGCTCGCGCGATACACATACCAGTTCCGCATCAACCGACACCAGGTAAATATAATCACCGGCAACCCACGGCATTTGCAAGCCAGTAACACTGACCTCCCAAAGTCTTTCGCCGGAGCGAATATCAATGGCAACCAACTGCCCGGCGTGACTGACCGCATAAACCAGACCACGGTCAATGACGGGACTGCCCGCAATATCATTCAATGTCGAAAGCGCCGTAAGCTGAGCATTACGCGTCAGCGAGTCGGTCCACACGGACCGGCCATTATCGGTCAGAAAGGCAACAACCTCTCCCGATGAGAAGGGCGCAACCACAAGATCGCCGGACGCTGCCGGGCTTGCTGATGACAGAATGCGCGCTGTTTCTTCAAAGGATTGATGGTTCCATTGTTTTTCACCGGTTGCCTGATCGTAAACCACAAAATCATTTGTAATCGTGGTGAGATAAACCGCACCGCGATAGGCGGTTGGCGGTGTGCGAACCGGCGCATCTGTATCAGTTATCCAGATCTCTTCCCCGGTTTCCGCATTGAGCGCCGCCACAAAACCAAAGCCGGAAGTAACGAACACATTGCCATTTTCATAGGCAACACCGCCGCCAAATCCCTTTTGCGACGCCTTCGGGCGGGCCAATATTTCCTGAATTCTAAACCGTTCTTTTACATCGCGAGTAAGCTCTGTGCGCCATAAAAGATCGCCATCTTCCTGATTATAGGCGGAGACTTTTGCTTCTGCATCAACAACAAAGACGCGGCCATCAGCGACGATGGGGGGCGCGGTCACACGCTCCAGGCGCTCAGAGGCAGCGCCAATGTCCGCTGACCATTTCACCTTCAGTTTTAGATCACCGCTAAGATGGTGCAATGTATGGTCGGCTTCACCGCCAGCCTGCGGCCATGAACTGTTTACATAAGAAGGAGGGATCGTAACCGTTGTGCCCACAAGGCGCGGGTCAACTTTTACAATATCTTCCAGCGCGAGCACAGGAATACGCCCATCATCGTCCAATTCATCATCGATTTCGTCATCACCAGAGAACAGGCCGTCAAATGGATTAAGCGAGCACCCTGTGATTGCCAGCATCAGCAAAACGCAAAGGAGGGCCTTAGGCGATAAGGGGGAGAACAGGCGTAGGATCATTATCATATTCCAAACTTGCGCAACAATTCGATAAATCAACTGCCAGATGGTCGCGAGATTCTGACTTTCGGTAAAACCAATCATGGCATGAAATTATCATGAAGACCATCAATTGAACGGGTTTAAGGCGTTTCTTCGCCCTCATGGTCGCCCTCATGGTCATGAGCGTCTTCCAGCTCTGAAATCGCCTCTTCAATGATGTCGGTGGGGCTTGGCGGCACTTCGATTTCAGCTTCGCTCGCCGCTTGGCCACCCTCTTGGGTCCCTGCCCCTTGAATGGCCGGTGCATCAGTAACCGGGAAAACAGAGCTTCCCGCTGGGCTGTCGCCAAGGCGATTAAGCAAATCCTCAACTCTGGCTTCGCCTGAAATATTGGACCCGGTTTTCCCGGCGCGCGCAACAATGGCAAATTCTGAAGCCCGGGCGCGCAAGGATGGCGGCGTCTCAATGGAGCCCGCCAGCGTATCAAATGTGGCAATCGCAGCGTCATAATTGCGCTCGGACAATTCCGCCAAGGCAATCAACTCACGGGCATAAAATCCAAGCGGGGTCGGATCGCCGGGCAAACTATCAAGATCGCGAACCACCGTATCGCGGTCAGCACGATCAAGGCTCAAATAGCCAGCCCGCAATCTGGCGAGATCCTTCAGGCTTTTGGTGACATTTTCCATATCAAGGACCGAGCGGTACAATTGATAGGCTCTGGCGGTATCGCCTTGCGCAGACAATAGGGCCGCTTGCTGAAACGTGGCCAAGGCGGCATATCCTTCGGACTCGCTTTGGACCGCATCGCCAAATATCTCTACGCCGTTCTGCGGGCTTTCTTCCAGTGAAAACAAAGCATCCTGGTAGATAAGGGCTGCGGCTTCTGCTTTTGCTGTCTTTTGGGCGGTATAAAATTGCCAGCCCGCAACGCCAAGAACAATCGCTGCGGCGCCGCCGCCCAGCAATGGCAAAGACCGGCGCAACGCCTGAAATTGCTGCTCTTCTGCGAGTTCCTGATCTACCTCGCGTAAACTGCTATCATCAGTGCTCACGTCTGTAACATCCTTAACCAAAAGAGCCTGTTTCGCACGGCCCCTACTGATATTGCTCTTAGCGAACAATTTCCAAAAACGGTTCATATCGACCTTTTCTGGACGTTGCAACGGTAAGCGGCCCGTGCTTGATTTGTCTTTGGGAAATCACCTTATGAAGGCCGCCATGAACCATCTCAATCGTGCTCTATTCTTACTGGTTTTTCTAGGGGTAGCGGGCTGTGCCAACGCCCCTGTCCACCGCGATAGCGCCGTTCCATTATCGGTGGAAGATAGTGTCGATCTGGAGCGCTATTTGGGACGATGGTATGAGATTGCCCGCTTGCCAAACCGGTTTGAAAAGAATTGCGAAGGGGTCACCGCTGACTATGGCCGCCGGGATGATGACTATCTCTCCGTCACCAATACCTGCCGAACCGGCGCGCCCGATGGCCCGGTAAAGGTCGCAAAAGGGCGGGTGAGGCTTGTCGATGAGGCGGTCACTGCCAAACTGGAAGTGAGTTTTTTCGGGCCGTTTTGGGGAGATTACTGGATTTTAGACCTTGCCCCCGACTATTCCCTGTCGATCGTCGGTGAGCCATCCGGGCGCTATTTATGGGTATTATCGCGCACCCCGACCATCTCCAATCAAACCCGCGAAACAACCCTGCGGACATTGAAGGCCTTCGGCTATGATATCGAAGCCCTTTACTTCACCAAACAACCTCCCGCTCCTTAAGGCCCCAGCTCCCGAAAAACAGTGCCCTAAGGAGAAGGATTGGCTGGTTCTTCTGACGGGACCGCCAGGAATGGCAGCGGTTCACCGGGCACCGGAACTGGCGCGCCGGTACCACCGGGAGCGTTCTCATTTTCAAAGGCTCTTCGTAAAACACCCGGCGCGAGCGCCATCAGCGGATTGATCGTGATTTCAGGATCGCTCACCGTTCCCTCAATATCATAGGTAATCGCCAGCAAGCCTTCGCCTTTACGGTTGACCAGCAAGCCGCCAATCAATGGTGTGCGCCCCAAAAATGAATTCACCTGATAGGCCGGGGCAAGCGCGCCCCTCAATGCGACATCGCCTTTTCCATCAAGGCGCACCGATCCATCCACGGTAATCCCAACTGCCGAGCCAATCGCTCTTGTATCCGTTAAGGTGATACGACCATCATCGATTGCAAAATTGGACGTTGCCTGATCAAGAGCAATGCCTTCATTGGTCAATAAATTATTCAGCCCATCAAACGAGCCTGCGGCAAAGAGTTTTGCCATGAGCGGCGCGTCTTTGACCTTCAGATTTGTCGCAAAGGCATTGCCTTCAAAAACCGGCGTTTCCTGCGTACCCAGATCAATAGAAAGTTTGCCTTCACCGCCAACAAATGAGGTAATCGAAAAAATTCCCTCAAACAGGCTACCCAAATCGGTGGTTTCTGCCTCAATGATCCGGCTTACCCCATCAGCTTTCGCACTATGGGATAACGATAAGCGCATCATATCCAGATCATTATCAAGGCCAGCAATATCGAGCACATCCATGCGCTCAGAATCATGCCAGAAATCAAGTGTCGGATCTCGCAAAACAATTCCATTGCGCAACCGCATTTCATCAAGTCGGAAGGTCGCGCGCACCCCTGCTCCCCAATCAAACTCGCCTCCGTCAGAGGCGTCATCGGTTGGCTCTACATCTTGCGGGATTCCAGCGCTTGAGCGTTCAAGCGTGTTGGCAATCGCTGGCCCAAGATCGAGAAATTGTCCCGATACAGATAAATCCATCGCGCCATTGGGCATGCGCGCTGCCTCAATTGCGAAATCTGCCTGATTTTGAATGAAGAAGGTGGGAAAATGCATCGAGTCTAGACGGCCAGATTGCTCAAACGCCATGGTTCCGTTGATCGTCAGCCCCTCCCCCTCAAGGGACAGAACGTCCATGGTCAGCAACTCATCTTTTAACTTCGCGCTAACCCGCAACTTTGCCTCACTATTTGCGGGTTTGAAAAACCCTGCAGGCGCAAAATTCAGCGAGGCTGCGGAGAAGTCAGCCTCAAGATCAAACCCCTGAAGCGCCTGATAGCCGCCAGACGCATGCAAAATATAAGGCACATCACCGCGCAGATAGTTACGGGTTGGAATGCCAATCGCATCGCCTGCGGCGGCATCAAATAATCCAGACACTGATAGATTTGAGGGGCCGTCTTCTTCGTAAAAATTCTGTTCCCACCGCATTGTCACGGGCGATGCGGCCAATTGGCCATTCCCTTCAATTGTTAACCCGCGGGTCTTGAGATCAATAGTCCCCTCGCCATCACTCAAATCAAGATCTTGAAAAATCTCAACAAAGGAAAGGCCGGAAAATTTGGCCTTACCATCATATTCAAATCCGCCGCGCGGCCTTTTGCCAACCGCAGGGCGTACCATAACCACATCAATGCTGGCAGCACCGGTGATCTTCTCCGGTAAAATGCCTGACCGTGTCATAAGCCCCAGCGGCTTTTCATCCAGTATCGACAACATCTCACCGGCCGGCCCATCACCCTTAAAGCGATATATTTGCTTGCCCCCTCGCGGGTTAAACGCAGGAAACTCAAGCTGACCTTCTGAGACATTAATGGTGTTGAGTTTTCCCGACGTCAAATCGACAAGCAGTGAGTTGCCGCGTAAGAGGCCATGTCCATTGGCGCGCGATAATTTTGTCAGTCCTAGGATAAATTCAACCGAAACGTCACTTACATCAAAATCAAGCAATAGGGCTTCATCGGGAATAAACCCAACTTCATCGCGCAGTCCGACCGGCAAATTCATCCGAAAATCAATATTGTCTGTCATCCCGGCTGAGACCCGGGTTTGCACCCAATTTCGTGAGTTTGGGGCGAGCTTTAGGGGCCAAAGCTCTATCACTCTTTCGGAAGAGACGGGCCCGTTTGCCTTTAAGTTTGCAACCAGGCCGAAGGAGGGAGGGTTCTGGCCATCAACCCCTTGCGGGCGGTCAAACTGCAGGTCGCCAGCAATTGTTGCATCCCCAAGATCAAGCATAATTGCGGGCAGCTTCAGCCTGCGAATATCAGCTTGGTAATCGCCGCGCACCGCAAGTTTGTTTATCGACAATATTTCTGGAAACAAACCGAAAGTGTCTAGCGCCAATGTGTCGCCGGACAGATCAAAGGAAATTGCGGAAGCGCCATTTTGATCCGTTTGCTGATGAAGGGTTCCCGATAGTTTCCCCTTTGATTGGCCAGCCTCAAATACAAGCTGCTCCAGATCGATGGTACCATCACCGGGATCAACACCGCCATTCAATTCAATTTTCTGGATTGCAATGACGCGCTCGCCCGCATGTAGCGTGCCTACGCCTACGCTAACATCAAAAGCGCCATTGATGGGTTCCATATCTTGATCGATGATAACAAAAGCCTCGCCGCTAACCGGCGCTTGCAATAAAGGCGCGCCCTCCTCAGCAATAACAGCCAGCAACGCACCGACCGGGACATCATTGCCTTTAAATTCAAGCTTCATTGTTTTTGCAGCGTCGTCAGGGGTCGCGCTCACAGAAATTGGCGCCGCCTCCCCTTGCTGAGCAGATATCAGATCGCCGTTCGCTGTCAGGGCGTGAGAAAGACTATCATCGCCAGCGAGAATAATATCGCCATTGCGAATTTCCCATTGCGCCCCATCCCCCGCCTGATCAGCGCGCACCGTCAAGTTTGTGACTGTTAGTTGCGGAAGCTTAGCGCCAAACAATTGATTGCGAAGTGATGCGCCGGCGGATGTTTCATCCGTATTGTGAGGGTTTGCGCGGCGCTCCTGATTTGTTAAATTTTTCAAATCTAGATCAACAACTGGATCGGCGATATGGATGCGCAGGTCATGGGGCTGAATATTGAAGAGCTGATCTTTGCCAAGCTTTGCGTTAACAACTGGCACGGAAGCACTCAAACCGCGCGCATTATTGTTGAGCGAAACCGGCCCCATCTCCAATACATAGTCGCTGCCATCTGGGGAGCGCCGGAGATGAACGCGCTCAATTGAGACTTGGCTACCTTCTGGCAAGCGACGCTCAATTTCAGCGGTCAGCACCGGGCGCATCACATTCACAGATAAGCCGCCGCTTTCTATGCGCCAGATCAGTAGGGCCAAAAGCGCAAGACAGACCGCTAAAAGAAGGCCGAGCCCGTGCAGAAAAATGTGCACTGGCTTTAGCTGTTGGCGCATGAGCGATTACCCTGACACAAAACACAGGCTGAACTACGTGATAACATGACCTTACTCATTTATTGTTGCGTATGACAAGAAAGTGCCGCAACTGTGACGTCAACCGTGATTATTGTCCGCATCAATAGATTAGGCCCGCACAAATAGATAATGAAAGAGGGAACAATGCCTACTCCAATCGTCCCCGGCAAAAAAGCCCCCGCCTTTACCCTACCAACCGACGCCGAAGACAAGATTTCCCTAAAAAGTCTCTTAGGCAAAAAAGTGGTTTTGTACTTTTACCCCAAGGACGACACACCCGGTTGCACCAAACAGGCCATCGGGTTTTCTGAAATGCTCGAGGCCTTTGACGCCGCCAACGCTGTTATTATTGGGGTCTCAAAAGATACACCGGCCAAACACGCGAAATTTCGCGCAAAGCATGATTTAGCCGTCCATCTTGCCTCCGATGAAGAGGGCAAAATTATCGAGAAATATGGCGCGTGGGTCGAAAAGAATATGTATGGCAGGAAATATATGGGCATTGAGCGCTCGACATTTTTGATCGACGAAAAAGGCGTTGTTCAAGAGGTCTGGCGCAAAGTCCGCGTGGCCGGTCACGTTGAAAAAGTGCTGGAAGCCGCAGAGGCGCTATAATCGGTGGCCTATCATCATCCCCTGATAGAGGCGTGCACCAAGGTGCTGGAAAGCGCTGAGCCGGACCAAAAGATCGCCCGGGCCAATCAATGCGTTGCCTTGATGAAGGCAATTCAAAAAGAGAACCAGAGCGGTCCAGACACACCCGGCCCCGCGCCAAGGTCTCAAATAGCGCCCCCTCATGACTTGCCCGACCGACCGGCAAGGCCCAAATTTCCGGTGCTGGTCTCGCCAATTGACGTGCCCAAGCGCAAACTTGGCTCCCCCGAGGGCCGCGGCGCGCTGTTACATGCCATCGCCCATATTGAGTTCAATGCGATCGATCTTGCCTTCGATATGGCAGCGCGATTTGCTGGGGAAATTGAAAATCTGGGCCTTGATGGCGGGCAGTTTTTAGCCGACTGGATAGGGGTTGGCGGGGAAGAAGCGCTGCACTTTTCCATGGTTGAAAACCGACTGCGCGAGCTGGGCACCTCTTACGGAGAACACCCGGCCCATGACGGCTTATGGGAGGCCGCCCTCGAGACGTCCGATATGGTGCTGGCGCGCCTTGCCATTGCGCCAATGGTGCTGGAAGCACGCGGTCTGGATGTGACGCCGGGCATGATTGCCAAATTGCAGGCTCAAGGCGATAGCCAAAGCGCCGCCGTACTGGAGCGCATCTATACCGATGAGATTGGCCACGTTCAGACTGGCACAAAGTGGTTTCGGCAGGTCTGTAAGGCCAAAAACTGCGAGCCCATCCAACAGTTTCAGGCGCTGGTCAGTGAGCGATTTAAGGGCCAGCTGAAGGAGCCCTTCAATCATGGGGCCAGAGCCGAGGCTGGAATCGAACTTGCATTCTACCAAGAGTGGACAAAATCGTTCGCATGAATGCGCATAAAATATGCCAGCACGTTTCTCGAGAGAGGGGCACACCCATAATTTTGCCCGCCAAAAAGGCGAATCTGCACCCTCGTGCACAATAATATGGGCCCGTTAACTCTTTAGGGAAGGTGTCAATGTATTATCTGCTAAAAAAAGAGGGTTATTTCATCACATTATGGTTGCGCAAACTGCATATATAATGTGCTATAGAACCAAGGTGGTGCTTGGGAGTCGCGCAAATTTGCGAGCGCAGTTATTTAGGGGCATAGGGTTAAGATGAGCCGAAAATCCGGCCGGTTACAGCGTACGTTTGGACGTTTATTCAAGGAACGTCAGATCTATCACCGCAGTGATGGAGTTGTACACTTCATTTCAATGTCAACGAAAACACAGGTTGCTTTGGCGATTATTGCCGTTGCGGCGCTGTTATGGGTGGCATATTCCACGGTAAACGTTGTTTTTAAAGAACAAATCATCATCGCCAAAGAGCAGGAAACGCGCCTGCTATCAAGCAATTACCAGCGTAATATGCATGAGCAAAAGCAAGCCTATGATGATGTAAACATCCAGAACACGGTCTTGCGCCAAAACTACAAAGATGCCCTCGATGAGCTGGCGGGCCGCCATCAAATGCTAAAAACAGCTGTTGCGCGCAAATCGACAGTCAATGAAGATCTGATCGCTCTTTCTGAAAAGCTGTCTCAGGCAGGCAGTCCCGAAGGCAAGAAACCGTCCAACCAGAACCGTGTAATGGTCGATGTTCAGCCGGGCGAGCCCACGCCGCGCCAATCAAGACGCCAAAAATTACGCCGTGAAGCCAGCCTCGAAGCCACCGGAACGCGGGTTATCGTCCAGCGCAATCGCCAAAATGCCGAAGCCGTTGATAATCTTGAGAATGCAGCAACCCAATTATACACCGAGCAATTATTGCTGTTGGCAGAACTTGAAGAGTCAGCCTCGCGCGAAGCCGAAGAACTCAGACATATCTTAAACGCAACGGGGATACGCCCGGAGCGCTTTATCACCTCCCCTAAAATTGCTAATAATGCATTCGCACAGGGCGGTCCGTTTATTGATGTTGCCAATCTCGATAGTGCGTCCCCGGTTTTCATCCACCGGGTGAACAGAGCCATTAGCGTTCTCAATGAACTGGAAGACCTGCATGAGGCAATTGAGCGTATTCCGCTTTCAAGCCCCAGCATTTCAAGCCGTCAGATGACAAGCCGTTTTGGTTTTCGCCGGGACCCGTTCCATGGCCGTCTTGCGCAACATAATGGTTTGGATTTCCATGCTGCATGGGCCTCGCCGGTAACGGCTACAGCGCGCGGCGTCATCAAGTTTGCTGGTACACGCGGTGGGTATGGCCGTGTTGTGGAAATTGATCACGGCAATGGATTTGTTACCCGTTACGCACATTTGCGGCGGCTCTCGGTTAAAAAGGGCCAAAAAGTAAAGCTCCACGATAAGGTTGGCGAACTCGGCTCAAGCGGTCGTTCTACCGGCCCGCATATTCACTACGAAATTTTGTACAATGGTAAGGCGCAAAACCCTGAACGCTTCATAGAGGCAGGCCGTTATGTTTTCGAAAGCTAAGAAATCTGATCCCGCTAGGGATCATAATGCCAACCAAACCCCAGCGATGCTGGATGACGACAACGGATCGGGCAAATCTGGCTCGCGTACATCCGCAAAGTCGCAAGTGCAAAGCACGACTAGTAAAGCGTCCTCAAAAAGGAACAGTAGTATGAAATCTCCAGGCGTTCCCTCCCTCATCTCAAGCGATGTCACCCTCGAAGGAAATCTTGTTTCTTCTGGAGAAGTTCAGTTCGATGGCGCCATCACTGGTAATATTAGAGCCGCATCCCTGATTATCGGCGAGAAAGCATCGGTTAAAGGCGAAGTTGCCTGCGAAGCTGTCACTGTCAGAGGTCGCGTCGAAGGCATGGTCCGAGCGCGCAATGTTGCCCTCGCCTCTACTGCTTATATTGAAGGGGACATTATGCACTCTTCTTTATCGGTTGAGCCTGGTGCCCATTTTGACGGCAATTGCAGACATTCCGATGATCCGCTGGCTGATGATGCATCAAAAGCATTTGATCGCCCGGTTTCTGGCGGACCTTCAAAATCAACACCGCGTCCGGTTCCCTCTTCAAATCTTGACCAAGCAGGGTCAAATTTAATGGGATCGAATGGTCATGACCGCGGATCAGCAGCGCCGCTGCGCCCTGACTTCTCATCAGAGCAGCAACGTTTTTCCAAAGAACCAGCGCAGAATGGTCAAGGTGGCGGGGCTTCTTCTTTCCTTGCAAAGAACCGCTCTCCGCTACGATAAAACCAAATTTACCCAATTAAAAAAGCCCAAAAGCGAAGTCGCTTTTGGGCTTTTTTAATCAATGATCCCGCTTAGCGGGCGAGACCGCAAGGCGCTATGCAACTTCGAACAGGCCAGCAGCGCCCATGCCGCCGCCAACGCACATCGTCACCACAACATATTTAGCGCCGCGACGTTTGCCTTCGATCAACGCATGCCCAGCCATTCTCGCCCCTGACATTCCATAAGGATGGCCAATCGAAATCGCACCGCCATTCACATTCAAAATTTCGTCGGGAATGCCCAATGTGTCGCGGCAATGGAGAACCTGAACAGCAAACGCTTCATTCAATTCCCACAAACCAATATCATCCATTTTAAGGCCGTTTTTCTCAAGTAGTTTGGGGACAGCATATACCGGACCAATGCCCATTTCATCAGGGTGCGTTCCCGCAACGGCCATTCCTCGGTAAATACCCAACGGGGAAAGGTTACGCTTTTGCGCGGTTTTCGCTTCCATCACAACCGCAGCCGAAGCACCATCAGAAAGCTGTGAAGCATTACCCGCGGTAATAAACTTTCCTTCTTTGACTTTCTGGCCACCGGCAAAAACGGTCTTCAGGCCATTTAACCCCTCTAAGTTTGTTTGCGGGCGGTTGCCTTCATCCTTATCAAGAGTAACATCAACATCGGAAACCTCGCCGGTTTCTTTGTTTTTAAATTTCATCACCGATGCCAGCGGAACAATCTCATCATCAAAGCGCCCTGCTTCTTGTGCTGCATGGGTGCGCTGTTGGGATTGCAGCGCATATTCATCTTGTGCCTCACGAGAGACCCCATAGCGTTCACCAACAATCTCGGCGGTTTCGATCATTTGCATATAGGTCTCGGGCATGTTTTTCATCAGCCAAGGATCAGGTACGACAAACATGTTCGAGGTTTGGTTCATAGAGATGGACTCAACACCGCCGCCCACAGCAATATCCATATTATCTACGACAACCTGTTTTGCTGCTGTCGCAATTGCCATCAGGCCCGATGCGCACTGACGGTCAAGCGATTGACCGGAAACACCAATGGGAAAACCGGCGCGCAGCGCAGATTGGCGGGCAATATTTTGAAACGATGTTCCTTGTTGGATGGCCGCGCCCATCACAATATCTTCGACTTCTTCGGCGTCGATCCCTGCGCGCTTTACCGCCTCACCAATGGCATGGCCGCCCAATGTCTGAGCCGTCGTATTATTAAATGCACCGCGATAGGCTTTGCCGATTGGTGTGCGCGCAGTCGATACAATAACAGCTTCTCTCATGGGAATTCCTTTTGTTGCGAGTTCAGATTTAGGTAAGGCGCGTAACTTTACAGCCCCTTACTGAACATATCAGGGCGAAGTTGAGACCGGCCATCGGGCCATAATTCTTCACAGGCACTCGGTTCATTCGTATACGCCACAGCGGCAATCGTCCAAGCGCTGTCAACATTCATCAGCGTAAACATATCCACGCCGCAATGGGACAACACCTCATCGACCCACACCTCAAAAGGGGCCCAGACCATCGCCATGTTGCGACGCTGTAGGACAATTGGTGACCAATAAGGTTCTTCAATTTTGGGCAGTCGGCCTTCTCTAATGGATCTAAATGTATCCATGGTAGCGCCATAGGAAATCGGCGTTCCCTCTCTTTCCGGATAGGCAATCACCACGCCGCCTTTTTCAGAGAAAACCTTGCTCAATTCTTCAGCGTCTTTATTGGCCAGTGCTTCAAAGAAGATATCAACGGTCGCAAGAATATCGGCGCGGTCCGGTGCATCATCAAAATTTGTCGAAGCCTGCGCGGGGCTAGCGGGTGCAGTTTGCGCCGCCTCAGCTTGTTGTGCGGGTCGCTGTTGTGGCACACCCGCTAATGGATCTGAATAGGATGCACACGCCGTTAGTAGCAGGCTAATCGCCAACCCAATAAACGGAATTTCTGGACGGAACAGTTTCATTTTCAACCCTCTCATTTCAAATGAACGCCTACACAAATTGCATATTAACCCATTCTGCCATAAGTGCAGGTTTTTCTTCGCCCTCAATTTCAACTTTAACCGCGAACACAAATTTCCACTGGCCCGGGATCTTTTCATCCGCTTCCATCAAGGTGAAATGACCACGAACCCGCTTTCCAGACTTCACCGGGCTCATCATGCGGACTTTCTCGAATCCGTAATTAATGCCCATTTTGATGCCCTCAAGCGCAAACATGCCGCCATCTTCAGCAAATTTAGACAGAAGAGACAGGGTCAAAAACCCATGGGCAATCGTACCGCCAAAGGGGGTTTGTGCTGCGCGCTCGGCATCAATATGAATGAATTGATGGTCTTCGGTAACATCAGCAAATTGATTGATACGCTCCTGGCTAACCTCTATCCAACCCGATGTACCGGTCATAGATCCAATCAGGCCTTTAACATCTTTAGAGGCGACAATTTTCATAGGATATTTTCCCGTTTCAACTTCAATCAATAACCGCGCATCTTCGCAAGCTTGTCCGCATGAAATGCAAAGTCGCCAAACAATTCCTGAGCCACGCGAATACGCTTTAGATAAAATCCAATATCATATTCGTCGGTCATCCCGATACCGCCATGCATCTGCACCGACTCCAAAGCTGTTAGCTTTGCAACTTCGCCAACTTTTGCTTTTGCCAACGCACATGTCGGCCCGGCCATTGCGAAATTTGTATCTAAATCCTGCAGAGCTTTTAAGGTGACGGACTTCATCAACTCAATTTCGCTATATAAATGCGCCGCACGGTGCTGTAGCGCTTGAAACGATCCGATGACTTTATCAAATTGCTTTCGCTCTTTTAGATAATCAATTGTCATGTCGAAAGCGGCTTGACCGGCCCCGGACATTTCCGCCGCTAACCCTGCGCGTCCTGCATTGAGAATACCGTCAAGGACAGCCATCCCGCCATCAACGTCGCCGATAATATCATCGCCCGTTGCTTCAACATTTTCAAATTTCAACCGCGCCGCCCCGCGCGAGTCTACCATCACTGTGCGCTCGCGGGTTAATCCGTTTGCCTCACCATCAACCAAAAACAAAGTAATGCCCTGCTCATCACCGGGATTGCCTGCAGTGCGCGCGGCGACAATTAATTTGTCCGCAATTTGGCCATCGGCAACAAAGGTTTTATCGCCCGATAATTTAAATCCGTTGCCCGATTTTTCTGCGCGCATTTGCGTTTGAGCAGGGCGGTGTTTTTGCCCCTCATCCACTGCCAGCGCCATCACCAGATCACCGGCGGCAATTTTGGGAAGATGGGCCTGCTTTTGTGCATCGCTGCCCGCTTTATTCAGCGCTGTTGCTGCCAATATTGCTGTTGAAAGAAACGGAGATGCGCTCAGTGTGCGTCCCATTTCCTCGGCAATCACGCCCGCGCCCACATAGCCGAAGTCAGACCCGCCATGGGCCTCTTCTACGATAATGCCCGCCCAGCCCATTTCGGCCATCTGCTTCCAGCTATCGCGGCTAAAACCGGCCGGATCATCAGCGTCGCGCAAGGCACGCAACGCGCTTACGGGTAAATTGTCAGTCAAAAAGCCTCGCGCTGAATCGCGCAGCATTTCCTGTTCTTCATTGAGAACGAGTGGCATAGGGATCAATCTTTCTTATTAGCTATCGATCAGTTTTGAGCGTAAAAAAGCGCTATGAATCTGGTAATTCCAGAATGCGCTTGGAGATAATGTTTAGCTGAACTTCCGAAGTTCCCCCTTCAATGGAGTTTGCTTTTGTGCGCAACCAGTTTCGCGCAAGCTTACCCTCTGAAGAACGTTCACTTTCCCATTCCAGCGCATCGGAACCACCAACATCCATCAATATTTCATAACGGCGTTTGTTGAATTCGGTCCCGTAATATTTGAGCATCGAAGATTTAGCGCCCATGCCTTGTCCGGCTTTGGCTTCATCTTTCATGCGCTCCATGGTGAGCAAAAATGCCCAGCCATCAATTTCGGCTTGGGCAATTTTTCCGCGCAAGATTGGATCTGCAAGCCTGCCATCGTCACCAAGGCCTATTTCACTGGCTGCAACTTCGCCGGGACCGCGCCCGCCTAACAGACCGCCGCCGCCCGCACCAATCATTTCACGTTCATGGGTCAGGAGATATTTGGCAACATCCCACCCCCGGTTTTGCTCGCCAACAATTGAAGAAATATTGTCGCCATAGCTTTTTGGCACTTTAACATCATCAAAAAATGTTTCGCAGAAAGGCGAGTTCCCTGAAATCAGTTTGATGGGTTTTGTCGAAACCCCTGCGCTTTCCATATCGACCAGCAAGAAACTAATGCCATTATGCTTTGATACGCTCGGGTCGGTACGTACTAGGACAAAAATCCAGTCGCTCTTATCAGCATATGATGTCCAGACCTTTTGACCGTTCACAAGCCAATGATCGCCTTTATCTTCGCATTTGGTTCCAAGCGCGGCCAGATCAGAGCCTGCATTGGGTTCGGAATATCCCTGACACCAGCGAATTTCCCCGCGCGCAATGGGGCGTAGAAATTTCAGTTTTTGTTCATGAGTGCCATATTTTAACAATGCCGGGCCAAGCATCCATATCCCAAAACTCTCAAGCGGTGAGCGCGCTTTAATGCGGCGCATTTCCGCTTTTAGAATTTTGTTTTCTTCCTTGGAAAGCCCGCCGCCGCCATATTCTGTTGGCCATTGCGGTACCGTCCATCCCTTTTCGGCCATTCGCTCAAGCCAGATTTTTTGCTCGGGCGAGGTAAATGTCCAATTGCGCCCTCCCCAACAAATTTCATCTTCACCGGCGCCGCCGCCGCGCATTTCCTGCGGGCAATTTTCTTCCAGCCATGCTCGGGTCTCAGCTTGAAATTTTTCCAAGTCACTCATTATCTAAATTCCTATTAATCAGTTTTCAGCATGGGGGGATGGGCGAGCGCAATTGTCCGCACCATGATTTTATCAAATTTCTCCGTTCCAAGCCTTGGCAGCGCAGAAGGAGAAATCCAAATGCGTTCAGGAACCTTAAAAGATGCAAGATCTTCAGCAATAAAATCGCGTAAGGCTTGAACATCCGGTGTGACGCCTTCTTTGGGATAAACCACAAGGCCGACCCGCTCGCCGAGAACCTCTTCAGGCACAGAAAAGACCACCGCTTCAGCAATATCAGGATGTTCATAAACACGCGCTTCGACCTCGAGGCAGGAAATATTCTCGCCGCCGCGAATGATCAAATCTTTCATGCGGTCGACAATGTACAAATATCCATCCTCATCAAGCTTGCCGAGATCGCCTGTGCGAAACCAGCCATCGTCAGTTATTGATTTTTGCGTTGCATCGGGAAGATTTAAATATCCACGGAAATTTGCAGGCGACCGGATCCAGACTTCCCCGACTTCGCCGGTTGGCATTTCTGGCAAGGCGTCATCATCAACATTAACGATTTTAATGTCCGTTACCGGCGGGAGCGCTTTACCCGTACTATCAGGGCGTTCCATATATTGCGTGCGCGATATCACACACCCAGCTGCATTGGTCTCACTTAAACCGTACCCTGATGAAGGCGTTGCCTGTGGAAATTTATCTGCGAGCTTTCGAACATGATCTGCCGGACGTTTTGCTCCGCCCGATCCAATATCGATCATTGACGGCATTTCAATGTCACCGGCCGCTTCAATCAATTCAAATGATTGACTTGGCACCCCGACAAAATTCGATAGCTCTTCCTTATTAATCAATGACACTGCCTCTTTAGCATCCCACCGATACATCATCGCAACGCGGCGTCCCACCAGATAGGAGAGGAGAAAAATTGAATGCGATCCGGTGACATGAAAAAGCGGAATGCCAAGCAAAATGCCCGGCTTTTCACCGAACAATGAAATCCCATTATTGGCGTCTTTCATTGACAGGGCAATGAACGCCCAGGACAGCAATGTGGATATGCATCCGCGATGGGTAAGAATTACCCCCTTCGGACGGCCCGTTGAACCGGATGTGTACAGAATACAAAAATCATCATCAGCTTCGATAGAAACTGGCGGCAATGTTTCGTCGGTGCTGGCCTCCATAAGCGTTTCATATCGATAGTCAGCGCCCTCGCCTTCGTCGCGCGCAAGCACTAATGTCAGGCCTAATGAAGATTTCAGTGGCAACAAATGGCTAAGCCGCTTGGCGTCAACAATGATTGTTTTGGCTTCACAATCTTTCAACGCATATTCAAGTTCGTCAGTCTTCCACCACGCATTGAGCGGAACAACCACCGCGCCCAGCATGGTGATTGCCATATAGGAAAAACACCATTCAGGATAATTTCGCATTGCAATCGCAATACGGTCGCCCGGCTGAACATTGAGCTCATTTTTCAGCGCATGGGCAAACCGGCACGCGCGTTTGAAGGTTTCCATAAAACTGAAGCGCTCATCTTGGTAGAGCAGGAAATCTTCGTCGCCATGGCTTGTCCCATGCATGTAGAGCCCGACGAGACTTGGCGGTGCATTTTTGAAAACCCTGTAGGTATTGCCGCGAATCTCCGCCTCTCCGACGGCGAAAAGAGGATTTTCAGCCAGCAATTTCTCGGCAGCTGCATCGAATGCCTCTGTGGATACTGGCGTTGGGCCTTTTTGGGGGGACACTTCGGACAATCTGCTCTCCGCGCGCTTAAGGATGGATAATGATAAGGGTTCTTGTACCCCGGCTTTCCCCACCTTCAAACCGGATTTTGCAGTGATCACGTATAGAGTGATGGATCGTGACCGGACCTGTTAAAATTGGCCGTTTTAGGGGCTATTTTACCAGAGATATTGGCACAAACCCATCAACCATCTTCAACACGCGTCGCTCCACCCCATCGGGGCGGCCTACAGCAATCCAGACCAAAAGGTGAGTCGCAACATAGAGCGTACCGCCCACGGCAATATCCAGCACCAATCTGAAAAATATCGGAACCTGATCAAGCGGGATCAGCGACTGGCGCACCCCCAAAAACCAAACCGCCATGCCCATCACGCCAGCAATACTGCGCCAGGCCACGGCAATCGGGCGCCAAAACGCATCATTTGCCACCTTGGCATATAAAAATAGCTGCATCGTCATATGAAACATACCTGCAGATGAGGCAGCGTAAATTGCCCCGGTCAGCCCATAATTTGCGCTTGCCCAAATAAAGACTGGCAATTTGACACACACAACCACCAGCTCCCTGACACATAAAAGCGGAATTTTATCGCGGGCAATGGCATAATAATGCATCGACAACATCATTGCCTGAGCGCCCAATGCAGGCGCCATCCATTGCAATACCGGCACGGCAGCACGCCATTTTTCACCAAGCACAATGGCAACCAGATCGTGGGCGACAAACGACATGCCAAATGCAGCCGGCAGTGCAATCGCCGCCACCGCGCTCACACCGCCCAAAAATGCGCGCCGCATATCCTCCGCGCGCTCGCGCAATTCTGATAGGCCCGGATAGATTGCGCGTGCCAGCGGTTCGGCAAGTTCAGAGGTGATCTGCCCGGCAAACTGGGTTCCCAAGGAATAAATACCCGTCGCCCCAACACCGATATATCGGGCAAGCACGAACATATCCAATTTGTTGTTCAACGCGACCAGAAAACTAAGGCCCGTCAACCAGCCGGAAAATCCGAGCACCCGGCGCCAAGACTTTAGCGTTAGGGATGGCAAGACCGGTTTCACAATATAAGAAACCAGCATCATCGTTAGCCCGCCCGCAAGCAATCCGGCGACAAGTGCCCAATAGCTGCGAAAAATCAACGCTATGGTAATCGACACGCTCACCGCGACCATTTTATCGGCAACGGTTGCGATAAATTCGCGCGAATAATCTAGCGCGCGCTCAAATTCATAAAATCGCGGATTCATCATCCCCAAGAGGACCGGATAGATCGCGATTGCGGCGAACAATAAGATCAACCGCTGGTCCCCATAAATCTGCGCAACAAGGGGCCCCAACGCTAACAATAGAACACCGATCAACACCCCGCGCGCAAACGAAACCGTAAACAGCGTGTTGTAATCATCCTCTGAAGCATCGTGGAATTTGATGACAGCCTGCGCCAGGCCAATATTTGAAAACCCCTGAATCAACTGCATGGCGGCAATGCCAATGGCCACAAGCCCAAAATCTTCCGGCAACAGCAAGCGTGCCACCAGAACGGTGTTCAAAAAGCCAATCGCGCGCATGGAAAAGCGAGCAGCCACAAGCCAGGCCGTTCCCTTAACGACCCTTGAAGTTAATGATGCACCTGAATTCGCCCCAGTCATTGGGCCCTACCCTTAATCATAATAGGCGTCATCTGCCCGGTGATCGTGTTCATAATGAGGTTTGAGCAATTTTGGAGCCAATGCGCTGTATTTTCACGCATTTTCCCTAAAATAATTGTCCCTGTGCTGGTTCGCCTCCAGCACTATCAACTTGCTTGCCTTGATCCTCAGCCTCTCCAACTGGCTGGATAAGGTCCGGGCGGTCATTGCGCACATTGCCAACATCCCGGCTGACCGGGGCGCACTCCCAAAACCGATTGTCTTGCGCGCGTAACAGCGGCAGCAGCGATTGCGCATCACTCTCATGGGTGCCAAGCCAGTCGGAGAAATTATCCGCCGAGATCACCACCGGTTCTCGACGATGGAGCCTCGACATGGAGGGGCCCGCATTTGTGGTTAATATTGCGGCGCTATCCATTTCCGCGCCCGAACTATGCAGGACGGTGTCCCAAATCGCTGCAAACGCGAAAAGACCCCCATCCTTGGGACGACAATAATAGGGTTGTTTTTGATCGCCGCGCGCCTGCCACTCATAAAAACCGTTTGCGGGCACCAGGCACCGCCTGCGCCGGAATGAGTCGCGAAACGACACCTTTTTAAGCACCGTTTCAGAGCGCGCATTGATAAGCGGACTGCCAGAAAAATCGACATTCGCCCGCCCGGACCATGACGGGATTAACCCCCATCGCACCAGCTGGTATAAAGGGGGCGGTGACGGGACAAAAACCTCCGCAGTCCGAATAATTGCGATAGGCTGTGTCGGCGCAATATTGTAACGTGGCGGAAAATTATCCGTCACGTTCATAGAAAAATATCGCCCGACATCATCAGGCGTACTGGTCAGCGTAAAACGTCCACACATAAACTGAGTATACCCGCCTCATGAATGACAAGACACCAAAAATATCTGAACCCGCACCCACCATACGGGCCGGGCCTGCCATACGGGTCGGCGTCGGGGCGATTATCTTTAAAGACGAGCAAGTCTTATTGATACGGCGCGGGAAAGAGCCGTTTAAGGGACAATGGTCAATTCCGGGCGGCAAGCTTGAATATGGCGAGGCCCTGGAAGCAGCCGTGCACCGGGAGGTCCTGGAAGAGACCAGCGTGCGCATCAAAGATCTGCATTTGTTCAATATTTATGAAGCCCTGCCCGGCAATGAAGCGGGAAAAACCGGCACTGCTCACCACCTGATGATCGATTATTGCGCGCATTGGGAAGCCGGTTCGCCGAAAGCGGGAGATGATGCGGTTGATGCGGGGTTTTTTGATGCCGACACCGCGCTTTCCCTAGTGGCTTGGGATACGACAAGAACTGCGATAAAAGATGCTTATCTGTGGCACGCCTCGCAGCCCTCTTGTGGGCAGACATAAAAACGCCATTTGACGAAGGCAGAATAGCACTATGATCTTGTTATCGATTAAATCGCGTCAACGTTTCATCAGTCTTGTGCTCATGGGCATTTCACTATTTGTGAGCCCACTTGCTGGCATTACCCCCGCCGCAAATGCCCTGCAATATGATGAATATTTACAGCGCAAGAGCAATCTCATCGCGCTTTCAGGCGTATTTGGTGCCCTTCACCATATTCGGCGCACCTGCAATCCTCGCCAGGAATCCACAATCTGGCGGGAACGCATGGGCACCATGATCGAACTGGAAGAACCAGACAGCGACACCCATTTGGAAATGGTCAATGCGTTCAATGACCGCTTTCGCGAAACGCGCACAGAATTTTCAACCTGCACGCCGCAAGCACAAGAACGCGGCAAAGATCTCTCTTTTGAAGGCGCAGCATTAGTGCAGGCTTTGGAGACCCCATTGCTCGGCGATGTTCCCATATCGCAAGACCAGTAACCGCGCTTGTATTACTGAATTTGCAATCATTAAATGTGCGGTAACGTTTGGCGCCCTTAACTGCCAGCTTGCGTAACAATAGCGCTAAGCGCGCCTTGAATTTTGCCAAGCAAAACGTCGCGGTCCGTCACGCCGTGCGCGGCAAGTTCTGCGGCCATATCCGGCCATGCGAGCATGACCGCGCCATCACCTTGCTGATAAACAAGCACCTTCAATGGTAAAACTATACCCATAGTCTGTGCTGATTGCATGAGCGGCGTGCCCCCTTGCGGGTTGCCAAAGATAACCAATGTGGTGGGCGGTAATGATGCATCAATAGAAGCTGCCCCTGCTGCATGATCAATCACCGCGAATGTTTTGAATCCGCGCTGATCAACCGCGTCCTTTACCCCTTGCAGGGTTGTTTCAAAATCATTGGCACTTTGCTGAACCAATAATGCCGGACCGGTAACCTGTGTTGATTGCACAGCGCTAACCGCATTCGTTTCGCTGGTTACGGCTTTGGTCAATCCTTCGCCCGCTCCTTCAACAGTCGTTGCACACGCTGCCTGCAATGTGCAGGCAGCCAGTATGGCGAGTGTCGCAAATTTCTTCATATCATCAGTCCACTTCCTAAATGTTCGAGATCATTATCCCGCTAATAGTCTTTTAAGGTGATCGGCGTGCGCTAGAACCGATTGACGGCCAATCTCAATAAATTCATCGGCGCGGTCAAACGCATTGGGCATAGCGGCGCGCATATCGGGCGTTAGGAGGATATCTGGCGGGCAGTTCATATTACGGGCCCGCGCTATTTGCATCTGAACAATATCGCTCGCCGCCATCGCTGTTTCAAAAAGATGAGGTTGAGCATTCATTCTCTGCTTGGCCTTGTCAATCTCATCGGACACGGCGCGTTTTGTATCCTCGATTAAGCGTGTCACCGCGCTCGGTATATCCTTTAAGGGCGCACGCGCAGCGGCCGGGGGCTGTTTTGATGGAGGCTCTTGCTGATCTGAAAACCGTTCGAGAACATGGGGCACCGCGTTCAAGTCTACCGCCAACACAATATCAGCGCCCATCTTCCGGGCCAGTGAAACCGGCGTTGGATTAACAATGGCCCCGTCCACGAGCCAACGCCCCTCATGCTCAATGGCATGCATAAGAACCGGGATCGCGCTTGAGGCTCTGACCGCGTGGAGCACAGACCCAGTTGTGATCTCGACCTCTTCTCCGGTGCCAATATCACAGGCAACAACGCCGAAGGGAATTGGCAAATCTTTGAAATCTTTATCAAATTCAGCAAAGGCATCAAACGCTGCTTCCGCATTGATAAAGCCCCCGCTGCGCATTTTTAGGGCAAATTGCTGCAATGCTGAAATCGGTGAGAGCGTATAGGCCCAGGCCTCAAACTCTTCAATGGCATCGAGCAAATGCGCCCCGCCAACCAGTGCCCCCGCAGAGGTGCCAACAATAATGTCTGGGCGCATGCCCATCTCAGCCAAGCCGCGCAAGACACCAATATGGGCCCAGCCGCGCGCCGCGCCTGCACTTAATGCCAATCCAAGCGTTTTCGCCATTTTGTGAGAGTTCCTGATGTTTAGTGCCGGTCGGTAAGGATTTAGTAAGCCTAGTGAATAAATTCTCACTCACAAACAAACAATCCTTTTTCGCTCTTATACCGGGAATTAACCATCGACCCGCTATCTTGTCGCCCAAGTGAGGCGTTAATGGATCTGTCTAAGCTGACATTGTTAAACGGCATCCGCGCAAGAATGGACTTTCTTTCTGCGCGTTCGAGCATACTTGCGCAAAATATCGCAAATGCCGATACGCCGGGCTATGTTCGCAAGGATATAACCGCAGGACAGTTTGAAAGTGCCCTTGAGGCACAAACGCAAATGGCAACGACCGATGCGCGCCATCAACCGGGTGTACCGACTTCGGGGTCCGCTAATCGCTCAAGCGCAAAAAGCGCGCAAGACCCAACTGCAACCCCTGCCCTTACCGGTAATCAGGTCTCCATCGAAACCGAGACCATGGAATTATCACGCACACGAATGGAATATGGATTGGCCGCGACCGTCTACCGTAAAGGCCTCGACATGATGCGCCTGGCCATTCGTTCAGACCGATAGCGAGTAGGATATTTGACACATGGATAATTTCAGCAATGGTCTCCAAATATCAGCTGCGGGCCTGAAGGCACAATCAGGGCGCTTGCGCGTTATCGCCGAAAATATTGCAAATGCGGATTCAACGGCTGTGACCGCTGGCGGTGACCCTTATCGTCGTCAGGTTCCGATTTTTTCATCGCTCCTCGACCGATCAACAGGCATTAGCACGGTTGAACTGGGCGACATTCGCACCGACCCAACACCCTTTACCCTTGAGTTTGACCCCGGTCATCCCGGTGCTGATGACAGCGGATATGTCAAACTTCCCAATGTAAATCCGCTGGTTGAAATGATGGATTTACGCGAAGCACAGCGTAGCTATGAGGCCAATTTGGGAACGATGGATCTGTTGCGATCCATGGCTAGCGCAACATTGCAAATCTTAGAGTAGGAAAATAATGATGAGCAACGGATTTGGCACAAAAACAAAAACAGCCGCCCGTCCCGTTACCGGGAATGCGACCAGTTATGATCTTGAAAGTAAAAATCAATTACGCCGTACAGTGATGATTTTTCTTGCCATTTTATCAGTAGCGATCGTTGGTTTTGGATTGTTTATGGTGCTCACTCATCGCCTATCCTTTGGCGTGGTCATGTTTGGCATATTCATTTACGCCATGACGTTAAGCCTTGTCGAACGTCTCTTAAAATAACGAGTTATTCCGATGAGCATAGCCGATATCAATAATGCCGCTGCCGCTTATGCACGCACATCCCAGCTGACCGGCGGGCCGCAATCGAGCGCATTATCGCCCGCACCGCAAAGCCCGGGCGCAACAAGCGAGTTTGAGCGCATTTTGAGTGATACATTGGGCAATACCCAACAAGCGCTCAGCGCTGCGGAGGCAACTAGCCAAACCGTTGCAACCGGGAATGCAGATCTGGTTGATGTTGTCACCAGCATTAGCGCTGCGGAAGTTACGCTGGAGGCTGCAATTGCCGTGCGCAACCGGGTTATTGAAGCTTATCAAGAAATTATGCGCCTACCCATTTAACGCATTTTTTTCATCCGTTGCCTGTGCGTTCAAAAAAATGTTTTCTGCATAAGGGCACATAACGCTCATTACCGCCAATTTCTATCGTCTTCCCGTCACGCTGCGCCTGACCGTCATCATCAATGCGTAAATTCATTGTCGCTTTGCGCCCGCAATGGCAGATAGATTTCAGCTCATTGAGGATATCAGCAATAGCAAGCAGCGCTTGACTGCCTTCAAATAACTCCCCGCGAAAATCGGTTCGCAATCCATAACACATGACAGGAATAGAATGGCGATCAACGAGACTGGCCAGCTGCAACACCTGGTCGCGACTCAAAAATTGCGCCTCATCAATGAAGACGCAGGAAATTTCAGTATCACCATGTTCGACCAGAACGAGCGCTTCAATATCGGTCTTCTCATCAAACATATGGGCGCGCTCAGATAGGCCAATCCGCGAATGGATCTCGCCCACTGATTGCCGATTATCGATTGCCGCCGTTAGCAACACCACAGCCATTCCGCGCTCGCGATAATTGAATGCAGATTGCAGAAGAATGGTACTCTTCCCCGCATTCATCGCTGCATATGTGAAATATAACTTTGCCATTACGGGAACCCAGCTAAGGTTAAAGCGTTCCTTCAAATTCAAGTTCGGTCGGCCCGGTCATCAACACATGATCATCGTCCGCCCATTCAATCGCCAACGGGCCGCCATCAAGTATCACCGTTGCTTTGCGCCCGGTTTGACGTCGCCGATGGGCCGAGACCAACGCCGCACACGCAGCCGTTCCGCACGCCTTGGTGATGCCAACGCCGCGCTCCCATACCCGCAAGCGTATTTGGAATTCGCTGATAACCTGCGCGATAGAGACATTTGCGCGCTCTGGAAATAAGGGATGATTTTCAACCATGGGGCCAAACCGCTCAAGATCATGGCTTTCAATATCATCGACAAAAAACACACAATGCGGATTGCCCATATTCACCGCGGACGGGCCCCATAAAACCGGATTATCAATGGGCCCAAGTTTAATATCGATAAACCTAGTGTCGTCCATTTGCTCAGAAAGCGGGATCTGCGTCCATTTCAGGCGCGGAGGGCCCATATCGACTGTAACGCGCTTATTGCCGGCCCGGCTAACGGTCAGATTGCCCCCTTTTGTTGAAAAGGAAGCATGATCGCCATTGATCTCATCCATCAGTAATTGACCCACACATCGCGACGCATTTCCGCACGCCTCGATCTCAGATCCATCGCTATTCCAGATGCCCATAAACAGACCCTGACGGTCTTCAATTGTGATGACCTGATCACACCCAATTCCGGTTTTACGGTTGGCAATCTCTATGGCGGCCTCGGATGTCATCACACCGTCTTTGCCGCGCAAATCAATGATAACAAAGTCATTGCCCAACCCATTCATTTTGCGAAACGGTGTGCCTTTCAGGCCGGTTGCTTGCAGGGAAGTCATCAAAAAAATCTCAATAAAATTTGAACACGTTAATTACTCAAAGCTTTACCGCAAGCGCTGAAAAAAGAAAAGCGTTGAGCACGGCGTCACTTATCCACTTTCGCGAAATTGGGGCAGTTAATGAATAGGGTTAACATATCATAAACACATATGAAGCTGTTGGTAATATATTAAGGTACATTTCGGATAACAGAAGGGGTTATTGTTAGTTTACCGGGCTAATTGTCGGGAAAGTATTGTATGCGTAGTGTAAAGAAAAAATCTGAAGCCACCAGTGCGTCTAAACGTTCAAAAAGAACGGCTAAGACCAACAAGCAAAAATCTCAAAAAGACGCGGCAAGCGATCAGGACAATCTGGAAATTGTTGCCCTTGAGCCCAGAATTATGCTGGATGCAGCGGGTACGGCAACATTTCACGAAGGCCTTGCCGATACTGCGATTGATGTGGACCTCAATGGAGATGCGCGCAGCCTGCAAGAAGCGTTGACCGAAAAGGTCGCCGATCTTGATCTTGCCCTCGCAACAATCACGAACCAGCAAGAAGAAACGCAAGCCGAAGACAATCGCAGAAACTCTGTGTTGCGTGTTTCCGCAGACACAATTGACGATAGCGTCTTACTACCATCGCTAGGCAATAGCGAAGAAAACTTTCAAAACCTATCCTTTACCGGCACCACTACTGGCGGGGCAATTCAACAAGTTGAATCCGGTGATGTCATCTCATCTGTCGATGGCGAAGTTTTTTCTGAAGCGCTTTCACAAGCGTCATTCTCAACGGTTGTTGCTCCTGAGCTTTTAGATATTCAGCCTACGTCAGACAATGATATTTTCGTCATCGACAAGACAATTGTTGGCTATGAATCCCTTCTGGAAAGCCTCCCGGAAAATGCCAATATCATTTTTATCGAACCGGGAGAAAATGGCCTTGAGACCATCCTTGATGGCCTAAGCGGGCAAAGTGAAATCTCCGCGCTGCATATCTTCGCGCACGGCGATGCGGGCATATTGTCTCTTGGCGATGTAGTTTTGACCAATGAGACGATACAAGGCGAATATGCCGCCGAATTAGCGATGCTTGGGTCATTCCTAAGTGAAAGCGGCGATCTATTGATCTATGGGTGTAATTTTGCTGAGGGTGAAACCGGGCAACTTGCTGTCGAGCAACTCGCCCTTATCACCGGCGCGGACATCGCCGCCTCAGATGATTTGACGGGTAATGCTGCGCTTGGTGGTGACTGGATATTAGAAAGCACAACAGGGGCCATTGAAGCAAAACAAGTCAATGCCGTCAGCTTTGACGGATTGCTCCTGTTAGAACCATCCGATATCACCGTCCCTGTTGATGACCCGGCAACCACCGGCGTGGATGAGCGTGCCGAACAAGTCGCAAACACCATTTTCGGACCGGGCGTGACCGTCAATACAGCCAGCATTTCCGGCGGTGACGAACAGGTTGCCCTGTTCTCCGGTGCTCAAGATCCGTCAACTGATGGTTTTTTGAATTTTGATGAAGGGGTTATTTTCAGTACCGGTGATGCAACAGGTATTGTTGGCACGACCCCTGTTGCCGGTTTTGGCTCTAACACCGCTGGCGGCATAGATGATGATCCCGATTTCGCGGCATTAACACCAGGCTTCGCTTCAAGAGATGCCGTATTTCTAGAAGCCAATATTACCTCCGATACAGGGTTTTTGACACTTGAATTTGTCTTTGGCTCTGAAGAATATAATGAATTTGTCTATGCCAGCTTCAACGACAGTATTGGTGTATGGGTGAATGGCGTCAACTTTGCCGTAACGCCTACCGGTCAACGAATCGGTATTGATACAATCAACAGTGCTGGCGAAATTGCACCGACAAACGGCAGCGACATAAACGATCCAAATACGACCCATAATCCATTCGATGGCGTTTTCGAGTCAGCGAATAGGTCGCTTCATGTCACCAATACGGGTACAGAAACCCAGGCAGACGGATATACCGTTACCTTATCTCTAACAATTCCTGTTACAGCCGGTGAACCAACAGATATCAAGCTGGGCATTGCCGATGCCGGCGATTCAGTATTTGATTCCTGGCTACTTATCAGAGCTAACAGCTTTCAAAGTGTCCTGGTTGCCGCTCAGGACGAAGTGATCACAACGCCAACGGTTCCCGTTACAATTGATCCATTGGCAAATGATTTTTCTGATAATTTCGATACAGACCAACTCACCATTACCCAGGTCTTGGATCAAGATATAGCCCCCGGCGAAACAATTATTACACCGTCCGGCATCGAGGTTACGTTGAATAGTGACAACACGTTCACTATTGATCCTAATGGCAATCAGATCTCTAGCGACACGTTTACCTATCAAATTAGCGCCCCGGACGGCCAAACAGCGGTCGGTCTTGTTAGCGTTTTAACAACAACCGCTCCTGTTATTAATCTCGATCCTGATAATTCAGAAGGCGGGTTGGACAATTTCGGTAATGATGTATTTTTTAATCCAGTATCAGGTACACCGGTCAATCTGGCTGATAGCGACATTGAGATTATAGATCTTGATTCACCCGAACTTCAATCAGCGACTATCAATGTCACCGGCATCGCCAACGGAAACAATGAAATAGTCACTATTGGCGGGGAGACATTCCCACTTTCAACAAATGCCACCAATATCCAAACCACTGTGGATGGCATAGATTTCATCATCAATTACAACCAATCAGGCACGCCTGATGTATTTACAATTACCCGCTCAGGCGGCGGCACAATTCCTATTGAAAGCCTGGAAGCATTAATCGCATCGATCACCTACGAGAACACAAGCGCGTCAGTGACAGAAGGCACTCGGTCATTTGATATTTTCGTCAATGATGGGAGCGACGATAGTAATGTGGGTCAAGCCGACGTCACTGTTGCAACCCCAAATGCTGTCATTACCGGTGATATAACCGGCAGTGTTACCGAAGATGCTCAATCGCCTCTCCTAACAGTGACGGGGCAATTATCTATTACCGACACTGATCTGGGTGAAGCGCAATTTGAATCTGGAACCTTCGCCAGTACTTTCGGTCAATTAAGCCTAAGTGCGAATGGCAATTGGATTTATTCCGCCAATAACAATAATCCCGCCATTCAGGCTTTGGGATTTGGTGAAACGCTAACGGATACAATTACCGTTTTCAGTATTGATGGCACGGAACAGGTCATTACAATCACGATTAACGGTGTCAATGACGCACCG
>CAYQXV010000027.1:0-5098 GCA_964421675.1 uncultured Caulobacterales bacterium
CGCCGCGCGCGGCGCATTGTTCAATCACCTGCTCAAAGGCTTGGTTTGCGGTAATATGGAACGGATCTCGGGCCACAGATTTGCGCAATTTGCGCGGCAGCCGGGCCGCTTCAGGCAATAAAACACCGCGCTCTTCGGGCAGCACCCACATTGCGTTTTGCTCATCATGAGAGCGCGCCATTGGAAAATAGCCCAATGTGTAGGCCTTCAAAATATCCTCCGGGTGAATGCTATTGGCGGAATCACGGGGCATGATCAATAATGGCCAGGTTAAGGGTTCGCTGCATGTGCGCTCATATTGAGGGCTTGGCTTAAGCATATGCGGATTTGGGCGTTCAGCAAGAATATTGCGTTGTGATTTGCATTGATCCCCCCTGCCATGGCATAAACGGGAAAATGGTTAAGGGGCGATTTTCATGTTTAAAACTATCTTCACCGCACACACCGCCGTCATCACCGCATGCCTTGCACTTTTTGCAGCCGGGTGCGCGAGTAACGGCCAGATCATCTCAGAAGAAACGATTGTACGATCGGCAGAAGCACAGTGGACGGCGCTTTTAGAACAAGCCCCGCTCACCGAAAATGAAGGCTATAAAGCCCGCACACATGCAGTTGCCGAGCGCATATTGCTGGCCGCCGGGGAAAATCCAGACGAATGGCGTGTCGCCGTTTTTGAAAGTGACGAAACCTTCAACGCCTTTGCCCTCCCCAATAAGGCGATTGGTGTGTTTACCGGCATTTTGACGATTTCCCAGACCGACTCCCAACTGGCCACCGTGATCGGCCATGAGGTTGCCCATGTGCGCCTGAAACATGGGGAAGAGCGGGTCAATCGTGAATTGGCGCCAAGAATTTTGGCCGGCGTTGCCCAGATCCCAGGCGAGGTTGTCGGTGTCGATGCGGTCCGCACTGCCGGTGCAATTGCGGGGGCTGGCGTTAAAGCGGGCACAATTTTGCCCTTTAACCGGAACCAGGAATTAGAGGCCGATCTGGAAGGGTTAAACTATCTTGCCGAGGCCGGGTATGACCCGAAAGAAGCAGCCCTGTTATGGCGCGAAATTGAACGCCATCACGAAGATAAAGGCAAGGTCCCTGAATTCCTGTCGACGCATCCAAGCGGGGAGCGCCGTATCAAACGCCTGGAAGAGGCGGCCGCGGAACTGGAAAACGCCTCTTAAATAGCGCGCCTGCGATAGCGATGACGCCCTTGGATAGAGTGAGCATCATCGCGCCATATTGCTATTTGCTGCGAAATTTACGAGGATATTCCTATCCAATAGGAAACGATGCTCATTAGCAGCACGGGGGCGACGATGAGAAAAATAAAATCAGCATGCACCGCAATGATCGCGATGGTTCTTATCGTGGTTGTCGCCCCGCTCACAGCCCATGCGGGCTCTGTGGAGACGGCGCGCCGATTGGTTGATCTGCTAGAGCTGGAAACCCAACTTCAATCGACCATTATCGATGCGGTTGACCGTGCGCGCGACCAACTCATGTTACGCGGCGTGCCCGCTGCGAAGGTCAATAACGTCGCGGATATTTTGAAAGCAGAAATGCTGGAGTCAACGCCAGAGCTGCTTGATGAAATTACACTGATCTATGCGGATGAGTTTACCGATCCCGAACTGAACGATCTCATTGCCTTCTATTCCTCCCCGACCGGGCAGAAATTGATTAGCAAGCGACAGGCACTCGATTCACGCCAAGCCGGTGCGGTTCGCGGATGGATAACAAGCGTGCAACAACGCGCCCTTGAGCAATTGCAAGAAGCATTAGTTTAATCGCCTCGCTCAAGGCCTAAGCTCACTTAGCTGTCATCAATTTTCAAGGCTTTGATAAAGGCTTCCTGCGGGATTTCCACGCGGCCAAATTGGCGCATCTTCTTTTTACCGGCTTTTTGTTTGTCGAGCAGCTTACGCTTACGGCTCGCATCCCCGCCATAACATTTCGCCGTTACATCTTTGCGCATCGCGGCAATGGTTTCGCGCGCAATGATCCGACCGCCAATGGCTGCCTGAATAGGAATTTTAAACAGATGGCGCGGGATTAGATCTTTGAGCTTTTCACACATGGCCCGCCCGCGCATTTGCGACTTGTCGCGGTGAACAACAATGGACAGTGCATCAACCGGTTCATCATTGACCAGAATTTGCATCTTGACCAAATCGCCTTCACGCTGACCAATCATCGAATAATCAAAACTCGCATAGCCCTTAGAGATTGACTTCAAGCGATCATAAAAATCAAAGACAACTTCATTGAGCGGAATTTCATAGACCAGCATGGCACGCGTGCCCGCATAGGTCAGATCAACCTGAATGCCGCGACGCTCTTCGCATAGCTTGAGAATGCCGCCCAAATATTCATCAGGTGCCATGATTGTCGCTTTGATCCAGGGCTCTTCCATATGATCAATTTTCACAGGATCAGGCATATCCGCTGGATTGTGCATCTCAATCATTTCACCGTCATTCATATAAATATGATAGACAACGCTCGGCGCGGTCGTAATCAGGTCGAGACCAAATTCACGTTCCAACCGTTCACGGATGATTTCCAGATGCAGCAATCCCAAAAAGCCGCATCGAAACCCAAACCCAAGCGCGGCCGATGTTTCCATCTCAAATTCAAAGCTGGCATCATTGAGCCGCAGCTTGCCCATGGATGAGCGCAGATCTTCAAAGTCATTGGCATCAACAGGAAAGATTCCGCAAAACACAACCGGTTGCGCAGGTTTAAACCCGTCTAGGGGCTCGTCAACAGGGTTTCGATCATCGGTAATCGTATCCCCCACCCGTGTATCTGCAACCTCTTTGATTGAGGCCGTCAAATAGCCAATCTCACCGGGGCCAAGCGCATCAACAGGCTGGTTTTTCGGGGTAATCACACCAACCTGATCAATGGTGTAGGTCGCTTTAGCGCCCATCATGCGCACGCGCATGCCTTTTTTCATGACACCATTTACAATCCGTACAAGGACAACAACGCCAAGATAAGGATCATACCAGCTATCAACCAGAAGCGCCTTTAGCGTTGCGCTCTCATCGCCGCTGGGGGCGGGCAACCGCTTTACGATTGCCTCGAGAACATCTTCAATGCCCAGACCGGTTTTGGCAGAAATCTCCACCGCATCCGAGGCATCAAGGCCAATAACATCTTCAATCTGTGCTTTAACCCGGTCAGGCTCGGCGGCTGGCAAATCAATCTTGTTGAGCACGGGAACAATCTCATGATCAACTTCAATCGCCTGATAAACATTGGCGAGGGTTTGCGCCTCAACACCCTGGGATGCATCAACAACCAATAAGGACCCCTCACACGCAGACAAAGAGCGTGAGACCTCATAGGTGAAATCCACATGGCCGGGCGTGTCGATAAGGTTGAGTATATAGGTGTCCCCGTCGCTGGCCTTATATTCCAGCCGAACGGTTTGCGCTTTAATGGTGATCCCGCGTTCACGCTCAAGCTCCATATTATCGAGGACTTGCTCCTTCATCTCACGGTCAGCAAGCCCGCCTGTCGTTTGGATCAAACGATCTGCAAGCGTGGATTTCCCATGGTCAATATGGGCTACAATGGAGAAGTTTCGGATATGGGTTAGCGCGGTCATCGACGCGATATAGCGAGCGCCTTCGCCTAGAGCAATGGGCCAAGGCGCCGCGCGTGAAGATAATCACCGATCAACACCCGACAGATGCTCATTTGACCCACAAAGTGCGTAAATCATAAAAAAAGCCCGGCACAGGAGTGCCGGGCTTTTCTTAAATTAGACTGGCCGAAGCGACGCGGCCGTTAGGCTTTTTTCAGTGCGTCGCGAATCTCTTCGAGAAGACTTTCAGAGCGCGGTGGTTCCGCTGCCTCTTCTGCTTCTTCCTCGGCTTTTTTCATGCTGTTGATCCCCTTAATGACGAAAAACAGCGCAATGGCGATGATCAAGAATGCGATAATCGCATTGATAAACAGACCATAATTCAGCGTTGGTGCGCCAGCTTCCTGCGCAACCGCAAGAGAGGCATATTCATTGCCATCAAGCGGTACGAAAAGATTACTGAAATCCACGCCGCCCATAAGCATACCAATTGGCGGCATCAGCACATCATCAACAAGAGATTTGATGATCGTACCAAAAGCACCACCCATTACGATGCCGACTGCCATGTCGATCATATTTCCTTTAACGGCGAATTCCTTAAACTCATTAATCATGTGTGTGACCCTTCTCTCATATCAAAGGTTGAATTTGACAAATTTGATGTATGCGGTCGCATTCAACCTGCCACAATGCGACCTCTGGAAGGGAACCTACCTGTTTTCGCCTTTGTTTCAAGGGCATAAAGCAAATGCCATGAAATGGCCCTAATATAGCCGCGAGATGTTCTGTGCATTCAACTTGGAATTGAGCACTATTTGGATCGTATAGTGATTTTAATGTAAATTTGCCGAATCAGTATGGGTCATAATCGTGATAATCGGCAGAGCTGGACCCTGATTGCGCATTTGAACGACGCATCAGCATCCATAGTAAAACCAGCGCAATCACCGGTGAAGCGAGTACAAAACCGGTAATCGCCAATGCCCCGCCCGCAGTGATTAAGGCAAAGACGGTCGCCAACAATCCTACCCCAAGGCCAAAAATACCAGCCAATAGCCCGATAATCAGGCCGCCAACGGCAAGAAACCCATCTGCAACCGCTTCCATGATGGTGACATCATTTTGTGACCAAATAAGCCAGGCAAAGCCAAATCCAGTAACAATGATGGCGATAAACGGCAGCCATAACCACCAATAGCTGTTCGTGCGCGCCGGTGCGCTTGCATCATACGCATCCAGATCGATGGAACCTTGATCTTGATAGTTCATACCGTTTTCCTCCTGCTGTTATGGGGCTATTGTTGATCAGTTGGCCGGGTACCATCAAGGCGAAGCGTCGCAAAGGGACTGCACTCTATCGCAAACTTGCTTTTCGTTGATGCCGTAAGGAGTGATTTTGGGGAAAGACCGCCGCACACGGAAAATATCGTCGCAGCGGGCTAATAGACGATTTTGCGACGTACCCCGATCAAGCTTACCTAAAAGACAGGCCTACAGCAAAGA
>CAYQXV010000027.1:5198-8031 GCA_964421675.1 uncultured Caulobacterales bacterium
GATTGGTGTGATCAGCGAGCCGAATGGCGACTTGCAACGCGCAGATCGCTTTGATACCGACAGCACTCAATAAATCTGTGTGTGATTAAAGGGGCATTTCCTTGCCAAAACCGTCTCAATCAACGCCTCGCGCCTGGCAGCGTATGCTGTCTGGTCGGCGGTTAAATCTGTTGGACCCCTCTCCGCTTGATATAGAGGTTGAGGATATTGCCCATGGACTTGCGCGCGTTGCCCGGTGGAACGGTCAAACAAGAGGGCCCCTTCCCTTTAATGTCGCGCAACATTCCCTCATGGTCACCGACTTTTGCCTCGAACTATCCCCCGATTGGCCAGCAAAATGGCAGCTCGCCGCCTTGCTCCATGACGGGCCTGAATTTGTCATTGGCGATATGATTAGCCCCTTTAAGGCAGCGTTGGGCGAGCAATATAAGGCCATCGAACATCGATTGCAGCAAGCGATCCATCTGCGCTTTGGCCTGCCCGCCGATCTGCCCGCTTCTGTGGAAAAACTGATCAAAAAGGCCGATAAAGCCAGCGCTTACTTCGAAGCGGTGCAATTTGCCGGTTTTGATATCCCCGAAGCGCTCAAACTGTTCGGTTCGCCCAATGGCCTTCGCCCGGTCGACATTAGCGCTATGACCAGCGATCAAGCTGAACGGGATTATGTGGCACGATTTGAGCATATTATTGCGCAAATGGATCGTTCCCAGGCCCATGGATAGGAATAAACCGGCCAATCGTTCAAAGTCGCGTGATCTCAACTCTCTGTGATGACGTTAGGGCTTTAACTCCGGAGTAATCGATCTCATAAATAGTAGGCGTATCTGTCCACCCTGTAACAATTCCACCTTTACCGATTCCGGTGGTGATTGTGATATTTGCGGTATAGGCGATTTTGAGGTTTTTAGTTTAAAACCATGATCCGAGCCGCATTTGGAGTGATACGCTAGCTAAGTGATTGATTTTGATAATTAAAAAATGAGTAAGCCGGTAAAATGTTAATAGTGAGTTCCCTTGAACGTGCGATGGAGGCCTATAAAACCTATAGCCCCACTCATATCATTTCGATTCTCAGCGAAGATGAGCCTCGCCCCCTATTTCCCGGCTTGGAGCCGAGCCAGCATCTCAAACTCTATGTTTCCTCTGAGCATGGAGGCCCGGACCACGCGAAAACGGCCAGCGATCGAACCAATATGATTATTGATACGTTCGAAGACTGGGATAGTTCAGGCAATGTGCTGATTCACTGCGCCAAAGGCGTATCGCGATCCATGGCAGCGGCCTTTGTTCTGTTATGCATGCTCAGCCCGAAAAGCAGCGAAAAAGAAATTGCGCAACAATTACGCAAGGCAGCCCCCCATGCGGAGCCGTGCCTGTTTATGATTGATCATGCTGATGAGCGTCTGGGCAGAGATTGCCGTATGTTTGACGCGATAAATGACCTGCCGCCCAGCAGTACAACGATTGATGCACCAATCGTCCTCTTGTCAGCGGCCGCGTGATCGCGCACATCTGACCCATTATGGGTCATTCAACCGATTCTAAACATAACCCCGACTCCCCTGCTGAACCCCCCGCTGGGGCTCCTGGCGCTATCCATGCGCCCGGCAATGGCGGCAATAATGCAGCGCTCACGGTGCAAATTACCCTGAACGCGGTGCTAGCGGCGATAGAGACCGGCGAGCCAAAGGTCCTGTGCACAGACGATAAGGCTGGCACGATAGCCCTGCCCTATGGGCCATTTGATCCGGTGCGCCATCGCACCTTTGAGGTCGGATTAAGGGACTGGGTGAACCGGCAAACCCGCGTGTCGCCGGGCTATGTCGAGCAATTATATACATTTGGCGATCGCGGCCGCGAGGCGCCGCTTGGTGGCGACCCTGATGACCAGCCTTCTCCCAATCCATCTCAATCTGGCGATCTGCCCAACCATCTCGTCTCGGTTGGCTATCTTGCCCTCGCGCCCGCACCAGCGGCGGTGAATGTGGCCGATGCAAAGTGGCGCAACTGGTATCAATTTTTTCCATGGGAAGACTGGCGCGGCGGGGAACCGGAAATTTTAGCGCAGGTCATCCTGCCAGTTTTAAAAGACTGGATTGATCAGGCCGGAGACAAACGCGCCGCATTGTTAACGCGGGTGCGCACCGCCTTTGGGTTTACCGAAACAGGATGGGAGGAAGAACGCATACTGGAGCGATTTGAGTTGATGTTCCAAGCGGGCCTGGTTCTAGAAGCCCATGCGATTGGCGAGGGATTAAGCAGTTCAACAGCCACCCCATGCGGCCTTGCCATGGCCTCTGATCATCGGCGCATATTGGCAACGGCAATCGGGCGCTTGCGCGGTAAGCTCAAATATCGCCCGATCCTTTATGATATGGTCCCCAATGAATTCACCCTGCTCGACCTGCAAACGCGGGTGGAGGCGATTTCGGGATTTGCCCTGCATAAGCAGAACTTCCGGCGAATGGTGGAAAATAGCGGCCAGATCGAACCGACTGGCGGGCATTCAAGCGCGGCGGGCGGGCGGCCTGCGGCTTTGTTTTGCGTTAATCGCGCCTCGATCGCTGACCGGGCTGATAAGGGCCTGACGATCCCGCGTCTTAAGCGTCGCCCCTCTTTTGATATCCAATAAAGGCGGGCCAGAGGTTTAAGGAAAGATACGGCATCATATAAGGTATGTTATAACATATCAAAATGTGTGCCATATGGGGATATTTCTAGGCGATTGGCTGGTTGACGGGCCGGGCTTGCCCTGCTTTATTCGCTTTTTTTTCGTGACCCCATTGAAGGGGGCTTTTTTTGATCTTATATATGCTCTGAATGAGTATAACTA
>CAYQXV010000027.1:8131-21459 GCA_964421675.1 uncultured Caulobacterales bacterium
CCCCATTGAAGGGGGCTTTTTTTGATCTTATATATGCTCTGAATGAGTATAACTAAGGAAAGCTCATTTCAGACCATCAATGGGAGTACAGCGTTGTGTTGTTAGTTGCCGTTGAACAGACCCGGCCAAACTTATAGGTGACCAGCCTAACAGGCGGCCAATCTTTCGGGTCACACCCGTGTATCAGCGCTTTGCGGTGATGCAGACCTTTTAATCACTTATCCCTGCTGAGGGAGGCACGATATGGATACTCTTGGAACCGACACTCAATCATGCGGCACGACAACGCTGCTTGATCGCACGGACGAGCCTGCGAAACGCAAAGCCGCAAAGCATAGACCCAACAAGTCTGAGCCCAACAAGTCTGGCCCACTAGCCTATACGCCGGAGGTCGCGCGCAAAACCGATCATCTTTATGCCCGGGTTTCGAAATTCATTCCCGAATTTGAATGGAAACTCCATGCGCCCTATATCGCTGCGATCAATGATCTCAAAAAGCAGAAAAACGCAGTAATCCTCGCCCACAATTATATGACACCGGAAATTTTTCATTGTGTCGGTGATTTCATGGGCGACAGTTTGCAGCTTGCCCGTGAAGCGGCAAAAACCGATGCGGACATTATCATTCAGGCCGGTGTGCATTTCATGGCCGAGACATCGAAAATTCTCGCCCCTGAAAAAACTGTCCTTATCCCAGACTTACGCGCTGGCTGTTCCCTCGCCAGCTCCTTAACCGGCGCTGATGTGCGCTTGTTGAAACAAAAATATCCCGGCACCCCGGTTGTGACCTATGTTAACACAACCGCCGACGTAAAAGCGGAAACCGACATTTGTTGTACATCTTCAAATGCGGTGGAAGTAGTTGAGCATATTTGCGCGGAATGGAACACCGATCAGGTGATTTTGATCCCGGATCAATATTTGGCGAAAAATGTTGCCGCAATGACCAACATTAAAGTCATTACCTGGGCTGGTGCATGCGAGGTGCACGAACAATTTACCACTGAAGATATTGCTGAGATGCGCGCAGCAACACCGGGCGTGATTATTCTTGCGCACCCGGAATGTCCCCCTGACGTTCTTGCGGCTGCAGATTTTGCCGGTTCAACCAGCGGCATGAGCAACTATGTCAAAGACAATCAACCGAAAAATGTTGTCCTGATTACCGAATGTTCCATGTCCGATAATGTTGCGGTGGAAAATCCTGAGGTGAACTTTGTTCGCCCGTGTAATCTGTGTCCGCACATGAAGCGCATTACCCTTGAGGGGATTTTGAAAGCGCTGCAAACCGGTGATCATGAGGTTGAGGTTGATCCTGCCATCGCTGATAAAGCCCGTCAGGCTGTCGAACGCATGATCGAACTGCCCTTAAAGCATCAATCAAGCTATGCCCACAAACATGCCCCTGAAGTGATGGTTGTTGAAAGCAGAGCGTCTTAACGCGCACTCTTTTGCGCAAATGCCAATGGCAGTGCGCATTCTTTCACCAAGATTTTCATTGCGCTCAATGGGGCACCGTTTCAAGGAACTTAAACCATCATGACCGATCGGGTCCTTGTTATCGGTGCCGGGGTTGCGGGTCTTTATACCGCTCTTAAACTCGCCCCTCTTGCGGTTACGGTGGTTACCGCCCGCCCGCTTGGACGCGGCGGCTCATCAATGTGGGCACAAGGAGGGATGGCAGCGGCCGTTGGCGCGGATGATCATGCTGACTTTCATTTTACCGATACCATCAATGCAGGCGCGGGCCTTGTTGATGAACGGGCCGCCCGAATTCTCGTTGATGGCGGGCGCGCCGCGGTTGAAGATCTGATCAAAATCGGCGTTGAATTTGATCATGATAGCGACGGGGTCATCAAAGTTGGCCGCGAGGCCGCGCACTCTCACAAACGCATTGTCCATGCAACCGGCGACAAAGCGGGCGCGGCGATTATGGATGCCTTGATCAATGCCGCAATTGCTGCCCCGCATATTACCATCCGTGAGCGTATCATTGTTGAGGATCTGCTTGTTGATGATGACGGCCATGTCACCGGGGCGCTGGCATTTGATGTCGATGCAGGCACGCGGTTAAACATTGATAGCCCGTGCACCGTTTTGGCGACCGGCGGGCTGGGCGGGCTTTATAATGTGACAACCAATCCGGTACGCGCGCAAGGGCACGGTCTGGCATTCGCCGCGCGCGCCGGTGCCATCATTCGCGACCCGGAATTTGTTCAGTTTCATCCCACCGCCTTGAATGTTGGCGTTGACCCCGCCCCCCTTGCCACCGAAGCCCTGCGCGGCGAGGGCGCAACATTGGTCAATGAAGATGGCAAGCGGTTTATGGTTGATCTTCACGCCGACGGCGAGCTTGCGCCGCGCGATATTGTGGCGCGCGGCGTTGAAGCTGAAATTACCGCGCAGCGCGGTGCCTTCCTTGATGCACGCCAGGCCATTGGCGCGCGCTTTCCGGATGCCTTCCCAACGGTTTTTGCCGCCTGCACCGCCAATAATATTGACCCGGTGGCCGGTCTTATTCCCGTTGCCCCCGCCTGCCATTATCATATGGGCGGTATAAAGACGAATAATGACGGGAAATCGTCGCTTGAAGGATTATGGGCGGTCGGCGAAGTAGCCTCAACAGGCATTCATGGTGCTAATCGTCTGGCGTCAAACTCATTATTGGAAGCGGTTGTCTTTGGCGCCCGCGTTGCCAATGACATTAAAGGCATAGACAGTTTTGAATTCGACCATGGCAGCGCGCCGGAAGATCGGTTGCGCCTGCCTCCCAAACCCGCCGATGCAAAAATTATAAAAGAATTGCGGATCGCCATGTCGCGCGGCGGCGCGCTCATTCGTTCGCGCGATAGCCTCAAAGAGACCCGCATGGTCATTGAGCGGCTAGGAGAGCATGCACAAGATGAAGACGAGCTGACCAGCGGATTATTATCAGCGTTAATCACCGCGCGCTTAATTATAGACGCGGCCATTATGCGCGAAGAAAGCCGGGGCAGCCATTTTAGAACCGACTTTTTGCAAACCGATGATGAACCGGTGCACACGGAAATTTCCATATGAACGAGCCTAAAAATCAATTTACATCGCTGACAGCCTTAAACCCGGTTGCGGTCCAGCGCCATGTCGCCAATGCCCTCGCCGAAGATTTAGGCGATGGCGGCGACCTCACAAGTCAGACTTGTATTTCACCGTCCGTGCAATGGTCGGGGCAAATATGCGCCAGAAAACCGGGCACCATTGCCGGGCTTGCGCTGGCAAGCGAGGCCTTTCAATCCTTTCCCGGCGTCATGGTTCATGAACTTGTCAGTGACGGGGCAGCTGTCGCAAAAGGCACGCCTGTTTTATCCGTAGAAGGATCGGCCCGGGGCATCTTGATGGCAGAACGCGTTGCCCTCAATTTTCTGGGCCATTTATCGGGCATTGCCACCGCCACCGCGGATCTGGTTGCGCAAACAAAAGGCACCAAAGCAAAAATTGCCTGCACCCGGAAAACAACCCCCGGATTGCGCCTGCTGGAAAAATACGCCGTGCGCTGCGGCGGCGGATTTAACCACCGGTTTGGCCTGTATGACGCGGTGATGATTAAGGACAATCATATTGCAGCATGCGGGTCGATCACCAAAGCCCTGCAAGCGGCAAAGTCTGGCATTGGGCATACGGTAAAAATTGAAATCGAAGTCGATACGCTCGACCAACTTGATGAGGTCTTACACGAAGGCGCAGATATAATCCTGCTAGACAATATGTCTACGGATGATTTACGCGACGCCGTTGCCAGAACCAAAGGGCGCGCTATATTAGAGGCGTCGGGAAATGTTACCGTTTCCAGCGTAAGCGCCATTGCCGCCACCGGCGTTGACGTCATCTCCTCTGGCTGGATCACACACTCCGCCCCCACGCTTGACCTTGGCCTTGATACTGCTGAAAAGTAATCTGTACACGGCTGCACCTTAACTTTTTGGGCAATACAGTTTCGCTTGCAAAGCCTGAAAAATCATGATTTGATTGCTATATTGTTTAGCAATTGAAAGGAGGTGGTCGGATGTCAAGTGAGATTACTCAGATGCATTCAGATTGTTTTGGTGGTGTTGTGATGATGAGGGAGCAGCCTCCCCTTCGCCATTAACCTCCAGTCAGGGCTTAAAGCACCGACAATAGTCTGATGCTTCACTCTCACGAGAGTTACCTTGTACTCTTCTTAAAACGGGCTTGTCGTTCCTGATGGGGGCGACATGGAAAGCCATTCGGTTTCGACCGGATGGCTTTTTCATTTGCACGCGCAAAAATGCGCCGTACCGGCCGGTTACAAATTGTAAGACAAGTTACATCCCAACGGGCGCAGCATAGGTCAGCTTGCGATTATTAAACCGGTAGAATTTATGGGTTCCGATTTTTGCCGTAGGGGACAAACGTTCTGCCCAAACTGGATCATCAATATAGTCGGCATGATAATGGGTTGCCTCACGGCTCACCGGTATATGCAAGCCCGCCATAATGGAACCGGCAAGATCTTGGGACTCGCGCCATTTTCTATTGCGACTGGTGAGTGAAACACCGTCCATTGACCCGTCACAGGTAAAGCTGAACTGGCAGCCGGTGACACGTTCGGACCCTTGAAAAACAACTTCACAGATTGTGCTGGGATAGACCGAACTTTTCACCCGGTTCAACACCACATCGGCCACCGCTAGCTGGCCAATACGCGGTTCAGAGCGGGCCTCAAAATAAATCGCCTGCGCCAGACAAACACGTTCCTGGGCATCAATGCGCGCAACTTTGAGTTCAGAAAAATCATATTCCACCAGATCATTCAGAACATCTGACTGACCAAACGCCGTACTCAGATAGGCTGGCTGCGCGAGCGCGCGCGGTGCATTTGCGGCGGCGCGCACATCGGCGGTTTCCTGGGCGATAAAAGCGGTATAATCCGCCAGCAGCTGAACCTGATCTGCGGCGGCCAATTCGGCGCGCAGGGCTCTGTGTTGGCGGTCAACACTAAGGGTCGACGCATAGGCGCTGGCCAAGGCCATCATCGCGCCAACGCCAACAGCCAACGTAGAGCGTAAACTCCAGTTTAGCTGCCAATGCCGTTCAGCATATGATGTTGCCGTTTTACGTGCCATTGCTCTCAATCGGTTCGCTTGCCACCACTATCATGCGATAGCCTATGCAAGAATTGCCTCTATTTATTGAAATTCCGTTCCTTGGGCTCGTCCCTAACGGCTGCTCTAGAAGAGTAACCAGTTGGATTGGCGCCCAAGCATTTCACCTCAAGCAAGGGGAATATGCTGCCCCAGATGGCAGAATGCAAGGGCGATCAACGCAAAATTGATCCCCAGAGACTGTTTCAAAACAAACGCAACCTATTGTTTATATTGATAATTCTTATTTTGAAACATTTTGTGTGATGATTATTGAGTTACGATTATTGTTGGCCCTCAAGCTTGGCTTGTGCAGCCGCCAGGCGCGCAATCGGCACGCGGTAAGGAGAGCAGGAGACATAGGTCAGGCCTAAGGTCTCAACAAACCGGATCGAATCGGGATCGCCCCCATGTTCACCGCAAATCCCCAATTTGATATCAGGCCGGGTGGCGCGCCCTTTTTGCGCGGCAATCTCGATAAGCGCACCAACCCCATCTTTATCAATGCTGACAAAGGGATCGCGCTCAAAGATTTTCGCGCGCAAATAATCCGGCAGGAAGGCCGCACTGTCATCGCGCGACAAGCCAAATGTTGTTTGCGTCAGATCATTGGTGCCAAAAGAGAAGAACGCCGCATCACTGGCAATTTCATCAGCCGTAAGCGCAGCGCGGGGCAGCTCAATCATGGTGCCCACCAAATATTCAAGGGACGACCCACGCGCGGTCAGCACATCACGGGCAACCTTGTCGACCCGTACCTTAAGAAGCGCCAACTCTTCCTTGGTGGCAATAAGCGGGATCATGATTTCCGGGGTGACCGTCTCACCGGTTTTTTCCGCAATATTGCACGCCGCTTCAATGACGGCCCGCACCTGCATCTCATAAATTTCCGGATAAGAAACACCGAGGCGGCAGCCGCGATGGCCCAGCATGGGGTTAAATTCCTGCAGCTTGTGGGCACGCGCCTTGAGCTGTTCGGCATCCATGCCGGAGGCAGCGGCGACTTGCTCAATTTCCTTATCGGAATGCGGCAAGAATTCATGCAGAGGCGGATCGAGCAGGCGCACCGTTACCGGTAAGCCGCGCATCACCTCAAAAATTCCTTCAAAGTCAGAACGCTGCATCGGCAATAATTTGTCCAATGCCAATCGGCGTCCGGCTTCATCTTCGGCAAGAATCATTTCGCGAACGGCAATGATACGGTCCGCCTCAAAGAACATATGTTCTGTGCGGCAAAGGCCAACGCCTTCCGCGCCGAAATCGCGGGCAACCTGCACATCGTGCGGTGTATCGGCATTGGCGCGCACGGTCATTCGGCGCACTTTATCTGCCCACCCCATTAAGGTGGCAAAATCGCCGGACAACTCAGGTTGGCGCGTGGCAACCGCGCCGAGAAACACTTTCCCTTCCGCGCCGTCTACGGTGATGCGGTCACCCTTTTTGACAACCCGTCCGCCTACAGAGAATTGCTCTGCGCCGGAATCAATTTTCAGATCACCGGCTCCGCAAACACAGGGCCGCCCCATGCCGCGCGCAACCACAGCAGCGTGCGACGTCATACCGCCGCGCGCTGTTACGATTGCCGATGCGGCATGCATGCCGTGAATATCTTCCGGGCTTGTCTCAACACGGACCAAAATAACACTATGGCCTTCCTGGGCGAGACGTTCGGCTTCATCCGAAGAGAACACAACCTCACCGGAGGCAGCGCCCGGCGATGCGGGCAAGCCAGATAATAACAAATCGCGCGGTGCATCCGGGTCAAGCGAAGGGTGCAATAATTGGTCAAGACTTTCGGCCTCAACGCGCAGCACCGCCTCTTCTTTGGTAATCAGGCCAGCTTCGCACATTTCAACCGCAATTTTTAACGCCGCATTTGCGGTGCGCTTGCCATTGCGGGTTTGCAACATCCAAAGCTTACCTTCTTGAATGGTAAACTCGATATCCTGCATATCGCGATAATGATTTTCCAGCGTATCGAAGATTTTGGTAATTTCTTCATAAGCCTGCGGCAATGCCTCTTCCATAGACGGGGCATCTTCGCCAATGGCTTCGCGCGCGCGGCGCGTTAGCGTTTGCGGTGTGCGAATGCCCGCTACCACATCTTCGCCTTGGGCATTGATCAAAAACTCTCCGTAATAGGCATTTTCCCCGGTGGAGGGATCGCGCGTAAACGCAACACCGGTTGCAGAGGTCTCCCCCATATTGCCAAATACCATGGCCTGCACGTTGACAGCCGTGCCCCAACTTTCGGGGATATTGTGCAAGCGCCGATAAGTTTCCGCACGGTCATTTCGCCACGAGCCAAACACAGCGCTAATCGCACCCCAAAGCTGTTCATTGGGCGATTGCGGGAACGGCTTCCCAAGCGCATCTTCCACAGCCTTTTTGTAGCGAACAATGATCGCTTTCCAATCAGCGGATTTCAATTCGGTATCAAGGAACAGGTCTTGCTCTTCCTTGTGCATTTCGAGAATTTCTTCAAACATGTGATGCTCAAGCCCAAGCACCACATTTGAGTACATCTGAATGAACCGGCGATAGCTATCATAGGCGAACCGCTCGTCACCGGACAAAGCGGCAAGCCCTTTGACCGTCTCATCGTTCAGACCAAGATTGAGCACCGTATCCATCATGCCCGGCATAGATGCACGTGCGCCTGATCTCACCGACACCAGTAAGGGGTTTTTGGCGTCGCCAAATGCTTTCCCAACATCCTTGCCGATTTTGGAGATGGCCTCATCAACCTGACCGGAAAGGCAGTCTGGATATTGCTGATCATTGTCATAATAGGCGGTGCACAGCTCGGTGGAGATCGTAAAACCGGGCGGAACAGGCAAGCCAAGGCTGGACATCTCAGCGAGATTGGCCCCTTTCCCACCGAGTAGATTTTTCATCGTTGCCGACCCTTCGGCGCGCCCTGCGCCAAAGCTGTAGACCCATTGTTGCGTATCACTCATTAGTCTGTCCCACTTGGCATTTTGGCACCGTGCGCTTGACGGCGAATACCATTCCAACGTTTAACTTTAGCAGTTGTTTAGGGGACCATCGGCATCACGCCAAGATGATTTTTCAATTCATTGTGCTAGGGCGCCGCTTTTTCACCCCTCTTAATCGCCAAATGCTTGCTCACGCCCCAAAGGGGGTCCATATCCCGGCCATGAATGAAACATCAGAGCAAATTTCAGCGCAGGATTTTGAAGCTGCCAGCACTATTTTGCGATCTGGCGGGTTGGTCGCGATGCCAACGGAAACCGTTTATGGGTTGGCCTGTGATGCGACCAACGCCAATGCGGTTGCCGGTCTTTACGAAGCCAAGGGGCGGCCGAGCTTTAATCCCCTGATTGCCCATGTCGGCGATCTGGAAATGGCCAAAGCCCACGGCATTTTCACCCCCCTGGCAGAAAAGCTGGCGCGCCATTTCTGGCCGGGGCCCCTCACCCTTATTGTCCCGCGCACGACAGACAGCCCTATTGCGCACCTTGCGTCAGCGGGCCTAGACAGCATTGGGCTGCGCTGCCCTGATCACCCGGTCGCCCTGAAACTGCTACAGGCTGCGGGCCGGCCCCTTGTCGCGCCCAGTGCCAACAAATCCGGCACGATTAGCCCGACCCGCGCCGAGCATGTGCGTGAGGGTCTGGGCGATTCCATCGACCTTGTGCTGGATGGCGGGCCCTGCCGCATTGGCCTTGAATCCACCATTGTGCGCATGATTGATGATCGCCCGTGCATTTTGCGGCCCGGCCAGATTGATCGCGCCGCATTAGAACAAGTGTTGGGATGTGCTGTTTCAACAATCGAGCCAGAATCCACCACGATTGAAGCACCCGGCATGATGACCAGCCATTATGCCCCGGCGGCCCGGGTTCGCCTAAATGCGCAAAGCCAGCGAGAAGATGAGGCGTTTTTGGGCTTTGGCGATATTCATGTCACTGGGGACGGCTGTCAAAATCTCAGCCCGGCTGGCGACTTAACCGAAGCGGCCGCTAATCTGTTCGCGATGATGCGCGCCCTCGACACCCATTGCCAAACTGCCGGGCTAGCAACCCTCGCGGTTGCCCCCATCCCCGAAGAGGGATTGGGCATTGCCATTAATGATCGATTGCGACGAGCGGCAGCCCCGCGAGGGGACTGAAATTGTCGCCAGCTACTTATTGGGAGTTACTTATTGGGTTGCGGCGTTATGCGCAGATAAGGTTTGATCTGCGTATAGCCTTTTGGAAATAACCGTTCAATTTCGGCTTTATCCTGCAATGACGGAAGGATGATACAATCATCGCCGTCGCGCCAATTCACCGGCGTTGCCACCTTATACCCATCGGCCAGCTGCAAACTATCAAGCGTGCGCAAAATTTCGCGGAAATCACGGCCAGTCGATGGCGGGTAGGTCAATGTGAGGCGAAGTTTTTTATTAGGATCAATCACATAGACAGAGCGCACGGTGATATTGGCCGCAGCATCCGGGTGGATCATCCCGTAAAGGTTTGACACTTTCTTATCGCCATCTGCCAGGATCGGATACCAGATTTGCGTATTTTGCGTTTGCTCAATATCGCCGATCCAGCTTTTATGATCTTCAACAGGATCAACCGAGAGCGCCACGACTTTGACGTTTCGCTTTTCCCATTCCGGTTTCAGCTTAGCAACCTCGCCCAGTTCTGTTGTGCAGACCGGGGTAAAATCAGCCGGGTGCGAGAACAGCACACACCATCCATCGCCAATCCAGTCATGGAACGATATCTCGCCATGGGTTGAGTCCTGTTTAAAGTCGGGAACGGTTTGGCCAAGGAGAAGGGACATGGATAAGCCTTTCTAAGATCTATAAAATTTCAAAAGAAGGCGATAAGCCGCCCGATAATAGGCGCGCTACCGCGCAAAACTTTAGTGTTGCCTATGGTATGGGCAAAATAGGTGCGAAATTCAATTGTTTTATTGGATGATTTTGTTGGATGGCGCTGTTGGGTAATCTTCAAAAGAAAACCGCCGAACATCATCGTGGCAACCATCACCACTCATTCTGTATAATGATTATTATATGTTTTTCGACTCATCGCACTCACGCATTTGCGATTTTTTTACACCCCCTTACGGCAATCTTTTTACGCAATCCCTTTAGCGCCACAGTCTCAGTAGCTCAGTCTTAGCACATTGTTCCATCACTCTAAGGCGATGAGTGCTAACGCGGTTGCGCAATTAAGGTTTTGTTATCTTGCAAAAAAAACTTCGTTGATCACGCGGTTGTGGCAATTTTTGTGTCGCGAACACACGGAAAACGTGTTACTTTATCTCAAACACGATAACAATTTACAACTGCAGGAAATTGGTAACCAAATTTCTGTAGATTAAAAAATACCATGTACAGGCAAGGAAATTTGTCTGCGCAAGGGAAGGAATGTGACGGCCCGGATAGACGATTAAACATCACACGTTAAGGACACTCCCCATGGAGATTGAACTGCGTATCCCTGGTCTGATTGATGGTAAAACCCATCACATTAATGCTGGGTGCAGATCAAAAACCGCTTCGGTTATGTCTTTTACAATGGGTGCTTTTCATCGTCACAACTTGATATCGGGTTTTGCGTTTCCATATCTTTCTAAAGACCAATGTAAAAAAATAACACGTTCACACAATTCAAATTGTGAACGCATGACACGTCATATGCTCGCGCACGCGACATATGCACCGTCACGTGACCACACTTTCAAACAGGCATGGGCAACATAACACAATAGAAGGTAAGAAAATGGCAAGCGAATTCGCGGCAAGTAGCAGTCTGGACATATTCGATCTCTTTAATGAATCGTATGAGCGCACGAAGCATGAAGCGATGAGCCTGAGAGATTTTTTACTCGCAGCGCGCGACGATCCAATGATGTATGCCTCCCCCGCAGAGCGTATGATTGCGGCGATTGGCGAACCCACCATGGTCGATACGTCTCGCGACCCGCGTTTATCGCGAATTTTCTTTAACCGCACTATTCGTCAGTATAAAGCTTTTGAAGGCTTTTACGGGATGGAAGACACAATTGAACGCATTGTGTCCTACTTTCGCCATGCCGCCCAAGGGTTGGAAGAAAAACGCCAGGTTCTTTACCTTCTCGGCCCCGTCGGCGGGGGAAAATCGTCTCTTGCCGAACGCCTAAAGGATTTGATGGAAGTTTATCCGATTTATGTTCTCAAAGCCGGAGACGAAATATCGCCGGTTTTTGAAAGCCCGCTCGGCCTGTTCCAATCTCAGGATTTAAAAGATTTACTCACCGAAAAATATGGAATCGAACAACGCCGCCTCAATGATTTAATGAGCCCATGGGCGGTGAAACGGCTTGATGAATTTGGCGGCGACATTTCGAAATTTGAAGTGGTGAAGCTCTATCCATCAAAATTGCGTCAGGTTGGCATCACCAAAACCGAGCCGGGCGACGAAAACAATCAGGACATTTCCGCGCTTGTCGGCAAAGTCGATATTCGCAAACTCGAACATTTCAGCCAGGATGACACGGACGCTTATTCATATTCTGGCGGCCTTTGCATGTCTAATCAGGGATTGCTGGAATTTGTGGAAATGTTCAAAGCCCCGATTAAGGTGCTCCACCCGCTCCTGACTGCAACGCAGGAAGGCAACTATGTCGGAACCGAAAGCCTTGGCCCCATTCCCTTCACAGGCACAATTCTCGCCCATTCCAATGAAGCGGAATGGAAAGTCTTCCGTAATAATAAAAATAATGAGGCATTTCTTGACCGTATCTGCGTCATCAAGGTTCCTTATTGCCTACGTGCGACGGAAGAAGAGAAGATTTATGAAAAACTTCTTTCTCATTCAGAGCTAGCAAATGTACCCTGCGCCCCTGAAACTCTCGATATGCTCGCACGGTTTTCGGTGTTGACGCGGTTGCGCGAGCATGAAAATTCCAATCTCTTTTCAAAATTGCGCGTCTATGACGGCGACAAGCTAAAAGACACCGACCCCAAAGCAAAATCACATCAAGAATATCGCGATGCGGCGGGTATTGATGAGGGCATGGACGGCATCTCGACCCGGTTTGCCTATAAGGTTTTATCATCAACCTTTAATTTTGACACTGAAGAAGTCGCCGCCGATCCTGTTCATCTTATGTATGTGCTGGAAAACGCGATTGTTCGCGAACAATTTCCCGAAGAAACCGAGAAAAAATATCTCGACTTCATCAAATCTGAGCTTTCGGGTCGATATGCGGAATTTATTGGCAAAGAAATTCAAAAAGCCTATCTGGAAAGCTATGGCGAATACGGACAAAATCTGTTTGACCGCTATATCGGATATGCTGATGCATGGATTGAAGATCAGGATTTCAAAGATCCAGACACAGGCCAATTGTTGGAACGTGCGACCTTAGAAGCAGAGCTGTCAAAAATTGAAAAACCGGCAGGCATTGCCAATCCTAAGGACTTTCGCAATGAGGTCGTCAAATTCACCTTGCGGGCGCGCGCCAATAATGAAGGGCGCAACCCCAAATGGACATCCTATGAGAAACTACGAAATGTGATTGAAAAACGGATGTTCTCGCAAGTGGAAGATTTGCTGCCGGTTATTTCTTTTGATTCAAAAAAGGATTCTGAATCAGAAGCCAAACACGAGACCTTCGTCACACGCATGGTTGAACGCGGCTACACCCCGCGTCAGGTACGCCGCCTGGTTGAGTGGTATATGCGGGTAAACAAGGCGGGATAACGGCCTCAAAAAAAAGCAATTCCTATAATGAAACCTTCTCATATCAAGATTTTGGCGGCGACTAGCATAGCTGGTGTCTTGATGTTTTCTGCGGGATATTTCTTTAACAAGGTTGTGCCAGTGATCGGGTTGAAAAATAGTTGCAAGTTCGTTGACTTAACATGCGAGCAATCAATTACCGTTGGTGAGGTTAGTGGCTTTTGGCACTATGCCAGCGCAGTTTTTCAGTTGGCCAATATAACCACGGAAGATTTCAACAATAGTCCGCTGGCAAACAGTAGTGATGCCAATCCCGAACACAATGAATTGCAGGAATTCAGCTTCGATGGAGGTTGGTATTCTACAAATATTTTTGACAACAAAGCGACGGGTTGGAACAGGTTTTCCTATTGTTTCACTGGCAAGACACGTGAAATAGCGAAAAGCAATTCCCCGGGATTGCATCTCGAAAGATCGCGCGATCAAGGAAAAAACA
>CAYQXV010000027.1:21559-33537 GCA_964421675.1 uncultured Caulobacterales bacterium
AAAAGCAATTCCCCGGGATTGCATCTCGAAAGATCGCGCGATCAAGGAAAAAACAATGACCCAATCCCACTTCATTGATCGACGCAAGAACCCGCAAGGTAAATCGCTTGGCAATCGCCAACGGTTCCTCAAACGTGCACGCAAACAGATCAAGGAAGCGGTCAATAAATCGATCCGCGATCGCTCAGTTTCTGATCTCGACAAGGGCGAGAAAATATCTATTCCCTCAAACTCAACCGCAGAACCGAAACTGCGCCATAACCCCGAAACCGGCCAACGTCAGGGCATTCATCCGGGCAATAAAGAATTTGATGCGGGCGACCGCATTAAAAAACCGCCAAAGGGCGGCGGCGAGGGACAGGGAAAAGACGCCAGCGATTCAGGCGAAGGCGAGGATGAATTTCAATTCACCCTCACCCAGGAAGAATTTCTCGATATTTTTTTCGAAGATTTGGAATTGCCCAACCTTGTTAAGCGCTCGCTAAAAGAAATTAAATCGACCGCCTTTAAACGCGCGGGCGTTACCAGTGTAGGCTCGCCAACAAATATGAATTTAATTCGCACCATGCGCAATGCCCATGGTCGCCGCCTCGCTCTTGGCCGCCCATCAACCAAGGAGATGAACGCGCTCAAAGAACGCCTGTTTGCCCTTGAGCGTATTTCCCAGCCAGACGCGCAAGAGATTGCGGAGAAAAAAGCCCTCATCACCGAGCTTGATGAAAAAGAAAAGAAACGCAAATGGGCGCCTTATATTGATCCCATTGATGTGCGCTATAATGCGTTTGAGCCCACACCGGTTGAAACCACAGCGGCCGTGATGTTCTGCCTGATGGATGTTTCCGGTTCCATGGGGGAGCGCGAAAAAGACCTCGCCAAGCGGTTTTACATGTTGCTCTATCTGTTCTTGCAACGCCGCTATGAACGACTGGAAGTCGTCTTTATCCGCCACACCCACCATGCAGAAGAAGTTGACGAGCATACCTTTTTCTATTCTCGTCAAAGCGGCGGCACGGTGGTCTCCACTGCACTTGAAGAAATGCTGCGCATTCAAAAAGAACGCTTTGCCGCCCATGAATGGAATATTTATGTGGCGCAAGCCTCTGACGGCTATACCCAAAGCGGCGATGCGCAACGCTGCGTTGAAATGCTTACCAATGACGTGATGCCAATCAGTCAGTACTATGCCTATATTGAGATATTGGATGAACGCGAGCTACAGGTTTTTGCAGATAGCGATTCCGGCGCGGAATTGTGGCGCGCTTATCGTACATTAGCGCCCGTTTTCGACCATTTTGCGCAAACCCGCATTGCCCGCCCGCAAGATATTTTCCCCGTTTTCCGCGAACTATTTGCTCGCGATAAAGAGGTAGCGTGATGACCCAAGCAGCAGCCTCTTCATCCCTGATCTATAGCGATAGCGAATGGACCTTCCAAACCCTCGACAATGCTTTGGAGGCCATCGAAGATATTGCCCTCAACGATCTTGGACTTGATGTATATCCCAATCAGATTGAAATCATAACCTCTGAACAAATGCTGGATGCCTATTCGTCTCATGGCATGCCCCTAATGTATCAACATTGGTCATTCGGGAAACATTTTAGCCGCGACCAGATGATGTATCAAAAGGGCTATTCGGGACTGGCCTATGAAATCGTTATCAATTCAAACCCGTGTATTGCCTATCTGATGGAAGAAAACACCATGACCATGCAGGCTTTGGTGATGGCGCATGCCTGTTTCGGGCATAATCATTTTTTCAAAAACAATTATCTGTTTCGCCAATGGACAGATGCGGATGGCATTTTGTCCTATCTCGACTTTGCCAAAAAATATATTGCCAAATGCGAAGATGAATATGGCCTTGAGGATGTTGAAAAAATTCTCGATAGCGCCCACGCCTTAATGGATCAAGGTGTGTTCCGCTATAAACGCCCGGCGCGGATGTCCGATGATGATCTCATGCAAAAAATGCTGGCGCGCGCAGAACATGAGCGGGAAAATTTCAATGATATTTGGCGCACTTTGCCCAATGTCGAAGAAGATGAAGACCAATCTGAAGAGCGCCAACAAGAAGTGCGCAATATAAAACTGCCCGAAGAAAATCTTCTCTATTTTATTGAAAAAGCAAGCCCGGTTCTAAAACCGTGGCAACGTGAATTGGTGCGCATTGTCCGGAATATATCGCAATATTTTTATCCGCAAAAGCAAACCAAAGTGATGAATGAGGGCTGCGCGACCTTTACCCACCATTATATTATGAACGAACTTTATAATCGCGGCCAGATTTCCGAAGGTTCGATCATGGAGTTTCTTCACTCCCATTCTTCTGTGGTGTTCCAGCCAGGCTTTGATGATCAGCGTTATTCGGGCATCAACCCTTACGCGCTCGGTTTTGCGATGATGGAAGATATCAAGCGGATTTGTGAGAACCCCAAACCGGAAGACCGGACATGGTTTCCCGAGCTTGCGGGCCAAAGCGACTGGCGCGGCGCGCTAAAAGATGCGTGGAAAAACTATCGCGATGAAAGTTTTATCCTGCAATATCTCTCCCCAACTGTCATGCGCCAGTTTCAACTGTTCGCCATTGCCGATGATGCGCGCGAAAATCATTTGGAAATCGCGGCAATTCATAATGATCAAGGGTTTGAACGGGTACGCGAGACCTTAGCAACCATGTATGATCTGGGCATGCATGAACCCAATATTCAGGTTGTCGGCGCAGATCTATCGGGCGATCGCACATTGAACCTGCAACACACGGTCTATCGAAACCGCAAGCTCGATCCAAAATCCAAAACCGCCATCATTGAACACATTAAAAGACTATGGGGCCATAAGGTGCGACTTACCGACGTCAGTGCGTAAATTTAGCTAGGGCTTAACCATCGCGGCCAAAGTTTGGTTCATCGGTTTCCTGTCCGGCTTCAACAATTGCCTGGCGCAACGCCTTACCGCGGGTAAATACCTCTGAGAGCGTCTCCCCATCGCCCCACCGAATGGCGCGTTGCAGAACCGCAAGCTCTTCGGAAAACCGGCCCAGCACTTCCAGCACCGCATCCTTATTATTTAAAAAAACATCGCGCCACATGGTCGGGTCTGAGGCGGCAATCCGCGTGAAATCTCGAAATCCGCCTGCGGAATATTTTACAATCTCCGCCTCGGTGACATTTTCCAAATCATCCGCCGCCCCGACAAGGGTAAATGCGATTAAGTGCGGCAAATGCGATGTCACCGCAAGGGCAAGATCGTGGCGGGCCGCATCCATCACCTCAATATGCGCGCCAATAGCTTGCCAGACATGTTTTACCCGCTCAACCGCTTGCAGATAGGCTTCATCTTTTCGATCAAGCGGGGTGATAATGCACCAACGCTCGCGGAACAGGCTAGCAAACCCTGCCTCTGGTCCGGATTGCTCGGTACCGGCAACGGGATGGGAGGGCACGAAGTAAATCTCTTCGCCCAACACGCTGGCCATTTCGACAATGGTGCCCTTTGTCGAGCCCACATCGATAATGATTGTGCCGGAGCGCACATGGGTGTTGAGATCGGTACACAGCGATGAAAAGGCCCCAACTGGCGTTGCCAGTACAATAAAGTCCGCCTCGCGCAACGCCGCCTCAAGACTATCGGCTGGCTTATCGATAACCGATGACGTTACCGCACGACTTAGAATATCCGGGTCGGCATCAAAGCCGATAATCGTTTTTGACAGCTTTGCTTCCTTCATGGCCAGCGCAAAGGAAGCGCCAATCAATCCAGTCCCGATAAGGGCGACGGTTTCAAAGGGCGAAGGCTTATCCATTGCCATTCTCCCCTAACCGGGCATCCAGCAGATCGAGACAGCGGCGATTGGCTTTACTCTCTCCGATAGAAATTCTAAGGGCATCGGGCAATCCATAAGCGGTCATTTCGCGAACCATCACGCCCTCTTTTGCAAGATAGGCTTGCATATCTGATGCGGCGCGGCCCGGAACCTGTTCAAAATGGACCAACAAAAAATTTCCGGCGCTGTCTTGAACCCGTAGCCCAAGCCCGCGCAGCCGCTGTGTCATGACCGCGCGTTCATGCTCATTATGCTGACGGTTTTTCTCTACAAATTCATGGTCACCGACTGCGGCAATACCGGCCAATTGCGCAGGAGCAGAGACATTAAAAGGCCCCCGCACCCGGTTTAAAATATCGATAATACCGGGAGGCCCATAGGCCCACCCAAGGCGCAAAGCACCAAGCCCATAAATTTTCGAAAAGGTACGCGTCATGACGACATTGCGATTGCGCGACACCAGATCAATTCCCGGCTCATACGCATCATTGGTCATATATTCCGCGTAAGCTGCATCTAATACCAACAGCACATGGGGCGGAAGGTTCGCATGTAACTGGGCAATCTGGTCTTTGGAAAGCCATGTCCCGGTAGGGTTGTTGGGATTTGCGAGAAAGATAATTTTTGTGCGCTCATCAATCAGCGCCAGCATTGCATCAATATCGGCGGTGAGATCTGTTTCCTCTGCAAACCGCACCTGCGCGCCGCAGGCCTGCGCGGCGATTGCATATACCAAAAATCCGTGGGCGCTTTGAACGATATTGTCGCCGACACCAAGATAGGCTTGGCAGAGAAGTTGTAATATTTCGTCAGAACCGGCGCCGCAAATGAGATGGTCCGGGTTTAGCCCATATTCATTGCCAATCGCTTCGCGCAACCCCGCCGCGCTCCCATCCGGATAGAGATGCAAATCCCCGGTGGCCGCTTCAAATGCCGCCATCGCCTTGGGACTTGGCCCAAGAGCTGACTCATTCGACGATAATTTGAAGATTTCCTGAGCGCTATCTTTTGCAATAGGGGCTTTTCCGGGCACATAAGGCGCAAGATCCGCAATGCCGGGCTGGGGCACGGGCACTTTTGGGGCATTGGGCGGGGCAGTCTGGCTCATAGTCTTCACTAACATATTGCGGATCAGGGCGAAATCATCATGGCTTTGCTAATCAACTCACGCGCTGGTATAGCCATGGGCCCGCAACACTCGCAAGCCTTTCTCTTTGAGAATCCACCAATGCCGCCCCATACGCCAACATCTGTAACGCTAGATGCCCCCCTCCCCCTTGATGGGGGTCAGGCGTTGTCGAATGTTACCATTGCCTATGAAAGCTGGGGGACGCTCGATAAAGACGGCCGCAATGCAATTTTGATCTGCCACGCCCTCACCGGGGATCAATATGCCACCGGGCATAATCCCGTCAGTGAGCGCGAGGGCTGGTGGTCGCGGCTGATCGGCCCCGGCAAATCCATCGATACGGACAAATATTTTGTTATCTGCTCAAATATTCTTGGCGGGTGCATGGGCACAACTGGCCCGGCCTCGATTAACCCGGACACCGGCAAGGCATGGGGACTTTCTTTTCCCGTACTGACGATTGGCGATATGGTGCGCGCGCAAGCCAAACTCATCGACCATCTAAAAATCGATAAATTATTAGCGGTTGTTGGCGGATCAATGGGCGGCATGCAGGTTCTGGAATGGGCGGCGAGCTATCCCGATAGAATTTTTGCCGCAGCCCCCATTGCAACATCTGCAAAACATTCCCCGCAAAATATTGCCTTCCATGAGGTAGGACGCCAAGCAGTGATGGCCGATCCCAAATGGCAACAAGGGCGATATCTTGATAGTGATAGCGCACCCGATAAGGGATTGGCTGTTGCCCGCATGACTGCGCATATTACCTATCTCTCTGAGCATACGCTGAACCGAAAGTTTGGCCGCGACCTGCAAGACCGCGATAAGGTGGCCTTCGGTTTTGATGCAGATTTTCAGGTTGAAAGCTATTTGCGCCATCAAGGCATGACCTTTGTCGATCGCTTTGATGCCAATGCCTATTTATATATCACAAGAGCTATGGACTATTTTGATCTTGCTAATAAAAGCGGAGGCCGCCTAGCGAATGCCTTTATGGAAACGTCAGCGCGGTTTTTGACCGCTTCCTTTAGTTCAGATTGGCTCTATCCGACCGCAGAGAATAGAGACATTGTTCGCGCGCTGCATGCGGCGGGCTGCGATGTTTCTTTTGTCGAAATTGAAACCGATAAAGGCCATGATGCTTTTCTTCTTGATGAACCGGAATTTTTAAATGTGGTGCGCGGGTTTATTAACGCCGCTCACCTTGATTTCAAACAAGAACCGCATACTGAAATATTGGAATCATAGCTTCAGTGACAGAAGAGATAAATCATACGTTTGAACTGATTGCGTCGCGGATACCCGCGCAAAGCTCGGTTCTGGATGTTGGGTGCGGAGCCGGCGATCTGCTTTCCATGCTGGATAAAAAACCAGCAATGCGCGTACAGGGGCTGGAAATCTCTCGTGACGGCGTTGCCTCCTGCGTTAGCCGGGGCCTATCTGTTGTCCAGGGGGATGCCAATACTGACCTGCGCGATTATCCTGATCGCTCTTTTGATAATGTCATTTTGACCCAAACCATACAGGCCATGTATCGCCCGCTTGATGTGCTCGATCAGGCGTTGCGAATTGGCAATCGGGTGTTTGTGTCTACACCGAATTTTGCTCATTGGCGCTTGCGCTTGTCCCTGCTTTTCAGTGGGCGCATGCCGCAATCGTTAGTGCTGCCAACGCCCTGGCATGAAACTGACAATATTCATTTATGCACATTGAGTGATTTTATTTATTTATGCACCGCGCAAAACATTACGCTGGAAGCGGCCTATTCCATTCGCTCAAACGCACCGCCGAGGCAATTTAATCCCAATGGAGTGAACCGCGCTCTTGCCAATTTACGCGCGGAAGAAGCGCTGTTTATTCTGACCCGCGATTAAATATGCAGCGCATGGCCAAGGGTGCGCAATGCGGCCTCTTGAAAGGCTTCCCCTTGCGTTGGATGGGCATGAATTGTCCCGGCAATATCCTCAAGGCGCGCGCCCATTTCAATGGCAAGCCCAAAGCTGGCGGACAATTCGGCAACGCCGCCGCCGACCGCCTGAATGCCCAATACAAGATGATTATCCTTGCGGGCAACAATCCGTACAAAACCAGATTCATCTTCCATCGTCATGGCGCGGCTATTGGCCAAAAAGGGAAAACTATTGGTAATGATCTCAATCCCCTGATCGGTTGCCTCTTGCGGCGACAGGCCCGCTGATACAATTTCCGGATCCGTGAAACAAATTGCGGGAATCACCCGTTTGTCCCATTCGCGGGCAATGCCGGAAATATGTTCCGCAACCATTTCACCTTGCGCAATGGCCCGGTGCGCCAGCATAGGTTCGCCCGTTACATCGCCAATCGCGTAAACGCCGCGCATTGAGGTTGCACACTGCTCATTGATGCGAATAAACGCGCCGTCCCGGTCCAGCATTAATCCATCAAGACCATATCCAGTGACGGCGGGTTTGCGGCCAACAGTGACAAGAATTTTATCAGCGGGAAGACTATCTGCGCTGCCATCTTCATATTGAACCGCAAGTCCCTTTTTATCGGCGCCGGTTGCTTTGGTATTCAAATGGATTGTAACGCCAAGCGCTTTAAGCCGCTTTGCAACGGGCGCGACAAGCTCTGCATCATATTGCGGCAGCAACTGCCCCGCCGCCTCGACGATTGTTGTTTGCACGCCGAGCTTGGCAAAGGCCGTTCCCATTTCCAAACCAATATAGCCCCCGCCAATGACAACCAGTTTTTTTGGTAATTTTGTCAATGACAAAGCCTCGGTTGATGAGATGACCGTTTCATCAAAGGGCAAAAATGGCAGGGCGACAGGTTGCGAGCCCGTTGCGATCAACAAGGTTTTGGTGACGATCCGTGTTTGCTCGCCATCGGTTGTGACGGTGACGGTTTTGCCGTCGACAATTTCCGCCTCTCCGGTGATGTGGCGAACTTTCGCCTTCTTCATCAAGCCGGAAACACCTTGGTTTAACCGCTTAACAATGCCGTCTTTCCAGGCAACGGTTTTAGCCAGATCAATTTTCGGCTCACTTGCGGAAATGCCAATTACGCTATCTTTTGCAAAATGGCGCGCCTTTTCAAAATCATTGGCGACATGAATAAGCGCCTTTGACGGAATGCAGCCCACATTTAAACAGGTACCGCCCGGCGGTTGGCGGTCGATAACAATCGTATCAATGCCCAATTGCCCAGCACGGATTGCCGCTGCATATCCGCCCGGCCCCGCGCCAATAATTAGCAGGTCACATTTTTCATTCGCCATGAGAAGTCGTCCGATTGGTTGGTAAAAATATAGGTTTTAATCAATAAAAATTTCAGCTGGTGATTCCAGCAGAGTTTTAATGTGTTGGATAAACACCGCGCAATCCCAGCCATCAATAACCCGGTGGTCAAAACTGGAAGACAGGTTCATTATTTTGCGGGGAGCAAATTGTTGCCCATCCCAAACTGGCTGAACCTGCATTTTATTCACACCGATAATCGCAACTTCTGGATGATTGATAACCGGCGTCGTCACAATACCGCCCATCGCACCTAGCGATGAAATGGTAATAGTCGAGCCCGAAAGTTCTTCCTTTTTGGCAGACCCATCGCGTGCAGCCTCCGCCAGGCGTGCCATTTCACGTGCGCAATCCCAAACGCCTAACGATTCAACATGGCGTACAACCGGAACAATCAATCCGTTCGGTGTTTGTGTGGCAACACCCATATGAAGGCCCGCATGTTGATGAATGACACCTTCTTCATCATCAAAAATTGCATTCATTTGCGGGTGTTCTTCTAGCGCCTTAGCAAGGGCGCGCATCAAAAACGGTAAGAGTGTCAGTTTTGGCTGGTCGTCTGAACGTTTTTTATTCAGGCTCGCGCGCAACTCTTCTAGGGACGTCACATCAATCGCATCCACATAGGTAATATGGGGAATACGCGATTTTGCGGTTTTCATTTTCTCCGCAATGCGCCGGCGCAGGCCAACAACTTTAACCTGCGATATGGCTGTACGCGGCGCAAGCGCCGCCCCTCGCGATTGAGCTCTGCCGGGGCCCTTTTCGAGGACAGCATCAATATCATTATGGGTGATGCGGCCAGCGGGGCCAGACCCAGCAACGGCGCGCAGATCAATACCGGTATTGCGCGCGCGCGCTCTTACCGCCGGGGAGGCAAGCGGGCTTTCGCCTTCCGCGCGGGCCGCTCTTGCGGTGCCAGATGCAATAGTTTTTCCCGACGACGCACCGTTTAATGCAGGGGCAGGCGTTGACGCCGGTTCGGCTTTTTGCGCAACCGGTGCTGGCGCTTTGGTTTCGACTTGTTGAATAGCGACCGTCTTTTCGTCAGCGTCAGCGCTGCTTGGTGCATCACCAGAAACATTACCATCGCCATCAACTTCTAGCCGAATGATGGGTGAGCCAACGGCAAGAACATCGCCAATCGATGCGCCGCGCCAGACGATTTTGCCGTCCACCGGTGAAGGGATTTCGACAGTCGCTTTATCGGTCATCACCGCCGCGAGCACATCATCCTCGCGCACATTTTGACCTTCCTCGACCATCCATTCGACGAGTTCGGCTTCGGCAACACCTTCACCAACGTCAGGGAGTTTAATTTCATGCTGGCCCATTTAAGCGGCCTCCATCACAGAGTTTAAAGCATCACAAACGCGGTCAGGCCCCGGAAAATAACTCCACTCCTGCGCATGAGGGTATGGCGTATCCCATCCTGTTACCCGTGCCACAGGTGTTTCCAGATGATAAAAACATTCCTCTTGCACCAGCGAGATAAGCTCTGCGCCAAAACCAGATGTGCGGGTAGCCTCATGGACAACAACGCATCGGCCAGTTTTTTGAACAGACGCGACGATGGTTTCCAAATCCAAGGGCACCAAAGTCCGCAGATCGATAATTTCGGCATCAATACCGGTTTGCGCAACCGCGGCTTCGGTTACATAGACCATTGTGCCATAAGTCAGTATAGTGACGGCTTCGCCCTCACGGCGAATGGCCGCTTTTCCCAAGGGCACCGTATAATAATCATCCGGCACCTCTCCTAAGGGGTGTTTTGACCAGGGCGTTACCGGGCGGTCATGATGGCCATCAAACGGGCCATTATAAAGCCGCTTAGGCTCTAAAAAGATCACCGGATCATCATCTTCAATAGACGCAATCAATAAGCCCTTGGCGTCATATGGGTTTGACGGGATCACGGTTTTCAAACCCGCAACATGGGTAAACAATGCTTCCGGGCTTTGGCTGTGGGTTTGCCCGCCGAAAATTCCCCCGCCGGTCGGCATGCGAATTGTAATCGGCGCGGAAAAATCGCCATTAGAGCGATAGCGAATGCGCGCGGCCTCCTGAACGATCTGGTCGTAGGCAGGGAACATATAATCTGCAAACTGAATTTCTACGCATGGGCGCAGTCCATTTGCCGCCATTCCAATCGCCGCCCCGACAATACCGCTTTCACTAATCGGTGCATCAAAGCAGCGCGAGGCGCCATATTTTTCCTGCAGGCCAGCAGTACAGCGGAACACGCCGCCAAAATAACCAACATCTTCGCCGAATACCACAACGCCTTTATCGCGTTCCATCGTAACATCCATGGCGCTGCGCAACGCCTCAATCATTGTCTTGCGTGGCATAAGGTTAAACTCCAAGTTCTTGACGTTGACGGCGCAAATGCTCTGGGATGTCCGCATAAACCTGTTCAAACATGGCGCTTGCAGATACATGATTATTGTCGTGCAGGGTGCCGTTTTTCTCGGCCGCCTTTTGCGCCATGACGATTTCACTTTCAATCTCAGCGCTTGCCTGTACGTGGCGCTCCTCTGACCAGACATTACGAGCGATCAAATGATCTTTTAAGCGCTCAATCGGGTCGCCAAGGGGCCATGCGGAAGATTCTTCGGCTGGTCTGTATGCGGACGGGTCATCAGAAGTTGAGTGACCGCCAGCCCGGTAGGTGACATATTCAATGAGTGTCGGCCCAAGGTTGAGGCGCGCGCGCTGCGTTGCCCATCGCGACACCGCATAGACGGCCAGATAATCATTGCCATCAACCCGCAAAGAAGGAATACCAAACCCATGGCCGCGCGAGGCAAGTGTGCCCGCCTCCCCGGTTGCAATTCCCTGAAATGTCGAGATTGCCCATTGATTGTTGACAATATTCAACACCACCGGCGCTTGATAGGTTGAGGCAAACACCAATGCGGAATGAAAATCAGATTCTGCCGTTGAGCCATCCCCAATCCAGCCCGCGGCAATCGCCGTATCGCCTTTAATCGCAGATGCCATTGCCCAGCCGACCGCCTGAATATATTGGGTCGACAGGTTTCCAGAGACGGTAAAAAATCCATGATCTTTAACGCTATACAGAACCGGCAATTGACGCCCTTCCAACGGGTCTTCTTTGTTGGAGAAAATCTGGTTCATCATGGTTTCGAGCGGATAGCCCGATGACAGCAAAAGCCCTTGCTGGCGATAGGTGGGGAAATTCATATCCCCTTTGCGCGTTGCCTTTGCAAAAGCGCAAGCAATGGCTTCTTCGCCCAGCGCCTGCATATAAAATGAAGTTTTACCCTGGCGCTGCGCCATGAGCATGCGCGCATCGAAGGCCCGCACCCTGATCATATCGCGCAACCCTTCGATCAGCTTTTCATCATCAAGGCCATGGTCTGCCCATTCGCCGACGGCCTCGCCCTCTTTATTCAATACACGAATAATCGAGTAAGCCATATCGTGAATGTCGGCTGGTTTGACATCAACCGGCGGGCAGCGCACCTCGCCTGCTCTGGGAATTTCCATGTCGGAAAAATCCGGCGTATCGCCCGGTCTGCATTTGGGAGCCGGCACGCGCAGGGCGAGCGGTTCAAATTCAGAATCATGTTCATGCGGTCGTTCAGCCATTAAGTCCTCCAACATGCATTTGGAAAGTCGCTATAGGTATCGCGTAGAAGCTGCACCAAAACAGAGCGTTGCCGCTCGCAACGGCGCAATTTGCTGTTTTGCTTTTTAAAGCGACACTAACAGCAGCACT
>CAYQXV010000027.1:33637-38163 GCA_964421675.1 uncultured Caulobacterales bacterium
CACTAACAGCAGCACTGACGGCCATTGCTAATCTTACCCGATGAAAGATTAATCCCTGCCTGCAATTTTCCACGTAAAACCAAGTCTCTCGCCTAAGTTCGGACTGTACTTGGATGAGGGAGTATCGCCCGTCAAGTCACGAGCGATTCAACTGTTTTCACGTTGCAAACTGGCAGGCGACTGTCGAAATCTTTGCTATTTTAGCGATAACTACCCCATAAATTTATGCTGCAATGCAGCAAATTACGGGTTGAGTTTAGTAACCGCATTTCGGCCAGTACCGGCAAAGTCGGTAAAAAATCCATCGATTCCAATCGCGAGATAGCGAAGAATTTCATCTTCGCCGTTGCCGACAAACCCGTCAGGCAGGGCATCATCGCGAAATGTCCAGGGGTGAACCGCCAATCCCGCATTGTGGGCGGCGATTACAAATCCGTTATCGGCGCCATTTTCGTCGAGCAAAAGGTTTTTATAGGGGCCGACGCCATCGGCATAGGCGGCAATTTTGTTGAACGGGTCGGTTGGTTGAAATTCGGTGAGAAAGATAAAGCGAATGCTGGTGCGCGGGCGCAATCGTTTCAAAATGTCAGCCTCGAAGGACTGGATAAACACCGGATCCTCTGCCGAGCCATATCCATATCGGTTCAGCGTTTCCAACAGCGCATCATCAAATGATAATCCTACGGCCTCAAATGCGGCGGGGTGTTTGGTCTCAGGATAAACGCCAATCCTGCGCCCGGTCTCTTCGGAACGGCGTTGGGCAAGCGCCATAATCTCATCAAATGTCGGTACCGTGAATTGACCATCATAGGAAAGGTCGCGATCTCTGCGGGGCTGAATCGCGCGTAACGATTTCATTTCTGCGAGGGTAAAATCTTCCACAAACCAATCAGCACCCTCATGGCCTGGCTTTACGGTCTTGCGATCTTTAAATTCGAGGTGATCAGCAACATTGGTTGTGGTGGAAAGATAACGGTCATGGCGCGCCACAAGATGGCCGTCCTTTGTTAAAACAAGATCGGGCTCAATAAAATCTGCGCCTTTATCAATCGCAAGGTCGTATGATTCAAGGGTATGTTCGGGGCGCAGCCCGCTCGCGCCGCGATGGGCGATCACGATTGGCGCTTTACCATCAAGGGTTTTATACGCGCCAGACTGAATATCTGTATGTTCATATTTCATGGAGACTTCCCTCTCAGGCGCTTGTGCGACGTGTTGGTGATCGCAAGCGACAAGACAGAACAACCCAATGAGCGCACCCACACACGGTCTCCGGCGATGCGCCATCATCACTCTTCTATTGTTTGCGTCCACGCAATCACTATATGATAAGTGAGGGCAAGATAAAAGCGGGGTTTGATTATGTTTGTTGGTCACTATGCGCCTGCCGCTGCACTTGCGGGCGGACGGATCAAACTTTGGCATGCATTTGTTGCCGTTCAATTTCTCGATCTTCTGTGGGCTCCCTTCATTCTACTTGGTATTGAAAAAGCCCGGGTCATTGAAAGCTTTACCCAAGCTAATCATCTCGACCTTTATTATATGCCCTGGACACATAGCCTTGCCATGGCCCTTGCCTGGAGCATTGGCGGCGGGCTCGTCTATGCCTTTTTGCGAAAATCTGCAGGCCTTTTGGGCGGTCTAATCATTGGCATTTTGATATTTTCCCATTGGGCTACGGACTATTTGATGCATGTTCCCGATCTTGCGCTGTGGCCCGGCGGGGAAAAAGTTGGTTTGGGCTTATGGCAATATGGCTCGTTATCTCTTGGACTTGAGGTGGGACTGCTGACAATTGGGATGGTGATCTATCTGGCAAAAACCCGCGCGCATAATATGATCGGAACCATGATGCCGCTGCTTTTGGTTGCGCTCCTCATTGGCGCGCAGCTTTACGGACATTTTGGGCCCGTGCCCGCCAATATTGAAACCGTCGCGATTTCCGGTTTAGCCAGCTACATTATTTTTATTGTTCTTGCGGCCATTGTCGACAGAACAAGGCATGCGAGCACTTAAATTTTCTGCACGCATGCCGTAATAATCAGCATACATAATATGGTTCAAAATACCTACCGGGCTTACATAAAAGCCTGAATGCCGGTTTGCGCGCGCCCAAGGATAAGGGCGTGAACGTCATGGGTACCTTCATAGGTATTAACCGTCTCAAGATTCATGGCGTGGCGCAGTACGTGATATTCTTCTGATATTCCGTTCCCCCCATGAATATCGCGCGCGACACGGGCAATATCCAACGCCTTGCCGCAATTATTGCGTTTCATTAGAGAAATTGTTTCCGGTGCCCACATGCCCTCATCAAGCATGCGGCCAAGACGCAACGCCCCTTGCAGGCCGAGCGCGATATCCGTTTGCATATCGGCGAGCTTTTTTTGCACCAATTGTGTGGCGGCGATGGGTTTGCCGAAGACAATGCGCTCCATGGCGTAACTATGGGCACCGTGCCAACACGCTTCTGCGGCCCCCATTGACCCCCAGGAAATACCGTAGCGTGCTTTATTCAGGCATGAGAACGGCCCGCGCAACCCTTTCACATTTGGCAGTAAGTTTTCCGCAGGCACAAACACATCATCTAAAACAATCTCGCCGGTAATCGATGCGCGCAGCGATAATTTGCCGTCAATTTTCGGTGTCGTGAAACCGTCCATGCCCCGCTCAACAATAAATCCGCGAATGACATCATCCAGCTTGCCCCAAACTACCGCAATGTCCGCAATCGGAGAATTTGTAATCCACATCTTTGACCCCGACAGGCGGTAGCCGCCATCGACGCTTACGGCGCGGGTCAGCATCGCACCGGGATCAGAGCCCCCGTCGGTCTCGGTCAATCCAAAGCACCCAACAAACTCACCGCTCGCAAGCTTGGGGAGAAATTTCATCCGCTGCGCCTCATCACCGAAGGCAAAAATCGGATGCATTACCAAAGACGATTGCACCGACATGGCCGAGCGATAGCCACTATCGACCCGCTCAACTTCGCGCGCGATCAGCCCATAGGCCACATGGCTTGCGCCCGCGCCGCCATATTGTTCTGGCAAGGTTGCCCCCAACAAGCCCTGCTGGCCCATCTCCGTCATGATCTCACGGTCAAAGCGCTCCTCGCGATTGGCCGACACAACCCGCGGCATTAACGCGCTTTGGGCATATCCATGAGCGGCATCGCGTATCATTCGCTCTTCATCATTCAGCTGCAAATCCAGGTGAAACGGGTCTTTCCAGTCAAAATCAGGGAGCTTGGCGTTGGTTTTGGATTGGCCGGTCATTTCAGGGGTCTCCATCTGACGTTTAAATTGAACTGGGATATAGAATTGGGAAATAGAATGAGGATTTAGAACTGGATACCCCTCCATGACAAGCCAACCCGCCAAGAATCCAACCGAAGGGCCTAAAGACTATGGCTTGTGAGAGGTCGCCCGACGCAGTACATTGGGCACCATCTTACGCTAAATCATGTGGCCGGGGATATCTAAGGAGACTGTCATGCGTCCAATCACTGTCGCAAGAACACTGACTGCCTGTGCTGTTCTGGTCGGGCTCACTGCCTGCGCCGCCACGGGACCGGCTGAATATAGTCCGGCCGGTAAGAGCCAGTTCGGCTATACCAATACGCGCATTGAAGCGAACCGGTTTCGGGTTATCTATCGCGGATCGGGCAGCCAGCCTGCTGAGCAAGTTGAAGATTTTGCATTGCGCCGGGCCGCGGAACTAACCCTCTCAAATGAGGCCGACTGGTTTCGCATTGTGGACCGCCAAATCGAAGGCGACGAACGCGGCGGCGTTTCAGTTGGCGGCGGATTTGGCACCGGCACGCGCTCCCGGCGCTCCGGTGTTGGTGTCGGGGTCGGCGGTGATTTTGGCCGGATCGGCGCACAAGCATTCTATACGGTGCGTCTGGAAATTTTAATCGGTGCCAATCCGAAACCAGAAAATACCAACGCTTATGATGCCCGCTCTATTCTGGGTGTGCCAACCGGCAATTAAATTCGAATGCGTTTTGTCTGGCTTCTTATTCCCTTTGTAATTGTCGTTGCGATGGCGACAATATTTTACGGATCTTTGCAACAATCCAAAGATCCGTTTGCCTCGCAATTAATTGGCAAACCGGTACCAGAATTTTCCCTGCCTGCACTGACAACGCAGTCCCCAGACTTTATTGTCCCCCCTGCCCTTGCAAGCTCCGATCTTGAGGGCCGTGTCACATTGGTCAATGTCTTTGCGTCCTGGTGTGTCGCGTGCCGCCACGAACACCCACTCCTTATGCAGCTGGCGCGTGCTAATATTGTGCCGATTATGGGATTGAATTGGAAAGATGAGCCGGGCGACGGCGCGCAATGGTTATTGCGCTTTGGCAACCCCTATACACAGATAGGCGATGACCAAATGGGGCGAACCGCTATCGACTTCGGCGTTACCGGCGCACCGGAAACATTTGTCATCGACCATAAAGGACGTGTGCGGCACAAACATACCGGGCCCATCACCGCCGATGATTGGCGCACAACATTGGGGCC
>CAYQXV010000027.1:38263-42409 GCA_964421675.1 uncultured Caulobacterales bacterium
CGCAAGCCGATTAATTGCACATTGATTGCACAAACAAAAACCGGCCCCCCCCAAGAGGGCCGGTTTTATTTTTATCGTATTTTTCTGCGAGGATTAGAACGTTAAGTTCGCACCCAAGAAGAAGAAACGACCACGTGGTCCAGCTGGACGTGAAAGCTGACCAATATAAGGATCGCGATCAAAGGCGTTATTGATACCGCCATAAATCTCAATGCCGTCTTTGATCGTATAGGATGCTGAGAAGTCATTCACGATTGAGCTTCCAGTTTCCGTAATATTGACGAAGAAAGGATCATTGATCAAATCCTGTGGCTCAAGACCGGGTGTTAACTGGCTTGATTCAAACCGGCCACTCCAACCCAATGTCAGATCGCCCAAGATCCAGTCTGCATTGAAGTTCACAATCCACTTGGGACGTGTAAGCGTCGTCAGAACGTCAACGATATCATCTGGTGCAGACACATCGCGTACTTCATCGTTTTTCAGGAAACGGGTTCCCAAAGAAGAAAGGCGAACTGTACCAAGTTCACGTGCACTTGGAACATCGAACGTATAGTCAACACGCCAATCAACACCGGCAGTTTCTACAGCCGCGAGATTGATAAGACCTGAACGGAAGCCCGAAATCGCGCCTGTTGTTGGATCGCGGTCGATAGCGTCACAGAACTGATTGTTTAGCGTAGGTGCATCAACACAGTTCTGAGCAATATCAAACGCAGCCAATGTATCAATGAGCGCATCAATTTCGATGTTGTAATAATCGGCTGTGACCACAAGACCGTCCAGAAGACCATTAAATTCACCGTTCGGCTGGTACACGGCCCCAACGGTAAATGTTGTTGCCTCTTCAGGTGTCAAATCCGGATTACCACCAGAAACACCAGGCACACGCGCTGAGTTAAAGTTGGTTGAATCAAAACCGCCATCTGCAGGATCAACACCCGCAGTTGCACCAACAAGGGCTATACAGTTTTGTAACCGGAACTCAGAACCACCATTAATAAACTGGAAATTACATGGATCATCTGTCGCTCCAATAAAGGCAGTGGTTTGTGGACCGAATGCCTCGCCAACATTTGGAATACGCACAGCTTCAGAATATGTCGCGCGCAGTGTCAATGTTTGAACTGGCGTCCAACGGCTACCCACTGTCCAGGTTGTTGTATTGCCGAATGTATCATAATCAGAATAACGAACCGCACCATTGACTTCCAATTTTTCGAAGAACCGAACATCGGCAAGGATTGGAACAATTCCCTCAAAGAAGTATTCGTTGACTTCATATTCACCCTCAGATGGGAATGTGACGCCACCATTACTTTCAATGGTGCCAAATGTTAAACCAGTGCGATCAAGTGAGTCTGGATCAAAACGACTACGCTCGTTGCGGAACTCATAACCGAGGGCAAAACCAATCGGCCCCGCTGGCAGCTCAAAGAACGATGATGAATCGCCAGAGAGTGTCGCAAGGAAATTACGTTGCTCAATTTCCGATTGCGCTGTTGCAGGTAAGAACACGAAATCCGCAGCTTCCTGCGTGATGCTCTCAAAACCCAGAATATTAAGCGGCACACATTCGCCGTTACCCGGATTAAATGTTGAAATACCAAATCCATCATTTTGCGCTGGGAACGGAGAAGAAGGCGGCGTTGTAACGTCGTCACCATTGTTTGCCTGGAGTTCAGAACGACAGACAATGTCGCCAGAAGCTGGATCAATTACCGCATCAATCGCTGCAAAATAGCGGTCTTCAACACGAGAGTTTTGCGTAACGTCTGCATCAGTACGGCCATAATTGAATGAGACTTCATAGTCCCAACCGGTTTGAGGAAGCTCGCCCTTGAACCCACCAACAACGCGGAAAGTTCTGCGCTCGGCAATAGGGTTAGAGCGTGTTGTCAAATCCAGAACATCGCGGGAGACCGCAATAATTGGATCAATGCCCTCAGCTTGCAATGTTGCCAGCTGTGCGCTCAATGCATCCGGAATGAATGGGTTATCAAGTGCGATAGGAATATCATCATTAAACCCGTTCACCTGATTAGATTCAGTTGTTTGGGTCGTGACATATTTTACATCAGCGAAGAAATTCAATCCTTCAAAGATTTCATATGTGGTTGCTGTTTGAATGATGAAGCGATCAATTTCTGGGAGCAAGATTTCATCATCAGGCTGTGTTGGAACACCGTCGCCGCCGCTGGCAGAGAATGGTCCACCAAACACATCGCCGGGATTAAAGGCACGCAATGTTCCATTGTCAAAAACCTGACAGGTTGGAATGGCCGCCGCACCGATTGTAGAACAACCAGGAGTACCGCCACTATTTAGAACTTCAACAAATGCACTTGAAAACCCGGCTGTATTCCCGTCACCAAGGGCGATAATACCGCCAGCACTGGTAATCGGAAGCGTTACATTTGGAATGAAGGCATTTGAAAACTGTGGGTCAATACCAAAGCCTGCCTGCACAGCAGCCGTATTGGCTTCACTTGAGAACAGACCTGAACCGGCAAAATCACGATCGCCAGCAAGAATTGATGTTTGCTTTTGATATTCAGCGCCGAAAACAATTGAGCCGCGACCATCATCAACTTCAAAACCATTTGCGACCGAAATGAAGAATTCCTCTGCGTCACCTTCGTCGGTGATCCCGCCCTGTGTACGGACCTCAAGGCCATCGAATGACGCGCCGTCGCGCGTGATGAAGTTAACAACACCGGTAACCGCGTCCGCACCATAAATAGACGATGCACCGCCAGTTAAAACCTCAACGCGTTCAAGAAGCGCTGTAGAAATCGTATTAACATCAACGGTCCCTGTTCCCTCAATACCGGCAACATGGCGTCGACCATTTTCAAGAACCAGTGTGCGCACAGCTCCTAAATTCCGCAAATTCAACTGACTGGCACCCAGAGCGCCGCCGTTAAATGCTGAGAATGAGCCAGGTAACGATGCCTGCAATGCTGGTGACTCGCGCAACAAGGCGCCAATGTCGATCTGTCCGGACGTTTTAATATCGTCGGCGCCAATCGCCACAACTGGGCTTGGCGAGCTTAGCGTGCTGTCCGTCGCAATACGCGAACCGGTAACGACGATTTCATCAGCGTCATCGTCCTGCGCGCTTGCCGCGCATGTAAGCGCCACTGCCGACGCACTGCCAATCAGCAACGTTAAAAAACGTTTCTTGTTCTTGGGTGTCATGTGTCTAAATCCCTCTGTAACATGCTTAGTTAACGTGGGGCTTTAGTCATTTTTTGTAGAATTAGCTGATTTTTGGTGTGCACAAAGCCCCTGCCCACACACCGATCAAGCTTTCGTGATCACTCTGCGGAAATACGGTTCCTTCGCAAGTGCAAAACTGTCCCAAACTGAACCATATGTACGGCTGTTGCAAATTAGCAACATAAAACGGTCATCAACCGTCCGTACAGCCAGCCCTATAGCCCGAGCCACGCCAGATTAGGCGGCTTTCAAGCCTGCGGCGGCTTTGATGTTTTCCAGTAAATCATGTGGCGGCAAAGCCCCGGAGAACCCTTTTCGCTCATTGACGATAAAGGTGGGCACGCCGGTGACCCCTGCTTGTGAGAGGGCGCTTGCCTCGGCAAGAATCTCATCTGTGTCTTTTTCACTCGCCAGATCGGCGCGCACTTTTTCACCATCAAGGCCCGCCTGGGTAGCAATATCGGCGAGGGTTTGCGCCGTGCCAATATTGGCATCCTGTTTCCAGAACGCCTCATATAATTGTTCGGCAACGACTTCGTGCAGCCCCTCAAAATGGGCCCAGCGCAACACGCGATGAGCATTCACCGTATTGGGGAGCCAGCTTGGTTTGGAAGGATCGAAGGCAACGTTCATTTGCGCCGCGGCGTTGGTCAGCGCCTCGCGCATAGCCGTCAGGCGCGCTTCATCGGGGAATTTCTGCGCATAATAGCGTGCCCGGTCGACGCCCTCTTTCGGTGTGTTTGGGCTCAACAGATAAGGCCGGAAGCGCACCACCACGTTCAAGCCTTCATGATCGCGCAAGGTAAGAACGCACCGTTTCAGCGCTTGCAGCCCGACATAGCACCAAGGGCACACCGGATCGGCGACGAAATCAACGATTAAGCGGGAGCTGTCTTGTTCACTCATGTGCTACCAAACCCGCGC
>CAYQXV010000027.1:42509-46661 GCA_964421675.1 uncultured Caulobacterales bacterium
TATCGCCGCGATTTAAGATTTGTACTTAACAGAACAGCCATAAGGTTTGGTGCGCGCTGGATTGATAGGCTCACCGGCTTGCATGGCGTTTATCGCATTGAGCGTATAATTGGTTGCCCCGTCCAGGCTTGAAGGCTTGGTAGAGGGTTTATCATCCATCGCGCCATTATACTGAACCATGCCGTCACCATCGATGACAAACATATGCGGTGTCGTAATAGCTTTATAAGATTGGCCAATCTCGCCGCTTGGATCGAGAATAACATAATCAGGAACCGCATTACGCTCAGTGCTGAGTGTGTTTGCCTCTTGCGCGCTTACATAGCCTTGTGTTCCGGGTGCTGAGGAAATAATTGAAATCCAGACAATGTCTTCATCCGCTGCAGCAACCCGCTGGGTGCTTTGCATATTGTCGCCATTATAATGTTTTTGCACAAATGGGCAGCCATGATTGGTCCATTCAAGAACCACTGTTTTTCCGGCAAACTGATCGAGTGATATTGTCTCCCCCGAACTGGTAAGCCCGGTAAATGCAGGGGCGTGATGACCCGGCTCAGGCTCAACATGCGCGGCGCGAGCAATACCGGTGAGGACCATTGCAATGACGCTCACAGCGCCGAGCGTTGCGACGAGCATTGATAGCCGCGTTAAATCACGGCGGGCTTTAGCGGAATTGGTCATTTTTCACTCCTTCGAAATCTTCACTAGAAAAATCGTCAGTAGAATGTCGCGATCTTTATTGATCGTAACAAAATCGGTTATTCAGCGCCCAAAATCGTTCTCGTCACCATGGCTTCGGTAAGCGGTAAAGGCAATAAGATGGGGTCGGTTTGCCGCGCGCTTGATGGTGGATAGTATACATATAACGGCACGCCGCTGCGATTAAACCTTTGCAACGCTGCGGTAATTTTTTCATCGCGTACCGTCCAGTCTGCCACCATCATTGTCGTGCCCGATGTTGCGAAGGCCTCGGCGACCTTATCGCTTGAGAAAATCGTCAATTTATTGAACTGGCAGGTTACACACCAGGCGGCGGTGAAATCAACAAAGACGCCCGCCCCTTCGCTGGTAAGCTGCTGGATTGCCTGTTCATCATAATCAACCGCCCCGGCGACCGCCCCGTGATTGCTACCGCCCGCCACACTGATGCGCGCGCTGGAGGCAGGGGTTAAGCTGCGCAACGGCAAAAGGGCTGCAATGGCGAGAACCGCCGCAACGATCTGCAACATTGCCCCGCGCCTGCTTTCGCCCGACAGGCCAAACACCCAGGCGGCAACAGCCAAGACCAACAAGCCCATCATTGCGCTCGCAAGTCCGGTTGAACCGGTTTGCGCGGCTAATACCCAGAGAAAATACGCCGCCGCCCCGTAAACCGGGAACGCTAACAATTGGCGCATAATGACCATCCATCCGCCCGGCTTTGGCAACCGGCTGGCAAGACCCGGAGCAAGCGAGAGGAGCAAATAGGGAAAGGCAAGCCCAAACGCCATGACGATAAAGATGGCCATGCCCCAAACCGCAGGCAGCAATATCGCCGCGCCCATGGGGGCCGATAGAAACGGGCCAATACACGGCGCGGCCACCACAACGGCGAGCGCGCCAGTGAAGAATGAACCGAGAGGCCCGTCTTTTTTGGTCAACCCATCGCCAATCCCCTGAAGGCGGGTGCCAATTTCAAACACGCCGGAAAGATTGAGGCCAACCAGAAATAATACGTATGAGGATAATAAAACGACGGTCGGTGACTGTAAGTGGAACCCCCATCCTAACCGCTCCCCTTGGGCACGTAAAATTAACAAGATCAATCCAATAATGGCAAATGTCGCCACCACGCCGGCTGTATAAATCCAGCCATGACGGGCAACCTCGCCGCGCGATAGACCCGCACTTCCCATCAATGTGGAGGCTTTAATAAACAATATTGGAAAGACGCACGGCATCACATTCAACAAAATGCCGCCAGCAAAGGCCATCAACAATAAGATCGGAATATTGGCGGTGTCCTGTGATGGCGCTTCTAGATCTGCGGTAAACAAATCTGAATCTGAAACTTCAGTTTCGCCCCCTGCATTGTCAGCTTCCGCAATCCCTGCAAACAGACCGTTGCCAAGGGCTGCAATATGGTTGTCATCACGCCGCGCGGCAATATTGTACGCGGCTTGCCCGTCCTGACCCAAAATTTTCAGTACACCGCGCAATTCACCGGGGTCATCTGAAGCGAATTGAAAATCGGGCTTTAAATTTAAAAACAGCTTTTCGCCGCGCGTGGCCGCAAATTGTTCACCGGCGCTTGAAACATAGCCCTCACCCTCTGCGAAGAAAAACACGCCGGGCTCACCCGGCTCTTGGCCATTAAGCAGGTCATCAGAAAAACCGCCCGGCATTGCAATTTCAATCACCAACCGCTCGCCGCTCTTGCCAAAGACAATATCACCGCCCGGCCAGGGGGCTGGCAAGGCACTGCGCGCAGCGGCAAAAAGATCGGCTTGTGCGCCGTCAGCGCCAATCGCGCTATTATCAACCGGAAGAGACAGGCTGAAGGATGCGTCTTCGGGAATGCAAACATCCTCGCAAATCAACCAACCTGCATTGAGCGAAATTTCAGCAAGTGTGCCGGGCGTTGCGGAACGGGGTGCGGTCAACGAGACAAGAAATTTGGGTGCCCCTTCATAGCCAAAATTGACGAGCGGGCCGACCGGAATACGGCCGGGAGTTGGGTACAAAATTTCCGACGCGGTCCAGCCATCAGGCAAGGTCCAGTTCAATGACAAAGGCAAACCGCTATCGCCGGGATTTTTCCAATAGACATGCCAATGGGGGGATAATTCCTGCGCGAAGGCAAACCATATGGTCTCGCCGGGCGCAATGGCGGTTTTCTCTGGCACGATGCGCGAGACAGCTTGCCCGGTTTGCGCAGGCTGGGCGGCGCGATATTGCGGATGCACTTGACCATGACCGGGCACCGCGATCAGCAAATAGGCGATAACCGCAAGACCAACCCATTTAAGGTAATTCAATTGCACTGTTGCAAAACTCCCGTTCAGGCAAACTATCGAGGACCGGCCTATAACAGCAGGTCATTTTCACCGATCATATATACTGTCATGAGCAATAAACAGGCGCAAATATCGCCGAATAACACCATCGTGAAGGTCGTTATTGAGCCTAAAACATTCAAGGCTGTCTTAGCGGCGCAATAAAAGAACCGCCGATTGCCTTATAATAGCATTGCTGCGGGTTCTTCGAGGAAGCCTTTAAACGCCGCCAAAAACTCTGCGCCCACGGCTCCGTCGACCACCCGGTGGTCACAGGTGAGGGTCACGGTCATGATATTGGCAATCACCATTTGTCCGTTTTTCACAACTACGCGCTCTTCGCCTGCCCCAACCGAAAGGATCGCCCCTTGGGGTTGATTGACGATGGACGCGAAACTCTTAATGCCAAACATGCCAAGGTTGGAAACCGAGAAGGTACCGCCCTGATATTCTTCCGGCTTGAGTTTACGCGATCTGGCACGGCCCGCCATGTCTTTGATTTCCGCAGAAATCGTCAGCAGACCTTTTTCTTCCGCTTTCCAAACGATCGGCGTGATCAATCCGCCATCAATCGCAACCGCAACACCAATATCGGCATGCTTGTGCAACAAGATCGCCTCATCAGTATAGGTTGCATTTGCCGCTGGGACTTTTTTCAATGCCATTGCGGATGCTTTGATAATAAAATCATTCACCGAAACTTTATATGCATTGTCAGGATCTTTTTCGCGATCAGGGGACAGTGCGTTAATGCGCTTGCGCGCGGCTAAGAGCTGATCAAGTTCAATATCGACAATAAGCGGGAAATGAGGAACTTCCCCGTTAAAGCTTTGCGTCAGGCGCTTGGCGATAACTTTGCGCATGCCATCCACTTTGATGGCATCGTAACTGTCCGGTGGATATAGCCGGGCATCAACCGAAGCAACCGCAGGCATAAAGCCAGCAGCGCCCGCCGCTGATGATTTGCCTGTGCCCTCGCGCATGGCTTTTTCAACATCGCGTTTGACAATCCGCCCATGGGGCCCGCTTGCGGCAATAAGCGATAGATCCAGCCCTTCCTGCTTTGCGATCCGCTTTGCGAGCGGGGATGCATGAATGCGCCCTCCCGCAGATTGAC
>CAYQXV010000028.1:0-45232 GCA_964421675.1 uncultured Caulobacterales bacterium
TTTCTACACTGAATGTTTTATACGTCATGATCTATAATTCCTGATCTATAATTCCTGATCTGTTATGGTGTCTGCAAGCTGCGCCCTGTTGGTTTTGTACAGGTTTTGGGGCTTGCTATTGCTGGAGGTTGCGATTGGGTAAAGCCGGAAGGATGGTCGCAATGTTAGTCCCATCAATGTGTCCCGGCTTTCCCTTAATCTCAGACCCAGCTGTTTAGTTCACACGCTCAATAATCGTTGCTGTTCCCATGCCTGCGCCGATACAAAGAGTAACAAGCGCTGTTTCTTTGTCGGAGCGCTCAAGCTCATCAACCATGGTGCCCATGATCATCGCACCAGTCGCGCCAAGTGGGTGTCCCATCGCGATCGCGCCGCCATTTATATTGATATCAGAATGATCAATGTCGAGCGCTTGCATGAACCGCAGAACAACAGAAGCAAACGCTTCATTGAGTTCATAAATATCAACGTCGCCCGCTTCCATGCCAGCTTTTGCCAACGCTTTGCGTGCCGCAAATTCAGGCCCGGTGAGCATGATTGTTGGCTCGGACCCAATAGATGCCATTGATTTAATGCGTGCACGTGGTTTCAAGCCATATTTTTCACCAGCTTCTTTATTGCCGATCAAAATTGCCGCTGATCCATCAACAATACCCGATGAATTACCGGCGTGGTGCACATGGTTGATTTTTTCAAGTTCCGCGTAACGCTGCAAAGCCACATCATCAAAGCCAAAAGACTGGCCATGCATTTCGAAAGACGGGTTTAGCGCGCCCAGTGTTTGCATATTTGTTTCCGGGCGGATGGTTTCGTCTCGGTCCAGAACGGAAAGACCGATGACATCCTTGACGGGAACAATCGATTTTTCGAACCGATTTTCTTTCCAGGATTTTGTCGCGCGTTTGTGGCTTTCTACCGCATAGGCATCAACGTCATCGCGAGAAAATCCATATTGGGTCGCAATCAGATCGGCACTAATGCCTTGCGGCACAAAATAGGTATCGAAGGCAGATTGCGGATCTGTTGGCCAAGCACCGCCGTCAGATCCCATGGGAACGCGGCTCATGCATTCGACGCCGCCGCCAATGGTTAAATCGGCTTCGCCGGCTTTGACTTTCGCCGCGGCAATATTGACCGCTTCAAGGCCAGAGGCACAAAAGCGATTAACCTGAATGCCTGACGTTGTATCAGCATAACCTGCACTGAGAACGGCTGTTCGGGTAATAACCGCGCCTTGCTCGCCTACCGGGGAGACGACACCAAAAGCGACATCTTCTACTGCATCGCTGGCCAGCTCATTGCGTTCTCTTAACGAGGCCAAGACTTGGGCGGACATGGAAACAGGGGTGATTTCGTGCAAAGAGCCATCGCTTTTGCCTTTGCCGCGGGGCGTGCGCACTGCGTCGTAAATATAGGCTTCGGTCATTTGGGGTCCTCATTTCAATCGTGCTTGTTACTAATAATTCATGGTCGAGCCATAAGCGGGTGCCAGATTATCGCTTGTGGGTCAGAAGCTATTGGGGTCAGTAGCTAATGGACGAGCTGGCAGATCATTCATTTCAGGCGAAATCCAGTATCAACCGGGCCTACGGTGTTTGGCGCAAAATCGATTGGATATGCCTGTTGAAAGCCCATTAAGAGATTAGAGTTGGCAAGGTCAATATGGAGAACTGCTATTCCTTGCCTGCACCCGGCAAGATGGTCATCAAAGTTGCGAGATCAATTGTTATTATGCGCGATTTGGGGCGGGCTAAGGTCTCCAATTCTGCCTAATCTAGAGGCAATTTACCCTAGGTTGTCCACATGGCCGCGTTTTCTCGTGGCACCGCCCCAGAATCGCTCCTAAGATGCGCCATGAGTTCGAATATGAGTGATATATCATCTGAAACCCCTGAAGATCAGGGCGATGGCGATACGCCAGATCGCAATGAAAACAGTGCGTTAGAGGGCAATGCTCAGGGCAATGCTCAAGACGATGCGCCTGCGCGCGCAGCTGTCGGTGACGAAACGGCAGCTGATGAAGAGCCGTTTGACGCGCCGGTGCGCGATGTGCCCGAGGTCGATATTGATGCGTTGGTGGTCAATCTTGATGGGTATGAAGGCCCGCTCGATATTCTTTTGGAGCTGGCGCGCACGCAAAAGGTTGATATTCGCAAAATCTCCATGGTCGCGCTGGTCGATCAATATCTGGAATTTGTCGAGGCGGCCCGCCAGCACAATCTTGAGCTGGCCGCGGATTATTTGGTGATGGCGTCGTGGTTGGCCTATCTGAAATCCAAATTATTGCTGCCCAAAGTTGAGGAAACCGGAGAGGCGCCAACCGCCGATGAGATGGCGGCGCGGCTTGCCTTCCAACTGCAACGCCTTGAGGCGATGCGCAATGCGACCGAGCGATTATTGCAATTGCCGCGCTTAAATCTGGAAATGTTCCCAAGGGGCTGCCCGGAAGGGGTGCGCGTGACGCGCACACCGGACTGGCAAGCGGATCTGGTTGATTTGTTAAAAGCCTATACCGCTCAACGTGTGCGAACCGTTGATCGCAATTATGAAATTCTCAGACCGAAAGTTTTCAGCCTTGAAGATGCGCGCGAGCGTTTAACCCGCATTCTTGGCTCCATTCCTGAATGGTCAGAATTGCGCGCTTTGTCGCCCTTGCAAGATATTGATGCGCCGGAGCGTTCTGTGGTTGCGAGTGCGTTCCATGCGGCGCTGGAGTTTGCCAAAAATGGCAAGATCGACCTGCGCCAGATGGGACACTTTGAACCTATTTATGTTCGGCAAAAACAACCCGGCCCGAACGATGGCGAGTTTTCGGAAGATGAGAATGGCCAGAATGTGCAGAGTTTGAATGAGCCAGAAAACGGCGACGAGCCTGATAACACGCAATCCGATTATGACGGCGATGCCGACCTTGATGGCGACCATATTGAAAATCACGCGATCAGCGCACGTTCATCCTGACAATCAGGTGATCGATCGCTCTAACTTTGGGAATAGAAGGGACATGGCGCAATGGCCGATATAGATGATGATCCCCGCAAGTTTGAAGACCTTGATGCCCACGGCGTTCAAGAAGCCTTACGGGCGGAAATCTCCAATTCACCTGATGAGGAAGAAGGGGATGACGATCATTCAAAGGAGACAAAATTGTCCAAGTCCAATGAGCCATCCGATGAAGAGCTTGAGGATGATGAGGCGATGGCAGATGACTCTGAAGATGATAGCGAGGACGACACCGATGGCGAAACAGTCGATGAGGTGTGGACCGCGGCGCAAATGGCAGACCATGTGCGCATGGCCGAAGCCTTATTGTTTGCCGCTGTAGAGCCTCTGGATCAAAACAGCCTGTCCGATCGGTTGCCCGCCGGTGCCGATGTGCCCGCCATTTTGGAAATTCTCAAAGCGCAATATGAAAATCGCGGCGTAGTCTTATCTAAGATTGAAAAGAAATGGCGGTTCACCACGGCGCCTGATGTTGCCCATGTGCTGGAAAAAGAGCGTATTGAGCCGCGCAAGCTTTCCAAAGCGGCGTTGGAAACCCTCGCCATCATTGCCTATCACCAACCGTGTACTCGTGCAGATATTGAAGATGTGCGCGGTGTGGCGGTGGCGCGCGGCTCGTTGGATCAATTGCTGGATATTGGCTGGGTGCGGTTGCGCGGACGGCGAAAAGATGTGCCCGGACGCCCGGTTCTGTATGGGACCAATCAGGCATTTTTGGAGCATTTTGGCCTCGAAGGCGTCGGCGATTTACCGGGAATGGCTGAGCTTAAAGCTGCCGGTCTATTAGAGGCGCGCTTGCCCCCTGACTTTCAGGTGCCCACCCCTCATGATGGGGACGGCGAAGATGAGGAAGGCGAAGAGGATGCTGAATTTGTCAGTGATTTCCTCGAGCAGGACCCATCTGCCGAGCTGGCCGAAGAGGATGGTGAGGGGGAAGTTGAAGACGGTGATTTGGACGATGAGCGCGCAGCCAGTGAATCATAGCGCGTGACTGTTAGGCTTTTTCTTCAATCGTCAGGCTGACGAGCACACCCAATTCGGCCCTTTTGGTGCGTATATTCAATAATTTGAGGCATCAATAATCATTGAACCTCAACCTTTGGGCGACTATGGTCGGCTAGAAGTAATTGATAGGATTTTATCATGGGCGCTATTGGTCCCTGGCAAATTGCAATCGTCGTTGTGCTTGTTCTCCTGCTGTTTGGCGGGGGCGGCAGAATTTCATCTGTGATGGGTGACATGGCGAAAGGTCTAAAAGCTTTCCGTTCCGGTCTTAAAGATGACGACAAACGCGATGGCGAGAAGTCACTGGACGAGCGCGCTGATGAAGCCGTCGATGTGACCCCGAATAAAACGACCGAAAAATCCTCTGAATAGGGGCCCGCTTCGTCGCTTTGACGATGGCCCGCATATATTGTTAAGGCCGCCCCGACCCGTTCAGTGGCTCACCAAAAATGCATGCCAACCAAAACCCGTTAACGAGATATTCAAGATATGAGCTTGTTGCCACAATTCGGTTTTGTTGAGTTGATGGTGGTTGCCATTGTGGCGCTTATTGTCGTTGGCCCAAAAGACCTTCCCAAATTGATGCGCAGCTGCGGCCAGATGATTGCAAAAGCGCGTCATATGGCGGGTGAATTTACCAACGCATTTGATGAAATGGCGCGTGAGACCGAGATGGAAGAGTTGCGCGCTGAAATGGATGCGATGCGGTTTGATCATGTGGCAGAAGAGGTAAAGGGGGAGGTCGAGGAGGCATTTCGTCCGATTACAGATGAAGTGCACGAGACGGTATCGCAAGGAAAGGCGCAGCACGCGGCAACGGCGGCCTCGCTTGGCGCTATCGTTGCGCCGGAGCAGAGCGATGATGATGAACAGGCACCAGAGCCGGGCGATGATCGTGAGCATGGCGAAGAGACAAAACCAACATGAGCGATCCTACTCCCCCATCTTCACCGCCTGCAGCGCCGACCGAAGAGCCTTTATCCGAGCGGCCGAAAACAAGTGCTGAAATTGAATCCAGTGAAATTGATGCCTCGGCCGCGCCCTTGCTCGATCATCTTACCGAACTGCGCACCCGGCTGATCATCAGTGTCGGGGCGATTATTATTGCCTTCATTGGCTGCTTCATCGTCTCTGAACAATTGCTGAATTATCTGGTCTTGCCGTTCAGTACGGTCGCGCCGCAAGAATCTATTTATTTCAAACCGCTGGGTAAATTTTTCGCGCAAGTGCGCGTGTCCTTATATGGGGCCGTATTTGTCAGCTTTCCGGTGATTGCCTGGCAGGTGTATAAATTCGTTGCGCCGGGACTTTATAAACGCGAACAGCGCGCTTTATTGCCATTTGTCATTGCCATGCCGCTTTTATTTTCTGCAGGCGCGGCGCTTGTTTATTATGTGATGGTGCCCTTTGTGATGCGGTTCGCAGTTGGGTTTGAGGCCGATGCCGGGGACAATGCCCCGGTCACCTATGAGCTGCTCACCGATGTTGGCGATTATCTCAGCCTTGTCACCACCTTAATGCTGGCTTTTGGGTTTGCCTTTCAGCTGCCGGTGCTGCTGACGCTGATTGCCCGCGCGGGCATGTTAACCGCCAAGACCCTGCGGAAATTCCGCAAGATTGCAATTGTCCTAATTTTTGCGGTTGCGGCGTTCCTGACGCCCCCGGACCCGTTCAGTCAAATCATCCTTGCGATGACGATTATCGGCTTATATGAGGTTTCAATCTTCTCGGTGGGGCTGGCTGAAAAGAATGTCGAAAAGCGCCGCGAGCAGGATATGGATGCGAACGTGCAAACTTAAGATAGACAATTCTTGCCCAGATCTTGGGCAGATACCGACGGCAACAGGCCTGCAACAGAATAGATTTTCCGATTACGCTGGACCCGTACCGCAGAAGCGCTTAAAGAGCGCTGCATGTTTGATTTAAAAGAAATCCGCGAGAACCCAAACGCCTTTGACGCAGGGCTAAAGCGCCGCGGCGTTGAGCCACAAGCACCGCAAATATTGGCCCTTGATGAAGAGGCGCGTGCGCTGACATTGCAGATGAATGAGCTGCAAACACGGCGAAATGCAGCCTCCAAAGCAATTGGTGCAGCGAAAGCCAAAGGCGACGAAGAAACTTTTGCCGCATTGCGCGCTGAGGTTGACGAGATCAAAACCACATTGCCCGCCCTTGAAGGGCGCGAGCGCGAGACCAAGGCGCAAATTACCGCCCATCTGTCTGGGTTGCCCAATATCCCCGCTGACGATGTGCCCGATGGGCTCACCGAGGCTGACAATGTCGAGATACGCCGTGTCGGCACGCCCAGGGAAATTGACGGGGCAAAACAGCATTTCGATTTGGGTGAAGCCCTCGGCGGGATGGATTTTGAGACCGCCGCGCTATTGTCCGGGTCGCGCTTTGTCATGCTCAAAGGACAGCTGGCACGGCTCGAACGCGCGCTCGGAAATTTCATGATTGATGTCCATACGGGCGAGAATGGATTTACCGAGGTCAGCCCGCCTTTGTTGGTGCGCGATGAAATTGTCTACGGTGTTGGCCAGCTGCCAAAATTTACCGAAGATCTATTCACCGCCTCCGATATCACCAAGCGCGATGAATTACTCGATCAAGCGCTGGTCGGCATTAATGAAACCTTTAGCGAGACGCCCGAAGGCCCTGAGCGTTTAACCAAGTCAATCAAGGCAACCCTTGACCGCGCGCAAACTCAGGAACAGTTTTGGCTAATTCCAACCGCTGAAGCAGCGCTCACCAATATTGTGCGTGAGAAAATTCTTGATGCAGATCAGCTGCCCTTGCGTTTTACCGCTTTAACGCCGTGCTTTCGATCTGAAGCAGGCTCCGCCGGGCGCGATACGCGCGGCATGATCCGTGTACACCAATTTATGAAGGTGGAACTGGTATCGATTACCGCGCCCGAAGCCTCCAATGATGAGCATGAGCGCATGACCGCTTGCGCAGAAGATATTTTAAACCGGCTAGAGCTGCCGTTCCGCACCATGGTTTTATCCGCAGGCGATATGGGTTTTTCTGCCCGTAAAACCTACGATCTTGAAGTTTGGTTGCCGGGCCAGCAGCAATATCGAGAAATTTCCAGCTGTTCCAATTGCGGTCCGTTTCAGGCGCGCCGCATGAAGGCCCGCATGCGCGCGGAAAATGAGAAATCCACCCAAGCGGTTCACACCTTAAATGGCTCTGGCCTTGCGGTTGGGCGTGCGCTGGTTGCGGTGCTGGAAAATTATCAACAAAGCGATGGCTCAATTGCCGTTCCCGATGTTTTAAAACCCTATATGGGCGGTCTTGAGAAAATCGGCTAGCGCGACCTCACAAAAGCTCATCTCGCAATTGTGCTATTGCGTGTTCTATCGCTTGGCGTGATCTCTGATAAAAGACTTTTTTAGTTTCGTTTGCGCGCCCAAGGAGCGTTCTTCATATGCGTATTTTATGTTCCAATGATGATGGTATTCATGCGCCCGGCATGAGCCTGCTTGAAGAGATTGCTCGCGAACTTTCCGATGATGTTTGGACGGTTGCCCCCTTGATGGAGCAGTCCGGGGCATCGCGCGCCATGAGTTTGCACAAGCCGATTAGAATTCACCAATTTGGTGAGCGCCGTTACGCCGTTGATGGCACGCCAACCGATGCGGTGATGATGGGCGTGTCGAAGATTATGAAAGACCACAAACCAGATCTGGTTTTGGCCGGCGTGAATAATGGTCAAAATGTTGCTGAAGATCTGACATATTCGGGCACGGTTGCCGCTGCGTTGAAAGGCATGGTCCTTGGCATTCCCTCAATTGCTCTGTCGCAAACCCGGTTTGATCGCGCTAATGTGCGTTGGCAAACCACAAAAGCCCATGCCCCCGCCTTGCTCAAAGGATTGCTAAAGCAGGGCTGGCCGGACAACACCATTATCAATATTAATTTTCCCGATGTGGAGCCCGATGAGGTCGCCGGGACGGAGTTCACCCGTCAGGGCAAGCGCGATGTGATTTCACTCTATTCTGAGGAACGCACCGATTTGCGCGGACAAAAATATAACTGGTTTGGGTTTCATGGGCGCCAGTCAAACCCGGCAGAAGGGACAGATTTGCGCGCCATTTATGATGGGCGCATTTCAGTAACGCCGATCCATCTGGAATTGACCCACGAAGAAACCCGCGAGCGACTTGCACGCGCCTTTTCCTGATCAACCAGTTGGCGAGTTTTATGAGTGCCGCGCCCCAAAACACGCGTGTTCCAAGCGGCGCAGAGGATTCCGCGTGAATATTGGTGCTGATTACAAGTGACGCCTTATTGCTCAACATCTCTTGATGTGACAAAATAACGAGGTGTGATGTCACGACATGGCACAAAAAGTGGATAAGATATCCATTGGTGACAGATTTTAACCTCGTGTTAACCTAAAACAGTGACCGTTCGGTAAGAATTTCTGCCATCCAGTTAACGAATCCTCTAAAATTGTTTGGGGCTCGTCATGGGTTGGTAATCGTTTTGGCACGGAGAGAGACCGATGTTTCATTTTCGCTCAGGATTGCGTGTAACGCACCTTGGTAAAGCTTGCTTAGTTTCAGTGTCGACGCTGACCCTGATTTCATGTGGCGCGAGCAGTAATTCCGCGCCTGTTGTCTATGGCACCGAGCCAGCACAAGGGCGGGTTTATAACTCACCAGCTGAGATTTATCTTGAGCAACCAGGCCAGGTTGGTGTTACGCAAACTGCGCCCGCATATCCTGTTCAATCAAGACCAGCGCAGCCAGGTGATGGGCGCATTTATGACCGCCGTACCTATACGGCCGCCAACACACAACAACCCGTCGCTCAAGGGGTGCAGATTTATAATTCGCCCCCGGTTCCGGTTCAGGCACCAATTCAGCAAGTTGCCATTCAGTCAGAGCCGCTTCAGCAAAATGTTTATAATGGCAGCTATAATAGTGCGCCGATTGGGCCGGTAAATGGTGAGCCTGTTAACCTTGCGCCTTATGGCCAAGCGTCAACGCCGCAACAACCTGCTTATCGCGGATTACCGCCAACACCAGAATATCGTTCACAGGTCGCTTCCGCACCTGCGCCCCTTTATTCAGGTCAGTCACAATATATCCAACCGGCCGCCTCTGCGCAGGGAGGCGGTGGATCGATTGTCGTTCAACCAGGCGACACGATTTACGCAATTTCGCAGCGCACCGGATATTCGCAACAAGACCTTATCAATTTTAATGGCTTGATCTCTCCTTACTCGCTGGCGGTTGGGCAACGTTTGTTGCTTCCCACATCGTCAACGGTTTCGACATATGCAACCTCAGCGCCTAGCTATACTAGCCCCGCGCCGGTTTATTCCTCGCCGCAACCAGTTGCAGCACCGATAAATTCAGGACCAATTGGCGGCGCTAATGTCGGCGCAAGAGATGTTCTGTATACTGTTAATGCGGGTGATACACTCTATTCAATTGCCCGGCGCAATAATCTCTCAGTGCAGTCAATCGCAAATGCGAACCGAATTGGCGCTCCTTATTCACTGACCATTGGGCAGCGTTTGTTGCTTCCGTCGGTTCCCAATGGCGCAGTCCATTCGAATGCTGGTAATTTTCAACCGGCCCCGTCTGCGCGCGCGACGACAACACAGACGTCAAATATTGAAACCTTAACCCGCAATGCGTCGTTTAATACGCCGGGTACGCGCTCTCCCACCCAGTTCCAGTGGCCGGTTAAAGGATCTGTCATTGCCAATTATGGCACGGGCGGTATTGGTCGGCGCAATGACGGGATCAATATTTCAGCCCCTCAAGGCACACCGGTAAGAGCGGCTGCCGCAGGCGAAGTTGTCTATCGCGGATCCGAGCTCGATGGATATGGAAATTTGCTATTGATCAAACATGATGGTGGATTTGTCACGGCCTATGCCCACAATGATGTGATGTTGGTGCGCAAAGGGCAAAAGGTAAAAGTTGACCAAATTATTGCGAAAGTCGGCAAGACTGGCGCTGTTAACGAACCCCAACTTCACTTTGAAATTCGGCAAAACCTTAAGTCGATAAATCCGGTTCCGCTTCTCGCGGCAAACTAATAAATAATAACGATAATGACGAACAACATGGTGGGCCGCTTGCGGCCCACTTTTTTTACGTCCACAATTGCTGACAAGATAAACAAGGCTACACTTAAGGTGATTAGTCATTTCATGGATCCTCAGCGGAGTCGTCATTGTGATATTAAAAACCGGTTCAATCTGCGCGGCGATAATTTCAATGGTTGGGGCATTAATCACCGGGGGGCCCGCCATTGCGGAAATCCCGCCGCTGCCAAGTGCGGTGCACCACCCCAATGGAAGTCAGCTAGGGGCGATTGCTGCAGAAGACGAAATTGCAGCGCGCGTCGGCTCGGAAATTCTGGCGCAAGGCGGCAATGCGGTGGATGCCAGCGTTGCCACTGCATTTGCCCTCGCGGTAACGTTTCCGCGTGCGGGAAATATTGGCGGCGGCGGATTTATGATGATCCATATGAGCGAGACGGGCAAAACAACCGCGCTCGATTATCGCGAAAAGGCGCCTGCGCGCGCCAGCCGCGAGATGTTTTTAGACGCGGATGGCAACGTCGACCGAGATTTGATCAGTGCCTCCCATAAAGCGGCCGGAGTGCCTGGCACGGTTGCCGGTCTTTTATACGCGCAGGAAAAATACGGAACCTTGTCGCGCAAGCAGGTTATGGCCCCGGCCATAAAGCTTGCAAAAAATGGGTTCGCACTTTCCTATTTTGCCGCCGCAATGCTTGAAACCGATAAAGAGCGGTTGCAGAAAAATATCCACACGAAGCAAGAATTTTATAAGTCCGATGGCTCAGCTTACCAGCCGGGCGAGGTGTTAAAGCGGCGTGACCTTGCAAGAACCCTAAAGGCGATTTCGAAAGCGGGCCGGGACGGGTTTTATAAAGGCCCCGTCGCCGCCGCCATTGCCAACGATATGGCAGAAAATGGCGGGCTGGTTAGCCTTGAAGATTTAGCCGCCTATGAACCGGTTGAGCGCACGCCGATTTGGGGAACCTATCGCGGATATGATATTGCCGGCATGCCCCCGCCATCATCAGGGGGTATACAGATTGTTCAGATGTTAAACATGATTGAGTCGCGCGGTGCGTTTACCGATACTAGCGATAGCGCGAATTATTTGCACTGGTTAGCAGAAATTATGCGGCGATCTTTCGCCGACCGTGCAACCCATTACGGCGATTCTGATTTTGTTGATGTGCCGATCAAAGAAATGATATCAAAACCTTATGCGCTGCACCGTTTGAAAGATTATGATGAAGCGGGCGCAAGTTCATCATCGCAGATTGCAGCAGGAAATCCCCTTGCCTTTGAAAGCCCGGACACAACCCATATCTCTGTGATTGATCGCGACGGCAATATGGTTTCAAACACCTTCACGCTAAATTATAGCTATGGTTCGGCAATCGTAGTGCCGGGAACCGGTATTTTATTGAACAATGAAATGGACGATTTTGCCGCGGCGATTGGGGTTCCGAATTATTATGGCCTAATCGGCAATGAGAAGAATGCCATCGATCCCCATAAAAGGCCGTTAAGTTCTATGTCGCCGACGCTGATCTTTAAAGACGGTGAGCCTTTTCTTGCTACGGGCGCGCCCGGCGGGTCGAGAATTATCAGTGCAGTTCTTCAGGTCATTTTGAATGTTATTGATCGCGGTATGAATATCGGTGATGCAACGGATCATCCAAGAATTCACCATCAATGGTTACCCGATACAATCATGACGGAACCGGGAATTTCACTCGACACCCAGACGATTTTGCAAGAGCGTGGCCATACGCTAACCCCCTTAGACTGGTATGCGCGGCCCCAATCGGTGCATTATGATAATGACTGGTTTTATGCCTATACGGATGGCCGAATTCCGGGCGGGGGTGCGTGTACCCCGGACGGCGGTTGCAATTAGTTCCTAAAATGTCGAACCCACTGATTATACTTGTTGACGGCGATGCGTGCCCGGTAAAAGAGGAAATCTTCAAGGTTTGCTTTCGCTATAATGTGCCAGCCGTCTTGGTTGCCAATAGTTGGTTGCGTATTCCCCGTCATGAGCTGCTGACGATGAAGGTGGTCAGCGACGGTTTTGATGCGGCGGATGATTATATTGCTGATGAAGCCAATGGGCGCTCGATTGTCATCACCTCTGATATTCTGCTGGCGGATCGGTGTTTAAAGGTTGGGGCGTGCGTTTTATCACCGACCGGAAAACCGTTTACGGAAGATTCCATCGGCGCGGCCATTGCGACCCGGGCGATCATGAATGATCTGCGCGGTTCGGGAGATCAACAAGGCGGCGGCGGGCCAGCGCCTTTCAGCAAGGGGGATCGGTCACGTTTTTTGTCTGTACTTGATGAAACCATCGTCAGAATGCAGCGGCTAACGTAAAACCGGCCTATCAATTGCGATAGGCAATCAATCAGGTCTTGATAAATTCTGCCCGACGGGGTTTTGGTCCCGCTGTTTAGCTGATACACCCTGTCTTTCGCTTACAAACATGCTATCTCTACGTGACATTTAACAGGAGTCATCTATGTCCGCGCCAACTCACGGCAAAAACGAGTTTTCCAGCAATGAAAGTCTAAAGGCACGGCGCGATACCGCTCTGCCGGTTGGCTTGCCTTCAAAGTCCGGCATTTATGCGGTAAAGGCAAAAGGCGCTGAATTATGGGACGCTGATGGCAAACGCTATATCGATTTTATTGGCGGCATTGGCGTGCTTAATGTTGGCCATGCCCATCCCAAGGTTGTCGAGGCAATCAAGAAGCAGGCTGATGATTTCATCCATACCTGTTTTGGGATTGCGCAATATGAGAGCTATGTTGCCCTTGCTGAGCGGTTGAACACACTTGCTCCCGGACCATCGCCGAAGAAAACAGCTTTGTTTAACTCTGGCGCTGAAGCGGTTGAAAATGCGGTTAAGTTTGCACGGCGGATAACCGGAAGGCCTGCAACGCTTGCTTTTGAAGGCGGCTTTCATGGGCGAACATTATTGGCGGCAACGCTAACCGGTAAGGCTAAGCCTTATAAGGTTGGGTTTGGCCCCTTAGTGCCTGCAGTTTATCATGCACCGTATCCGGATGAATATCGCGGCATGTCAACCGAAGGGTGTTTGTCTTGCATCGATCATATTTTTAAAACGGCGCTGCCCGCAGATGAATTTGCCGCCATGATTATTGAGCCCGTTCAGGGGGAGGGGGGCTTTAATCCTGCCCCGCCTGCGTTCCTTCGTGGTTTGCGCAAAATTTGCGACGATAATGGCATTATTCTGATTGCGGATGAAATTCAGTCCGGCATGGGACGCTCTGGAAAGATGTTTGCCTTTGAGCATTCGGGCGTGGAGCCTGATTTGGTTTGTATTGCCAAATCGATTGCGGCGGGCCTGCCTTTATCGGCGCTGACGGGCAAAGCCTCTTTGATGGATGATATTGCGCCGGGCGGTATGGGTTCGACCTATGGCGGCAATCCGGTTGCATGTGCTGCGGCGTTGGCGGTGCTCGATATTATTGAAGAAGAAGGATTGCTCGAACGCGCCGAAGAAATTGGCGCGAAGACCGAAAAACGCTGGCGTGATTTACAAGGGGGTGTCGCTAAGGGCACATTTGGTGATGTGCGCCGTGTCGGCGGCATGGCTGCGGTGGAGATGGTCAAAAATGATGACCCTCACCAACCCAACCCTGATATTGCAGCGAAAATCCTTGTGGAGGCCCGTTCGCGCGGTCTGATTATGACGACCGCCGGGTCTCATGCACAATGTTTGCGCTCTTTGGTGCCACTAACGATTTCGGACACCTTGCTCGATGAGGGGCTGGATATTTTCGCAGAGGCAACCGAGTCTGTTCTAAAATCTTGATCCGGCCGCCTTGCGATGGTTCAGATCTGCTGATCTGGCCGGTTTCTAACTTGTCTCTGGGCAAGGTCAGGGTTAAGAGAAGGCCAACCGGGCACCAGCCCACAATTTTAAGAGCGCGGCTCAAAGCGCAATGAGAAATGCCATGGATTTTCAAGCGGCTCGCAAAGCAATGGTCAACAGTCAGGTTCGTCCAAACGATGTGACAGATCTGCAATTGCAATTGACGATGGAAGAAATCCCTCGGGAGATATTTTTACCCTCAGGTTTGCGAGAGCAAGCCTATGTTGAGCGCGAGCATCTCTACGGTGAGGGTGATGATGTGCGGGCAATGATAAAGCCGCGCGACTTTGCCAAGCTCATCAATTGCGCAGCCCCGCGGCCCGAAGATCTTGTCCTCGAAATTGGATGCGGCACCGGCTATTGCACAGCGGTCATGGCAAATCTGTCTGAGATGGTTGTCGCCGTTGAGCCCAATGAGGCGCACCGGTTAAGCGCACAAGATAATCTATCAACATTGAAAATCGATAATGCGGCGATTGTTGATGCACCCTTGCTTGAGGGCGCGCCGGATCAGGGCCCGTTCGATCTGATTATCATTTCCATGGCGATCAGCGCTGAGCCGGAAAAACTTCTGACCCAGCTAAAGCCTGGCGGGCGACTTGCGACGATTTGGATCGAAAACAATCATGCGCGCGGTTGTTTATTCTATCACCAAGATGGAACGACCAGCAGGGCCGACCGGTTTGATGCGGGAAGCCGCACGCCCTTAGAAGCGTTTAATAGCAAGCCTGCGTTTCGTTTTTAATCAAAAATCCCTAACCGGGTTCTGCCATTTGGTTTTAGCCTAGCTGGGATTTTGCCCTAGCTGGATTTTCGTCGGCTGCTCGTATTGGTGCCCGCCCGAGTAAATGCGCGCGTTGATCGGGCAGCTCTTTTCTTAGTGCGCTTATTTGTTTTGCGTTTTGGAGCGGCATCGCTGCTATCTGCGACGGTTTTTGTTTTTGGTTTCGGTTTTGCGGCCTTCTTCTTTGCCGGAGCTTTCTTCACCGCCTTTTTAGGCGCAGGCGTGCGCGGCGCTGCACTCGCTTTTGTTCCGGTACTTTTTGCTGGCTTGCTTTTTAACAGCACGCCTTTGAGAAACTTGCCGGTATAGCCCGCGCGTACTTTTGCCACCTCTTCCGGTGTGCCGCATGCAACAATTTCTCCGCCGCCATCGCCGCCCTCTGGGCCGAGGTCAATAACCCAATCCGCCTGTTTGATCACATCAAGATTGTGTTCAATGACAATGACCGTATTGCCGCTATTTGAAAGTTCCTGAATGACTTCCATCAGTTTACGGACATCTTCAAAATGAAGTCCGGTTGTCGGCTCATCAAGAATGTAAAGGGTGCGCCCGGTTGCGCGTTTTGACAATTCTTTCGACAGCTTCACCCGTTGGGCTTCACCGCCCGAAAGCGTTGTCGCTTGTTGGCCTATTTTTACATAGCCAAGACCCACACGGTGCAGCGTTTCCATTTTTTCCCGGATAGAGGGCACTGCCTTGAAAAAATCAAGCCCGTCTTCGACGGTCATGTCGAGCACATCAGCAATGGATTTGTCTTTGAATTTCACCTCGAGGGTTTCGCGATTATAGCGTTTTCCCTTACAGGTCTCGCATGTCACATAGACATCGGGCAAAAAGTGCATCTCAATTTTGATGACACCGTCCCCCTGACACGCCTCGCAGCGGCCCCCTTTGACATTAAACGAGAAGCGGCCAGGTTTATAACCGCGCGCCTTTGCTTCTGGCAGCCCCGCAAACCATTCGCGAATGGGCGTGAATGCGCCGGTATAAGTTGCCGGGTTTGAGCGCGGTGTGCGCCCAATCGGGGATTGGTCAATATCAATAACCTTATCGAGATGATCAAGCCCGGTAATTTCGTCATGCTCGGCAGGGATATTTTTATTATTGTAAAGCCGCCTTGCCGCCGCCTTATAAAGTGTTTCAATCACCAGCGTTGATTTACCGCCCCCCGATACCCCGGTCACGCACGTCAAAAGCCCTAAGGGTAAATCGACGGAGATATTTTTAAGATTATTCTCACGCGCGCCCTTTATGGTCAGTATGCGGGATGGATCAACTGGCCGGCGTTCTGCAGGAACAGGCACGGCGCGCCGGCCCGCAAGATAATCACCGGTTAGGCTGTCTTTGCTCTTCATGATTTTTGCAGGCGTACCGCTGGCGATAATTTTACCGCCATGCACACCGGCGCCCGGGCCAATATCAACAACATGATCGGCTTCAAGAATGGCATCTTCATCATGTTCAACCACAATGACGGAGTTACCCAAATCGCGCAGATGTTTTAGGGTTTCAAGCAATCGTTCATTGTCGCGTTGATGCAATCCGATTGACGGTTCATCAAGAACATAAAGAACGCCCGTTAGGCCCGAGCCAATTTGCGAGGCTAACCGAATGCGTTGACTTTCCCCGCCCGACAAAGTGCCCGAAGATCGCGACAGGGTTAGATAATCAAGGCCGACATTGTTTAGAAACGATAAGCGCTCGCGGATTTCTTTTAAGATGCGCGAGGCAATTTCAAGTTCCTTGGCGGTTAAGCGCTTTTCGAGCCCGTCAAACCAGTCGCCCGCATGGCGGATTGAAAAATGTGCCGCCTGGGAAATATGCAGGCCATCAATTTTTACCGACAAGGCTTCCGGTTTAAGGCGCATGCCATCGCAGCTGTCACAATGGGTAACGGATTGAAAGCGGGAAAGATCATCGCGGACCCAATTTGAATCGGTCTCGCGCCAGCGCCGTTCAAGATTTGGAATAACCCCTTCAAATGGCTTGACCGTTTCAAATTTTCGCGTGCCGTCTTTATAGATGAAACTGACATCCTCATCGCCTGTTCCATACAAGACAACATCGCGGGCCGTGTCATCGAGTTCATGCCAAGGCGTGGTCATTTTGAATTTATAATGGCGCGCTAATGCTTCGAGTGTTTGCGCATAATAGGGCGATGTGCCTTTTGACCATGGAGCAATGGCACCCTTATTGAGCGCGAGCGCGGCGTCGGGTACCACAAGTTCATCATCAAATATCATTTCAGTGCCAAGACCATCACAGGCCGGGCATGCGCCTGCCGGGGCATTGAATGAAAATAAACGCGGTTCGATTTCGTCAATCGTAAATCCAGAGACCGGGCAAGCAAAGCGCGCGGAGAAAATAATGCGTTCGGGCTGATCTGATTGCGCTTTTTTATCTGCGCTTTCGGCAATCGCAATTCCGTCCGCCAGTTCCAGGGCCATCTCAAAGGATTCTGCAAGACGGCTTTCCATATCCGGTTTGATAATCACCCGGTCAACCACAACATCAATATTGTGTTTGACCTTTTTGTTTAATTTGGGCGCGTCAGCAATTTCATAAAACTCTCCGTCAATTTTAACGCGCTGAAACCCTTTCTTTTGCAATTCCGCCATTTCTTTGCGGTATTCGCCCTTACGATCGCGAACAATTGGGGCAAGCAGATAAAATCGCGATTTTTCCGGGTAGGCCATCAACCGATCAACCATTTCGGAAACAGTTTGGCTTGTAATCGGCAAACCCGTCGCCGGAGAGTAGGGCACACCGACGCGCGCCCATAATAGGCGCATATAGTCATAAATCTCAGTAACGGTCGCAACCGTAGAGCGCGGATTGCGCGATGTTGTTTTCTGTTCAATAGAAATTGCAGGCGAAAGCCCGTCAATTTGATCAACATCGGGCTTTTGCATGAGTTCCAGAAACTGTCGCGCATAAGCCGAAAGGGATTCGACATAACGACGCTGGCCTTCGGCGTAGATTGTGTCGAACGCTAATGATGACTTTCCTGATCCAGACAAGCCCGTCATCACAACGAGTTTATCGCGCGGTATTTCAAGCGTTACGTTTTTAAGATTATGTTCTCGTGCGCCTGCAACGCGGATCGTTTTCAACGACATCTACTTAACTTTCGAATGTTTTGGTCTTTGCGCCATTAAAATGAGAGACCGGCCCGATGATTATGCCCACTTATATACGAGGTGATCGCGATCATGAGACTGCATTCGTGCGAATTTGCGCGACATGTGGATAAAAACCGCATTTGCTTTTGAAATTTACCCATCACCGTGCGTTTCAAACGCCCTAAAAAAGAATCAACTTGCATTTTGTGCGTGTCCTCTCTACCAAATGCAGAACATTATGGGAACATGCAGGCGACTTGGCTGAATTTTATAAAATGAGTGATGGGGAAAACCATCATCTAGCGATGGTGCAGACTCAATCCATAGAATTAGATACGCACAAGGTTCGTCAGTTGCATTGCAAAGTGTTTATGGAGCTATCGTTTTGTGCGTTCAGTGCGTCGAAGCGGTTATTATCAGCGGGTAAGGTGAAGTGAGGAGCGTCAATTATGGCAGGCAGTATAAATAAAGTTATTTTGGTTGGTAATTTGGGGGCCGACCCCGAAATTCGTCAAACAAAAGATGGTCGCCCCATTGCAAATTTAAGCATCGCAACATCTGAGAGTTGGAAAGACCGAAATACCGGTGAAAAACGCGAAAAAACCGAATGGCATCGCGTTGTTATTTTCAATGAGGGCTTATCGCGCATTGCAGAGCAATATTTGCGCAAAGGTTCGAAGGTTTATCTCGAAGGTCAGTTGCAAACGCGCAAGTGGCAGGACCAAAACGGTCAAGATAAGTATACAACCGAGGTTGTTCTGCAGGGTTTCAATTCCAATTTGACAATGCTTGATGGTCGACGTGATGGTCAAAATGCGTTGGGCGGATCATCAGACTACGGGGCATCACCGGGCATGTCTGATTCGCCGCCATCGGGTGGTCAGTCCTATGAATTGGATGATGACATCCCGTTTTAAGCAAAAAAACGAAAAAAAATTAAAAAAAAACGCAAAAAAATGCGTATCCGCACCATTCAGGGTGCGGATATACAATACTTTTTTAGCAAATTAAGTTAGTGTCTTCCATTCGAACCGTGATTCGGAGGTAGAACAATGGCGGTTAAACGCAAGACGACTCGAAAAAAATCAGCTAAGAAAAAAGCGCCGGCAAAGAAGCGCGCAACTAAAAAGAAAGCCGTGAAACGCAAAGCCACGAAACGTAAAGTGGTTAAGCGTAAAACAGCGAAGAAAAAAGCGACTAAACGTAAATCCACTAAGAAAAAGGCGGTGAAACGCAAAACGGCTAAGAAAAAGGCCACGAAGCGTAAATCCACCAAGAAAAAAGCCACGAAGCGCAAAGCGACCAAGAAAAAGGCCACTAAGCGCAAAACGGCTAAGAAAAAGGCCACTAAACGCAAAACTGCGAAGAAAAAGGCCACTAAGCGTAAAACAGCCAAGAAAAAGGCTACTAAGCGCAAAACTACTAAGAAAAAAGCGACTAAACGCAAAACTGCGAAGCGTAAAACTACGAAACGCAAAACTGCAAAGCGCAAAACTGCTAAACGGTAATGTGCTGTATAGTGAGTTAGTAAAGCGGTCCTTCGGGACCGCTTTTTTTTATTCAATTTACGGTTTGGCGCGCGCGAACACGGCGTAAATTGTAACAATTTGCATAATTACCGTGATGTTTAAGCGGTAACAGGGCGCAATTCGGCGTAATTTTGTGTTTGTGTCGTCATGAAACGCGTTTTGAGTCGCTGAAGCACAATCTTGTTTGTCTTTTGGACTATCTTCTTAGTTATCGGCGCCGATAAATTTCAACGCCAACGCTTTGTGCATCTTCAATGGCATCGGGTTTGCTGATTCGAACGCGAATATCCAACACTAAGGGATGATCGAGCCCGATTTTGCAAATTCGTTCGCCCAGTGTTTCCACTAAACCAATATGTCCGGCGTTAACGATTGCGCGAATGGACTCGGTAAAGCGGTGATAGCATAAAACATCATCAAAACTTTCGGAGTCGACGTCGCTTGGCGGGCGAACCCCAATTTCAACATCGATAATCAGCGGTTGTTTGCGATCATATTCATGATCATACACGCCAATTTCAGCATCAAGCTTTAGGCCGCTTATATGAACTTTGCGGGTCGTGGTCATGTTGTGGTTCTACTCTCTATAATGGGTTAGGCGGCGATTTACTCGTCGATCATCACATCTGGTGTTTGCCAGGCAAGATGTTGTCCGCCATCGACCGCTATCATTTGCCCTGTAACTGCACGTGCTTGCAGTAAATATTGCATTGCACCAACAATATCATCTGGTGTTGCGCCATGACCCAACACGGTGCTGACATTTTGTTTGATCCAGTCTTCTTCTGACTGACGTTTATTGCGCAATGTGGGGCCCGGACCAATAGCATTTACGCGAATCCCTTTTGGCCCCAAGGCCTGGGCAAGGGTTTGCGTGAGCGAATAAAGCGTGGCTTTTGACGCGGTGTAGCTTAAAAATTGCGGCGTTAACTTCCAAACGCGTTGATCAATAATATTGATGATACTGGCACCGCTGATTTGTTCATATTGCGCTGCAAACTGTTGAACCAGATGCACAGGCGCGCGCAAATTGGCTTCCATGTGCAGATCCCAGCTTGCGCGGCTCATTGTTTCAACGTCGTCATTTTCAAATGTTGAAGCACTATTGATCAACAGACCAATGGGCTGGCCGAGTTCTTGTGCGGCGCGTTCGATAAGGCCCGCAACATCGTTTTCTTTGGTGAGGTCTGCTTGAACCTTGATAGATTTACCGCCATGCGCGCGAACTTGCTCACACACCGCTTCTGCATCGCGTTCAGAGTGATGATAGTGAACCGCCACGTCATAGTGCAGCTTACCAAGAGCAAGCGCCATTGCCTTGCCTAACCGCTTTCCTGCGCCCGTGATAAGCGCTGTTTTAGGCGCGCGCGTGCGCGCATCGCGGTCAGTAGGGGTGTTATCGGTTTGCGAGCTAGGGGGCACAGGAGGGCGAGCCTTTCATGCAAAGAGTGGCAATGTGTGTATTGGTAACGCAAAGAACGCTAATGGCTACATCTCGCTCTTGCGGGCTTTGTTGAGCGTTATGTAAGCGAACCAGAGGCAAGCCAAAAGATGAAAGCAATATAGCCAGCCGTCATTAAAATGCCCGTGAGACGGCCAATATTGCGCTGTGTCACAACGAATAAAACCAGCACTAAAGATGCAACAATCATTACCGGAAGGTCAAACTGTAACGAGGCAGCATCAAATTTTGCGCCACCAAAAAGCCCGGTGACACCGCCAACAGCCAGCAGGTTAAAGATGTTGGAACCAACAATACTGCCAATCGCAACATCCGACTTCTTTTTCAGCGCGGCTGAAAAAACCGTCGCCAGTTCCGGCAGGGACGTCCCAAACGCAACGATGGTTAAACCGATAATGGCATCGCGAATACCAATTTGCGAGGCGATTTCGGAGCCATTTGTAACAAGTATGTGCGCGCCAAGTGGCAAGCCAATCAGACCGACAATAAGAAAAACAATGGTGAGCGCCTGCAAACCGCTATCGGCGTCGCTATAGTCTTCAACCTGATCAAGAACCGGGTTTTCTCCGCCCCCGCGCAGTGTATCGACCAAAACAAACCCAAGATAGCAAAGCAGTGCTGCAAACAAGATCGCGCCAAACAGGAAATTGATCGCCCCATTTGAATAGGCAAAGAAGGCGAAGATGAGGGTGGCCGCAATCATGGTCAGGGCGTGCGGGCGCAAGCCAGGAACGTGCGATGAGATCGGATAGATGATTGCCGGGATACCAAGCACCATCAAAATATTCGCGATATTAGAGCCGATAATATTGCCCAGTGCGATTCCCGAGCTGCCATTTAAGACCGCTTGAATAGAAACCACAATTTCTGGCGCAGACGTGCCAAAGGCAACAATCGTCAGGGAAACAATAAGCGCTGGTACTTTGAGCGCGCGGGCAAGGTCAACCGCGCCGCGAACCAGCAATTCGCCTGATGTCAACAACATCAAAAGGCCAACAATAACGAGTACTATCTGGGTGATCATACAATTTGCCTGTTAATGCCCTAATGGTGTGAATGCCCTGATTCTACAGGGGCGCTGATTCTATGCGTGTGCAGATATTAGGTGGACGGGACGCGCGTTCAATAGTGCCTCACAAAAAGGTGCTCCTCAAAAGAGGGGAACACAAATGCTGGCAGAATGGCCACAGATTTTGTGTTCGTGCGGTGCGCCGTCTACCATGCGTTTATTGTTTGCGCGGGTTGGTTATAGTCTCACGCTTAGTCGATTCGACCTTTTTCGACGAAGTTGAGAAGACCTAGAATGATGATGAATCCTGCAATAACGTAAAGAGCTGTCATATCAGTCAAACTCCCTTTAATTTTTTGTGGGTAAGGACAGGGGCCCAGGAGGGGGGATGATGTCATATACCCGTGATTTCAAACCCAGATCGCTAGCCCAAATCGTCTATAAAAGATAGAGCTTTTCCAATTGTCGGGTGATCAGAGAAACGTGCTTGGCACATAGAAAGTAAGATGATGAGCAAGCACACCGATGGGCACAACGATGGGCATTCTGGCGGGCAAAGTGAAGAGCGCAAGCCGATGACCGGGCAATGCTGGGTAGTGACCACGGGCACACCGGGGACACAAAATCAGGGGCTGGGGCTGGCCGAGGCGATTGGCCGACATGTGCCGCTCGATATTCACGTCAAACAGATCATTATCGAAAAACCATGGACTTGGTTACCGGGCGGCTTGTGGCCCAATCCGCTTAACCGGCTAAGTCAGCTTGGGCATTTATTGCGGCCCCCTTTTCCTGATCTTTGGATTGCTGCGGGCCGGCGCACTGTGCCGCTTACCATTGCCATCGGGCGCCAGCTTGAAAATATATTCACCGTGCAAACACAAGATCCGCGCGCGCCCGAAGGGCTGTTTGATGCGATTATTGCCCCCACCCATGATCGGTGTGATGGCGCGAATGTCTGCAAAATTGAAGGTGCGCCCACGCGGGTCACCAAAGATGAGATCATCGTTCAGGCACGCGAAATAGCGCACCGGTTTGGCGATCTACCAAAACCGATTGCGGTGGTGATGATTGGCGGGCCAACGAAAACCCTGCGCCTGGGTAGCAAAGAAACCACCCGCCTGATCGAGCAATTGCGGGGCCTGCGCAAGGACGGGGTTGGACTGATTATTTCAAATTCCCGGCGAACCCCTGATGCTGGCTGGATGGTCATCAAATCAGCGTTCAACAATGATCACGGCGTTTCGTTTATTGATGCGATGGAAAGCACCTATGATCAGGGGGCTTATCCTGGTGTATTGGGCCTCGCAGATTTTATATTGGTGAGCGAAGATAGCGTGAATATGACCTGCGAGGCGGTGGCGACCGGCATGCCGGTTTATACGGTGCCCTTGGGCGGGAGCGCGGGGAAGCTTTCACAGTTTCATAAAAATCTGCAAAACCGGGGAATCAGCCGTGTTTTTGAGGGGAGTCTCGATCGCTGGGACTATGAACCGCTTGATGAAACAGATCGTGCTGCGCAGTTTATTCTTCAAAAATGGCAGGAAAAAGCGCCCGAATTTGGCTTTTGAGCATTTTTGCGCTCAGACGAGATCGCGGCGCGATGAGCAGTTCACGCTTTGCGACGAGAAGTATTGAGCTATTTGGGGGGACTTCATAGATATAGCTGACCACTTCATGTGGCTGAGAATTGACGAATTGCGAGCAATAACTGAGCCCTTAACACTTGCTCGTTGACTGACCGGATCTTCATAGATCCGGTCTTTTTTTTGGGTGCGACACCCTTTCGCCCTGATTTGACCATCAAAGCGTTACGGTTATGTCCGTAAATGAGACGCTCAAACGGCAATGCGGGCAGGCATCCATCTGAGCGCATATGCGCGCGCGCACCTCTAAAGCGCGGTGCCAGGCAATTTTGGCCAGATATGTGGCCAGATTTATGTGCGTTGAATCGAAAATTAAGGGCAGTCAAATGATGACATGGACTCTGAGTGATCGAGTAAAAGGCGTGGTTGGCGCGAGTGCCCCGGTTTTGGCGGCGATGCTGGGTATCCATATTTACGAATATCTCAGCGAGGAGATGTTTGCTGCAAGACCTGTCGGGGGTTTTGGGCTTGAGCTATTTTGTATTTTCTATGTTGTGGTGACATCGCTCGCCGGTTTTGCCCTGCTATTGTCCCTTGAGCGCAAGATGGGCAATGCAGATGAATCTGAGCTTGCTCCCGCAATGGTGCTTGGCCTCAGTCTTGCCTTTGGTCTATTGATGGTGTTGCATCGCATGGCGTTTGATGTTGTTCCGCTTTAGGAGCGGATTTTAAGCACCTTTTATTTTGCAGTCGCGTGGTTTCGCAGAAGGATTATCAATGATGGCCAATTTTAAATATGCATTTTGCGCGTTGCTCGCAGCGGTATTTTTTACGGTCTCCTTCAGTGCATTTGGAAAGACTAATGTTCAGTCCGATAGCCCAATAGCAACCAATGCCGCGCCGCTTGTTTATGTGGTCAATTTCACCGCGGACTGGTGTCCAAACTGCCGGGTGCTTGATCCGCGTTTAGCCGAGGCAATGGCCGAGCTTAAAGGCGCACCAGTTGAGCAGGTCACGCTTGATATGACTGATGGCACAACCCGCGGTGAGAGTTTTGAGAAAGTCAACGGAACGCTGCTTGCCGGTGCCTATGGCGATCATGTGGGTGTCACCGGTCTGGTGATTATGGTTGCCGCCGATAGCGGTGAAAAACTGACCTGTGCAACGCGGTTAATGACCGCCGGTGTTATTCGCGAAACGATTGAACAAGCCGTTGAACAAGTGCGCCGTGAGCAAGCGGGAAGCCGCACAAATGACAGTCTGTTATGCCCGCCAGCAAACCGAAAAATTCGGGTTGATTAGCGCGTGCACTGTCGCTGAGATTTGCTTACTGAAAAAGATTGCCTGCTAAAGAAATCCGACAATATCGCGCACTTCATCCAGGATCGGACTGGCAATTTCGCGTGCGCGATCTGCGCCCTTATTCAGGCTCTCTTCAAGAAAACCACGATCTTCTTTCAGTCTCGAAATTTCTGTGGTTATCGGCACCAATTTTTCAACGGTAAGCTCGGCAAGGGCGGGTTTAAAATCGCCAAATCCTTTTCCGGCAAATTGCGCTAACACCGATGCTTTGTCGGTATCGGCAAGCGCTGCGTAAATGCCAACCAGATTATCGGCTTCTGGCCGCTCTTTTAAATCTGCCGGATCTGCGGGCAGGGGTTCTGGATCAGTTTTGGCTTTGCGGATTTTTTTCGCCATCGTGTCCGCATCATCGGTGAGATTAATGCGCGACAAATCTGAAGGGTCCGACTTGGACATTTTTTTCGTTCCGTCCCGCAGCGACATTACCCGCGCGCCCGGCCCTTGGATCAAGGGTTCTGGCAGCGTGAAAAAATCGGGGACGTTAAAATCATGATTAAATTTCGCGGCGATATCGCGTGATAGTTCCAGATGCTGCTTTTGGTCTTCACCAACCGGCACATGGGTTGCCCGGTAGGCGAGGATGTCGGCGGCTTGCAGAACGGGATAGGTGTACAATCCAACAGAGGCGCGCTGTTTATCTTTGCCCGCTTTGTCTTTGAACTGGGTCATACGGTCGAGCCAGCCAAGCCGGGCAACGCAATTGAAAATCCAGGCAAGCTCGCTATGTTCGCGCACCGCCGATTGATGAAACAAGATAGATTTATCCGGATCGATACCGCTGCCAATCAGGCTGGCGGCAAGATCAAGCGTATTGTTGCGCAGCGCTTGTGGGTCTTGCGCGACGGTAATCGCATGCAAATCAACGATGCAATATATGGTCTCAAAGGTGTCTTGCATGCGCACCCAATTGACCAGGGCGCCTAAATAATTTCCAAGCTGGACGGTACCCGTTGGTTGGATGCCGGAAAAAACGCGATTGGTAACGGGATTAGACATTTCAGGTCCTTGTTTAGGGGCAGGCACGAAGGAAATAGAGTGCGGCTCACCTTAGGGTGCGCGCGAGAACCATTCGCGGGGCCGCGCAGCGCCGGTAAGCAATGAGAGAATGCCATAAACGAGGAGGCCCGCAAGAGCAATCATAACAATGCCCAGCCAATCGCGCCCGAGAAAAAACGATGCTGCTTGTTCTCGATACGGAAGGAGTAGGGTCAATGCATAGGCCATCAGCGCGCTTGCGATCATTATCCGCCCAATGCGGCTAATCAGGCGAAGATCGGGCTGGAAATAGTCAACGCGCCACAGCTTTTGCGCGAGCAATGTCACCTGAAACCAGGCGGCAATCGAGGTTGATAGGGCGACTGCCAAAAATCCAAGTTTCGGGAATAGGGCCAGCGCCAGAACGGTGTTCACAAAAATCGCTATAAGGGCATAAACCATCGGCGTGCGTGTATCTTCGCGGGCAAAAAATGCCGGTGAGAAGACTTTCAACAAGACAAAGGCGGGCAGGCCAATGCCGAACAAGGCGAGCGCACTGCCGGTTTTTGCAACATCATCGACATTAAATGCGGAGCCATTAACGCCGAACAGGCCAAGGGCTTCCCCGGCAAGGCCCCGATAGAGCGCATCACAGATGGGCGCGGCCATGACCAAAAAGGCCGCCGCCGCGGGCAGGCAGAAAAACACCGCAACCTCAACAGCGCGGTTTAACATGCGCCGCGCATCTTGCGGGTTCTCGCTTTTCACCGCGCGCGAAAGGTTTGGCAATAACACGCTGCCCAGCGCAATACCGATAACCGCAAGCGGAAGCTGATAAAGGGCATCGGCGTTCATCAACCAGGAAACAGCGCCCGGCTGCTGGCTGGCGATGTTAGTGCCGATGATCAAGTTGATTTGCAGTGCCCCGGCGCTAATGAAGCCGGGTGTGCCTAAAATTAACAGCCGTTTTACATCGGGCGTTAGCCTTGGGCGGCGCAGCTTCAGGGTAAAATTTTGCCGCGCAGCGCCCCATACTAATAATAAGAGTTGTAGAATACCGCCGATAAACACAGCCCATGCGGCGGCCATGCCGGTCACCTCGACACCGGACTTTGCGAACAACAAAACCCCGCTTATCAGGCATATATTTAACAAGAGCGGCGCACCGGCAGAGGCGGTAAATCGATTGAATGAATTTAAAATCCCGCTGAGCAAGCCAACAATCGACATAAACGCCAGATAGGGAAACATGATCCGTGTGTAGAGGGTTGTCAGGGCAAATTTGTCAGGATCAACCTCAAACCCGCTGGCCAGTAACCAGACAAAAGCGGGGGCAAAAATTTCAACGATGATGGTCAACAAGGTCAGAATAAAAATCAAACCCGCCATTACATCTTCGGCAAAGCGCCGGGCATCGTCGCGCGATTGAATAGAGCGCGCCTGAAACATCGGGATGAAGGCGGCGTGAAATGCCCCTTCAGCAAACAGCCTGCGAAACATATTAGGCAGGCGAAAGGCGGCCCAGAACGCATCGGCAACGGGATTGCCGCCCGCCCCAATCACCCCGGCAATAAGGATTTGACGCACAAAGCCAAGAAGCCGGCTGAGCATCGTCATTCCCGATACAGTTGCCAGCGATTTTAAGAGCGAACTGCCCATATCCGTCTTTCTGTTAGCCCGCACAAAAGTGGCGATCTATCCTGCCAGTGGTAGCTAGATTTCGTCCGCGGTGCCAGTGCTGAGGACATTGTATAATCGCCGCTCGATGGATTGCAGCCGTCGTTTATTGGTGATTTTGTAGCCGGGGGCATCTTGCAGGTAAAATGTGTCGACAGCGCGCTCGCCAAATGTCGCAACATGCGCGGAGCGCACAATCACCCCGATTTCGGTCAGGGCACGGGTGAGCTGGAATAACAGGCCGGGCCGGTCAAGGCCGACCGCTTCAACAACCAGACATTCATCGGACGCAGTTTGATCAAGGGTCACTGACGGGGTCACCGAAAAAATTGGACGCCGATCACCGAGCCGCCGGGACAGCTTTGGCGGGCTGGGTTTTTCTCGCACCGCAGACAATAAGGCCTCGTGAACGCGCCGCGCCATGGCAGGGTCGTTTAAGGCTTGTCCATCAAGTGATTGCACAAGAAATATATCGATAATTTTATTATCACTGGTTGTCGTTGCCTGCACACCGAGGAGGGAAAGACCGAGCCCCGCAATGACGCCCGCACAATCGGTAAGCAAGCCATCTCTATCGGTGCCAAAAACGGCCGCTTCAATAGTGCCATCATCTTTCAGGGTTGCACTGACGGCAGCGTCCAGTCCATTGCGAATTGCGTTGCGCATGATCGGCGCAAACCGAACCCAAAAATCGGGCTGGATCATATGCAAGGATGTTTGATCGAGTTGGCCCAATAGCCAATTTTTTTCTGTTTTGGTCCAGTCGGTCAGCGCATTGCCAATATTTTGGCGTGCGGCCGCCTCGCGTCTGTCGAGCTCTTCTTGCAGGGCCTCAGGGCCATTTTCGAGGCGTATGGTGGCCACCTCATATAACATGCGCAAAAACCCGCGCATTCTTCCGTCCCAGGAATGAATATCAACGACTTTCAAATGGCAAACAGTGACAATCAATAAAAGCTTTAACCGAGAGGGAGAGTGAATATCTTTGCAAAATTGCTCAATGGTTTTGGGATCGACAAGATTGCGTTGCTCAATGGTCTTGATCATCAAGGTGCGATTGGCGCTGGCCCAGCCAATATCGGACGCGGCCTGCGGGCTAACGCCCATGCGTTTGGTGATGCGCGCGATTAATTGCGCGGCGCGTTCTTTGTCGCGGTCCTTTGCGGTCCAGATAATTTCATGAAACATGACGGCGAGATAATAGGGATAAGGGTCTTCGGCATTTTCCATAATTTGCGAGGAAATGGGGTGCTCATCGCGTGCATTGCCGCGCGTGATTGTGTGCAATTCCTCCATTGCCTGGAGAATTTGTTCATCCAGCGTGAAGCGGCGATAAAGACCATAGTCAATACGCCCGGCGATGCGGCCAAAAGCGGGAATGAACCGGTTTAACAATCCGGTTTCGCCCATAATGCGCAAGGTTTTGATCAGCGATGTGGCTGACAATATAAGCGCGCGAAAAAGGGCATTTATATCGTCATCTTCGCGGGTTTTTTTGTCGAGCGCGCGCACATTTTTCTTAATCAGACTCAGCGCATCGGGATGAACATCAAAGCGGTCCTGCCTGGAAAACGCGTAGACTAATCGGAACCAGTCGATTGGCTTTGTGCGGGCTTTGGCGCGATTTTCAAAATCAATTCGCCCATGTTTAAGTTTAAAATTCGGGGTCCCTTTTATGCCATCGGTGAGTAATTTTTTCGGCAAGGATGCAGGAAGTCGAGGCAGGCGCTTGGTATTTTGTTCTTCAAGGCGCGCGCAAAATACGCGGGTTAGCTGTCCAATTTCACTGGTGGTCACAAAGTAATGGCGCATTAAACGCTCTGCGGGCTGCATGGACGGGCGCTCGGCATAGGACAATTTTTCAGCAATGTCCGGCTGGATATCAAATGATAAGCGATTATCATCAGAGCGGCGCTGTAAATGCAGGGCGCCGCGAATTGTCATTAAAATCCGGTGCGCGCGTAAATATGCTTTATAATTATCGTCATCAAAGACCGGTCGGCGCGGTGCTGTCTCATCAATGGGCGCGCCATAGACATATCGATAAAGCCATCCAATGGTATGCAGATCGCGCAAGCCGCCTTTGCCATCTTTGACATCGGGCTCCACCAAAAATCTTGATTCAAAAAATGTTTTGTGGCGCAAATCTTGTTCGTTTAATTTCGCGGCAACAAATTCCTGAATTGTTTTTTTTCGTAATTTTTCAAACCGCGTTTGAAACTCTTCATAGAGTTTGACATTGCCCGCCAGATAGCGCGCTTCCAACCAAGCGGTGCGGCCGGTAAAATCGTCCTTGGCAAAACTGATCGCACTTTCCGGGGTGTGAACGGAATGGCCAACTTTCATCCCGCTATCCCAAAGCGGGTAGAGGATCGCATTAATATCGTCGCGCACGCGGTCTTCTTGGCCGGGCTTGTGCAACAATAAAAGATCAATATCAGAATAGGGCGCCAAATCGCTTCGCCCATATCCGCCAACCGCAACAATGCAAAAGGGAGGGGCATCTTTTGTCGATGCGGATTTTCGAAAATCAAACAGGGTACGGATAATCTGATCCACAAGCCCCGAAAGGCGTTTGGCATAAACATCACCGCGCGGCCATCGCACGGCGGCTGCGACCCGGGCATCATCAATGATTTCGCGTAGTAAAGGCCCGGCGGCCCCATATTGCTGGCCGGTTTGTTCCGTTACCAGCGTTGTTTTTAATGCCTGGCTAATATTACCAGGGGCCAGCCAGTCCGTATCAGGGGATTTTTTTTTGCTGGCCATGGGACGTTTTAAAGACCGCTGGAAGAATGTCGCGCCGAGACGGGCCTGCCGAGCCTGCTCAAGGTAATGGCCGCTCCGGCATGTCCGTTACGCGCGGCTATGGTGCACCAGTGGCGGGCTTTGCGCAGATTTGCCTGAGCGCTATTTGGATCTGCGTGAATGTTACACAGATTGTTTTGCGCCTCTCTTTTATTGGGGTAGGCATCATGGTCGGTACGCGCCACCAGCACCAACCAATAAATTGACTTATCGAGGGAGGGGGGAACATCCTCGCCAAGCCGATAGCGTTCTGCAAGCCGCCACGCCATTACCGGATCGCCTCCCTTTGCAAGCGCGGTTTCAATCTCGATTAACCGATCAACGGACGGGGTTGGTGTTTTGCCGCTCGCCATGCGTTCATTCAATATCAACAGAGCAATGCGGTCGCCATTGAGCGCGGCATTATATAATCGCTCCAGCCCGATTGATTGCGCGGCGGGGTCGCCGGAACGCTCCACCATCAGCAAGCCGGTAATGCGCAATGCTTTGGGATGATCGTTTTGGGCGAAGGGCTCTAACAGCGATAAGGCCTGATCATAGTCGCCGTCTTTATAGGCATCAAACCCCTGTTCAAGCGTCAATTGAGCTGATGAGCGCGCAAGCGTGCGGCTTTCAATAGTGGGGGTGTTGGCTAGCTGAGTTGGCGCACATCCGCTTACAACGCACGCGCTTACAGCACATGCCAAGCTTATCAGGATAGCGCTTAAAGATTTGCCCATTTTGAAGCGACACCCGGCTTTAACGTAGGATTAAATAACAAAGCTGGTTCGTCATATATCATCGCTATGTCTTTTCAACTGATAAAGTGCCTCTAGCGCCTCGCGGGGGGTGAGTCGGTCAGGGTCAATATCATCCAGCGCTTTTTTAAGGGCCGAATCGGGCGTTATTTGCGGGGTTGGCTCGCTATCGAGCGCGGCAAAAAGGGGAAGTGATTCGAGCGAATTTTGCTCTTCCTTGCGGCTTTCCAGCATGGCCAGCACTTCATTGGCCCGGTTGACGACCGCATCGGGGAGCCCTGCCAATCGACCCACTGCAACGCCGTAAGACCGGTCTGCCGTGCCCGGCCCAACATCATGTAAGAACACCACATCGCCTTTCCATTCGCGCACCTGCATGGAGACATTGCGCAGCCGCGCGAGGCGTTGGTCGAGCGCGGTTAACTCATGATAGTGCGTGGCGAACAAGCCGCGACAGCGATTGCGATCATGGAGATGTTCAACCGCCGCCCAGGCAATGGAAAGCCCATCAAAGGTTGAGGTGCCGCGGCCAATTTCATCAAGGATGACAATCGCGCGCTCGCCTGCCTGATTGAGGATGGCGGCGGTCTCGACCATTTCAACCATAAAGGTGGACCGGCCCCGCGCGAGATCATCACTGGCCCCAACGCGGCTAAACAATCGATCGGCAACACCGAGATGGCATGAGGTTGCGGGCACATAACCGCCCGCTTGGGCGATGATGGCGATAAGCGCGTTCTGGCGCAAGAATGTAGATTTACCGGCCATGTTCGGGCCAGTAACAAGCCATAAATGGGCCTGATCATCCTCGCTCAATGTGCAATCATTCGCGATAAATGGCGTGCCCTCTTTTTTAAGGGCCGTTTCAACAACCGGGTGGCGCGCGCCAACAATTGTAAACGCCAAACTATTATCGATTTGCGGCCTGATATAGTTTTCCTCAACGGCCAGCCGAGCAAAGCCTTGGGCAACATCAATATTTGCGATGGCAGCGGCGGCCTTGCGGATCGCATCTGATTTTTCGCTAACGGCGCCAACAAGCTCTTCATAAAGATCAAGTTCGCGGGCAAGGGCTTCATCTCTTGCCCTAGAAATGCGCGAATCCAGATCTGCAAGTTCGCCGGTGGTAAACCGCACGGCGCTCGCCAATGTCTGGCGATGAATAAAGGTCTCCGCATGATCGCCGGTTAAAAGCCGGTCACCATGACTGGGCGGGACCTCAACAAAAAAGCCGAGCACATTATTCTGGCGAACTTTGAGGGCTTTCACGCCGGTAAGATCGCGATATTGGGCTTCGAGCCCGGCAATGACCCGGCGCGATTCATCACGCAGCTTGCACACTTCATCGAGCGCGGGATCATATCCTTTTTCGATAAAACCGCCATCGCGCGCAAGCATGGGAACGTCGGGTTGCAGCGATTTTGTCAGTAGAGAGATTAATGCAGAAAAGCCGTTATCATCAACGCCGTCAAGATCGCGCAAGGCTGCGCCAAGATTGTGAGGTAGGGGACCAGCTGCTTGCGGCCCCTTTGCGGCTTCATCAATGATTGCAGCGAGCGAGCGCGCACCCTGTAGCCCTGTACGAATAGCCAATAAATCGCGCGGCCCCCCGCGATCAAGCAAGAGCCGCGACAAGGCCCGCGCCATATCAGGGACCGCCTTTAGGGCCTCGCGCAGTGGCGTAAGGCATTGATCATTGGCAAGAAAAAACGCCACCTCATCTTGTCGCTGAATAATTGCCTCGACATTGATCAGCGGGGCGGCAATGCGCGCGCCTAATGTTCTTGCTCCTGGCCCGGTAAGGGTGCGATCGATTGTTGCAACCAGTGAGCCTTTTCTTGCCCCGCTTTGGGTTCTTTCAATTTCAAGAGAGGTTCTGGTCGCCGCATCAATCGCCATGCTGGTCTCGGCGGTGTCGCGGCGCGGGCGCAACAATGCAGCTTTGCGCCCGGCCTGTGTCAATTCAATATAGGAAATCGCAGCGCCCATTGCCGAAATGTCAGCGCGATCAAAAACACCCAGCCCATCGGTCGATTGAATATCAAAACATTCAAGGAGTGTTCGTTCTGCATGTTTGCTGGAGAAAATGCGCGCCGGTTGGCGGGTTAATTGCGTGCCTTGACCAAGCTCGTCAAGAATTGCCATCCAGTCTGCGGGTAGATTATCAGTGTCAGGAACAAGTAATTCTGACAGGGGCAAGCTTGCAAGATCAGATTTTACCGATTGCGCGCTGGTTGCGCGCACGAAAAATTCGCCCGTTGATACATCTACGCAGGCAATGGCGGCGTCCATGCCATTGCCAATGATTGCAAGACTGGCGAGATAATTATTATTGCGCGCATCTAAAAGCGATTCCTCGGTCAGCGTGCCGGGGGTGACGATGCGCACAATATCGCGCTCGACGACCGACTTTGCGCCGCGTTTTTTCGCCTCTTGCGGGGTTTCTACCTGTTCGCAAATGGCGACCGAAAATCCCTGCCGGATGAGCCGCGCAAGATAATTTTCATAGGCATGAAACGGCACGCCGCACATTGGGATATCCGCACCCTGATGTTTTCCGCGTTTCGTTAAGGTGATATCAAGCGCGCCAGCGGCCTGCGTTGCATCGTCAAAAAACAATTCGTAAAAATCACCCATCCGAAAGAACAGCAAAGCATCGGGAACGCGCGCCTTAATCGACAGGAATTGCGCCATGACCGGCGTTGGGCCGTCCTTGGCCGCGGCCGCCGATTTTTTTACCGAAATTTTAGCGGGTGTTTTTGAGGGAGCATCGCTGGCCGATCCATTGCTCTCATCGGCCTCACCATTTACGGCGGGGCCCGGGGTTCTGGCGGAATTTGACCCAGTGGCAATGGTGTGTTTCACAATTTCTCTCAACGCTTCTATACTTATCGTTCTAAGTTGCGATTGTGTGCGGTGTAAAGGTGCATATCAGGGGAGTGGGCCGGGATAAATGATTGTAGAAAAGACACTCGATATTGGCGGGCGCGTATTGCCTGTTGAGGTGCGCATCAATCGGCGCGCGCGGCGCTATATTATTCGCGCCGACAGTCTGCGCGGCGTGGTCCAATTGACGGTGCCCTCAAAGCGATCAATCCCCAGCGCCATGCGGTTTGCAAAAGAGCGGGCTAGCTGGATTGAGGCATGCCTTGACGAGGGCCCGCGCGCAATCAGCTTTTGCGAAAATCTGATTTTTCCCTTTCGCGGTGTTGATCACCGGCTCGTCCATCAGCCGGGGGAGTTGCGGTTGCGCACAAAACTTGTGCCCGCTCAAGACGTCCAAGACGCCCATATAGAGGGGGATCCCTATCCCAAACTCCTCGTTGGCGGGGAGGCGAGCCATATTAACCGGCGGGTGACCGATTGGCTCAAGCGTGAGGCGCGCAAGGTTTTGACCGCGCGCACAGATTTTTATTGCCAGCGCCTTGAGGTGAAACGGGGAAAAATTCGCATCGGCGATACCAAATCGCGATGGGGCTCGTGCAGTGCTGACGGCACCATCGCCTATAGCTGGCGGTTAATTTTGTGCCCGCCTGAGATCCTTGATTATGTTGTCGCCCATGAATGCACCCACCTTATCCATCTCGATCACTCACCAGCCTTTTGGCGCCGCCTTGCCAGCCTCGATGTGGATGCGCGCGCCGCAAAGCGCTGGTTTGACAAAAATGGGGCCGAACTGTTCGCCTGGGGCAACCAATCCGGCATGGATCGCGCGGCGTAAAGCGCCCCAATTAAACCCCGCATTTTGAGCACAATCATTCAAATTTGCGTCAGTTTGGCGTGGTAAACGCTCGGTTTGACGTGAACCGACCCCTAATGCCTTGATAAAGCCTTCGTTCTGGCCTAGCGGCATAAGGTGATGTTTCCTACATATAGGCAAGCAAGTTGAAGTAACGATGAGGTACCAAGGATCCATGGCGACAAATTTTTCCCCAACATCCTTCCTGAAATCCAAACCCGGTAAAAAACGCGGGCTTAAATTCGGCCTGATGGCGGGCGCTGTCTCCATAGGGGCGATTGCCCTTGGCGGTGCCGGTATATTGGACACCAATGCAACGGCCCTTTCCCAAAGCCCAACACCGATAGCCGCGACCCAAGGGGCGCAGGCTCTGGCGCAATTGCCGCGCAATCAAGCGGGCGTGTTTTCCTTTGCAGACATTGTTGAGCAGGTCAGCCCCTCTGTGGTGAGTGTATTTGTTGAGCGCGAAGTTGAAGCGCCGAGCCGGCCACGCGGACTGCCTGAAGGGTTTGAACGCTTTTTCGGATTTCCCGGTGCACCAGAAGGGGGCGCAGACAATGACGACCCCTTTGAAGAAGAAGGCGTGCAACGCGCTGAGGCTCAAGGGTCTGGCTTCTTTGTTGATAATAACGGCCATGTCATCACCAACCATCATGTGATCGCCGATGCAAAATCGGTTAAAATCAGCCTGTCAGATGGCACAGAATATGACGCGGAAATTGTCGGCTCTGATGAACGCACCGATCTTGCGGTGTTGAAAGTCAAATCCGATGACAAGTTTACCTATGTTCCTTTAGCCGATGATAGCTCATTGCGCGTTGGCGATTGGGTAGTTGCGGTTGGCAATCCGTTCGGACTGGGCGGGACTGTGACCACCGGTATTGTTTCTGCGATTGGCGGGCGCAACCGCGAGCAACAATATCTCGATCTTATCCAAATTGATGCGGCGATTAATCGTGGCAATTCCGGCGGCCCGGCATTTGATCTGACCGGGCGCGTGATCGGTGTTAATGTCGCAATCTATTCTCCCAATGGCGGCAGTGTGGGGATTGGCTTTGCCATTCCTGCCTCAACGGTGCGTCTGATTTCTGATCAGCTCATTGCCAATGGTTCAGTGACACGTGGCTGGCTTGGTATTTCTCTGGCACCGGTTACCAGTGATATCGCAGAAGCACTTGACTTGAGTAATGATGATGGTGTGCTGGTAAGCGAAGTCATTGACGGAACACCGGCAGCGAAAGGGGGCCTTGAAGATGGCGATGTCATCACTGCCCTTGACGGTGTTGAGGTAAATGGCCCCAATGATTTGTCCCGCCGGATCGCAAACTTGCCGCCTGGACGTAAAGTCAAAGTCAATCTTGTTCGCGACGGGTCAAACCGCACGGTGAACATTACATTGGAAAAACGCCCCGGCGAGACCGATGTGGTTGCGAGCGCAGAACCTGCTGAAGAGACAACCGCTGAAGAGTTGGGCGTGCGCATTGCGACCATCACGGATGAAGAGCGTCGCCGCTATCGTCTGGAAGATGTTGACGGTGTTGTGGTGACCGCTGTGAAATCGGGCAGCCCGGCAGAACGCGCTGGATTGCAACGCGGCGTTGTTATTCTGGAAGTCGATAGCAAGGCGATTAGCAGCGCATCGGACTTTGAAAACGCAATTGAAAAATTGAAAAAATCCAAAAAAGGTGCAGCCCTTTTGCGCCTGCAACGCGGTTCGGTAAAACAGTTCAGCGCTCTAAAACTTGAAGCTGAATAAAATCCAAACCTGAGAAAATCAAAAAGCCGCACCTTAATGGGTGCGGCTTTTTTTTGCGCTAAAGTTAGAACGGTTTCGGTCCTAATTAATTTTACCCGCATTGGCGGGGTATCCGTCCGATTTTGCTGGTATTTCGCGGCCTTCCGGTAAAAATAACCGAACTGTAATTTTATTCTTGGGGTGCCAAGTCTGACACTGGTTGCGAGTTGATGAGCTGGCAAGGAGGATTTTATGCGTATTCTGGTGGTTGAAGATGATGCTGAGGCGGCGGCCTTTCTGTCGAGGGGATTGCGCGGTGCGGGCCATTCTGTCGATCATGCGATTGATGGCGCGCAAGGGCTAACCATGGCCGATGCAGGCGATTATGACGCCTATGTCATTGACCGGATGTTGCCCAAGCTTGACGGCTTGTCCTTGCTCAACGATCGCCGCGAGACAGGCGACGATACACCGGCCTTGTTTTTATCCGCCCTCGGAGAGGTTGATGACCGGGTGGCTGGCCTAAAGGCGGGCGGGGATGATTATCTGGTCAAGCCCTATGCGTTTCAGGAATTGCTGGCCCGTGTTGAGGCCCTTGGGCGCCGGCGCGGCCCGGCGAATGTGACAACCAAATATGCGGTGGGCGATCTGGAAATTGATGTCATCACAAGAGCGGTGCGCCGCGCGGAGACGAAAATAGAATTGCAGCCGCGCGAATTTCGCCTGCTCGAATATTTGATGCGCCATGCCGGGCAGGTCGTAACCCGCACCATGCTTTTGGAAAATGTCTGGGAATATCACTTTGATCCACAGACAAATGTGATCGATGTACATATTTCCCGATTGCGTGCTAAGATCGATAAGGATTTTGACAAGCCATTGCTGAAGACGATTCGCGGCGCTGGCTATATTATATCGGAAGACGATTGACCCATGCTGCGGACGCTCCGCACAACATCATTCCGCTTCACCCTGATTTACGGCCTGATGTTTTCTGCAGCGGTCGCGCTTCTGGGCGCTTGGGGCTATCGCGTCATCTTTAGCTCCGCATCCGCGGAGATTGAGCGGATTATCGATGAGGAAATTGTTCTTCTCGCGGAAGTCTATGCGCAACAAACGCCGGGTGATTTTCGCGGCGTAATCCGCCAGCGGGCGGCCTGGCGCGATAATTCAATTTATATGCTAATTGGCGCGCCAACCGGTGTGCGCCTGGAAGGGGATTTAACATCTCTCCCCGAAGAGGCCTTAGCATCGGGCAATGCCTTGTTTGAATTTAGTTATGATGGCCGCCTTCTTGACGCAGACGATCCAGAATCTGAAGCGGCCAAACGCAAGGCCGTTGCCAAGCTTGCCCAGTTTAGGCCAGCAGAAAATGCAGACCCCGCTTTTATCATTCTAGTCGGGCGCGATATCACCGATCAGGAAAGCCTGCGCGATAGTCTCTCACGGGCGGTGGTGAGAATTGCGCTTGCAACGGTGGTGCTTGGTCTTGTTCTAGGTCTGGTATTTTCATCCTCGCTCATGCGCAAAGTTGATGCGATGAATAAAACTGCACGGGCAATCCGCGCTGGCGATCTGTCTCAACGTATTCCGCTAACCGGTGCCGGCGATGAAATGGAACAGCTGGCGCAAAATCTCAATGATATGCTCGATCAGATTGAGCGGCTCATGACCGGCATGAAAGAGGTGAGCGATAATATTGCCCATGATTTGCGCTCTCCGCTAACGCGCATTCGCAACCGCCTGACTACCGCCATGGAAAGCGAAGGCGAACAGCAGCGTGAAGATTTGCAAGTCACGCTCACCGAAGCGGAACGCATGATTGCGACATTTAATGAATTGCTGTCGATTGCCCGTATTGAGTCCGGCGAGGTTACTGGCGAGAAAGAGCCGATCAACATTGCAGAAATCGCAAATGAGATGGTCGAGCTTTATGAACCCGCTATTGCGGAGGCTGGTTTTGGATTGAATCTGGAAACAAAAACCGTCCCGCAAATACGAGGATCGCGTGCCCTGATTTCCCAGGCCATCGCAAATCTCCTCGATAATGCCATGAAATATGGCGTCTCTTCAGACAATGGCGGGCAAGATCTGATCGAGGTTCGCGTGCGCGCCACCAAGCGCGGGCGGGTATTATTGAGCGTTGCGGATAATGGCCCGGGCGTGCCTGAAGACAAGCACAGCCACATCATTCAACGGTATTCCCGGTTGGAAAAAAGCCGGACCACCCCCGGAAATGGGCTGGGGTTGAGCCTTGTTGCGGCGATTGCACGGGCCCATGAGGCGGACTTGAAGCTTGCCCCGACCCAGCCCGAAAACGCCAATCCGGGCCTAAAAATTATGATTCGTTTCCGCCCAATCGACTGACAAGGGTAAAAATTCGCTAAAACCTAGTAAAAAACAGGACTTTTTGCAATTTGGCCACTTGCATGCGAGCGTAAATCAGCGTTTTGCTAAGTTTATAAACTGATTTGTACCATCTGCCGTTGGCCCGGGCTTTTTGGGTTGCGCGCACATCTCGAAGGAAATGACATGAGTAAAGCTGAATTTATTGAACGCGTCGCTAAAACTGGCGACATGAGCAACGCAGAAGCAAAACGCGTTGTAGAACTTGTTTTCGGTGAAATCGAAGCAGGCCTGAAAAAAAGTAAAAAAGAAGGCAAGTACACAATCGGTACTTTCGGTACATTTACGATCAATAAGCGTTCTGCTCGTAAAGGCCGTAACCCGCGTACTGGCGAAGAGATCAAGATCAAAGCCTCAAAGTCTTTGCGTTTCCGCCCTTCATCTACGCTTAAGACAGCAGCTGGCTGCTAAGCTTTAAAAACAATTGATTGTTTTGGAAACGCTACATGCCCATGGTATGTAGCGTTTTTTTATTCCGGGTTAAAAATGACTGACCGGCTTCGCGATCCTGCTAATGGGTTTTCAACAGTGCCAATCGGAATGCCGCAAATCTTTGATGGGCCCGCTGGCGATAGAACCATGGACGCAGTAGGCGCAGCGATAGCGGCGTCCGGCGAAACCATACGCGACCAAGATAAACAGCGCCTCCATGCAATTGCCTCATGTTCTCCTTATCTCGCACGGTTGATGGCACGCCATCCCGATTGGTTGGTGCAATCCATTTCATCGCCGCTGGGTAATTTGAGCGAAAAAGTTTGTCAGGAAGTCGCACGCCTTGATGGCGATAGCGATTATGATGCTATCAAACAGCATTTGCGCCGCGCGAAAGATAAAATGGCGCTCGCAATTGCCATTCATGATCTGACAAATTTAGTCGATACAATGACGGCCACACAAACCTTGTCAGCGTTTGCAGATTGCGCCGTGCAAGCCGCACTGCTTGCGGCATGGCACCATCAAGAAAGCCTTGGCAATATTCACCCCGGTAAAGCAGGCCAAGGTCTTGTTGTTCTGGCAATGGGAAAACATGGCGCGGGCGAGCTAAACTATTCCAGCGATATTGATCTGGTTGCGCTTTTTGAGGCTGAAAAAATGCCTATCGTTCATGAGGGAACGCAAAGCAAAACCGCGATTGCGATTGTTCGCGATATGGTTGCTTTGTTAAGCGATCAAACCGGTGATGGATATGTCTTTAGAACGGATCTGCGCCTAAGGCCTGATCCCGGCGTTACCAATATCGCCATCCCAATTCGCGCAGCTGAATTATATTATGAAAGCCATGGTCAAAATTGGGAGCGGGCGGCCTTTATCAAAGCGCGTCCCATTGCCGGTGATGTGGCGCTTGGTGAAAATTTCCTTGAAAATTTACGGCCCTTTATCTGGCGTAAATATCTCGACTATGCGGCCCTTGCCGATATTGATCGCATCCTGGTGAAAATCCGAAAATCCCAAGGTGACGGTAAAGATGATTTCACGGGGTATGATGTAAAGCTCGGCATTGGCGGTATTCGGTCTATCGAATTTTTGGTGCAATCGCGCCAGCTCGTCTCCGGCGGTAAAGTTGAGGCCCTCCGTATACGTCAGACACTGGCCGCATTGGAACGCCTCAGCGAGGGTGCGTTAATAGAGCCCGGTGCGGCGGAGCATCTGGCGCAAATTTATACGCAGTGGCGCACCCTTGAGCATAGAATTCAAATGTTGGGGGATGAGCAAACCCATAAAATCCCTGCAAATGATGAGGAGATACACCGCCTTGCTTGCTTTTGCGGGTTTGGCGATGGCGCAGCGCTTGAGGAATTTGTTTCAACACTCCGAGCGCACTCCACCCATTACCAAGCGCTGGCCCTTGGCATGGATGACAAAGAGCACGCCAGTTCAGAAGTGATTGATTTGCACTTGGACTTTAGCGGCGTTGATGATCATGAACAAACATTAGAAACCCTTGCGGGGCTTGGGTTTACCCGCCCCAATGTTGTCAGCGCACAAATCCGGCGTTGGTTATCGGGCGCTTATCGCTCGACCCGCAGCGAACGCGGCCGCCTTTTGCTCACCTCCTTGTTGCCGCGATTACTAAGCGCGTTAGGTGAGGCCAGCGATCCAGATGCCGCCTTTGTTAGTTTTGACCGGTTCCTTGGGCATGTTCCCTCCGGCGTGCAGCTTTTTTCCATGTTCGACAAGGAACCGGAAATATTCAGAATTTTGATTGCCATTCTAACGACCTCGCCAAGGCTGGCAGCGGCATTATCGAGACAGCAAGGGTTTACCGAAGCCCTTATTGATAAAGGGTGGCTGGGCAATGATGGGGATTTGTCAGACTTAAAAACCCAGCTCGCCCAGCGCTGTGAGGGGGAAGATTTTGAAGGCGCAATGAATGTCACGCGCCGATTAATCGGGGAGGCGCAGTTTAACGATAGCGTTGCATTGGCAAGCGGCCAGCTGGGCATCATTAATGCGGGCGCGCGCTTTACCCAGATTGCACGGTGCGGCGTTGAGGCGATTGAGCGCGCAGCCGATAAAGCTATGCACGAAAGTTTTGGCACCATTGAAGGGCGCATGGCGGTTATCGGTTTTGGCCGATTGGGGGCCAACCGCATGACCTGCGCGTCTGATGTTGATATTGTTTTTGTTTATGACACGCCTTTGGATTCACAATCGGATGGAAAGCGCCGCCTTGATGGCACCACATGGTATACGCGGAAGGTGCGCCGTTTGGTGACGGGATTATCCGCCGCAACGGAGGAGGGGGAGTTATATAATGTGGATATGCAGCTGCGCCCTTCCGGGGGGGCGGGCCCGGCGGCGGTGAAATTATCTGCCTTCAAAAAATATTATGAAGAAGATGCCTGGGCATGGGAGTTGATGGCGCTCACCAAAGCCAAGACCATTGGCGGCGATGCATCTTTATGTGCGGAGATTGAAAACACCATCGAGGAAATTCTTGCCACGCCGCGCGATGAAAAAAGACTGGCACATGATGTCGCCGATATGCGCGCGCGTCTGTTGCGCGAAAAACCGGCGCAAAGCATTTGGGATCGCAAAGCGGCTAATGGCGGTCTGACAGATCTTGAATTTCTGTTGCAATTTTTAATTCTAACCAACAAGACGGATCCGAAACTATTTCACTGCGATATATCCGAGCTAAGTAACCATTTGCAACACCATAGCAAGCTGGCGGCTTCAAGCTGTGATCTGATTCAAGACGCCTTCATACTTTACGAGACGATATTGCAAATCTCCCGGTTAGGCGCGGGCGCTGTCTTCTCTCCCGACCAAGACGGCCAGGCGCTGGGGCAATTAATCGCCAAGACATGCGGTGAGCCTTCACTTGGCGCGCTTGAGGAGCGATTGAAAAAAGTTGATGCTGCGGTGCGCTCTCTATTTGTGCAGATTGTTTCGGCTTAGCCCGCCCTTAACGTGATGCCGCGTGAACACGATTTGCGCGGCGCTATTGATTTTATCAAAATTTCATACATCATCTGGGCAGGGCTGAATACCGCCTCTACTTGCCGGTACTATAGAGTGAAAGCGTTCAAGATGGTCATCTTCTCACGGATTATTTCTATCGTTCGATTGACGTGCATTGGCTGTTTATCGATTGGCCTGCTGTCGTGTAACGACGCCGAACCGTTAGCGGTTGGCTCTAATGTTTCTTTCCAATACAAACCTCCCACAGACTATTGGGCGCACCGCGCGCAACAACAATTTTTCTCTGTGGAAGATGGGCGCATTGCCTATACCGATACGGGCCCGCGTGAGGGCCCGGTTTTGGTATTGTTACACGGCGTTCCAACATCGTCGTGGATGTTCCGAAAAATCATTCCGGGCTTGCAAGAGCGCGTGCGGGTTATCAGTGTTGACCATCTCGGATTTGGATCAAGCGACAAACCGGAAGATTTAAGTGAAATTTATACACGCCAAGAGCATGCAGACCGCGTTACAGCGCTTCTTTCTCATTTGGGTATCGAACAATATTCCTTGCTCATGCACGATATGGGCGGACTGATCGCATGGGAATTAATGCGCCGGGATATGAACAATATTGAGCATTTGATTGTGCTCAATACGGTTGTTTCTGTAACCGGGTTTAACCATCCCAATATCCAGCCAAGCGATATGACCCGGGAAATGATGCGCGTTTATTCGGGCGATATCACCAGCACTGCAATGGTGCGAAAAACATTTTCTGATCTGGGCTTAACAGGCTCGGAACGATTATCGGAAAATGAATGTTTCGGCTATGTCCAACCCTTGCGCGAGGGCGCAGACGGCGCGCTATATGCCTTCTTTATTTCCGTTGATAATGCGCTGTTTACTTGGCTTGAAGGCAACAAGTCCGAATTTGCAAACTATGACGGCGATGTGCTCGTTCTTTGGGGCGCCAACGATACGGTGTTAACGACAAGGCAGATCCCTATCTTGCAGGATATGTTTCAAATTCCGGACGAGAACATCAATATTTACGAGGATCACGCCCATTTCGTGGCCGAAGAAATCCCGGAAGAAATCATCGCGCAAACGATGCAGTTTCTAAAGTAGAAAATCCTATCGCGATAAAAATCTAAATGCTGCGCATATAGTCGAATGATGAACGCGCGCTGCCCATTAAGGATGGGCAACGCCGCCATAAGCAACGCCTGACAGTTTTGCCATATTATCCTGCCACGTTGTCAAATCATCAATAGTGAATTTCGACAGATGATCATGGCCACAAGCGCGTGACATAACCTGCATCAATTCTACCGAAGCGTCGAAGAAATTCGCCAATTGGCGGGCCGATTTTTCAACGACCAGGCGCGACATCAAGTTTGGGTTTTGCGTGGCAATGCCAACCGGGCAATTATTGGTATTACAGGCGCGCATCGCAATACACCCAATGGCTTGCATGGCCGCGTTTGAAACGGCAATCGCATCAGCGCCAAGCGCCATGGCTTTGACAAAATCAACCGGCTTGCGAAGGCCCCCGGTAATAACCAATGAGACATTGCTGGTGCCGTTAAAGTCGAGATGGCGGCGCGCGCGCGCAAGCGCGGGTATGGTGGGTACGGAGATATTATCGCGGAAGATAAGCGGGGCTGCGCCCGTGCCGCCGCCGCGCCCATCAAGGATGATATAATCAACACCCACTTCGAGGGCCGCATCAATATCTTTCTCAATATGCTGGGCGGATAATTTATAACCAATCGGAATGCCGCCTGTGCGATCGCGCACCTCATCGGCAAACTCTTTAATCTGCGAGACTTCCGTCCATTCGGGAAAGCGCGAAGGCGAAATAGCATCCTCGCCAGGGTTCAAACCGCGCACTTGGGCAATCTTGCCTTCAACTTTATTGCCCGGCAAATGGCCACCCGTGCCGGTTTTCGCCCCTTGGCCGCCTTTGAAATGAAAGGCTTGTACCTTGGCAAGTTTTTCCCACTCAAATCCGAAACGCGCTGAGGCGAGCTCATAAAAATATCGCGAATTGGCCGCTTGCTCTTCGGGCAACATGCCCCCTTCACCGGAGCAAATCCCCGTGCCCGCCAGTTCCGCGCCGCGCGCAAGAGCAACTTTGGCAGGCTCGGACAAAGCGCCAAAACTCATATCAGAAACAAATATTGGAATATCGAGCTGCAGCGGTTTTTGCGCACCGGGCCCAATGACCACATCAGTGCCCACCGGCTCTTCATCAAGCAGAGGAGGGCGATGCAATTGAGCGGTCAACAATTGTAGATCATCCCATTTGGGCAAGTCCGCAGCGGGCACGCCCATGGCATCGACATTGCCATGATGCCCGGTTTTGGACAGCCCATCGCGGGCATATTGTTGGATAAGATCATTATAAGGTTCTTCGCGCGTGCCATGGCTGGTGTCCGCGTAAAGCCCCAGATAGGCGTCCCGATCAAATGGTTGCGGGTTCTTCTTTGCCCAGGCATCGATTTCATCCTGATCGACAAAAACATCGCGCCCCTTCACCCAGGAGGTAAATTTGGGCAGCGCTTCTTCATTGTTATATTCAGAAATCCCGGTATCGAGCCGGTAATCCCAATTGTGAACGCCGCAAATCAGATTGTCTTGATCATCCACATGCCCATCGGCCATCAGCGCGCCGCGATGCAGGCACCGCCCATAGAACACGGAAACCTCTTTATCGAATTTCACGACAACCAGATCAACAGTGCCAACCAGCGCATATGCCGGCTGGCGGTCCTCCAGCTCATTAATCTTGGCAATTGCGACTTTCTTCATATCAATCTCATTTCATCAATTCTCGACAATGCGGCCCTGCGCCCCTCATAGCCGGTCCCAGCGCACAGGCATAATGTTTTCGCACTTTATCCAATTTATGAGCAGATTTGCAGCCTTTTCTTGA
>CAYQXV010000029.1:0-3734 GCA_964421675.1 uncultured Caulobacterales bacterium
GCCGCTATGGCGCGTAAGCGATTTGCAATCGATGAATTAGGAAGTTTTCGAAGGGCGTTCGTTAAAACGCATATTCATCGCGCCTGCCTCTGCCAAAAAGGCTACCAATCCCGCCAAACAGTACGCTGAAAATCAACCAACCTGCAGCGAAGGTTCCCCCGCCATAGACGGCTCCGTCAAGCGTGGTGGGAACGGCAGGTTTATACGCATCGAGCGTGCTTTTCGCGATGTCCTCTTTATAGGATTGGGCAAGCACCAAAGGTTGGCGCAAGGGTTCTGCGGCCTTTAGTTCTGCCAGATGTTCGCTCAGCGTGATAAAGCGGCGCACAGTGGTGGCAAAGCTAGAGCATAATGCTTCCAGCAAGCCGTCTGCGGTGGCGCATTCGCTTAGCGCGCTTTCGCGGGTGTAATTATAGCGCCCGACATCGGCGTCAAACTGCTGCACAAGGGGGCGTAATTCATCAACGCGGCCAGTCAGGTTTTGCATATATTGCAGGGTAAACCCGGGAGCTTGTGAACCAGCAACGCCCATCGCAATAGCCAGCAAGAGTGCAAGAAAACGACCCATAATGATAACCCCTTTTTTTGGCCCCATAATGATAAATGGCCTGGTGCAAAGAACCGACAAGCACCAACCCCATTGGTAGCCTCGGTTAGGCTGATTATGACCCTTAATTCAGGGGATGGCAAACACGATGTTTTTGTTTCGCAAGTGCGAAATCATTGCCACGCCTGATCATTTGATCGTGTGTTACGAACAGTTTATCCTATTTGTATGCATGCCCCCTTGCCGGGTTTGCGTGAATGCTAGAAAACCTTTGCAATATTGAAGGTTTAACCGATCGACCCATTGTCTCAATGGGACCAATCAAGGGGTTTTGTGATGAATATGAAAAGATGGGTTGCAGCTTTAGTCGCTGCGCCGTTCCTATCAGTGACGTGTGCTGCGGTGCCTGCCAATTTTATGGGCAGTGTTGGTATTGCAACAGCTGTGGCCGCTGACTTTGAAGTGCCCGTTGCTTATCATACATTAGACAATGGCTTAAAAGTTGTTCTGTCTGAAGATCATACAGTGCCAACGGCCACCATTGCTGTCTATTATGGCATTGGTTTTCGGATTGAACCACGCGACCGCACAGGATTTGCGCATCTTTTTGAACATATGATGTTCCAGGGATCAGAAAATCTCGGCAAGGCAGAGTTTATTGGCCTTGTAAATTCAAATGGTGGAATTTTGAACGGGTCTACCCGGTTTGATTTCACCAACTATTTCGAGGTGGTGCCCTCTCATAAAACTGAGACATTTATCTGGGCGGAAGCCGACCGGATGCGCGGGCTGAAAATCACGCAAGATAATCTTACCAACCAGCAAGGGGTGGTGAAGAACGAGGTTAAGGTCAATGTATTGAACCAGCCTTATGGCGGCTTCCCTTGGTTGGATCTGCCGCAGCTTGCCAATGAGAATTGGTTTAACGCCCACAATTTTTACGGTGATCTCGAAGATCTCGATGCAGCAACGCTGGAAGATGTTCAGGATTTTTTCGAACAATTCTATGCACCCAATAATGCAGTTGTTGTTGTCGCCGGTGATATTGATCCCGATGAAACGCTTGCATGGATTAATCAATATTTCGGCGATATTCCGGCATCGGATAATCTGACCTCTCCCGATATCTCTGAACCGCGTCAGGAAGAAGAAAAGCGTCTTGAGCGCACAGACCCTCTGGCACCGCAGCCTGCATTGGCGTGGGGCTATCACGTTCCAGAACGCGGCACTCCTGAATGGTATGCCATGGTGATGATCGACACCATGTTGACACGCGGTGATGATAGTCGTCTCACGCAAAAATTGGTTCAGGAAAAAGGCTATGGCGGCAATGTCAGTGGCGGTATTAACTGGCCTCTCGGCAATGTTTACAACTATAATGGCCCGATGATCTGGTCTGCTTTCATGATCCATGGCGCGGAACATTCATCAGATACCATCCTTGGCGATTTGGATGGGGTTATTGCTGACCTTCAAACCAACCTAGTTTCAGACGAAGAGTTGGCGCGAGCAAAAACAAAAATCCGCTCATCGCTTTACGATACACTTGGTGACGGCAACCGGATTGGTCTGGTTGATTTGCTCGCTGTCTTTGCATTGTTCGATGATAATCCTGCGCGGGTGAATGCGCTGGAATCAGAATTTGATATCGTAACGCCAGAGCTTATTCGGGACACGGCGAAGGAATTTTTACGCTCGACCAATCGCTCAGTTATCATCTTGAACCCAGCCTCTGCACCCGATGCAGAAAGCGCTGAGTAATTGGTTAGAAATAGGACTAGGGAAATTTTATCATGAAATTCAATCATAAATATCTCGCCTTGCTTGCAACGAGCGTTCTGACCTTAGGGTTTGTATCCAGCCCGGCAGTGGCGGCAGAAAAACAAGCGCCTCCAGTAGGCAGTGAACCAAGAGGTTTTGATCTTCCTGAAATCGAGACCTACAGTCTTCGTAATGGGGTGGATGTAACACTCATTCCTTATGGCACAGTGCCTAAAACGGCGATCCGCGTGGTCGTGCGTGCTGGAAACCTCAATGATGGTGAGCAAACATATATTGCTGACCTCACCGCGGAGATGATGCAAGAGGGTGCTGACGGGCAATCAGCGAGCGATGTTGCAAAGCTGGCAGCTTCTATGGGCGGCAATCTAAATCTGGGCGTTGGTCTGGACCGGACATTCGCGACGATTGATGTTCTGAGCGATAGCGCAGATGAAGCAATTGCATTGCTTGCAGATGTGCTGCAACGCCCGACCTTGCCCGAAGCTGAGTTTGAAAAACGCAAGGCCAATATGATGCGCAACCTTTCTGTGCGCCGCAGTCAGCCGCAAGCACAGGCATCTGAAGCATTCAATGCGATTTTATATCCAGATCATCCCTATGGCACGCCGACGCCGGAAAATGAGCTGGTTGAAGGTTTCACCCTTGATGATGTTAAAGCGTTTCATGAAGCCAATTTTGGTGCTGAACGCACAACAATTTATGTGGTCGGTCAATTCAATCGGCGCACTATAAAACGTGCGATCCGCAAAGAGTTTGGGCGTTGGAAGAAAGGTGAAGAGGCATTGTCTCTACCATCGCAGCCCAATGCCGAGCCGAACATTGTATTGATAGATCGTCCAGGTGCACCGCAATCTACAATTCGCCTTGGAAAGCGCGTGCCTGCATTAAGCTCTGAGTTAGATCTTGCGGCCGCAAACACGCTGTTGGGGGGATATTTTTCTTCTCGTATTACCCGCAACATTCGTGAGGATAAGGGCTATACCTATTCACCATCTTCTAGGGTCTCTACAAATTATAAAGCTGCGAACTGGCAGCAAAATGCGGACGTTACCTCCGAGGCAACCGGTCCTGCATTGGCGGAAATTTTGAAAGAAATTCGGTTGATGCAAGATGAAGCCCCATCTGAAAAAGAGTTGCAGGGCATCAAAAACTATATGAATGGCATTTTCGTGTTGCAGTTGGCGTCACGCGGCGGCATGGCGAACCAGCTGTCATTTGTAGACTTTCATGAATTGGGTACAGATTATCTGGAATCATATGTTGATAATGTGCAGGCGCTAAGCGCCAGCGATTTGCAACAGGCGGTGCAAACGCATTTGCCGATTGATGATATGAGCCTTGTTGTTGTTGGCCCGCTTGATCTGGTGCGCTCGCAGTTGGAAACGCTTCCAGAATTTGCCGAGCG
>CAYQXV010000029.1:3834-10156 GCA_964421675.1 uncultured Caulobacterales bacterium
GCGCGCCCGAAGCTTCTGAAGCGTCTGATAGCGAATAATCAGTATTCACTACGTGCAATCAATTGCCGCAGCCTGTCTTCAGGCTGCGGCTTTTTTATTTGCAGTATTGCGTTTGGATCATTGAAAATAAGGCGCGAATGCACTGAGCCTCGCCGCCTTTAGGGCGTCCGGGCTCCGATGTGGTGCGCCATGCATAAAGATCAAAATGCATCCAGTTTTGCTCGGCCGGGATAAATCGTTGCAGGAAGAGCGCCGCGATAATTGAACCGGCAAAGCTATTGCCCGAAATATTATTCATATCCGCAACTGATGACGACAACATTGATTGGTAGCGCTGCCATAAGGGCATCGGCCAGGCGGGATCAAATTGGGTTTCACTTGCGCGCGCCATTGCATCGGAGAGTGCATCATCGGTGCAGTAATAGGGAATGACTTCTGGCCCCAGCGCAACGCGGGCAGCCCCCGTTAACGTTGCCAGACTGATCATCAGATCAGGTTTTTCCTCCGCGCCATAGGTGAGCGCATCACCAAGCACAAGACGTCCCTCCGCATCGGTATTGCCAATTTCTACGCTCAATCCTTTGCGTGAGCTTAGAATATCACTTGGGCGAAATGCTGAGCCGTCAATCGCGTTTTCGACCGCCCCAATCAGAACACGTAACCGAATCGGCAGCTTGGCTGCCATAATCATGCTGGCAAGACCGAGGGCGTGCGCGGCCCCGCCCATATCCTTTTTCATCAGTGCCATTCCCGAGGCACCTTTTATGTTCAGCCCCCCGCTGTCAAAGCAAACACCCTTGCCCACCAAAACGATGGACGGCGCATCGGCCGGCGTTGATGGGGATTGCCATTTCAGATCGAGGAGCCGCGGGGCATCAGGCGATGCGCGGCCAACGGCGTGGATCATTGGGAAATTACGGGTTAGCAATTCCTCATCCGCAATAACCTCGACGCTTGCATTATGCTTGGCGCCAAGAGCGCGTGTTGCCTCTTCAAGGTTTGATGGCAACATGTCAGCTGCCGGAGTATTGACGAGATCGCGCACTAAGCCCATGGCGTCAGCGGCACTTTTGACAGCATCCACGTCCGTATTTTGAGGGGCAACCAAATTTGCCGTTGCGTGTTTGCGTTTGCGATAGCGGTCGAAACGGTAACTACCCATTAACCAGCCCAGGCAAATGAGAGTGGGATCAAGCGCCGCGGGTAGGTGTGCAAAATAATAATCACCAGAGGGCAGGCGTTCAGATCCGGCAGCGGCGAGAAAGGGGTCCGTGCCATCGCCAAGGCCTAATAGCACGGCCGATGAGCCGGAAAGGATATCGCCGCCTCCGGCAGAAAAATTGTTTGCTGCTGCGAGCGTTACTAAATCTGCGGGAATGGCGGGCGGGCCGTCATTGTCTTTAAACTGTCCTGCGCCGTCCATCTCATGTGCACAAATGGCATAAATTGGGACAGCGGAGGTCGCTAAGGATTTTTCGTATGGGCGTATTAGGTTTGTGTTAATCACCTGAGTGCCTTTTTGCCGGGAGAGTGGCCGGAATGTTGCCGGATTTCCTCACTGTTATCAGTCTTTTCGTTTATTTTTGAATTTTTCGCAAACCAACTTCGCAAAATTAAGCATTTTTTGAACACCTTTGCCCATAGTCCGTCCAAACAACGTTACCAAGGGATTGACAATGGCTACTCGTTCAACAGCATCTCTGTTCAAGAGCAACCGATCTAATTTGTGGTCAGGTGTCGCTCGCATAAGTGTTTTCGCCGGTTTCGCACTGATTTCGGCTTGTTCTACTGTCGTAGATAATGGCAATTTAGGCAAAGTATCGGGGGCGTCTCCATCCGTTGGACCTGACGCTGCTGGTCTTGATCCGGTTGCAGCAGCAGCATTCTGGGGTACGCGGTATGATCGCGAACCTACTGATAAGGATGTTGCGGTCGCTTTTTCATCTGCGTTGCGTAAAATCGGCTCGCACGAAGAAGCTTTAAAAGTTATCTCGAAAGCCGCACAACATAACCCTGAATCTGGGGATGTTCTGTTTGAATATGGTAAGGCATTGATCGAGGATAATCGCGCCTTTGAAGCGGTTCGCCATCTTGAGTATGCGCAACTTTCTATGCCTGATCGTTGGGAAATTTTGTCAGCCTATGGCGTGGCACTTGACCAGATTGGTGAGCATAAAGCGGCTCGCGAAAAATATGATCTTGCCCTTGGCCTCAATCCAAACTCAATTTCATTGATGAATAATAAGGGATTGTCTTACGCTCTATCGGGTAAGCTTACATCAGCATACAATATTCTAACGCAAGCTAGCGGCATTCGCCGGGCAAACTCAAAAGTTCGCCAAAACCTTGCGCTGGTTTCTGCACTTAAAGGTGATCTTGATGGCGCGGCCCGGTTGGCTCGCTCCGATTTGCCTCCGCAGGTTGCTGAAAATAACATCGCTTATTTCCAAACATTGCTAAGTCAGCCTGCCAACTGGCAAGATTTTGCAGCAAGCGAAATTGATGTGCCTTCATTTGATGAGCCTAGTTTTGCCGAGACAAGTTTCGATGACACCAGTTTTGACGAACCTGTCGTCGACGAAGTCGAGCCCCTATTTACTGCGCCGGTCGAGCCACAATCATCGATCGAAGAAGTAACACCTGCTCCGCTGGAAGATGTAACGCCAGCACCTTTGGTGATCGAACCGTTACCACTTGAAGAGGAAGAAGAGCTCGAAGATTTGGGAGCACCGCTTGTTCTGGGTCCTGTAACTGTGCCAGCAACAGCATCCTTTGAGGATGCCGATGTAGAGCCAGTCGGTGATGGCGAGAATGACGAGTAAATTGAAGCGCTAAGTTTCTAGCGTTTATAGATTTCAACTTAAATGCCGCATGCTGATAAGTATGCGGCATTTTTATTTCAGTTTTTCTTGTTGGGTCAGCTGTCTTTCGTTCGGATGCTCGATATCATTAATTTGACAAGCAGGGCACCCGATAAGATCAGAATGAACAGACCGGGCAAGCCGCCGAGATTGGACAGCATTCTAACGCCCTCAATCCCGGTTGTTCCTGTCATGACGATAGAAACAGATCCGATGAGAGCGCCGCTAAATATTTTTATCTTGTTCTCCGCGCTAAAACTGGACTCTGCTATTGCGGAATTTTTCAAGAAAAGCCCTGAGAGGGAAAGCGTGTTGGAATCCATCGCGGTCACGAACGAAATAAACAAAGTGATCAAAAAGATCGAACCAACGATTGAAAATGCCGGTAGCGAGCTCAGCAAGGCATAGGCGATTGCATCAGTGCCATCTGATTGAAGGATGCGCGTTAATGTGCCGCCCTCAGAGTGGTTCAGCTCAAGAGCAGCCCCGCCTAGAATACTCATCCATAATGTCGAGAAGATCACTGGGATGAGCACATTGAACGTTAAAAATTCTCGTACCGTATAGCCAATTGCAATACGCCCAAGGAATAGCGCCGTTACCGGGGCCCACGCCAACCAGTTTGCAAAAAAGAAGACCGTCCAATCTTGTGTCCAAGGGTCAGCGGCGCGCGCCCCGTGGGGCAGGCTCGCGGGTATAAAATTAACAATAAAATCCTTAAAGCCAAATGCGGCAAGCTGCATGATTTCGAGCGTCGGTCCCATAACAAAAACAAACAATGCGATTGCAATAAATATTCGGGCATTGATGTCCGATAACCATTTAATGCCGCGTTGCAGGCCGCTTACCGATGAAATAATGAAGGCTGTCACGATGGTGAGGGTGATTAAAATTCGCGAGGTGAGCGTGTCAGGAATGCCAGCAAGGCGCTCAAGCCCGCCTGCAATTGACATAACCCCAACGCCGAGCGCTGCGGCGACGCCCGCAACCAGTGCAAACACTGAGATCGCATCAACACCATCATGCCAACCTTGTTTAACAGTGCTACCGAACAAAAGAGTGATTGGGCTACTGATTGAATAGGCTCGGCCATGATTGTGGAAGGCAAGGGCGAAGGCCAATGCGATCATGGCGTAAAGGCAATAGGGCGTGATGGTCCAATGCAAAAAGAGAGACGACATTGCGAACCGCGCTGCTTCGGGGCTTTCCGGTAAATGGCCGGTAAAACCGGGAGGGGCTGAATGATGGAATATCGGTTCAGCGGGTCCCCAAACTAAAATTCCAATCGCAACGGTTGTGCACAATGTGATGGCAAACCAATTCCACCGCGAAAGGATAGGCTTTGCCTCGTGCCCACCAAGACGCACTTTGCCTAAAGGTGAAATAAAGACGGCAACTAAAATAAGCACCGCAACAAAGCTTGCACCGGTGAACAGCCAATCAAATGTTCCAAGGATCCAACTATTCGCCGCCGTTGTTATCGCCAGGAATTGATCAAAAGCGACAATTCCGTAGAGAACAGCGATAACCAGCAAGAGTGCAGGGGGCCAAAAGACCAATGGGCGAATGCGTTGTATAAAGTCGATAGCGTCCTCTTAACTTTTGTTGCAACAAAAGAGTGCGACCGGCAACAGTGTCTCTAGCGGCGGGCTAGTCCAGATAGCCGCACAGCTTTGCCGGAAATAAATAATCTTTGTTCTGACGTTATAAAGATCGCGCTTCAAATGTATTGCAGGCTTCGACACTGCCCGTTTGCAGCCCAGTGCGGAACCACCGTGTTCGCTGGTCCGAGCTACCATGGGTGAAGCTTTCTTGGTTGACGCGCCGACCCGCATTGCGTTGCAGCGTGTCATCACCAATCGCTTGGGCCGCGGCAATGGCTTCATCGACTTCGAAATCACCCTCTAAAATTCGGCCTAAATTGGTATTGCGGTCCGCGTGATAGGCCCAAACGCCGGCATAGCAGTCCGCTTGTAGTTCCATTTTGACCTGTAGAAGGTTTTGTTCAGTCTGATTGGCGCGCTGTTGTAAACTGCGAACTTGCGAAGAGGTGCCGGTGATCGTTTGAATATGGTGTCCGACTTCATGGGCGATCACGTAAGCTTGGGCAAAATCGCCCGGTGCGCCAAATCGTCGGCCCAGCTCATCAAAAAAAGCAAGATCGAAATAAATTGTCTGGTCTGCGGGGCAATAAAATGGCCCAGAGGCTGCGCTGGCTGAGCCACACCCGGATGTTGTCCCTTGCTTGAAGACAACGACTTTGGGCGGGGGATATTGTTGGCCGCTTTCGCGGAACAATCTGGTCCATACATCTTCGGTTGACCCGACAATGGCGGTGACAAAATCTTGTTCTTCGTTTTGGGCTTCGCGCGATACTGAGCCGCCGCCGCTGCTACCCATGCCGAGCATTTGTAATGGGTCGATGCCAGCTTGCTTAAGCAGGAAAAAGCCGCCCACCAGCACAACAACCCCGCCGATCCCAAAGCGTCCCATAACGAATCGGATCAACACAAAAGCAATGCCCGCTAATCCTGCGCCAGCGGCACCTTCTCTGAATTCTACATTGTCGCTGCGGCGACGATTATTCCAACGCATCGGCTATAATCCCCTGATTTTCGGCCCTTAAGATGTCACCATCCTAGCTCATAATGGCGCATCATATAATCCTGATTGCCTGTGTCGAGGGAAAAGGGCGATGCAACACAACCACAAAAAGTGGGAAATCGTATGCCTGATCGCGCAAATCTATTTTGGTAAGTTGCTATCGGGGGGATTGAGCGGGTATAGTGGGGGAGGTTTGTGCGGCACTTCAAGGCTTTTTGGGAGGCTCGTGGTCACGCAGACTCGGTTAAGGGGGCGTGCGGTCAAGATGGGTTCCATTTTGGATCAAGCGCAGGTTTGTCGGGCATTTTGTTGGGTAGTGGTCTGAATATGCGGCGTTTTTTCCGGAATTTTGTACAAAAGCGATCTGAGCGCCCTGATTCTGGGCACTCAGAAGACGCTGTGTCACAGGCACAACCCCAGTCTGAACAGCCAGAACAATCACCAACCCAAAATTTACAAACCCCAAAACCAACGCCGCTTTCGTTTTTGAAAAAAAAGCTTGGCGCGCAAGGAGCTGATCGTACCAAGGGCAAAGATCAGGATCAGTCGGCAGATTTCGTTCCCAACTTGTCGCTCCATACAAAAGAATTTTCGCAGGACTATAAACGCCGATATGCACAAAAATTGGCTGATCAGGGGTTTCCGGGCTACGGATCATCAGCAGATGGCGGTTATTCGGCACCGCGCGAGGCGTTAAAATACGATCTGATCCGCCTGGGCGCGGCCATGTTTACCTGCGCACTATTTGGCATGATGATCCTAAAACCTCAGGCCGGACCGGGAGCGGTAAAAACCATTGCCTCAACAAATGCTCTTGGTGGTCATGGATTGGCGGCTAAATCTTGTCGCCCTGGTGA
>CAYQXV010000029.1:10256-32511 GCA_964421675.1 uncultured Caulobacterales bacterium
CAACAAATGCTCTTGGTGGTCATGGATTGGCGGCTAAATCTTGTCGCCCTGGTGAGGCTCTTATCTCGTCGGACTTTACAGATTTTTCCAATGTATTGAGCATTTCTCCATTAGGCGGCGTTACTGCGCCGGGGGAAATTTTGCCAGCACCTTATATTCGGATTAATACCCGCAGCGCGGATACGCCGTTCCAACGCCAAGTCACCACTGTAAAAGCGCCTGCCACCGCTGAAATCGTGGCGATAGAGCGCAAGCTGGTGCGTAGTGCTGAAGGTGAGCCGCTGCGTCCATCATGGCGGGTTCACTTTAAACCCTGCAGCGATGTGCAGATTGTTTATGACCGTGTTGATGATATCGATTTAACCCTGTTGGATCGGGCTGGTGGCTTATCGTCTTTCAATGAAATTGGTGGCCCGACCCATTTGGCAAAAGAAGTTCGCATCAAAGTTGCGTCTGGCGCTGTCATTGGTACCGCTGATGGTTTTGACGTTGCCTTGCACGACCAGCGCATCGAAGCGCTCGATATGGCGCGCCCGGAGCGATATCGGCAAAATGCATTTGTGCGCGCTGAAGTCTATAATGTCGCGCCATCCTTGTTGGCTGCAATTTCTCCAGACCATACCAAATCACGCTGTGCGCTTGATTATTTGCGTCCTGAGGATCTTGATGTGTGGTCGACGAAATTGGGCGATGCATGGGGTATCCGGCGCGCGCGCGGTGAAAATGCCTGCCGTACCGCATTGATCAGCCTGAAAGGCACCGCACAAGGGGCTTGGTATACTGATGCTGCGCATAATGGCGCGACCTCCAAAATTAGCGCGATCGCATTGGCACCCGATACAATTAATCCGGATCGGCTGATCTTTGCGCTTCATGGGCGGTTGCCTTCACTAACCAACGATATGGTCTCACGCGCCGATCTTGGGGATGGGTCCGAAACGTCACCGCCGTTTGATGGGGTCCTGACATTTGAAAAAGGCACGGGCCGGATCAATCGACCCTTTTCTGAAATTCGCGACGGTGCGCTTTATTGCTATCAGGGAATGCGGGTTAATTTTATTGGCCCCAGAGTTCAGGGCGTTGTTTTATTGCAGCGTAAAAATGGCGGCGCTGGGGAGCCTTCAGATGGCGCTGATATGCTGAAAATCGAAGCACGGCATGATCTGTCTGCCTGCGACGCGGTGCCAAGTGATTTTGAGTTCAGTGCACAGGCTACCGGGTTTTTCAGATAGTTTTTGAACCGCCCACCTCATAACAAAAATGTGATCAATAATCGGCCGTCATTAGGGCGCAATCGCAGCTGCGCACTGCGATTTTTGAACTTTTGTCTCAATCCCTGTGACCACCGCCACAATTCGACCAAATAACCTGCTATAGTTAATAATGTTGAGTCCCAATCCATGCCATTTGCATTGATTGTAACCGATAATCATTCGCACTTTCGTGCTGATCTCGATTAGGTTCAATGCAATATCAGGTAGATATAGATTTGCGGATAGAATGTCCGCACAAGGAGGAGTTCAAAATGAATGTAGAACGCAAGCTTATTGACTTGAGCGCGTTTACTGATCGTGACACAATTTCTAATGCCTCGCGCGCGAGCGCGTCGCGGTCACGTTTTTCTATAAAAGCAATTGCAGGAATCGTCGCGGGTATTTGCTTGGCTGGCGGTGCCAATGCGAGCGAGCCTGAGGAGCAGGGACATTCGCACCTGTCACATTCGCATGCTGATATGTATCATGACCATTCATATGATGACGGAAACAGTGCGACATCATTGTTAACTTTGGCGGCCTATCAGCAAAGTGACAGACGCAGCCGATCCAATCGAAGTAGTCGGCGCTCTAGCAATCGCTCGGGAAATCGATCTAGTAATCGAGGCAACAATCGTCAGCGTTCTGACCGATCAAGCCGGCAACGTTCTGGCGATCGTAGTCGCAGCAGTCGCCAGCGTTCTGACGATAATAATCGTTCGGATCGTTCAAGGTCAGACCGTTCACGTTCGGACCGTTCAAGATCAGACCGCTCACGGTCAGATCGATCAAGGCGGGGCCAAACAAGTGATCAACGCGGCAATGCGCGCGATCGCTCTTCAGCCCAGCCTCGTGGCTCCGATCAGACTCGCAGTGCTCGCCAGGATCAACAACGCTTTGATGCGCCTCGCAATGCAAGGCGGGACGCAGATAGTCGGCGTGGTAGCAGCCGGGCAACTGACCGCCGTTCTGACAGGCGCTCTGCTAGAGGATCAAATCGCAGATCAGACCGTCATTTCCGTTCTGGCTATTCACGGTCAGGATATCGCCGCTATAGCGGAAAGCGTTTTGCGCACGGCTATCGCTCGCGGCGCGGCCATGGATATTTCTGCATAGAACATGCGCTGTTTCACTATTTCACCGGATTTGATCCTTATGGATTTTCCCGTGTGAGCTATTATGGACGTCGCAATTTTGCATATCCTAATGCGTGTTATCCGGTTGAGCGCGTAGGTCCATACCGGGGTCGCCGAGCGCTGATCAGAGCGATCCAGTGTGTCGATGATTACGGATATGCCTATTTGTACAGAAATAGTCAGTTTGTCGTACGCTATTTCTACTAAGGTGGCCGGCTAACCGGCACCAAAGGGCGGAAAGTGCTTCTTTTTGAAGATTGATGTTTTTCCGCCCCGTAAGGGTGACAAAGACGAATTCTTGACCTATATAACTCTTACATCGCAGTCGATATCATCGAAGGCGGCCCCTCTCGGGGCCGCTTTTTTGATGTCCGGCTTAACGATTCTGGGCCAAATAGCGCGAATGGCGCTAACGGTTAAAGAATTTACTCAAGGTTCGCATTTGACACCTCTTGAAGAGCATATAACGCAGCTGGTTAGCCCCATCATTGATGAGTTGGGTTTTGAGCTTGTGCGCCTTCGTATTACCGGCGCGCGGCGCAAAACCTTGCAAATTATGGCGGAACGTCCTGATGGCACGATGACGGCGAAAAATTGTGCGAGCCTGTCGCGGGCAATCTCTCCGATGCTTGAGGAAGAGGACCCGATTGACGGCGCATTTTCGCTAGAAGTGTCTTCGCCCGGTATTGATCGTCCCCTGACGCGCACAAAAGATTTTGTTCGCTGGGAAGGGTTTGACGCAAAACTGGAGCTGGACCGGATCATTGAAGGGCGCAAGAAGTTTCGCGGCGTTCTCGCCGGTTTTGAAGATGGCAATGTCGCGCTCGATATTGAGGGCGAAGATGAAACAGCCCTGTTCCCGCTTGAGTGGATTGTCGGGGCAAAATTATTGCTAACCGACGATCTAGTGCGTGAAAGTTTGCGCGCAGCCCAGCAAGCGGGCGCTAATGTTGGCGAAGATGAGACGACTATCGATGAAGAAATTGAGGGCGAGGCGTCCAATCTGAGACGTGACCCAACCTACGACGTGACGAAGGAGACAGCAAAATGAACTCAACCTTACAAAATGGTGCATACAAAATGGATATGCTTTCCGGAGGCGGGCAATGAACGCCGTAAGTGCTAATAAGCTGGAGCTCATCCAGATTGCAGATGCCGTTGCGCGGGAAAAATCAATTGATAAATCCCTCGTTATTGAAGCGATGGAAGAGGCGCTGTCTAAGGCGGCACGGTCGCGCTATGGCCATGAGACAAATGTCCGGGCAGAGATTAATCCTGTAACTGGCGAGACCCGCTTGTGGCGCTTGCTGGAAGTTGTGGAAGAGTTTGAAAACGAAGCTGGTGAGATTTTACTGACCGAAGCGCGGCACAAAAACCCTGAAGCCGAAATTGGCGATTATATCTCCGAACCATTGCCGCCAATGGAATTTGGCCGGGTTCCGGCAATGATGGCCAAACAAGTCATCACGCAAAAAATCCGGGAAGCTGAGCGCGAGCGCCAGTATGAAGATTTCAAAGACCGGATTGGTGAGATCATTAATGGTCTGATTAAGCGCGTCGAATATGGCAATGTCATTGTTGATCTTGGCAAGGCAGAAGCTGTCGTGCGCAGAGATCAGCAATTGCCGCGTGAAAATTATCGGACTGGCGACCGGGTTCGCGCATACATTATGGATGTTCGTCAGGAAACTCGCGGTCCGCAGATTTTTCTATCGCGGTCACACCCGCAATTCATGGCGAAATTGTTCGAACAGGAAGTGCCTGAAGTGTATGATGGCGTGATTGAGATCCGTGCTGTTGCGCGTGATCCGGGCAGCCGTGCAAAAATTGGCGTCTATTCCAATGATAACTCCATCGACCCTGTTGGCGCGTGTGTTGGTATGCGCGGTAGCCGAGTGCAGGCGGTTGTGAATGAGCTGGGCGGTGAGAAGATTGACATCGTTCCGTGGTCAGATGAAACCGCGACTTGTATCGTTAATGCCCTTGCGCCCGCTGAGGTTGCAAAGGTGGTTATTGATGAGGAATCAGAACGCATTGAGGTTGTGGTTCCTGACGAGCAGCTTTCTCTTGCAATTGGGCGCCGCGGACAGAATGTGCGGTTGGCTTCGCAACTAACCGGTTTTGATATTGATATCATGACCGAAGAGGAAGAATCCGCCAAACGGCAGGAAGAATTCCGTCAACGTTCTGAGCGCTTCATGGAAGGTTTGGATGTTGATGACATCATGGCAGGGCTTTTGATTTCAGAGGGCTTCAACCGCATTGAGGAAGTTGCATTTGTCGATGTTCAAGAGCTTGTTGAAATTGATGGCTTTGATCAGGAGACCGCCGAAGAGCTTCAGGCGCGCGCCAATGACTTCCTTTCTGAGGAGGCGCGTAAACTAAATGAGCGCCGCTTGGAAATTGGTGTCCAGGATGAGCTTGTCGAATTTGAAGGGCTCGATCTGAAAATGATTGTCGCGCTCGGTGAAGAAGGCGTCAAAACAGTGGAAGATTTCGCTGGGTGTGTGACGGATGATCTGACCGGTTGGACGGAACGCGTTGACGGCGAGAAGAAGCATTATGATGGCATTCTTGAGAAATTTAAAATCAAGCCTGCTGTCGCCGAAGAAATGATCATGCGCGCGCGAATTGCAGCGGGCTGGGTAACAGAAGAAGAGTTAGCCGCCATGCAAGAGGGCGAGGCTCTCGGCGATGAGGCAACATCGACATTGGAGGGCCAGAACGCTGGTTAGTCTCGTCACACATATGCAATCCCCTCTGATGCTGCCGCCAGATGAGTGCTTGGCCAGCGATGATATGCCCAATATTGGGCCGACATCATCGCGTGGGCCCTCTTCATCGCGCGGGCCTAGTGCGGCGGCGGTGCGTGAACGCAAATGTGTGGTGAGTGGACAGGTCTTGCCGGCGAGCCAAATGGTTCGGTTTGTTCGCGATCCGGCAGGTGATGTGGTTGCAGATTTGGCGGCAAAATTGCCAGGTCGCGGTGTGTGGGTAAATGATGACCGCAAGACCCTGGAAAGCGCCTTTGAAACGAAGAGTTTTGCGCGCGGCTTTAAGGATCAATCGGCGCGCCCAGAGGCGCAAAGTTCGGAGGATTTTGTTAATGCAATTGCGCAAAGACAAATTGCCCGCATTCTGCAAAAGCTGGGATTGTTACGCCGATCCGGGGGTTTGATCAGCGGATATGATAAAGTTTACAACGCTTTAAAGGGTGCTTCGCAAAATGCGCGCCTGATTATCGCGAATGACGCCCTGGAGACTGACAATAGCCGAAAGCTGCAAAAGCTTGCAGGCCAGCGAAATGTCGGTGTTTGGAGCCAGGTGAGTATTGAAACGCTCTCAAAGCCACTTGGGCTGGAGGCCATCGCCTATCTTCTTGTGAATTCAGGAAGTGGGCATAGCGGGGCCGGGGTGAAACTGGTGAGTGAAATTGATCGATTGGTGAGGATTAGCGGCGAAAGCGATCCAAACCGGCCTGTAGGATGATGAAATAGCAAGTGTCTGGACACTGGACCAGGCTGCAATAGAAGAGTATGCCCACGGGGAGTTTCGCGCTATCAGTGCGAAGTTCCGGGAAACGGAGATTGAATGAGTAACGACGTCGACGAAACAACCAAAGATAAAGACGGCGGCAAGTCAAAACGCAAGCCGTTAACGTTGCGACGCACGGAAACTGCTTCAGTGAAGCAGAGCTTTTCCCATGGGCGCAGCAAAACTGTCGTGGTTGAGACAAAAAAGCGCCGTACTCTGACCCCGACAAAATCAACGGACGGGGCCAGCGCCAAGAAGCCTGCCGAAAAGGTCGAGAAAAAAGCACCGGCCAAACGTGCAGCTGCGAGTCCTGAAAAAGCACCAGAGGCGGACTCGAAAAAGGGTGCGGTTCTACGAACGCTTTCAAACGACGAGAAACAAGCGCGCGCCGTTGCGCTTGCTAAGGCGCGGCGAGACGCCGAAGCGCGCAAGGCACAAGAAGCTGTTGAACGCGCTGAGCGCGAATCCAGAGAAGCCGAAGAACGCGTGCGCCTTGAAGCGGAGCAAAAGCGCGTTGCGGAAGAAGAGCAAAAACGCAATCGCGAAGCAGAGGCAAGGCGCAAAGCTGAAGAAGAAGCCCGCGCCGCCCTCGAAGCAGAAGAAGCAGAACGCGATCGCAAGCGTAAAGACAAAGCCAAAAAATCCGACGCTGTCGACGATAAAAATGACAAGCAAGCCGCTGCGCGCAAGCCAGAGGACCCCGATAACCCGCTTGCACAACTTGGTGGCCGGTTAAAAACGAAACGTAAAGATGTCGGTTCGGAACGCCGTGACACAAGCAAGTCACGCGAAGCGCCCAAGCGACGTTCTGGCCGCCTGACCATTGCGAACGCTTTGGATGATGATGAGCGTCAACGCTCGCTGGCATCTGTTAAGCGTGCGCGTGAACGCGAAAAGCTTGCGAGACAACAACGCGGCGAAGTTGCCAAGATTGCCCGAGAAGTTGTGATCCCGGAAACAATCACGGTTCAGGAATTGGCCCAGCGAATGGCGATGCGTGCTGTTGATCTTGTGCGCGAGCTGATGAAGCAGGGTCAGATGGTAACGGGCAATGATATTCTCGATGCCGATACCGCGCAGCTGATTGCCGAAGATTTAGGCCATACGGTCAAGCGTGTTGCGGAATCAGATGTTGAAGACGGGCTGACCGGCATTGCCGATGCCCCTGAAGATATGAAATCGCGCCCGCCAGTTGTCACCATTATGGGCCATGTCGATCATGGTAAAACCTCATTGCTTGATGCCTTGCGCTCGACCGATATTGTCGCCGGTGAAGCAGGCGGCATTACACAACATATTGGTGCCTATCAGGTTGATCTTGGTGAAGATCGCAAAATTACCTTCCTTGATACGCCGGGTCACGCGGCGTTTACGCAGATGCGTGCGCGCGGTGCAGAAGTCACCGACATTGTGATTTTGGTTGTTGCCGCTGATGACAGTATTATGCCGCAGACGGAAGAAGCCATTAGCCACGCTAAAGCGGCGGGTGTCCCCATCATCGTTGCGATCAATAAAGTTGATAAGCCGGACGCTGATGCGAACCGTGTGCGTACCGACCTATTGCAACATGAATTGCAGGTTGAAAGCATGGGGGGTGACATTCAAGATGTTGAAGTTTCCGCCCTCAAACGAACAAATCTCGATAGCTTGCAGGAAGCGATTTTGCTTCAAGCTGAACTGCTTGATTTAAAAGCAAACCCAGATCGCCCGGCCGAAGGCTCGGTGGTTGAGGCGCGTCTTGATAAAGGCCGCGGGTCGGTGACGACCCTTCTCGTTGAGCGCGGGACCTTGAAGCGCGGGGACATTATTGTTGCCGGTGCTGAATGGGGTAAGGTTCGCGCGACCATGAATGATAAAGGCAACCGGATTGATGAGGCAGGGCCTGCATTACCGGTTGAAATTCTTGGCTTGAACGGTGTCCCTGAACCAGGTGACCAGTTTGTAGTCGTGGAATCAGAGGCACGCGCACGCGAAATTGCTGAGTTTAGAACCCGCAAACGCCGTGAGACACAAGTTGCGAAATCTTCTGGTACGTCCCTTGAATCAATGATGGCACAGCTGCAAGACGCTGAGATCCGCGAGATGCCCTTGGTGATTAAGGGTGATGTTCAGGGCTCTGTCGAAGCGATTGTTAGCTCACTTGATAAACTATCGACCGATGAAGTGCGCGTACGCGTCCTCCATACGGGCGTTGGCGGTATCTCTGAGTCCGATGTTATTCTTGCGGGTGCGTCTGGCGCGCCTGTGATTGGGTTTAATGTTCGTGCGAATAAAGATGCACGGGCAGGGGCGGAACGCGATAATGTCGAAATTCGATATTACTCGGTCATTTACGACCTTATCGATGACGTGAAAGCTGTTCTTTCCGGCATGCTGGAACCTGAGCTGCGGGAAACATTTATCGGGAATGCGGAAATCCTCGAAGTCTTCAATATTTCCAAACACGGTAAAGTTGCCGGGTGCCGGATTACTGAAGGTAATGTCAAACGCGGCGCTAAAGTCCGCTTGATCCGTGACAATGTGGTGATCCATGAAGGTGAGCTATCGCAGCTTAAACGCTTCAAGGACGATGTGCAGGAAGTGCCATCCGGTCAGGAATGCGGCATGAGCTTTGCCAATTACGAAGATATGCGTGCTGGCGATGTCATTGAGTGCTTTATGGTCGAGAAAATCACACGCACGCTTTAGGGCGTCGTGATTGAACCATTGGTAACTTAATTGGTGTGATTGCAAAAATTCGAGCTGTTCGACTAAGCAGCTTGAAGTCTGCGGGCAATATCTGATGTTGCACGCGGCGGAGGCGCGATAAGGTCAAGCCCGGTACGCTCTGCAATCATTTCAGACAACATTGGCGATTGTTTTTGAAAAACAGCTTTTCCGGTTTGATCAACAAACAAAATTGTAAACCCATCCTCAGCCTTAAACGCATGGCGAAGCAATGATGCATCCAGCCATGGCAAAATATCACCATTGCGCCGCGGCGGTGTATTTCCATAAACTTCCACCACCGCAATATCATCACGAATTAACATGGGGATTGTTGGTTTAAGAAGTTTGCGTTGCAAACGGCAGGTTGGATGGTTTGCTTTTGGCCCAAAAATGATGAGCGTGTTGCGCAGGGAAAACAGGGTTTGCTTTTTGCCCAAGCTAGCTAATGGACCACTTTGGGCAGGAATACGTAGCTCACCGTTTTCCACGATATTCTGATGCCCAGAGGACAGAGCAGCAAGCCCGCCTACAACTAGACATACAGCAATGACAATAAAAGCAAATTCCATAGTAATATTGTGGTAAAGAAACGATGTTGCGATCGGGTTAACGCGGCGATCAGGATTACAGGCTGATCACGTTAACGAGCCGATCAAGTTAACGAAGATACTCGATTACCGGTTCAATTTGGCTAAAAAAAGGTTAACCAGCCCAAAAATTAATCTTTTGTTAAGCTATTCAACCGGGATACACACTAATTTTTATTACCAACCCGATTGAGGGACGCAAAAAATAGTATTTAGCGAGGGCGCGCAATCAATAATGCCAATCTGTGGAAAACTTGATTGGGGTTGGGCTACCCCTGTTTATTTTTTTGCGTAAGAAGCGAACCATTCAACGAAGCGCGACAGGCCATCCGCCAGCGCCGTTTTGGGTTGGTAGCCAAGGATCGCGCGGGCCTGGCTTATATTTGCCCAGGTTTGTTCAACGTCGCCGGGCTGCATGCCCATCATTTTTTTGTCAGCTGAACGCCCGACTAAGTTTTCTATCGTTGTAACCAGAGTCATAAGCTCTTCCGGGTGATCGTTACCCAGATTAAAAACTCTGTGATAGCTATCTGATTTTGAGGGAGGCTTTGCAAGAGCGGCTAAAATACCCTCTACAATATCATCGATATAGGTGAAGTCTCGCCCCATCTTCCCTTGATTAAAGATTTGAATAGGCTCGTTGCGCAATATTTTATCCGTAAACAGCCAATAGGCCATGTCGGGGCGACCCCACGGGCCGTAGACTGTGAAAAACCGAAGCCCGGTCAGGGGAATTGAATAAAGGTGCCCATAGGAAGAGGCCATCAGCTCGTTGGCTCTTTTGGTTGCCCCATAAAGGGAGGCGGGGGCGTCTGCACTTTGCGTTTCATTGAACGGCACTGCGCTATTGCGTCCATAAACAGAAGAGGAGGACGCATAGACCATATGCTGCACATTCAGATTGCGCGCCATTTCAAGCAGGCTCAACATGCCTGTAATATTACTATCAGTATACTGAAATGGTGCTTTCAGAGAGTGGCGAACACCTGCTTGCGCAGCCAGATGGACGATTGCATCCGGGCGTAAAGATTTACCCAATCTTTCAATGCCATCGCGGTCGGCAATATCTATTTGCTCAAATGTAAACTGTTCATTTTCTTGCAACCGGCTCAGTCGTATTTTTTTGAGGGCAGGATCGTAATAGGAATTTAAATTATCGATTCCAGCAACACGGACCCCCTGCTTCAGTAGGGCCATGGAGACATGGAAGCCGATAAATCCAGCCGCGCCGGTTACGAGGACAGTCATGCTTGTCTTCAATCCTGACAAATGAGGTTTGCAATTAAGCTATTGCCATTGAGTGTATCAGATCGGATGCAAACAATCTCCTAAAGTTAGGTGTAGTTTGTCAGCATTTCGTCGAATTGACCCGCGGGCACTGTGGAGCGGCGAATGACCATATAGATCGCGATGCAGGCGAGGATTATGCCCACGCCGATAAATGCCAGCTCTGGCGTGATCGCCTCAAAGTCTGTGACCAATCGTACGGTCAACGATCCAAAGATAGCGGCAATCGCATATCCCATATTGCCAACCGCCAGAATCCGGCTGCGTCGCTCTTGGGGTGCGCGCCGTTGAACCGCGGCTTGCAAGGGGGCAATGAAGATTCCCAAAAAGACCGCAGATAGGCATAAGGCACCGCCCAGAATGCGCGCTTGGGGTTGCGCAAAAAACGTGGCCGCATCCATTAACGGCGCCCCGGCAATCACATCAGTTTTCAGATCAAGAGACAGGGGATAGACCAAGAAGATGCAAAGGGCGGCCAGACCAATGCCTACGGTCGAATAACCAAGACCGCTGCGCCCGCGCGCAAGGGTTGCGGCAATAATCGCACCGACACCAGCACCAACGGCGAAAAGCAGCATGAACACTGTCGTCGCACCGCCGCCAGCACCGAGCGTATTTTCAACGTAGATCGGCAGCAAGATCGTTATCGCGGTTGAAACGAAATAAAAGAGCATCAATCCAATTAAAGGGCGGATGACGCTTTGTTCCGCGAATGTAAATTTGAACATGACAATGGTCGGGCGAATGCCGGTCCAGTCAATTTTTAAGTCTGGATTTGTACCGGGCGAGGGCGGGGCAAACCAGACCGCGATATATCCCAGCAGTGAAAACAAGACCAGTCCGACCGCGGAAATAAACGCGCCATCATCTTCACGCAAGATGAGTGAGCCGCCAAGCCCAATGCCAAGGAGAATACAGCCATAAAGTCCGGCATTCATTATCCCGTTTCCGCGCACCAATTCATCAGGCTCTAAATATTTTGGCATTGCCGACTGGCGTGTTGGATTAAAGAAAGAAGATTGTAGGCCCATTCCAAACAAGGCAAAAACAATCACCCACCCCATTTGCGTGATGAGCCCAAAGGCGGCAACCATCATAAGCAGTACTTCGACAAATTTTGTCCGGCGAAACATCAACCGCGTGTCATATTTTTCTGCAAACTGCCCGCCATACATCGAACCGATTAGCATGGCGATTGGAAACAGGGTGCCAATTAGGGGAACAGCTTGCTCAGGGTTTTCGACACCCGCAAGGGTAATGATCCCAAATTGAACGCCAATCAATAAAAGTTGCCGGTTCATATTGTCAGAGATCGCACCAAAGGACTGACCGAGCCACATGGGCAGAAACCGTTTTTGTAAGATAAGTGGTTTTGTCATGGGGCTAAATTCCTGATTGGTTAGAAAGGGAGGCAAGCGACTGGGAGGGGATGAGATCTTCCTTGGTCATCGGTTTAATTTGGACGCCATCGGGAATTAAATCCAGCGAATGTTTCTCAATTCTATGTTTGAGAAGGTCCATAAATTCATCCTTCTCAAGGCCCGGTTGAATGGGTTCGAGAAATTCAATGATGGCCTCGCCGGGGGTTAAGTTCCATTGTTGTTCTGGCCAGAAGACGCCGAGATTGGTGGCCACGGGAATGACCGGCTTTTCATAAGCGGTGTACATATGAAAGACACCTTTGCGATAGCGATGATGGTGGCCAACCGGCGATAAATGTCCCTCAGGATAAATCAGAATACGGCGTCCTTGATCGCGGGCTATTTTCATTTCGCTGTCGACAAGTTTTGCTCGCGCATAAGCGCCCCCGCAATTATCAACAATAATGGCACCCATTTTTCGCAAGATGGCGCCGAGTAGGGGCAATTTTTCAAGATGGTCACCGGTGACGAAGGCCAAATCGAAAAACTGAGAAAACATTATAAAACCGTCGCCCCAACTTTGATGCTTGGCAGCAATGATGCACGGGCCTTCAGGAATATTATGGTGTCCCTTAATCGTAATTGTAATGCCGCCAATCACGCGCATCCAAAAACACATGGTTCTTGTATAGAGCCTAATCCACAGCATAACCGGTTTGCGCCGTGGTAGGGCCAGTAAGGGCACAGCCAATAGGGCAAAAAATATTGATGTCACCCAATAGGCAGTTTTGAAAAGGAAGTTTCTCATTATCGGCCTCCCTTACATCTCGGTAAATGATTGGATGGTGGATGGATGCAATATACGTTGCACCGCTGCGGTAATTGTTTTTTTGTGTGCGCAAAGCGGTGTATCTATTCGCCCATGGGCCTTATGCAAGGCGGGCTGCAAAACAATGCCAAGCACCATGGCGGCGAGCAGGACAACATTTGTTTGCGGAATTTCTTTCGCCTCAATAGCGGCTCGCAAAATATCTTCTGTGGCGGTAACCGGGTTATCGGTAGACAGGTTATTTCCTAAAAACCGATGCGTTGTCAGAATATGATAGGAAAATAACGTCCAGTCATCATCGCCGCATTGCAGATAGGATTGCACGATATTGGCTGCTTTTTCGTCCAGGGTTTTGCCTTCTTGTCCGGCCTGTCGCACCAACACGCCAAGGCGGCTATGGATTGCAAAAAACATATTTTGCGCCAACTCATTTTTTGATTTGGCATAATGATAGAGCAGCCCTTCAGACAAACCGGCCTTGGCCGCAATTTGTTTTGTGGTCGTGCTGTCTACCGATGTGGTGGTAAATAGTTCCAGCGCTGCGCGTTCAAACCTCGCCAGAGATGAGCCGTCTTCCGCCGTCACACCGCGAGGTTGGGGCGATTGGGATTGGTGTGCTTTCTCCATAATGGTTTGATCCTGTTGCAGCGAGTTATTGAGTGTTTACTCAAAATTCGACAATTTGTCAAGTGAGCGCTCAATTTGTACACTAAAATACTGATTAAATTGATATTTTGCTGCCGGTTGCGAATCCGCACACATAGATGTTTGTAAACCTAATGGCGCTGATCTGAGCGGTTTTGACCAACCTCAATAGGCCAACTTTTCGGGAAAAATTGCATAATGGGAGCTGACCCGCAAAATTTGAAATCGCGCGCATGGCGGGATTTTTTGGGTACAGATCTGCTTGATCTAATAGCCACGCTTGAAACGCGTATCCTTGCAGAAGAAAAAGACGGTCAGGAAATCTTTCCCCCATCTGCGCAGCGGTTTGCGGCACTAGAACTAACAACGCCAGAGCAAGTGCGAGTCGTCATCCTCGGCCAAGATCCCTATCATGGAGTGGGTCAAGCGATGGGCTTGTCATTTTCAGTGCCCAAGACGGAACGGATACCGCCGTCGCTTAAAAATATTTACCGCGAAATTGCAGATGACATGTCTTTGTCGCCGCCAACCCATGGTGATTTATCGGCTTGGGCACAGCAGGGTGTGTTATTATTAAATTCTTCGCTTAGCGTGCGTGCGGGCAAGGCGGGATCACATGCAAAGCTTGGATGGCATGGGATAACCGATGCCATCATTAAAAAACTGAGCGACCAAAACTTGCCAATCAGTTTTTTACTATGGGGAAATCATGCAATCGGCAAAGAACCCTTAATTGACGCCGCCCGGCATCTCATTCTTACAGCTGCCCATCCCTCACCATTATCGGCCTATCGCGGATTTTTAGGGTGCCGGCATTTTTCCGCAACCAATCAGTGGCTAAAGGAAAAGGGTCGCACTGAGATTGATTGGACAGGCGCAAACACCGCACCGCTAGCGTAAAATTTCAGCCAAAAACTCTGAGCACATCGTCCAGCTGCGTTGTTCGGCGACGGGGTTATAGACCGTGCCAAAATCTGGATCATTCGCATTTGGATTTGTAAATGCATGCATGGTCTGACCAAAGGAGTGGAGTTGCCAGTCCGCATTTGCCTGGGTGAGTTCTTCGCTAACCGCGACAACATCTTGCGGGCTCACCATGGGGTCATCCCACCCGTGCATGATCAAAACTTTACTTGAAATGGAATTGCCATCGCAATTGCCCGGCTTACCCAATAGCCCGTGAAAGCTGACAACACCGTCTTGCTTAATGCCTGCGCGCGCCATGTCGAGAACACACAAGCCCCCAAAACAATATCCGATTGATGCAGTTTTATTCGGATTGACATCGTCTAATGCGCAAGCTGCATCATGGGCGGATTTTAAGCGGTCTTGCAAAAAGGCTCTATCTTCTACAAAGGGGGTCATCAGCGTCTGGTTTTCTTCTACAGAACTTCCAAGAACGCCTTTTCCATAAAGGTCAAGCGCAAAACCGGCAAAGCCAAGTCCGGCAAGATCTTTTGCAATACCGACTTCAAAATCACTGCGCCCCGCCCAGGCATGGGCAACCATAACCAGCGGTTTCTTCCCAACTTCAGAACGATCAGTGGCCAGAACACCCTCAAGAACTGTTCCGTTATGGGTGTATTCAATTGTTTTTGTTTCAATCGCCATAATGCAATCCTCTTTTTTGAAAATCGTGATTTACTCAGTCACATACCGAGCCGATGCGGGAGATTTTTAGCGTGTTGGTTTTTCCAGGTCGGCCAAAGGGATAGCCCGCAACAATAATAATTCTATCACCGTTCTCCCCGCCTGATGCGATCGCTAATTCGTCGGCCTTTGTGATCATGTCGTTAAAATCTTCAATATCGTCCGTTACATGCGAGGCGAGCCCCCAATGGAGGACCAGCTGGCGGGCAACCCGTACATCAGGCGTTGCGCCGACAACAAGACAGTGCGGTCTGTCGCGCGATAACCGGCGGGCTGTGGATCCTGTTTTGGTATAGGCGATGGCAAGACGGCAATCGAGGACTTCCGCAATACGGCGCGCTGATAAGGTGATAGCATCGGCAGTGGTGTGATCATCTTCCAAATCGGAAACGTCAGAGAACCCAGCGCTATCATCATCTTTTTCTGTTGCCTTGATGATGCGATCCATGATCGCAACAGCAGATGCGGGGTGACGACCAACAGCGGTTTCTGCAGACAGCATGACCGCATCTGCACCTTGATAGACAGCATTTGAGACATCTGATGCTTCCGCGCGTGTCGGGGCAATAGAATCAACCATTGATTCCAGCATATGGGTGGCAACGATTACGGGTTTACCAGCCTTGCGACATTTGCGGATAATTTTTCGCTGAATAAGAGGCACATCTTCCGCCGCACATTCAACGCCAAGATCACCGCGCGCAACCATGATCGCATCAGACAGGTCAATAATTTCATCAATCCCGTGTACCGCAGATGGTTTTTCAATTTTAGAGATAATGCCGATTTTATCGCCAATTAATGCTCGCGCCTCGCGAACATCTTCAGGACGCTGAACAAAGGAAAGGGCGATATAATCCACCTTAATGTCCAATGCATGTTGCAGGTCTGCGCGATCTTTTTCGGTGAGCGCAGAAATTGGCAGCGCCCTGCCGGGGACATTAATCCCTTTGCGATTGGTCAACAGGCCCGGCGTATCGGCCTTTGCGGTTATTTTTCCATCTTTGCGGCTGGTGACCGTGATTTGAAGTTTCCCATCATCAAGCTTGAGAATGTCGCCTTCATCAAGGACATCAATCAATTCCTTATGGGGAATGGGAATGGTGAAAGGGTCATCAGTTTCGCTATCTAATGTCAGCGAATAGCTTTTGCCATATTCCAAGGTGATGCCATCATTTGCCAATACACCGGTGCGAATTTTTGGCCCCTGCAAATCCGCAAAAACACAAATGGGTGTGCCCGTGCGTCCTTCGATCTCGCGAAGGGATTGAATGACTTCAGCCGTTTTATTGTGATCGCCATGGCTCATATTCAACCGGAAAACATCGACGCCCGCATTGTGCAGCATTTCCAGCATTGGCGGCGACCAGCTCGCAGGCCCGATAGTCGCGACAATTTTGCAAAAGCGTTGGCGTGTCATTGTTGTCCTCGGAGTATGTTGCGTTTGGATATGCGATGTTCCCAATACCTTGTGCCGAAACCCTTATGGCGTCAACGGCTGAAAAGGTTTGGAAGATAAGGGTTCGATTAGTCAATTCGTTCAAGAACAGAGATAAAAAATGCATCCGTATTGGTTCTGCGCGGGGTTAGGCGCAATGCGCCGTCAGTGGTTTCCCACGCGGTCAAAGCCTCCATTGCATCTTCGGTTAGGGCTGCGCTGCTTTTTATGTTATTCAGTACATTGATTTGTTTGAAACTTGCATTCGCGTTGAGAAATTTCTCCAAGCGGTCTTCATTTTCTTCTGCGAGAAATGAGCAGGTGACATAAACAAGATGGCCGCCCTTTTTAACAAACGGATGGGCAGAATTCAGGCAAAGATCCTGCTCATATAAGCGCCGTTCCAATTGGTTTGGGGTAATGCGCCATTTTGTATCCGGGTGGCGGCGCCATGTACCGGTGCCGGTGCACGGTGCGTCCACAAATACCACGTCCATTTTGTCTTCTAATTCAGAAAGGCTTTCGGGAATGGTCTTTTCTTTATAAGCTGGCGTATGAATTTGTAAGTTCCGCAATCCAGCGCGCTTGGCACGGGCGTAAATCGGTTTCAGGCGGCGCGCCTCAATATCATAGGCATGCAACTGTCCGCGATTTTCCATCAATGCGGCAAGGGCTAAGCTTTTCCCGCCGCCGCCTGCACAAAAATCAAGAACTTGTTTTCCCGCAATATTGCCCGCCGCACAGGCGGCCAGCTGGCTGCCGAGATCTTGAACCTCGACCCAGCCTTTATTGAATGCGGGGATCACTGTAATGGCCGGTGCGCGCTCATTGGGAGGCGGTGCATGGATCCGTGCTGCGTTCATTACAAATGGTGCCGCTTTTCCTGATACGGGTCGCAAGGCGCTCAGTGCTTTTTCGGGCGTCGTCTTCAGCGTGTTTATGCGTAAATCAATATCAGCGCGTTTTGACAGCGCTGATAATTCTTCAAGATAGTCCTCACCAAAAACCCGTTTCGCCATGGGCTGTAAAAAGTCTGGTGCATCCATCTCGGATGGTTGATCCATATTGGATTGCGACAGACATTTTTGTTCTTCATCGCTCAAAGGACCCGGGCCATGGGGCTCTTCGCTCGCATTTTCTGCAAGTTCTTCAATCGGCATCTCCCAAAGGAAGCGCAATGTTGAAAGCACCAATGCCCGGCCATTTGGTCCTTCGCTTTCAGCGGCTGGGTCCATTATGGTTAACAAGGACTGGCGCTTTCTGAGAGCATCCAGGCATAATCCCGATATCCATGCGCGATCTTTGGCTCCTGCATAGCGGTTGGCGCGTCCCCAATCGGCAATCGCGGTTTTTATCGGGATGCGGCGCGATTCAAAATCATTGAGAATCTCGATCGCGGCACTCATTCGTCCTGCGTCACGCATTTTATAATGCCTTTGGTTGGGGAGTTTTGTGGGGAGGCACGTTAAGAAATTTTACAAATGAAAGGGCATGTAACGCCGGTCCGGGCCGAGAAAATGCCTGTCAAATAGGGGGATTTGTGCAAGATGGCATTGGTCTTGCTCCGTGATCTTTCGTTAACGGAATTCGTTAATAGTGTGTTAAACTGTGACATGATGGGGTGTTACGATGAATTTACTCTTGGGAGCGGCTCTTTTGTTGGCGAGCAGCGCGGCGACGAATGAGGGTATCTATACAAGCTATCCAATTTTTGGCGATAGCGAGCCAGTGCGATATTCTGACAAACGGGTCAGTGTGATCACTGACAAAGGGTTGGTGCGTGAATTAATCGTTCAATGCAGCAAAGACCGTGAAGGTATCGTCGTTCATGATTATATATCCGAGGTTTTCTGTGACTCCAAAAATGCATGTCATGGTTCATTGGTAACAGCGATCAACCGGACCTGCGGCAACTAAGATATTTGGCCCTCGCGCTATTGAGCAATGAGATCTATTGAGCAAGGAGACGGCGCATAATCGCTTTTTGTACATGTAAGCGATTTTCTGCTTCATCATAGGCGATGCAATTTTCACTATCGAATACGGCATCTGTCATTTTCACATTTCGGCGCATCGGCAAACAATGCGAGACTAACGCATTATTGGTCAGCGCCATTTTTGATTCATCAACAATGAAATTTTTATATTTGTCGCGGATTTCCTTTTCCGGTGCCCAATTGCCAAAATAGGGTAAAGCGCCCCAGCTTTTTGCATAGACGACATCCTGATTGGCGTACGCATCCTCGATGGAATGGGTGATATTTAAGGTGCGGCCCGCAGATTCCGTATCCTGCCTTGCCTGATCCATATAGCGCTCATCGAGAATATAATCGGGCGTAGGGCATAGTAAGGTGACATTCATCTCAAACTTTGCCGCAATCATCAGTGCGGAATTGGCAACAGCGGTGTTGAGGGGTTTGGGATGGTAGGTCCAGGTGAGAAGAAAATTCTTGCCGCTTAGCGAGCCCATCTTCTCTTGCAGCGTCATGATATGAGCCATCTCCTGGCAAGGATGGGTTATGGTTTCCATATTAATGACGGGCACGTCCGCATGAGCCGCGAATGCACTCAGTATGCGGTCTTTGCGATCCTCGTTCCAATCGGTAAATTTGGGGAATGCGCGAATGCCAATCATGTCGCAATAGCGAGAGAGCACTTTTGCGGCCTCGCGCACATGCTCCTCTGCGTCGCCATCCATAATCACGCCATCTTCAAATTCCAGCGGCCACATTCCCCCGGACGGCGAAAGGACAACCGCGTGCGCACCCATATGTTGCGCGCCAACATCAAATGATGTGCGTGTTCTAAGGGAATTGTTCAAAAACAAGAGCGCAACCGTCTTGCCCTTCATGGAGTCATTAAACGGGCTTTTTTTGAGGGTTTGCGCATCGTCCAGCATTGTCTGCAGGTCGGCCTGAGACCAGTCGGCGGTGTTTAGAAAGTGAAGCATGAGGCTGGGGGCCTATTATAACGGATTTATGGGGTCGGACGCATAGGGTCTTAGCTCGCCCGGAGGGCGGCAACAAGGGTGATAAATTATTGCTCAAACCCCAATTAGAATGCGATTCGGCGGGGTGACATGATCACCAAAACAGGAATAGTTTCCAAATCGTAAACGGGCGTGGTATTATATTTGTATATCCATGTGAGATTAAGCCATAAAGTCAGCGCATTTTTCTTGTGCGTGGCATGTCTTTTTGAGTGTTTTGGGGACCGACAGAGGGTTTTGAGTTAATTTATGGAGACGACGCGCCCCCCATCATTGCCCCGAAAGCAAGCGGCATCACGCCCGGCAGCGGATGAGTATCTAACCGGTGAGGTCTCGATTGGCGACCTGCTGGACGGGCCAGATGTGGACGAATTTGGGTTGGACGATTTTGGACTGAATGATACTGGGCCAGAAAATTATGGGGCCGAAACCAACGGATTGGCCAAAAATGCCCCCGGTCCCGGGCAGACCGCGCAAGTTCACGCCCTATCGGACTATGTCAAACGATTATCCCCGCAGCGCCTTTCAATTTTAACGGGGTTGTTTGTGGCCGCTGTTGCCGCCCTGCTCGTCGTGAAAATGAACAATGAGAGCCAGTCGCGCCAAGTTGAGACTGAGCTACGGTTGAGCCGCACGGTGCAAACCGGCGCCGCCAGCATGAATATCGATATTATGACCGGGCTAGCGCCGGGGCAAACGCTTGGTTCTGATTTGCCGCCGGGCGCTATCGTGTCGTTTTTCCATGTCTCAACGACGGGCAAAGTGCTGGCAACGGCTGGGCGCAACGATCTGGTGTCAATCGACCCGCTTACAATAGCCACCCTGCCGTTGGACAGGGCTGGTGACCTGATCCTTGATTTTGCCAAACTGCCGGTTGCGGCAAGCTGGCAACCGCTCGATAATGGCGAGGTCTTGCTGGGCGTCACGCCTGCGCGCGACATGTTTGATCGCCCTCCTTTATGGATTGGATATTTGGTATTGCTGGGTGCTATTACATTGCTCTCGGCATCCTTGATGCGTGCATTCATCACCCAGAACGCAGCAGCGCGAGAGGCCGCGGACGCTCTTGCCCAATATATTCATGTTGAAGATGCCCTGTCTCAAGCGCATTGCTCGCCCTGGGTTTATAATGAGATGAGCCGCCGGCTCACCTTATCGCAAAGCTTGCTTGAGCCGTTGGGGTTAGGCGCGCGGGATCGACAATTTTCCCGCTCGGAATTGACCAGCCTATTGCACCCTAAAGACCTTGATGCCGCGCTGGCGGTCATAACCGGTGCCAGTAAGGGCGGGGCCGTTTCTTATAGCTGCATTGCACGGGTGCGTCGCGGCGGGCAAAATTGGTCCACTATTCTTATTCGTACAAGTGAGAAGTCTTCGCGCCGCAAAAGAATTGGTATCGCCATTGATATGGACGGTGTTGGCTTGGAGAATGCCGCGCTTGCTCCCATTGCAGAAGGTGATCACCAGCAATTGTCGGATGCACTGGATGCAATCCCTGATGCATTTGTCTTATGGGATAATGATGGCATGTTGGTTCGGTGGAACCGGCGATTTGCGGGATTGTTTAAACTACCAGCAAGCGCGTTGCAGCCTGGACTAAGCGCGATGGAGGTCGCCCGCAAAGCGGGGGGTGGCCGTGAGCTATTATTGCGCCATTTTGCGCCGCGACCGGCAATTTCAAAAAAATCAATTGAGGTGGGCCTGCCCAATGATCGTTGGGTCCATATTTCGCGCCGCGTGACGACAGATGGCGGGCTGGTTTGTCTGGCCTCCAATGTAACCGACTTAAAACGGCGTGCGCGCGCTTACGTAAAACGCGAGCGCCAGTTGGAACGCACCGTCACAGACCTACAACGCTCGCGCCAGGAACTGTCTGCGACTTCGCGAAACTATGCGCTGGAAAAACGCCGCGCTGAAGAGGCAAGCCAATCGAAATCAGAATTCCTGGCCAATATGAGCCATGAATTGCGCACGCCCCTTAATGCCATCAATGGTTTTTCAGAGGTGATGCAATCAGAGCTTTATGGTCCCTTGGGAAATATGAAGTACCGGGAATATATTGATGATATTCATGCAAGTGGGCGTCACTTGCTGGAATTGATTGATGACATCCTCGATATGTCAAAAATTGAGGCCGGGCGTTTAACGCTTGAGCCGCAGCGTGTTGAACTGGACCGCATCTTGAAAGAAAGTATGCGTCTGGTTACCAAACGCGCAGAAGATGCGGGCCTTTCATTTTCTGCATCGCCCGAACTCGCACCGCCAATCCATGCTGATATGCGCGCTGCCAAACAGGTTATATTGAACCTGCTTGCCAATGCCATAAAATTCACCCCCGCTGAAGGCGAAGTCACGCTGTCTACGGATGCTGATCTGGATTGTGTGAGCGTGCTCGTCAAAGATACAGGGCGCGGTATCTCTCCTGAGTTGATGAAGAAACTGGGAAGCCCGTTTGAGCTAGGGGACGATCAAGACGCAAGAACACCGGCCCATGCGGGGCAGGGCGGATCAGGGCTTGGTCTTGCATTGTCGAAATCGCTTATGGAATTGCAAGGCGGGATATTAGCAATTGCCTCGCAGCCAGGCATTGGGACGGTGGTTTGTGCAACATTCCCGCGCCGTGAAGGGGCCCGGACAAGGCTGCCTCATATCATGCGCGGGCGTGCGCATACGCTGACTTTATCCCCCGAAGAGGGCGGGCTGACACCGTCTAAAGCGAAAAGCCAGGGTGACGAAGGTGCTGCTGCGCAAGCGGCGGAATAGCCATCCCTAGTGCCAGTTTGTGCCCCGGTCGGCGCGTGAACCCGTGCCATATTGTTTTTGTATGAAATGTCGTA
>CAYQXV010000029.1:32611-43619 GCA_964421675.1 uncultured Caulobacterales bacterium
AAAGCTTGGATCAACCAGTCGCGAATGCGCGCCGCTATGCCTCGCTGGATATTTTGCGCGGGGCTGCGGTTCTCGCGATCTTTGTGGTGAATATAAAAGGCATGCTCGCTCCTTTTTCCTGGTACGGCAATGCAAGCTTGTGGCCGGGCCAATGGGATATGTCGATTGCGACACTACAAGCGTTTTTAATCGACGATAAATGGCGCACGATTTTTACCGCGCTGTTCGGGGCCGGCCTAATTTTGATAGCAGAAAAAACTGCCGCCGCCGGCGGGAACCCGATCAAAAGAATGGCGACCCGTAATGGGTGGCTCCTCGCATTTGGGTTATTCCATCTTATGTTTATTTGGATGGGTGACATATTGACGGCCTATGCTCTCACCGGATTTGTTGCCATGACTTTCTGGAACAAATCGGTGAAATCTTTGACGGTCTGGGCGATTAGCATATTGATTGTCGCCTATTTCTGGATGAGCCTTGTGAACTTGGCGCCCTTTTTCAGTGAGCAAGCCCGTGCGCAAATGAAACCCATTATGTGGGTGCCAGATGCGAAAGAACTCCAGCTTATGTATGAGCTATATTTCGATAGCTCGGTGTTGGAACAGGTGATTAAGCGTAGCGGCGATGCGGTTATGTTTTTGTTATTTTTTGTTATCGCTGGCGGGTTTGGTGCAGCTACACTTGGGGTCATGTTAATGGGAATGGTGCTTTGGAAAACCGGTTTTCTAAAAGGCGAGCTAACGACAAAAACCTATTTAAAATATGCCGTAATCGGACTTTCCATTGCCGTGGTTACAGATGCTGGCCGGTGGATTGCGCTCATGCGCACAGATTGGGCGTTTGACACATTTGTTCTTGGGAATTTGACCAATTACTTCAATGGCCTTGCTGGCGGGTTTGGGTTTGCCAGTTTGTTGATGGCAATTGTGCGCAGCGGCGCAACCTTAGCCCCTCTGGCAGCGGTGGGGCGCATGGCTTTTACCAACTACATTTTATGTTCGTTGATCGGTACGACACTCGCATTTGATCATGGAGCAGGGCTGTTTATGAAGCTAACATTGGCGCAGCTTATGGGGATTGTCGCGGTAACATGGCTCGGCCTGATGGTGTTTTCTATGCTTTGGCTGAGTATATTCCGCTTTGGTCCCTTAGAGTGGTTATGGCGCAGCCTGAGTTATGGGCAGTTGCAACCAGTCTTCCGCCGCCGGTAAACTCTTAAACCACGCGCTTGATTGAGGTTATCTCACCGCTTTCAGCGCGCACTTTATCGCAAAATTCTGTAAGCGGATCTATTGAAACCATCATCGCCGTTCCGTTTGCGTGAACAATTTGGTGGTCATCAATCACAATGGCGACATGTCCCTTCCAGAATACAAGGTCGCCGCGCAGGCGCGCGCTTTTGTCATCTATATGTTGGCCGAGCGAGTTTTCTTGCATATCCGTATCGCGCAAGGCTTTTACGCCGCACGCCGCAAGGGATAGTTGAACAAGTGCGGAACAGTCGAGCCCAAAACTTGATCGACCGCCCCATAAATAGGGCGTGCCTAGAAAGGATTGGGCGATGGCGACAAAATCATCAGCATAATGCTCAATTTCGCGGAGATGGTCTGCAACCACATAACCGCCTTCAGCTAACTCGGCAAAGCGCCCCTCAACGGCTTTAACCTGCAATGGCGCCTCAAGGCTGATCAGATGGATAGGCGGTGATTTGATATCGGGCTGGCTAAAAATATAGGTCCGCAAGGTGCGCACTTTATGGGTTGGCGGATTGGTTACATTGCCCTTACCTGAGGCCGGTGATGGTGCCAGTGGCAGGGCCAGTGACTTGGATTGAACATAGCCCGCATAACCGTCTTGTTTGGCTTGGATAAATGACCATCCATTTGCCTCTTCATAGGTGACAACATCCTCGCCAAATAAAAGCTCAGTCTCTCTTGCGGCCTGCTCGGAGGGCTCGCGCATGATCGGGGCAATATTCGTAACCACCCGTTGCGCGGTGCCGTCACTGAAGCGATCGGCTGTAACACTGCCTTTTAAATGGCTGGCGGCGATATGCGCGCGGGCAGGGGTCAGGCGCGGGTCAGCCATTACGCACCATAAAGGGAGCCGAATGTGGGGCGGCGTGTGTGGCTATCAACAAGCTTGGCAAATTCATCGAGAAAAATCGCACCGTCTGACGTCTTGTGAATGATGACAATCCGTCGGTCCTGTGGATCGCGCACCCGGCGAATAAAGCCCAGGATTGATAATGCGTCTAGCGCGCGTGAAATGGCGGGCTTGGGAACATTTAACGATCCCGATAAGCCGCGCACCGTATGGGGGCCTGGTTTCAAATAAACCGACAGCATGATAGCCCACTGGCGCATAGACAGGTCTGGCCCATCTTCGCGTACAGCGTCTTCCATAATCTTGTGCCAACCCATAAGGCTGTCGATTGCGGCCATTTTAGAAAGTAACCCCTTACACCGTTTTGGTATCGAAACTATAATCAACGGTGATGAAAATTGCACCTGTTCGCTAAGGGCAGGCAAGGGGGCTGGGCATGATTTCTAGAGCGCTCTCGACAATTTAATGGGTTACCGGGCACCGAATCCGGGCAAGAGCCCTGTAATCACTGGCGATGGGCCCCGCACGAGGGATTTCGCCGCGGAGCATAAGCTCGCGCGGGGTCTGTAAAGATGCAAAATTGAGTGGTTTTTGTTTCAGCCTTGACAATCGCCACTTAGAGGCGTTTGTCACGCCTGTTTTGATGAGATGGAGTGACGCAAATGTCAGTCAATGTTGCGATCGTTGGTGCTACTGGAAATGTTGGTCAGGAAATTCTGGCCATCCTGGCGGAGCGCTTATTTCCTGTTGATACGGTCTATGCGATTGCATCGCGCGCATCGTTGGGTCGTGAAGTCTCGTTTGGCGATAAAACCCTCAAATGCGTTGATCTTGAAACCTTTGATTTTTCCAAAGTTGATATCGCACTATTTGCGGCGGGCGGGTCAATCGCCAAAGAGTGGGCGCCGAAGGCAGCGGGCGCGGGCGCGATCGTCATTGATAACTCATCACATTTTCGCATGGACCCAGATGTTCCATTGATCGTGCCGGAGGTGAATGCTCACGCGGTTGATGGGTTTGCGAAAAAGAACATTATCGCCAATCCTAATTGCTCAACGGCGCAGTTAATGGTTGCCCTAAAGCCCCTTCATGATGCGGCAACGATAAACCGTGTGGTTGTTTCAACTTATCAATCCACATCAGGGGCCGGTAAGGCGGCAATGGATGAGCTGTTTAATCAGACAAAAGATATTTTTGTTAATGATGCGCCGACACCGGAAAAATTCACAAAGCAGATCGCCTTCAATGTTATTCCGCATATTGATGTTTTCATGGAAGATGGGTTTACCAAAGAAGAATGGAAAATGGTTGCGGAAACTAAGAAAATTCTCGACCCTAAAATTAAGCTAACCGCCACATGTGTCCGTGTACCCACTTTTGTGGGTCATGCAGAATCGGTGAATATTGAGTTTGCAAACCCTATTTCTGATGATGAAGCCCGTTCTATTTTGCGAGAGGCACCGGGGTTGCTGGTTATCGATAAACGCGAAGATGGCGGCTATGTCACGCCAGTTGAGTGTGTTGGAGAGTTTGCCACTTTTGTGAGCCGGATTCGCGTTGACCCAACGGTTGATAATGGGCTGACCCTGTGGTGCGTATCGGATAATTTGCGCAAAGGGGCAGCGCTTAATGCAGTGCAGATCGCGGAAACATTATTAAATCGCGGGCTGCTGGAAAAAGCCGCGTGACCAATAGGTCGCATCAAGAGCGCACAACACCAACCACTGACACCTCTGAAAATTCTCAAATTCGACTGGGACTGATTTCTGCGGTTATCGCATATACCCTTTGGGGCGCGATGCCGCTCTATATCCGTCAGGTCGATCATGTTTCTCCGTGGGAATTGGTTGCACACCGCGTCTTATGGGCGATTGCGTTCGGCGCGATTTTGATCACCGCGCGCTCGCAGTGGGCCGATGTGCGCGCGGCATTTTCCAATAAGCGCCTTTTAAAAATGCTGACCTTGTCAGCATTGATGATCTCAATGAACTGGGCGATTTATATCTGGGCACTGATGAATGAACGCACGCTGGATGCCAGTCTGGGATATTACATCAATCCGTTAATGTATGTCGCTGTTGGGGTTATCGTTCTTGGGGAGCGATTGCGCCCGTTGCAAATTTTGGCAATTTTAATCGCGACATTGGCCGTGATTGTCCTGTCAATTGGCCTCAAAGCGCTGCCCTGGGTTTCTATTGTGCTGGCGGCTTTGTTCACGGTTTATGGATATATTCGCAAGACTGTTCAGGTTGGCGCTATGCCGGGGCTTTTTGTTGAAACTGTTTTACTATCGCCGTTGGCTGCTGGATATCTTATCTGGCTTGGCTTGAGCGGGAGTTTGTTTTTCCTCAATTATAATTTGCAAACCGACCTGTTTTTATTGTTAGCCGGACCGGTTACGGTTTTACCCTTATTGTTTTTCGCGCTCTCAACACGGCGTTTGCAATTGGTGACGATTGGCATTTTGCAATATATCGGCCCGACCTTACAGCTCGCCTTTGCACTGCATTACGGTGAAAGCTTTACGCAAACTCATATGCTGAGTTTTGGCTTGGTCTGGCTGGCGCTAATTATTTTTACGTTTGATAGCTGGCGCGCTTCGCGAAAATAATTTTTCTCGGTTTAATAGATACGCCGCAATTGCATCATTTTAAGCGGCTTTGCGGTGCTCGTTTACCTGTTCAACGAAGCGGCGAAACAATGAGAAGCTATCTTGCGGTCCTGGGCTGGCTTCCGGGTGGTGCTGAACAGAAAATACAGGCTTTCCTTTCAGCGCGATCCCGCAATTTGTACCGTCAAACAACGAGCGATGGGTTTGTTCTACGCTATCGGGAAGGCTTTTCTCATCGACGGTAAAACCGTGATTCATTGATACGATTTCAACCTTGCCGGTCGACAGATCTTTAACCGGATGATTGGCGCCATGATGGCCCTGCTCCATTTTCATGGTGCGCGCGCCAAGCGCCAAGGCAAGCATTTGATGGCCAAGGCAAATGCCAAGGATTGGGACATGTTTTTCAATCAGCGATCGGATTACAGGAACGGCATATTCCCCGGTTGCTGCCGGATCTCCGGGCCCATTTGAGAGCACAACGCCGTCAGGGCTGAGCGCCTCGATCTCCTCAACACTCGCGGTCGCGGGCAAAACCGATAGGCGGCATTGTTCATGGGAGAGAAGTCTCAATATATTTTTCTTGATGCCATAATCGATCACCACAATGTGCGGCTTTGAACCGTCAGGGGCGCTAGATTGATATCCGGTTGCCCGCTCCCAGAGGGCTTCAGTATGGGAAAAGGGGGCGGGAGCGGTCATTTCCTTGGCCAAATCAACGCCTTCTAGTCCGGTCCAGTCTCGGGCCGATGTTGCCAGGGCGTCAATGTCGAACTGGCCCCCCGGATTATGGGCAATAACCGCATGAGGCATGCCCGCTTCGCGGATATGGGCGGTAAGGGCTCTGGTATCGATACCGCTAATGCCAATAATCCCGCGCCGTCTAAGCCATTGTGGCAGATCCAGCTGCGAGCGATATGAGGACGGGCTTGTGACCGCTTCGCGCACGATCATGCCTCTGGCGGCCTGCTGGGCGGTGGCGGTGGCATATTCCACATCATCATTATTGACCCCGACATTGCCAATATGGGGGAATGTGAAGGTGATTAATTGCCCTGCATAGGAGGGGTCGGTGAGGATTTCCTGATATCCGGTCATGGCAGTATTGAAGCAGACCTCGCCAACGGTCTGGCCCGTTGCGCCAAATCCCTCCCCAGGCAGGGCCGTTCCATCGGAAAGAACAAGCATCGCAGTGGGCTTGGGCGGTTTGGCTTGACTTATACGCATCAGGGAATATGTCTTTCGCTCTTTTCCGGGCTATAGCGATTGGCCCGGTCATAATGATATCTGCCCATAGCAGGTAAATTTGCGGGAAACTATGAGAACCGACAAGACCGGTCAAGCAAAAGGCCCCGAGACTTTGTCACAGAGAAATATCGCAATAATAACAGGATGTTGGGGGTAAGCTTGAAATGCTGCCAATGACCAATACAGTCCTGCCATTGCAAAAGGGTAGATGATGCGAGACAGAATCGATAACGCGCTAAAAACGGCCATGAAAGAACGGGCGGAAAAAAAACGTATTTCCACCCTTCGTCTCATCAACGCAGCGATAAAAGATCGCGATATTGCCGCGCGTTCTGAAGACCGCTGCGACGGTGTGAGCGATGAAGAAATTCTCGGCGTTCTCACAAAAATGGTCAAACAGCGCGAAGAAAGCTCAAAAACCTATGATGATGGCGGCCGGCCCGACCTCGCTGAACAGGAACGCGCCGAGATTGTCATCATACAAGAATTTTTGCCGCGCCAAATGAGCGACGAAGAAGTTGGTGATGCGGTGCGCGCCGTTGTTGATGAGTTCGAAGCAACGACCCTGAAGGATATGGGTAAATGTATGGGTGCCCTCAAGGAGCGTCATCAAGGGGCAATGAATTTTGGTCAAGCGGGCGCGCTTTTAAAGCAATTATTGACGGGTAAAGCCGGTTGAACGACTTTCATCGAGGGAGCAACATTTGAAACGCTGGTTCCTAACAGGCGCAGCACTTTTGCTGATCGTCATTTGTGTGGCCGCATTATGGATGTGGAATCCACGGGAAAAAGAGTTTCATTCCAAGCAAACCCAAAACTCGGTCGCGCTTCAAGCCGACAACTATACTGTTGAAATTATTCGCGACCAGTATGGTGTTCCCCATATTTTTGGCCCGCGCGACCAAGACGTTAGTTTCGGTCTTGGCTACGCCCATGCGCAAGATGATTTCGAAACCATTCAAGAGATTGTTGCGGCAACCCGCGGCGACCTTGCCCGATATAGAGGGCTAAGCGCTGCGCCTACCGATTATATTGTTGCCCTGTTAAAGGTTTGGGAAACTGTGGATGCCGGTTGGGAAACAACCATTCCCAACACTGTTAAAGACCTAGCCAATGCCTATGCGCACGGCGTTAATCTTTATGCGGCGCAAAACCCCAAGGCGGTTTGGCCGGGCTTGACCACGCTTACGGGAAAAGATGTTGTTGCTGGATTTGTATTCAGAACACCGTTTTTTTATGGCATGGATGAAACGCTTCTTGCGCTCAATGCAAATGAGTATGCCCAACAAATCGCGCTTGACCCCGGCGCGGCTCGCCAGAGTTTTGTCCCGGCACCGCGCACAATGGCAAAGCGGGGGTCGAATGCAATTGCTGTTGCCCCAGAGCGCAGTAGCGATGGGCACTCACGCCTTTTCATTAATTCTCACCAACCATTGACGGGCCCCGTCGCATGGTATGAGGCGCATTTGGTCTCTGAGGAAGGCTTGGATATTACCGGAGGGACATTTCCCGGTGCACCGATAATCTTACACGGCTTTAACAGGAACCTTGCATGGGCAAATACGGTGAACGCCCCGGACTTGGTCGATACTTATGTTTTGACGGTTAATCCAAAAAACAAAAATCAATATCTCCTTGACGGAAAATGGGTTGAGTTTGAAAAAACCAAAGTAACACTGCGGATCGGCGTATGGGGTCCGTTTGCACTTAGGGTAAAACGCGATGTTTTTGAGTCCGCCCATGGCCCGGTGATGAAAACAAAGCACGGCGTCTATGCGCTTCGCTATGCGGGACAAGGCGAGGCGCGCCAGCTGGAGCAATATTACCGATTGAATAAAGCAACAGATATGGCGGAGTTTCTCCAAGCCATGGCCATGAATGCCTTACCCAGTATCAATTATGTTTATGCAGATCGCGCGGGCAATATTGGGTTTATCCATAATGGCCAGTTTCCTGACCGTGTTGAGGGATGGGATTGGCGTCATGAACTGCCCGGTGATCGCTCCGATCTTATTTGGGATGGCTATCTTTCATTCGATAAATTACCGATTTTAATTAACCCGGAAAGCGGCGTTATCTGGAATGCTAATAATACGCCATTTTTAGCAACCGGCGCGGGTGATAATCTTAACCCTGATGATTTCAGTGAAACAATGGGATTGCAAGATAACAATACCAATCGTGCCTTGCGCCTGCAGGAGCTTACCGGTGATGGAGAACCGATCAGCCGGGAGCGCTTGTTAGAAATAAAGTTTGATAATAGATATTCTGACCGGTCCATTGCTGCTGAAGTTGTCAAAGACCTTCTCGATGAAGATTGGAGCGATGAGCCGCGCTTGTCAGGCGCACTCCAGCATTTGAGCGAATGGAATTTCAGAACCGATATTGATAACCACCAGGCGGCGTTAGGCGTTTTGACCACAATACGCGAAGTCACATTTCCGTTGACCCATATTCCCCCGCCAGACCGCAAGACAGCGTTTCGTGAAGCGGTTGACCTGCTGATGGAAAATTATGGAACGATTGACGTGCCATGGGGCGAGGTCAGCCGCCTGCGCCGCGGGGATCTGGATCTGCCGGTCTCCGGCGCGCCCGATGTTTTGCGCGCTATGTATCCAAAAGATGTTGGCGAGGATGCAAAATTAGCGGCAATCGCTGGTGATAGTTGGATGGCCCTTGTCAGTTGGGATCCAAACGGCGTTCAACGCGCTGATGTTGTGCATCAATTTGGCAGCGCCACGCTCGATAGCAACTCCCCGCATTATGCCGATCAGATGCAGCTATTTGTTGATGAAAAATTTCGCTCTGCTTTGCTAAATAAAGACGATATCATTGCGGGGGCAACCCAGCGTTATCGGCCACAGGACAATAATTAATCCATATAGGATCGCAAAAATTAACGCCCCAAATTAACACCGAAATCGTCTGCTTTTAAGTCTCGCCACACCATTGGGAAATGGGTACATAATGTGTGCGATATTTTTGAAGGAGCCCCGATTATGATGACTGACCTGTTTTCCCTAAAAGCCCGAACGGCAATTGTCACTGGCGGCTCGCGCGGGATCGGTAAAATGATCGCGCAAGGTTTTCTCGAGCAAGGCGCCAAGGTTTATATCACCGCGCGAAAAGCGCCCGCATGCGATCAAGCTGCGGAAGAATTATCGGCATATGGGGAATGTATCTCCTTACCTCATGATTTATCGACTCTTGAGGGCATTGATGCGTTTGCAGCTGAGTTTGAAACGCACGAATCCGGTCTTGATATTCTGGTGAATAATGCCGGTGCTGCATGGGGGGAGCCGTTTGACGAATTTCCTGAAGCTGGTTGGGACAAGGTGATGGATTTGAATGTGAAGTCGCCTTTCTTTCTCGCAAAACGGCTGCATAAGCTCATGAAAGCCAAAGCCAGCGAGGCGAATGTGGGGAAAATGATCAACATCGCATCAATAGACGGTATACGGATTAATCCATGGGAAACTTATTCCTATCAGGCCTCCAAAGCGGCGATGATACATCTAACCCGGCGCATGGCAGCGCGGTTAATTCAGGATCAAATTGCGGTTAGCGGAATTGCGCCGGGTGCTTTTCCTTCTGAGATGAACAAAGCTGCCCGCGACCATGGCGATGCCATATCATCAATGATCCCTGCAAAGCGTGTTGGCCGCGATCAAGATATGGCCGGTGCCGCCGTGTTCCTTGCCTCTAGAGCGGGCGATTATGTGATTGGGGATACATTGGCGGTCGATGGCGGTGTTGCTTATTGTTCGTTGCCCACAATTTAAGGGCGGCAATTGGCAAGCCTTTTGGGGCAGTAAAGATTTGGGCGCAACGAGGACATCGTTTTGGCGATAAATGATCAACATCCACTCAAAACCGAGCGTTCGGCAAAACCTGCCCCGCGCGAGATTTTAGGGTCTATCGATCTTACGGGGAAAACTGCCCTTGTTACCGGCGGATATTCCGGGATTGGATTGGAAACCGTGCGGGCATTGGCAGGCGCAGGGGCGCAAGTGTTTGTGCCCGCCAGATCGCGGCAAAAAGCCGAACAATTTTTGGCAACCCTTGATAATGCGGTGCGGTCCAATGTGCATCTTGGTGAGATGGACCTTGGCGATCTGGGCAGTGTCAAACGCTTTGCCGCTGACATGGCCGAGCAAACCAATGTGTTGCATATGCTGATTAATAATGCGGGCATTATGGCCTGTCCTCAGGCGCGTGTGGGCCCGGGATGGGACGCGCAGTTTGGCACTAATCATCTGGGCCATTTTGTTTTGACCAATGCCCTGTTGCCGTTGTTACGGCGCGCAAATGGTCCGGCGGGCGGCGCGCGTGTTGTAAGCCTGTCATCGACGGCGCATCTGCGCAGCGATATTTTATGGGATGACATCCATTTTGAGCGCACGCCCTACGATAAGTGGAATGCCTATGCGCAATCAAAGACAGCGAATTCATTGTTTGCCGTTGAGCTGGATGCACGTGAGAAGGCAAACAATATCCGCGCATTTGCGGTTCATCCCGGCGGCATTTTAACGCCGTTGCAGCGCCATCTGGCCAAAGAAGAAATGATTGCGCTGGGGTGGATAGATGAAAATGGCGATATACCAGAAGGGGTGCGGGCATTTTTTAAAACCCCCGCTGAAGGGGCGTCGACAAGCCTTTGGTGTGCCCTAAGCGAGGAGCTTAATGGGCGCGGGGGGCTATATTGTGAGAACTGTAATATTGCCCCGGCCAACGATCCATCGGTCCCCTATGTGGGCGTTGGCGCCCACGCGGTTGATCCAAACGCCGCCCAGCGATTATGGGATATAAGCGCTAAAATGACCCGAATTGGATCATAAGAGGGCTCTAGGCGTTATCCTTGGATGTTTGCGAAAATTATGGCTTGCATTTTCACCGCAAAACGCGGATACCACCGCTTCTGACATGGATATCGGGGCGTAGCGCAGCCTGGTAGCGCATCTGGTTTGGGACCAGAGGGTCGCAAGTTCGAATCTTGCCGCCCCGACCATTCAGACTACTCATCAAGCATTATTGAGTATGTAA
>CAYQXV010000030.1:0-11422 GCA_964421675.1 uncultured Caulobacterales bacterium
AGGTTTAACGCGGGCTAGAAAGACGATCATTTTGCCCTTGAATGAGCGTGCCATAAAGGCGGTTGCCATCATCGATAAAACCGCGAATGAGCGGGGCCACTCTTGCAAATGACCGCACGCCCGCACCATCAGCCAATAGCGCACCAAGACGCGCGCGAATCGGCGTGACATCAGGCGACGACCAGCCGGACCAGGCGCGCATTAAATTGAGCGATAGCCAAAACTCACGCGCATCGGCCAAGGTCGTTGCCACGCTTGCATCAATCAGATCAGCCTGCGCCATGGCCCCCAATGCCTCGCCCGTATCCATTTCCTGCAAATAAGGATGCGCGCCGCCAAAACGATAAATCAGTACATTGATTATCATATTAATATCGCGATAGCCGCCCTCGACACTATCAGTTTCCCATAGGGATGGGCCTGCGGAAAAGCGTTGATCGCCTCTCGCGAGATGTTGATTTCGGGTTCTGTGTTGATTTCGCGCACGGTCTAAATCACGCAAGGTTAATTGCATGCGCCGTTCATTGGATAAAACTTCCCGGATTGCGCGCTGCGCTGTTTCTTGTGCGGCTTTAGCACCGGCAATCACGCGGGCGCGCGCAAGGCAAATCTGATCGGCAGCCACCGCTTGGGTGCGAACATAATCTTCCCATTTCGGTGTCATCGCCGCCAAAGACCCGCTCGCGCCATCGGGCCGGTGGGAGACATCAATGCTGATTGAAAACGGCCCCGCGCCAATTTGTTCAAGCTCTTCAATGAAGCGTTGCGCAAATTTTTCCGCAAGCCCCTCCAATGCCTTATCAGCTTTTCGCCGGGCAAGGATAAAGCCGATAACGGCATGATCGCCGGGAACCGAGCGCCACTGATCGTGGCAATGAAAGAGGGTAAGCGTGTCGTGGAGTTTTTTCTCACCGCGAAACTCTGTGCGTTTCAATATGTCAAACAATGTGGTGAGGGTGAGGTCTGAAATCTTTTTAAGCGCGTCAATTGCTTGCGGCGCATCCAGCCTGCGCCCGGCAACATCAAATGCGGTCTGAGCCAGCGCCTGTGTGCGCCATTGCCCTAAGGCCTCAATCGTTGCGGATGCAGGCAAGACGGGACTGTTAAGCGGCGGCGCGCCGTCACCCAATTGAGAGTCGGCACCAAGAGTATCGGGGCTTAGAAAATCCGATAAGAAGGTGCCGATTTGCTCCCCATTGTTGAAAAGCGAAGCGACCGGAAAAGGGAAATTCCCAAACCCATCGATCAATTGCTCGCGGCGGGGACAGTCTTTTTCCAACACCGAAAACAGATCAAGATCATCGGGACAATGAACAAGAAGCTTGTCCAGCAATTCAATAGCCTTGCCGGGATATTGTGTTGCGCCAAATGCGGTTAAGAGGCCCGGTGCGCGCGCCGCAAAACGCGGTTCTTCACTGGCGGCCTCAGGGCTACCGTGTGACAGCCAACTTTCGACAATTTCGCAAATGGAATGCCCATCCATAAAGCCTAATGCTTCAAGTTTTCCCTTATCGTCACTTGTTTGGTCATTACCGGAACCGTCCTGAAAATCTTCGGCTTTATTATACCGGCAATAGGCTTCGCGCGGACCATAAAGCAATTGATCAAGACCATTTGCAGCATCTGCGCATAAACCTTCCATCACTTTCCCAAGGGCATTTGCATCTCCAAAGCCGCACAGATTGGCAATATTTTCTGCGCGCGGATCGGGTGCCTCCTCACTCGCCTTAAACAAGGTGTCATTTAGTCGTTCCCCGCAAACTGCAAGGCTTGCCACATCAATCAGATTTGCAAGTTCAAACCCGGCCATCAGTCGATTGGCGAGGGGCGCGGCGATTATATTTGACGTTCCTGCGGTTTGAAACACATCATGGGTTGATGCGGTTCGAAAGGCAGGCCGCGCCTTGCCAAGGGTCAAGCGGCAAAGATCGCTAATCGCCTGATAGGCCGGGAAAAGGGATTTCATCTTTAGACGGATGGTTTGCGTTGTCTCATGGGTTAGCAACGGTCCATCATTCCAGACGGTCGCATCAATATGTTCCAGAAAATCACCGCCCGCATCGCGATCGCCCGCTACAATTCGCGCGGTTGCAAACCAGGACCGTAAAATCTCTGATTGCGGCGCGCCTATTTGGCGCTCAATCGCGCTCCGCGCTTCCATGAGCCCGGCTCCATTCAGCTTAGAACCAAAAGGCGTTGTCAGATGATAAAGTGGATAGCTGCCGGAGCTGCCCTCCATAACATCGCGCAACTCTGCGCCAATCCGAATGAGCGCCCGCTCATTACTGTTTCCGGCCCCTGGCTTAACCAGATCAGGCTCGTAAACACACACCAAATCCAACGGGCCCGTGCCCGCTATATCTTCATGGGCAAAACTGTGTCCGGCGATCATAAAAAGACCGGCGGTAATACCCGGTTGAGAGGATTCTCGCTCTTTATCTTTGGGGGCTTCGTGGTTCGCGTCCTCATCACTTGCAAGGGAAAGCTCGCCGCGCTTTACCGCCGCGCGCACCAGCCAGGCCAGCACAGTGTCACAAAGACGTTCGGCAAAATCTGTTCGTGCCGAGGAAGCACGGTGCACATCCCATGTCCCGGAAAGGACCGCCAGCGAGATTGCCAGATCCACGCTATCTTTCAGCGGCGTCAAGGCATCATGGAGTTTTTGTGCGCTTCCAACCCCGCGATTTAAACTGGTCAATTTACGCGCGGTTGCCCCGATGATACTGTCCGGCCCTTCCAGCAGCGCATCTGCGGCGGCTTGCGGATAGGTCATGCAGGCTTGGGAAAGACGCCGGGTTTCGCCAAACACCCGCAGCATAATCAATCGCAGGTCAGGGCGATCCAGCTGAGCGCCGGGGTCCCCTTGGGGGCTTTGACCCAATTGCGCGCGCCATTGCTGATATAAGGTTGCAGCGCGCGATGGGTCGACAAAGGAAGATTGACCATTAGGAGATTGGCTGGCAGGCGACTGAACGGCAGAAGATGGGCCGGAAGGCGCTTGATGCGCACCCTTTGCCTGTGTTGGCTTTTCCTGATTAGGCAGCCTCGATAAACCGGTGGAAGACTGTTTTGCGGAAGGTCGCACTCTATGCATCTGCTCAAAACCCCAACTTGATGATCCATCACAATTATGGGGCTGGGCGGGTGAAGGGCGCGTTAAGAACATCCATAGTTTTCAGTAAAATCTTGATCTTGTTTCTATACAGTTTGGTAACATCTGGCCATTTGCCGCCGGGCTTATCAACACCTTCATGAATGAGCGTTCCGTTTGGCGTTTTATTGATAAATAATTTCACATTGGTCGGCCTTCCCAATGGCGCTTTTTGAAATCTTCCGTTAAGAAATTAGAGGAATCACTTTCCTCTTCCCTTCACCGCTGGGCCCTGAAATCATCATGAAACGGAGCATCACCTCAATTTCGAAACGAGGACTGGTGAAATTCCGTACACAGCTGCGCGTTTTACGCGCGCGCGCCCAAGGGCTCTCCACACTTCAGGTCTGGCTGTTTGCCCTGATTATCGGCCTCAGTGTTGGATATGTGGTCATCGGGTTTCGATTGGCGATTGACTGGGTCTCGCTGATTGCATTTGGCGCTACCGAAGAGACACTGGCCACCGGGGCATCATCGCTAAGCTTTCTGAGGGCGTGGATCGCGCCGGTGATTGGCGGGCTGCTGGTTTCGACCATTCTCTATTTTGCCGACAAATCAAATTGGTTGAAAGACGGGCGCAGCCAGGGCGTTGCAGATGTCATTGAAGCGCGCGCAGCGGGCGACGGTATTATTTCATGGCGCGCGGGGCTTGCCTCTGCATTGGTCTCAACGGTGTCGCTGGGTTCAGGCGGCAGCGCGGGCCGGGAAGGCCCGGCTGTCCATCTCGGCGCAACGGTGGCGGCTTGGCTTGATCGCCATTTCGGATTTTCGCTCCACGACCGGCGCACACTTTTGGGCTGCGGGGCGGCGGCGGCGGTTGCCACCAGCTTTAATGCACCGATCGCCGGCGTTCTTTTTGCCCTTGAGGTTGTGCTTGGCAATTACGCGCTTTCTGTATTTGGTCCCATCGCGCTTGCCAGTGTTAGCGCGGCCCTGGTGGGGCAGTTTCACTTTGGCGACACACCGGCCTTTGGCGCTCCCAATTATGGGCTTGCCAGTACGATTGATGTGGCGCTCTCTGCTGGACTGGGACTGCTTTGCGGGATTGCGGCGATCATATTTTTACTGTCCACCGAATTTTTGACCTTAAAAGTGCGCGAGATCGCCACCAATCGAAATATCTCTTATTTGCTGTTACCGCCCATTGCAGGGATATTTGTTGGGATGATCGGCGCCATTCAACCGGAAATTTTCGGTGTTGGTTATGAAGCCATCTCCCGCGCGCTTGAGGGGAACTACACGCTAGGCGCACTATTATTAATCTTGGTACTGAAGTTTATCGCAACAGCCATCACCGTGTCTTGCCGGTTTGGCGGCGGTGTATTTTCGCCGGGCCTGTTTGTCGGCGTATTTGTTGGCGCTGCTTATGGGTTGGTCATTACCGATGTGATCGATGCCAGCTCTGCAGGGGCTGGATATTACGCCATGGTGGGCATGGGCGCGGCAGCCGGGGCGATTATCGGAGCCCCGATCTCAACAACATTGATCGCATTTGAAGTGACGGGCGATTATCGTATGGCGATATCCCTGCTGGTTGCGGTTTCCATCGCCACCTTATTGACGCAGTGGATATGCGGGCGGTCCTTTTTTCATTGGCAGCTTTCACGGCGCGGGTACGATCTGTCTGAAGGGCCGCAAGGGGTTATCTTGCAAACCATTCGGGTGCGCGACGTTATGCAAAAAATGCCTGAGCAGGCCCCGTTAGATAGCGATGCCCCGCGCCTGGAAAGTCTGCAATCTTTAGGCGGTGCCTTGGCCACTCTGGAAGAAAAGAACGAGCCCGGCCTGCCGGTTGTCAGGGCCGATGCCCGGGATATTCCTATCGGCTATTTAACGCGGGTGCGCGCGCTAGCCGCCTATAATCGCGCGCTGATTGACAGCCATATTGAACATCACCGCTAGAGATTGATGGCCTGACTTGCCAAGTGCCAAGGCGAGGCCTATGCCCGGCTGATGAACCACGCACGCAAAGCAACGACAAACACCCAAACCGCGCCCGATAAACGCACGCTCGGATTGCGCGAGCTTGTCATTTTGACCGCCAGCCTATGGGCATTAAATGCATTCGCCATCGATATGATGCTGCCCGCGCTTGGCACCATTAGCAGCGATCTTGGCGTCACCAATAATAATGACCGGCAATTAATGATCGTCGTCTACATTATTGCCAACGGGTTTGCGCAATTATTCTTCGGCCCCATCGTCGACCGGTTTGGACGAAGGCCGGTCATGCTTTGGGCCCTTAGCTTTTATATTTTGGCCTCGCTGTGGAGCATTTTCGCGAGCGGGTTTACTTTTATGCTTTTTGCCCGCGCTGTTCAGGGCTCGGCAACCGCTGCGACGCGCGTTGCCAGTATCGCCCTCGTGCGCGATCATGTGGCGGGCCGCGAAATGGCGAAAGTCATGTCATTGGTCATTACAATTTTTATGGCCGCCCCCATTATTGCGCCCGCCATTGGGCAAGGCATATTGATGGTCGGCCCATGGCGTTGGATATTTGGCGCCCTAATGGTGTACGGCCTGGTCATCAGCATTTGGATCTTTTTCCGCATCCCCGAAACCATGGAACAAAATGCCAAATCCACCATGTCTGCGCGCACTATACTGGGAAATTATGTATCGTTTTTCAGTCACCGTACGAGCGCAGGCTACACAATAGCCGGGGCGTTTATTTTTGCCAGCTTGTTCGCCTTTATCAGCACGTCAGAACAGCTCTTTATCGAAACCTTCGAGGTTGGTGACTATTTTGCCCTCGCCTTTGCGGCCGTCGCCCTGCCATTAGCTGTGTCCAGCATCATAAATTCGCGCCTCGTTGAAAAATACGGCATGCGCCGCATCAGCCACACATCCTTGATTGCCTTTATTGTTTTTGCCGGGCTCCACTGCGCGGTGTTCTTTGCGGGCATTGAAAATTTCTGGTTGTTTGAAATATTTATGGGGCTGGCATTTTTCTGCCTTGGCCTATTTGCCTCTAACTGCACCTCCATCGCCATGGAGCCTATGGGCCATATTGCGGGGTCCGCTGGGGCTGCAAATGGATTTGCATCAACGGCAATGTCTGGCATTATTGGCGGGTCTATCGGGCAAGCCTATGATGGAACGCCGGGGGCAATCATTACCGCCATGCTGGCATTGGGCGTGTCGTCCCTATTGGTTGTTCTTTATGCGGAACGTGGACATTTGTTTGAACCGGTGGCGCGCAATCCGGGAGATGAAGGTAAACCTGAAGAAGGGGCGCCCAACAATAATAGAACCACGCAATGACACTATCTCAAGAAAAACGGGTTTGTCTTGGCGCATTTGCCGGTGCGCACGGCGTAAAGGGGGAGGCCAAGATAAAAACCTTCACCAGCCAGACCGCTGCAATTGCAGAATATGGCCCGGTGGAAAGTGAAGACGGCAAACAGCAATTTACACTTCGGTTTATTCGCGAACTAAAGCCGAGTGTTGCGCTTGTGCGCTCAGCGCAAATCAGCTCTCGCGAAATGGCCGCAGCACTTGCCGGAACAAGGCTTTATGTTAATCGAGAACGCTTGGAAGAACCTCAAGAAGAGGGCGAATATTTCTACACCGACCTGATTGGCCTGCGTGTCTTAGGCCCTGAAGACGAGCTACTTGGAGAGGTTATGGCCGTGCAAAATTATGGCGCGGGCGATATACTGGAAATCGGTAATATCCCCGGTCAAAAAGGCCGCCATCTGGTTCCCTTTCGCGAAGACGCTGTTCCCCTGGTCAATATGACAGAGAAGTTTATTCGTCTTTCTACAGATTATCTGCCCCAGAACGCAAAACCCAGCCAGGATGACGGCAAGAACGGTTAGCGCGCGATTTAAGCGGCCCGCCAAACCAGTTTATGATTGCGCCTGTCAATCGGCGCGCTAATACCTGCATCGAGCAATTGGCTCGCGCCAATATCGGTCGCCAGCTGATCAAGAGCTGCCCTCTCGGCACCGGTACGTTGCATCGCAGGCAGCAAGGCGCGCTGTGCCATCCATTGCGTATAGCTGAGCACAACCCGTTGGCCGGTTTTGCCTTCCATGGTGAAGGCATGCATGCCCAACGCACGGGGAATTTTTCCAGCGTCGCTATTGGCTTTGTGCACGGCAACTTTGTCGAATATATCAATGAGGCACGGGCCCTGTTCACGCATTTGGCGTTGCAAAACCGGGATCAAGGTTGGCGCAATGGCGTCATCGGCGAGCCAATCGCCGCTCGCCTTAAACGGTTCGGCAATCATCCGCTCAACCCAGCGCGCAACCGCCGGGGCTTCGCGTTTCATCACCTCGCCAGAAGCGGGGTCGCGGTAGAGGTGAGCATATAACGGCCCGATCAAACCGAAATCACCGGCGCATGGTTTTGCGCCCAATAGAAAATCATGCTGCTGAAAATGCGCATCAAGCTCTTTTAAACCCGCAACATAAGAGGCCTCAACCGCGTCTGCCATGTCCGCATTCGCGCCGAGAAAAGGAACCGAGCCTTCAAATTTTTGCGCCGCTTTTTCGCCCGCTTTATATTGCTCTTCGGGGGATGCATCTGGCAGCATCAACTTTCCAAACTCGCCAAATGCATAGTCGCGATTATGAGCCCAGCGATAATGCATTGCGGGAATGACCAGCCATTCATCGCCATATAATTCCATCATTGCGGAAACAAAATGCTGGCGCGCCGTTGTCGGGATAACAGATAAAGCACCGGCATCTTGTTCAAAATGATCAATGAGTTCTGTTGTATCCTGAATCACCTGTCCGTCGGGAAACACCACAACCGGGATCATCGGATAGCCAACCGCTGGCATAATGATTGTTTTATAAATTTCCGGCGTTGCGAGTTTTTCTTCAAAGGCAACTTGTCGATAATTCAAATAGGACCGGGCTTTTCCGGTAAAATAGGAAAGACGTCCCCCATAAAGGATTGGTTGTTTCGCACTCATGTGTGACCTTTCAAGATGACTCGCCTAAACTTTCCCGCGCCCATTGCGTTGAGTCAAATCACGCTAGCAGTGATAAAAAAACGGAGCCCTGAGAAGGGCTCCGTTTTACCAGTTCATCGCGGCAAGGTTTGCTATAAAGCTTACTATTCTGCGCCGCGCATTAATCGCTTAATCACCGGAGAGATGAGCAACATCACCACCGCAATTCCCATCGCGACATAGGCAACATTTGTGTAGACGGTCGCATAGGTGGCCTTGGCCGCCGCAACATCGGTGAGTTGACCGCCCAATGTTTCCGCCCCCGTGCTCGCCGCAATAACACCTGCGAGATAGTTGGACAGGCCGGAATATAAAAACCACGCCCCCATTGTCAGCCCAACCATGCGCGCGGGCGCAAGCTTGGTAACTGAGGACAGCCCCACGGGCGACACCAACAGCTCGCCCATGGTGTGGATCCAGTAAATCAGGAAGATAAATCCAACAGCCGTCAGGCCGGACGCACCGGACGCATTCATGCCCGCCACCAATGACAAGAAGCCAAGACCGGCCAGGAAAACACCAATGGCAAATTTTACGGGCGCCGATGGGTTTAATCGCCGCTTATCCAGCGCCAACCATAACCACGCCAGAATTGGCGCGAACAGCACAATATATCCCGCATTCAATCCCTGGAAGACAGGGGTTGGCACATCCCAGCCAAACATTTCACGATCAACCAGGCGCGATGTGAACAATGTTAGCGACGAGCCTGCCTGCTCAAACAGGGCCCAAAACGGGATTTGGGCAACCACAAAATATGTTGCGGCCAGCATTTGGTTTCGCTCATCACCTTCCAGCTTCATCAGAGAGTACAGAATAAAGCCGATAAAGGTAATAATACCCAGCGATGCGAGAGCGCCGTTGCGGAGCGCCGTCATATTGACCGATCCCAGATCAACGGTTGCGGTGTAAATCAATCCTATGGCAACCACCACAATGCCTACACCGGCGAGATAACACATGGTCTCAACGTTAAGCGGACCAAAGACTTTTTCTTTTAGTTTTGCGGGGTCAGGTGGTTCAGCGGCCCCTTCAAGAAACTTTTGCCCCCACACAAATACGGCAAGTCCAGCCACCATGCCAATACCGGCTAATCCAAAGCCCCAATTCCATCCATATTTGATACCGATAATACCAATTGTTACCGACGACAGAAGTGAGCCAAGATTGATGCCCATATAAAAGATTGAAAAACCAGAATCGCGCCGCACATCGCCAATACCGTAAAGCGCGCCAACAATTGTTGAAATATTGGCTTTCAAAAAGCCAACACCGGCAATAATCAGCCCCAAGGCGAGATAGAGAATCCACACGAACATTTCTTGTTGTTCAATGCGCGTTTGATAATCAGCAACCGCAATCGTAGCAGGCAGGCCGACCTTTGCAGGTTCGCCCACCAGAAGCGTGCTGCCATCTTCGCTGAAACTAATTTTGGATTGTCCGCTGTCTGATACGATAATCTGGGGCGCATCACCGCCGCGCCCATCAAGCGTTACGATATAATCGGTTCCCTGATAGGTCAGATATTCCTTCGCACCTGCCCCCTCAAATGCCATGGTCGCATGGCCAAGAACCAGCAGGATTGCTCCATAGGTTACCGCCTTGCGTTGCCCAAGATATTTATCGGCAAGTGAACCGCCAATGATGGTCATCACATAAACGAGGGCGGTATAGACCCCATACATGACCGAGGAGGTTTCATCGGAAAACAGAAAATGCTGGGTCAGATAGAGCACCAACAAGCCGCGCATTCCATAATAGGAAAACCGCTCCCACATCTCTGTAAAAAAGAGGACGAACAGCCCCCGCGGGTGACCGAAGATTGTTTTTCCTCCGGCTTGTGCGCCAACTGATGTCGACGTAGCGTTCTGTTCGACCAAAATAACCTCCAACACTTATGAGACTGGATCGCTATTTACCGAACCAGATTATCGCCAGACCCTGATTTTTACGAAATCTCTTGTGGAAATCCAGTACTTTATTCTCATGCTGGCACATTCGTGCAATCACACCTCCCTTAAGCGTGCACCGCTCCAACAGCTGCCCGACAAATGAAAGACCCAATCCATGGCCAACTTTGTCCTAGACCCCAATATTGACGCCGATACCGTACCCATTGGTGAAATGGATTTATGCTCGGTTTTGTTGAAAACCGATGCCCGCTTTCCATGGGTCTTGCTGGTACCGCGACTGCCAAATCTGACCGAATTTCATGACATGTCGCGCGGCGAACGCGCACTTTGCATGGAAGAAATCGCACAAGTCAGCGAAGCGCTGGAAGGGGTTACCGGATGCGATAAGATCAATATGGCCGCCCTTGGCAATATCGTCTCACAACTGCATGTCCATATTATCGCGCGCTTTACAACCGATAGTGCATGGCCCGGCCCGGTTTGGTCAGCAACCAGCGCGCCTGAGGATTATGAACCCGCCGCACAAAAGCGCCTATGCGAGCAAATTGCCCGGGCATTATCAATCCAGCCTCGGCAAAATGTTGTTTAGCGGCGAAAGCTGACAAGGACTTCAATATATTCGGCGCGAATCCCCGCATCAATATCGTCAATCTGAACCATCAGGGTGGGGGTACCCGCGCTTTCCTGAATGAAGCTTGCAATGTCATAGCCCCAATCCATAGTCACGAGGGAACCGTTCGGGTCGACCGGATTGCCGTGAAATTCCGCTTCGTGCAGATGGGTGATCGTACCATCGGCCTGAATTTCCGCGCGGCGACGGGTGCGCTTTGCTTTGCGAACAATGGGGACGGTAAAAATATGGGCCCCGCCGGGCTTTAGTACCCGCGCGACTTCTGAAAAAACCCGGCGCGGGCGAAACACATGTTCGAGCACGTCCTGGGTTATCACCAGATCAAAAGATTGATCGGGAAACGTCAACGCTTCAAGATTTTCGCACCGCTCACCGCGTTCGGGGTGCAAAGTGCCCGGCGTGATGTCGGGAAAATAATGGGAGTAAGAATAGTCTTTGCAGTCCTTGGCCAATCGCGCAGAAACACCGCGCATGGCGGGCGAGGATTCATGTACGGCCAGATCGCGGTAATTGGGGTAATATTGCTCAATCACCCGCATAAGGGCGCGCTCTCTCGGGATTGATTGACAGTTTGAGCAGAAAAAATGGTCCCGCAGCCAGGCAAATTGAGACTCAAACGTCACATCTTCCTCGCATAAAGGGCAATGTCCCTTATGACGCAGAAATGGAGGCTTTTTAGTGGGTTTTGCCATCTGTCCTGTCAGTTCCTAACCGCCGAAATCACACTGACCCCCTTTACCGCCGTACCACCTTGCACT
>CAYQXV010000030.1:11522-43562 GCA_964421675.1 uncultured Caulobacterales bacterium
CAAGACCCTATCTATTCATGGTTGCGCCATAATAGTAACCCCATCATCAGGAAGGACCTGAAACCAACGTGGCTTCGACATCAAAGGCTCATATATCCAACCCAAAAGGGAAGCCTGAGCGCGAACGCTACGGGATTGTTTCCATTCTGCGCAATCTATCCCCCTCGCGCATGCCCACATTTGACGATTATTATAATGCCCTTGGCGCAAATAGCGGCAATCTATTGTTCACCAATGCTGTTTGGCGTCAGCTTGAAGGCGACAAGGTTCGATTAAATTTCAAAGTCGACCCGGCCAAAGCCAATGACAAATATAGCGCGATCATTTTTCCAGCGGCCAACTGGATTCATACCGATGTCGATTTCACCCCCATTGCCCAAAGCGTTGAGCAACTGACTATTCCGGTGACCATTATTGGCCTTGGGGCCCAAGCCCCAGATTATACGAGCGAACAAACCGTGTCAGATGGCATGACCAAATTCCTCAAAGCAATTTCTGAGCGCTCACATTCTCTTTCAGTACGCGGAGAATATTCCAAATCAGTCCTGAACGGGCTTGACATCGACAATGTAACCGTCACCGGATGTCCATCGCTTTATTGCGACTTTAAACCCTTTAAAAAACCGGTGCGCCCATCGCTGGACCCTGCAAAAGTTTTGCTGCACGCAACCCGCTATGCAGCAAAACATCTAGCTGGTAAGGATCAGGCTAACGACACCAATCGCAAGCTATATAATTTTGCTTATACAAACAGGATGGATTTGCTGTATCAATCCGAACTTGAAGAGATGAAAATCTTATCCGGATATCATCAGTGGATAGATTTATCGAAATCGGAAACATCTGATTTGCGCACCATCTATGGCGCACGCAGTGATGATAATCTTCAAAATTTCATCACTCACCATGGCAAGCTCTACACCAATATTGGGAAATGGAGCCGCTCGCTGGATCAATATTCCTACGTCATTGGCACGCGCCTGCATGGCACCATTATGGCGCTTAATAGCGGGATACCGGCAACGCTCATCACCCATGATAGCCGAACGCAGGAGATGGCCGAGTTTGCGCGCATTCCGTTCATTAAGGCGAGCGACATGGATATCTCTGCAGCCGGGATTAAGCACGCTTTTGAGAGCGCAGACTTTGATGCTTATTATGCCCGGCGCGAAGAAAACCGCGCCGTGTACAGAGAATTTTTGCTGAACAATAAAATAAACCCGTCATTTTAAGTAATGACGGGTTTATTAAGAATGCATCAAATGCAAACACCCAATAGCGGGTGCGGCCTTTAGCGCTCTATGGTTGCCGCTTGGGCGAGCGCTTGGCGATATTCGGTTGTATCCTCAAGAAACTCTAAAGCCTTTTCAAGCTGGCAGTCACGAATTTCGTCTTCTTCCACAGGTTCGCAAAGAAACGGCTCAACAATCGCTAATGTTTCGCCCTCATCGCCCTCCTGAACAGCCTCGCCCGCCTCTGCGTCAGGGGCGACTTCGGCTTGCACTTCAGGTTCCGCATCTGGCGTTGGCGCTGATTGCGCGCCTTCCGGTACATCAAGCGCGCCGGGAAGATCTGCCTCACTGCGCCGTTGTGCAACTTCTTCTTGTCCGGGATAAATAACCGGGAAATCAATATCTGGTGTTACCCCTTGCGCCTGAATGGAGCGCCCGGACGGCGTAAAATAGCGCGCCGTTGTTAAGCGCAGCGCACCCTGAAGCCCGTTCTGGATAGGAATAACTGTCTGCACACTGCCTTTACCGAAGCTTTTTGTGCCGAGCAAAAGACCGCGATTGCGATCCTGCAGCGCACCGGCAACGATTTCTGACGCTGATGCAGAGCCGCCATTAATCATTACAACAATAGGCTTGCCATCAAGCCGATCACCGGGTGTTCCCATTTCGCGCAATGTATCTTTAGATCGGCGCCCGCGGGTCGAAACAATCTCGCCCCCATCAAGGAATAAATCACTGATCGCAACGGCCTGATCAAGCAAACCGCCAGGATTTGAGCGAACATCAAGCACAAGGCCTTTCATGCCGCCGGGAATCTCTTCGTTCAACTCGTCAATCGCCTCGCGAGTTGATTTTGCCGCCTGCTGCGAGAATGTCCGAACACGGATATAGCCAAAGTCTCCCTTGGCTTCTGCCAGCACCGGATTAACGCGGACAATATCGCGCACCAAAGGCACTTCAAAAGTTTCGCCCTCGCGGTCACGCAAAATTGTCAGCGTCACTTTCGTACCGCGCTCGCCTTTCATTAACGCAATCGCATCGTCAATTGTTTTGCCTTGCACAGGCTCGCCATCAATCTCAACAATCAAGTCATTGTTTTGTAGGCCCGCACGCGCTGCAGGCGTGTCATCAATCGGGGCAACGATCAGAACATATCCTTTGTCTTCACCCTCATTGGGCATAACAACCTGGATCCCAAGACCGGCAAAGCTGCCTTGGGTTTGCTCTTGCATTGTTTTGTAATCATCTGCGGTCAGATAGCTGGAATGGGGATCGAGTGTTGAGATCATGCCGTCAACGGCGCCCTTGATCAGCTCTTTATCCTCTGGCGGCGTGACGTAATTTTGATGAACCTCTTCGTAAATCCGCCCAAACAAATTGATATTGGTAAAATATTCAGCAGAGAATTTTGGTCGCGCATAGGCTGAACTCAGCATGGTGCCGGTGATCAGCGCCGCGCCCATTAACAGGCCGGTTTGTCCCGGCGTAAATGACAGGCGGCGGCGCTCGCGTTTTGCGCTACGATTAGCCTTCGGGTCAGCAGCGCGATGCATTTGTCCAGTTTCGCGTCGTGATCTGTCAGTTTTAGGGTTCGTCATTCGATTCTCTCTTCACTATCAACCAGTCGACTCAAACGGACTATATACCCCGTTCAGCGCGACTATAAGCGCTATTCTTGGCCGGCCAGCCTTTGGGCCCATTAGCCTACCGACAGCAGTGCACCTCGCTTGTGAACTGCAAAGCTTCGATCATGATCGTTAACGTGGCCTTAAAATGCCATCTCTTCAACCGTTTTTGCCGATAACCATTGCGACGGATTCACGGGTTCGCCGTTTTTGCGCACCTGAAGGTCCAAAAACCGCGCTTTTTCTGTCATTTCGGCCAGTGGTTCCCCCGCATTTACGATTTGCCCGGCATCGACAAGAAATTCGCCAATTCCGATCAATAATATGTGAAATCCACCGCCAACATCCAACACAATCATATTGATGGGGCCATAGGGTTGGGCGAACACAACCCGCGCCTCATAGGGGGCGGTCACAATCGCCTGACTGCGCGATTCGATTCGGATCCCCTCCAGCCGGTCACCATCCTCGCCGGGCTGGCCATATCGGCCCACAATACGCCCAACAACGGGGGGACGCAGCGCGCCGCGCGCCGATGTGAATGAACGGGCCGGGCGAAACGCCTCGCCGGGGGCGGTTGGGGCAACGCTTGTGCGCGGGGCATTCGTTTCTGCCGTCAGATCGGTCCCGCTGACCACCGCCGACCCATCAATAATTGCAATACCGGGTTGCCCTTCTCCTGCTGGGCCGGATGGATCAACGCCGGCGACCACATCATCGCCGCCACTCCCTGCAGGGCCGGCGGGTCCTGCAGGCGTTGGCACGCTGGGAGCACCGCGTACAGGTTTGATCCGCGGCGTTACCGCATGGGCCAATCGTTGCAAACGGTCGACCACCCCTTTTAGGGAGGTTGCTTGGGCTGCCAGCCGGGCGGTTTCTTTTTGCGCTGCTGCGGCAAGCCTTGCGGCAACATCGCGTTCGGTTTCTTTGCGGGCAAGCAATTCATTTAACACGCGCCGGCGGGCAACCAACGCATTGGCGGTGCGCTCATAATTGGCGCGCTGATCGGAAAGTCCGGTTCGGGCCAGCGTTAACTGTTCAACCAGAGCGCGCAACCGGTTGGCTTTTTCCGCCAAGGCAGGGGCGGCATCAGACAAGAGCGAGGCGGCGCGTGCGGCACGGTTTGCGTCTTCGGGCGAGACCAAAAGGGCGGGCGGGCGCGACAGTTCAAACGCCTGCAACGCAGCAAGCACCTCAGAAAGATTGCCCTCCTCCGCGCTCAACTGCTCAGCAAGCTCAGCTTCCTCAGCGCCCAACCGTTCAAGCTCACGCTCAATGCGCGCGGTTTCACGTTCCGATTCCTGAATCGCATTTGCGGTTTCAATCACGCGATAGCGCAGCGCCCGGATCTCTTCGCTTCGCTCCTCAGCTTCAAGACGCAATCGGGTTTCTTCGGCCTCAGTATCTTTCAAGCGCTGTTCAAGGTCGATCAATGAGGTTTCAGGTGTGGGCGCTGCAGGGTCTTCACCAGATTGCCCCGGCTCGCCGGGTTCACCGGCCTGCTGCACAAAGCTTTCCCCGTCTTCGACCAGACCAGTTTGCGCGCCCGCGCCCGTGCAAAAGGCACCAATGCCAAGTGCAAAGCAAAGGACAGGCAGCAAAGAATTTGGGTTGAACGGTTTCACAATAGTGCGCCAGCATACGCGTTAAACATCATCATAGACCCCTGTGATACCGGGTGCGCGGGGCAAAGCGCAAGCATCGAGTTTAATCGCCACTATATTAAGCAGTGTTTTAGGCTTTTTTCGGTTTCGATTTTGCACCCTGCGACGGGGAAACCAGCCAGGGTTCACTCTGCACACGCAACAATACTTCCATACGGTTAGAGGCATTAAACTTACCCAATATGGAAGAAACATGATGTTCGATTGTGCGTTGCGAGCGGGAGAGCGCATCGGATATCTCACGATTGCTTGCCCCTTTGGTTATAAGCTCAAGAACCTGTTGTTCTTTTGCTGTCAAACCAAGAGGGTGATTGCGCGACGCTTTATAGGGCCCGCGCTTGGCTACAGGAAGACGGTCGCCAATGCCACTTTCGTCAGCATAGCGACGGATCATTCGCTCCATCCCCGGCGCGTCTAATTGTTCAACAATCGCCATCGCTTTTACCAGATTATCAGCCTTTTGACTTGCCACATAGGCAAAGGCCGCATGACCGGGTAGCCCAAGGGCTATCCAACTATCAGCTGCGCCCTCATAATCACCTTTACTCTCTAGCTGATAAGGCTCTGGCAAATCATTCATAAATCCGTGCGGGCACTCCCGGTTAAACCGTTTCGCCCATACCGCGATCTCTCCTATATTCCAGGGATGACGCTCACCGGGCTTTACCTGCAATAAGGCATCGAGCTGCTCCTCAGCCGCCCCTTGGTCGCCGTCCATATAAGCCGCCTCTAAAAGGCCGAGCCGGGCGGGCACGATATATTGCATTTCATCAGTAGAAAGAGCATCTTGTAATGCATCGGCAAGCGAAGGCTTGGCGCTTGGCTCACCAAGACGAAGCTGTGTCCTGCCCAAGACCAGCAATGCAGGAAGCTGCATCATCAAGGTCAAACGCTCCAGATTTAAAACGCCGCTTGCAATTGTATACGCATCGCGCAACCGGCCTTCATCCATGCGCAATTGCGCCATCTTGCCGAGAATATAATGAATCCATGCATCAAGATCATGCTGAGTCGCAAACGCTAATCCATCGTTGATATATTGCTCAGCAAACGGAAAATCGCGAAACTCAACGCCATATTCGCACACATTTGTATAAAGCCGGGCAACATGTTCATGCATGCCTTGTTCAGTCGCAAGGCGCAGGCTTTCCTCCAGCATGGGCATCGCGCTGCGATCATCGCGAAACAATTGCGCAGTGCCGACATTATTAAGCGCGTGAATGCGGACTTCTACATTTGGGAATTTTTTCTCCAACTCCAGTGCCTTTGTACCCCACTCAACCGCCTCATCCATACGGTCATTGAGCATATGCAATTGGGCGCGCAGCGAATAAGCCATGGCCCGCTCCGAAGATGGGGGCGTGCTTTCCAGCACTTCAACTGCCTGATCGGCAAACCGGCTCGCTTGCGTTGCCTCCCCGCGATACCAATGCAACCGCGACAGCCAGCGCAAATTTTCCCCAACCTTATCGGCCCGGCCCAAGGCACGCCACAATGTCGTTGCCAATCGGCGCGCTTCAAGGACTTCATCATCAATCCGCAATGCCAAGCTTGCCTCATAGGCCCATTGCTCATAAAGCGTTGCCGCCATTTCCGGGCTTGCTTTATCAATGAAACGAAGCGCCGTTCCCAAATGACTTGCCGCCTCGCGGTGCGCACCGGCCAAGGCTGCGCGCTCTGCGGCTTGCGGCGCATAAGAAAGAACAGTCTGCACATCCAGCGCCCCCGCCGCATGATGAACAATTTGATCATGGGCATCACCGGCATGTAGCAGAAAAGAATCCAGCACCTGACGATGGATTGTTTTCATCCGGCTTTTTGATACACGCGACATGGTTGCAAGGCGCGCCAGCTCATGGCGAAACCGATACGCACCCTGATGATCAAGGATTAGAAAATGTTTATCCAATCCGCGTTCGGCAAGTACGTGCCCTTCCTCGCCAAACAAACTCGATAGTAACCAACCATGAATGGGCCCGGGGACAACACTCAGACATTCCAGAAATTTTCGGTCTTGCGCTTCAATTCGGTTCAGCCGGGCATTGGTCGCATCGCGCACGGAAACCGGAACACTGTCAGCCGCCGCGCCAAGTCCCTGCGGATTCGCACTTTCATTGGCCCCGCCCGCAGACTGGGTTGCGTTTAAAAGCTCGGTGACAAAAAATGGATTGCCGCTTGTTACCGCAAAAATATTTTCCGCCAGCGCAGATTGACCCTGGCTAAGTTCACGCACGCCCTCGACGCTTAACGGCTCAAGATCCAGCCGCGTGCGCGACGTCGCTGGCAAATCGCCCAAAACCGGTGCCAAGGGATGATCAAGCCCAACCTCGTCGCTGCGAAAGGTCAACACCAGAAGTACCGGCATAAAGGCAACGCGCCGTCCGAGAAATTTGATAAGATCGAGCGTTGCATGATCGGCCCAATGGACATCTTCAATGATCATGATGGTCGGCTGGTCACTGGTTTCAAGAAAGTTCAACAGAGTTGAAAAGAGGCGCGGTGACGGGGTCGAGGCCTTTTCAAGTGCTTGCGCGACGGGACCGGCCATATTGATCGCCATATCATGCAAGGGACCTAGCGGGCGGGGCGTAAAAAGCGCATCGCACACACCGGTATAAACCGAACAATCTTGGCCATATTGCTCAACAAAAGCGCTAACCACGCTGGTTTTGCCAATTCCCGCCTCCCCGGCAATTAGCAAAATATTCCCGCGGCCTTGGCGCGCACGCGCCAAAACATCACCCATCGCCGCAAGCGTGGCCTCTCTCTCAATCAGCACGATGATCGCGCCCCTTCTACTTAATTTCTCTCCATCTGGTTGAATTTATACCATGAAAACAACGTGTTCACAAAAGATCACGGTGAAAAATAGGTATGAATCTGCAGTTAAATTAGGGGATAACCCCCTATAGGGGCACGCCCGTGACGCGGTAGATGTTTCCCGGGAGACAAGATACGGTCGAAATGTTCCGAGAAGGCATTCTGAGAATGCGTTTGGGGGGAACGTTTGCGGGGGAGCGGCTGTTTTTTTGATTTTGGGGAGAGAAACGGGGCAATCAATGCATTGATCGCCCCTGTTGCCCAACTGTCGGCGCGCCGCTTAACCTCGGTGCGCCGACATTTTTTATCTTCTCTTAGCCCACCTGCTCCAGCCTCGGCCTCTCCTATTTTTCCCCTCTCCTTGGGTGACGGCCGGATTTTATCAACGATCTTTTTTATCTTATGTTGGCCCGCCGCCTTGATGAGTGCATCAGATGTAGAGCGCTATTTATGGGATGCGCCGTCGCCCTATTACTTAGCCCCATTGTGTTTTTCTGGTATTTGTCCGTACTCGTTCCAGTTTTTCTTACGGCCCACTGTAACAATTTTCATGTGGCTAGGTGCAGCACCGCTGAGCGATCATCGTCATAGGGATGACTTTGTGTTTAGAGATTGTCTCCGACAGTCTGCGCCCCTTACTCAGCCAGAACCGGATCACCCTTAGATCGTAACCCACGACAAGACAGCGACATTAAATTTGCACGAAAGGCCAAGGCCCTCTATCGGTAGCCTTCGCGCACGCTCAAGCCATGACAAGCAGCCCAAAGGATAAAATGACAATGCGGATTACAAGCTGGAACATTAACTCAGTGCGTTTGCGTATTGATCAGGTCATCCGCTTTACCAAGGAACAAAAGCCTGATGTTTTGTGCCTGCAGGAAATCAAATGCAATAATGATCAGTTTCCAGAAAAAGCATTCCGCCAAGCTGGCTACGAACATTTGGCGGTTGCGGGACAAAAGGCCTATCACGGCGTTGCCATTGCCTCGCGATTGCCGCTCGATAAAATCGAAAAACGCGATTGGTGCGCGATGGGCGATGCTCGCCACATTGCCGCGAGAGTAGACGGCAAGATTGAACTCCATAATTTTTATGTTCCAGCGGGCGGCGATGAGGCCGACCCGAAGATTAATCCTAAATTCGATCACAAACTGAAATTCCTCAAGGAGATGGAGGAATGGTCGGCGGGCCTAAAGGGCGGCAAAAAAAATGCGCGCATGCTGGTTGGTGATTTAAACATTGCTCCCGATGAGCATGATGTCTGGTCGCACAAGCAATTGCTAAAAGTTGTCTCGCACACACCCATCGAGGTTGATCGACTCAGCGCGATTATCAAAGCGGGCGGCTGGGAAGACATTGCACGCACCTTGGTGCCGTCTCCGGAAAAATTGTATAGCTGGTGGTCTTATCGCTCAAAGGACTGGCGGGCCTCCAATCGGGGCCGGCGGCTTGACCATATCTGGGTGAATGCGGCCCTTTCTGAGGCGGCGAGCGCCAAAGGGCGCAAAGGCTTTACGATTCACGATGAGGCGCGCGATTGGGTAAAGCCCTCAGATCACGCACCGATTAGCATTGATCTGGATATTTAGCCTGCAAGGCTGAAGTTGGGCCTAAAAGGACGCCGCAGGATCTGCAAAGCTGCGCGGCGCAGGATCAATGGTCAAAATACCGCCGGGCTGAATTTCCAGGATCGCAAGTCCGCGCTCAATCGAGCCATCAAGGTTCAAGCGGAACAGGCCATCGGCCCCAAAATATCCATTAGGATCAGCAATCGCTTGGGGAATGAATCGGTTCGCCGGGTCAGGGCGCGTTGCCAGACGGGCAGCAAGTAATGTGGCGTCATAGGCAAGCGATGCCAGCCGTGGAGGCTCATTGCCAAAGGCGGCGCTATAGCGGGCATTAAAGGCCTGGGTAATTGCCGGATCCGGGGCAGCGAACCAGCCACCGCGCAAGGCGGGCTCACGGGTCAATCGTGGGTTATTCCATGCCGAAACGCCGAGCAGTTTTACTGAAGTAATATCGACATTGTAATAAGGCAATAATGGCGCCAACGCCCGTAATAACGTGCCTTGTTCCGGCATCAAAACGGCTTGAAATCCGCGCGTATAGCCCTGGTCATTCCCGGTTGCGAGCGCTTCCGGGTCGGCCGGGTCATAATCATGGCGCAACTCCAGCGGAACAATTTCTTTTGAATATTGTGCGAGCCGCTTGGCGGGTGCCAACATCGCATCGGGTTCTTGCTGATAGCGCTCTTCGTGGACGATCACGCCGCCGCGCACAAACACTTCCTCAGCAAAAGATCCACTGACACGGTCGCCATAAGGGTTTTGCGGTGCCAACACACCGAAGCGGGTAAATCCTTTAAGAACAGAAAAATCTGTGATCCGCGCCACTTCAAGTTCTGGCGGGAAACTCAGCAAATAAACGCCCTGCCCGCGCGCTTGCAGGTCTGACGAAAACGCTACCATCGGAACTTGCGCAGCCCGTGTAACGGCTGCGGCGGCCTCAACAGACTCAGAAAAAAGCGGGCCCAGCACCATTTCAGCGCCATCTTGCAATGCCGATTGCGCCGCTGCACGCGCGCCCTCCGCAGTGCCTTTGGTGTCTTTTGGCATTAGCAAAAAATTTTGGTCGCCCGCTTCGAAAACCGCCAATTGCGCTGCATCAAACATTGCCGATGCAATGCCGCGCGCACTTTGAGAGTTCGCAGAAAAGGGAAGCAAAAGAGCGACGCGAACCGGGGCTTGCCCGTCAAAATGTCTCGGTTGCACAAATTGATCTGATTGGCGTGCCGGGGGGCGCGGGCGTTCAATCTGAGGGCTCGGCGGGCGGCTCGCCTCGCGCTGGCCATTTTCGATAGGGCCTGAGGGCGACTGCGTTGTTGCACAAGCCGTTAACGCCAAGATCCCAACGGTCAGAATAAAAACTCGCAACACGTTTCGCGACACCGTGCTCAGGCACTGTTGACCCCGCATAATCAGACTCTTCATTTTCAACACACCCTTTTTGCCAATCTTGCTGATACCCATTCTGAGTCCAGTCTGATCGGCTCATTACACTTCGCACAAAACACCCTAGCCGGGATCGATGGTAGGGGTAAACCGGCTTTTTGGAGTCCGGGCAAATTCACTGCCCTTGCTTCCTAGCGATCAAGACGGGCAAAAATACGGCCATGGTGATTTTTTCACCGTGCCAGAGGCCGGCACTATCGGCGGATAGTGGCCACGCGACGACTCTTAAAAATGACGCGCCGCACTATCGGTTGGAGCATGTGTGCGAATCCTAACAAAAGGTAAATATTTATCGCGTGATCGCCCTCATAGTGCGTCATTTTCTCAACAATTCCAGCCAGTTGCAGTTCCTGTCCGAGTTAAATATTGCCCTTAAGCGCACGGCAGCGTCATACTAAACCTAAGGCATTGGCTAGGGCTTTGAGTAGAAAAACAATCCGCCAAAACATCACACACGACAGGGAGTGTAACCATGAAATCCAAACTAACCGCAACATGTGCATCCACCGCCATTGCATTGGCGCTCAGCGGCATGATGATCCCGTCATCTTTTGCGCTGCAGGACGATGATGATGAAATTGTTGTAACCGGCTCGTTTATCAAACGGAAAAACCAGGCCGACTTACCCTCCCCGCTCGCGGTCGTCGGGTTTGAAGATATTGATGATATTGGTGCACAAAATATTGGTGACATCACACAGACACTGACCATCAATACTGGCGCGCAAAATAACCCTGACGCGTTCACGCAAAATGCAACCACCGGCACATCAAACATAAACCTTCGCGGCCTTGGTGTTGGTTCGACGCTGGTTCTACTCAATGGTCATCGCCAAGTTCTATCGGGCGCACCAACCAATGACGGTATCAACTTCGTTGATACAAATTCATTGATTCCGTTAATTGCGATTGATCGCGTAGAGATTTTGAAAGATGGCGCAACGGCGCTTTACGGATCTGATGCGGTTGCCGGTGTGGTCAATTTTATCACCCGCGAAAATTATGATGGTGTCATTCTCTCGGGAAATTATCTTACCCATCAAAGTGAGGGGGATTATGACGAGTTCAATATTCAGGGCCTCGTCGGCAAAGATTTTGGCCGTGGCTCGATCATTCTTGCGGCAAGCTATCTGGAACGCTCTGAGTTAACGACTGAGGAACGGCGTTTGTCCCAACCGGAAAATGATCTGTCGGTTCTGGGTAATCCAGGTGCCTTTTTCGGTGTGCCGGGTGTGCCCGCTGGTGCTCCCTTTATCGATCCGGGTTGTGAAGCAGCTGGTGGTTTCCCAAGTCCGGCCAGTGCTGCAACGGCTGCTTTTGTGCCTCAGGGCATTGGGTTTTGCGGCTTTGACTTTGGTGACTTCTTTAGCCTCGTTGCCGATGAAGAGCGCTTCACAGGATTTGCCCGCGGTGAATTTGACGTAACCGAGGCAATTCAGTTCAAAGCAGAATTTGGCTATGCCGATAATGAAACGGTTCGCGGGAACTCCCCGACATTCCCATTCTTGCAACTGGGCAGCGCCGTAATTCCAGGGGCAGCCTTTGGTCCAGCGGCGAACCCGTTCAATATTTTACCGGGCGCACCGACCGTCACGTTCTTCGGACGGGCAAGCGGCAATGGTGGTACTGTCTCTCCCAACCTGACAACATCAGAAACATGGAGATTTAACGCCAGTGTTGGCGGCGATATTGGTAGCGGTGCCTGGGAGGTTTCTTTTACCCGTGCCGAAAATGACTTTACGGTGAACACGGAAGATACAGTGCGCGATCGTTTCCAATGCGGACTTTCCGGGTTTAATTCTGTTCCCGTCATTCCGGGGGCAACAGCAGGAACCGATTGCACAAGTGCAAACCCATTCCTGACCGCCAATGGCGCGAGCCTTCCATCGGTGGGTACGTTCTTCAATCCGTTCTCAACATCGTTAAATGTCGCCCCGAATGATCCTGCATTGCTGGATTTTCTGATTGAGTTTCAAACGCGGGATTACTCCTCCGATTTGACTGTCATTGAAGGCTTTTACTCACAAGACGTGTTTGAGTTACCATCGGGCACCGTGCAAATCGCTGTTGGTGCGCAATATCGCGATAATGATCTAAGCCAGACTGTTGATGACATCTCTGCTGCTGATGGCTTTGCATTCCTTGTCGGGGGCCGTGATTTCTCAGGCTCTCAAGATGTGTTTGGTTTCTTTGGCGAGCTCTCTATCCCGGTTGCGCCATGGCTTGATATTCAAGCCGCCGTTCGTCACGAGCGCTATGGCGATGATGAAGGGGGCTCAACAACCGATCCAAAGATCGCTCTTAATGCGCGGCCTTTAGATAGTCTTTCCCTTAGAGCGTCTTACTCTACATCATTCCGCGCGCCCTCCGTGTTCCAACAATTTGGTGAAAGCACCACCTTGCAACAGGTGGTTGACCCGTTAAACGGCGTTGCGTTTGTTGCGGTGAGAACCCTGGCACCAGAGACCAATGGCACCGTTACAGCACGCCCGCTTGCGCCTGAAGAGTCGCAAATGTTTAACTTTGGGACCACATGGAAACCGGTAGAGGGTTTGCAAATCGATGTTGACTATTTCAATTTCGAATTTGAAAACGTCATTATCCAAACCAACCCGCAAGCTATTGTGAATGCCGATCCGCTTGATCCGGCAATCATACGCGCACCATCGGCAACGGGTACCGGGACAATCCTGCAAATCAACAATGATTTTGTGAACGCATCTTCGGTTGATACGTCCGGGATTGACGCAACCATTAGATATGTAATGGACCTTGGAACCGGTACGCTTACGCCATCCTTTACCGGGACCTACATTTTAAAATACGACATTGTCGACCCACAAGCTGGCGTTGTTTCAGGTGAAGGGCTTAGAAACTTCACAAATTTCGGATCGCCAACACCGGAATTGCGGTTTAATGCTGGCCTTCAATATGAAAATGGTCCCCATTCTGTGAACCTGTTCTTGCGCTATATTGATAGCTATCTGGATGACCAAAACGGCTTAGCAGAAATAGAATCTGACACACGCCTCGACATTCAGTACGCAATTGCAATCAACGAATTCATGAACCGCGACAAAGGCGCGGTGGCGACAATTGGTGTTCGTAATGCGACCGGCACGCGCGCACCGTTTGTTGCAACCAATGGCGGATTTGATAGCCGCGTCGCCGATCCACGCGGCGCTCTATTGTATTTCGGTCTCGATCTCGAATTTTAATCGAAACTGACCTTTCCATCAGGAAGGGCGGCCCGAAAGGGTCGCCCTTTTTGTATCGGGAGCACTCACCGTTAGGCTGGGATCATAGTGCCCCGCTGTTCGAACGACCCGCGGGGTATTATCAATCACGCCCGGTGCATTCAGTGTTGCTTGCTCGTGCGCCAATCCAAGATCGGCCATGCGTTTTGCGCGTACAACCACACGCGACTCATAACTACCAACGGTCTCATTAAAAGCACGCACACTCCCATCGAGAGCACTGCGTAGCTTGGCAAAATTCTCGCTCATGACTGTCAAGCTTTGAAAGAGATCTTTTCCGAGCGATGCAATATGGGCGGCATTGTCGGCCATCTCATGTTGACGCCATCCCAATGCGATAACTTTGAGCGCGGTAACAAGCGTTGTCGGCGAAGCGATTAACACGCCTTTCTCTAACGCATTTTCAAAAAGGTCCGGGTCTTGCTCAAGCGCGCGAGAGAGCTGACTTTCCAACGGCAAAAACAAAATCACAAAATCAAGTTGTGCATTTTTATTGTGGCTTAACGCGCCGCTATAATCTTTCGCTGCGAGCGCTTTAACATGGGCTTTTAGTCGGCGCGCATATTCATGTTTATCATCCTTTTCAGGATCGATTAACGGCGCGGGCGCTTTTGCGTCGATGATAATAAATTGATCGCCCGGCAGGGTTATCACCATATCGGGAATTTGGCGGCGCGCGCCATCTTTGCCCGTCGCTGGCAGCGGGCATTGCTCAACAAAATCAATATGGCGCTTGAGCCCGGCAAGCTCCACAACCCGGCGCAACTGCATTTCGCCCCATGCCCCGCGCACAGACGACCCAGACGTCAGGGCAGACGCAAGAGTTTTTGATTCCAGGCGCACCGCATCGGTTGCGCTCATCAAATCAATCATCTGTGTGCGTAGCGATCCATTTTGACTGGCTTGCTGGCGGCGCATATCCGACAATCCCGCCTCATAGCGCGAAAGTTCATCGCGCAGCGGGGCAATCATGGTTTTCAAATGTTGGGTATGGGCATTGCGGTCACGCCCGGCAAGGGCTTGCTGCTGGGTGAAATGAGAATCCATGCGCGTCAAAAATTGCTCTTGCGCTGCAGTTAATGCTTTTGACGCAGCATGCTCAAACTGGGAATGGGCCTGCGCTTCGCGCTCATCACGCATTGTCAGTTGCGCGTGTAGGCTATCGCGTTCGGATTGAAGGGCATGAATATGACGGCGCGCTTGATGCAGCTTGCGGCGCGCGCCCACAGCACGGCGGCGAAAATGCATAGCGGTGATCATCAGCGCAACACATGCAAAGCCCAGTGCGATAGAAAGGACCCCCGGCAACCCAATAAACGGCCCGGCGACACTCGATCCACTGAAAACAGGTTCTTGCATTGTTCCAGCATAAAGGTGATTCGGTTACCACCCGGTGAACGTCACGTGCGCCAATATAATGATCTGGTCTCAACAGGATTTTTAAACTCAGATGCGCGGCTTTCGCTCATCATCTGCGCGCGCCATGCCCTGCAAAGCTGGCGATACCAGCCTGCGGGTTCATCCGGGTCGCCAACATATAAAGACGGGGTGCGCGCCGCGCCATCGGTGGCGCTCGCCTGCAGGGCAAGAATATCGCCATCTTGGCGCAAAAAGCTATGTGCCATCATATTAATGATCGGGCGCATAAGACTTAAAACCGGCCAGTCCCAATATAAAAAATGCATCAACCGGTTTTGGTTGTTGCACACGGGCGAAATCGCCGTAAACCCGGCCAGACGATATTTCCCCATAGTTACGGATTCAATGCGCAATCCGGGAAGCACAAAATCAATTTGTGTTTGCGGGGCACCCGGAAGAAATTTATAAATTAAACTGTTGGATGACGGTGTGTGTGCGGGGATGCGAAAGCCCGTCGGCAATAGCTCATATTGTTTTTGCTTTATTTTCGCCGCCCGCCCTTCGCGCCACCACCATTGACGGTGCACAAAAGGGGTATGCGCGGGATCAACAAGACCAATCACCGCTTCGTCATACTGACCGTCTACAGTCAAAATTGTTGTGCTTTTCGGCACTAAGCCCGCCGGCAAATCAAGCTCAGGAATTTTTATCGCCTTTGCGAGCGCCTCAACTTCGTTTGCCGCAACTGAGGGACTTGCAACAAAAACAAAAACCAGCCCGTAAGCTTCTAGCACCGGAATTGTCGCAACCGCTATGGATGAAATTTTTTGCTGGGCTGGATCATCTGAAACCAAAGCGGGCACGCGCGCACATTGCCCATCGGCAACCTGAAACTCCCAGCCATGATAAGGACATTGCAAACAATCCCTGCCGTCAGCAGCGGCAGATACGGACCCAGATGATAAGGGCGCACCGCGATGGGGACATTGATCGTTTAAGGCAAAGACTTGTCCGCGATGATCGCGCCCAATCGCCAAGGCGCGCCCGGCTAATTTTAGCGGTTTAACCTTGCCATTTTTCAACGCACCCGATGGAAAAGCCACATACCAGCTATTTTCCAGCCACGGCGCATCCTCGCTCGCAGGGTCATGGGTCATGAGACAGAACGCCGGCTTTTCATCGCAGCGGTTAGCGTGCCCTCATCGAGATAATCAAGCTCACCGCCGACCGGAACGCCGTGCGATAACCGGGTTACCGTTACATCTGCGCTTTCAAGATGGTCAGACAAATAATGCGCCGTGGTTTGCCCATCAACGGTCGCACTTAAGGCCAAAACAATTTCGGTAACAACATCACTATTGGCGCGCGCTAACAAGTCTTTGACATGCAAATCATCCGGGCCGACCCCGTCTAACGGCGAGAGGAGGCCGCCAAGCACATGATACCGTCCGGGATTTGCATGAGCGCGCTCAAGGGCCCAAAGATCAGCAACAGTTTCCACCACACAAATCACCGATGGGGAGCGCTCTTTATCTTCACATACCGCACACGGATCAAGAGAGTCCCAATTCCCGCATATTGAACACGCCTTCACCTTTTCAGCCGCCTCATTTAGCGCAAACGCTAATGGTTGCATAACGGCTTCGCGTTTTTTCAACAGAAAAAGAGCCGCCCTTGTTGCAGAACGCGGCCCAAGGCCAGGCATTTTTGCAAGTAAATCGATTACCCGCTGTAATTCCGGGCCGATAGTCGCAGACATAAAGACTATCCTTTAAAAAGGCATCTTAAAACCGGGAGGCAGAGGAAAGCCATCGGTCAATGATTTCATTTCCTCAGCAGACTGTGTTTCCAACTTTGCTTTTGCATCATTAATGGCAGCAGTCACAAGATCTTCGAGCACCTCAGCCTCATCGCCGACAAGCATTGAAGGGTCAATCGCTACAGATTTTGCGTACCCCTTGCCGGTCAAGGTCACTTTGACCATGCCCCCGCCTGCTTGCCCTTCAACTTCCATGCTGGCAACTTTTTCCTGAAGCTCCTGCATTTTAGACTGCAAGCCTGCCGCCTGCTTCATGATATCGCCTAAATCTTTCATCGCATCTATCTTTCTTGAACTGTTGCCGCTTTCGCCTGCGGGACATCTGAAGGGGCGCCGAGATCATCTTCATCCGGGTCTTGTGTACCATCATGATCGTCTTGATGGTCATCAACCATCATATCGGCATCGCGCACACGCAATATTTTGGAGCCAGGGAACAAATCCATTGCCCGCTTGATCATGGGATGATTGCGCACCTCTTCATCGCGGGTCTCGCGCAAGGTGGCATCACCAGCGACCTCATCAACAATGATGATGGACCATAAATCACCAGTCCATTCCTTGAGGAGCCGGGTCAAACGATTGGTCAAATCTGCGGGCGCGCCCTCTGCGAGGCGCAAGGTAATACGCCCACGCTCAAATTTTACGATATGAACATAGGCTTCAAGTTCTGTGCGCAGACGCTTTTCTTTTTTGCGCGTGGCCATTGCCGCAATGTCTTTTAAGGAATCAAGAACCGGTTGGTCCGCCGCGCGCTCAGTTGATGTCGCTGGCTCATTCTTTGGGCTATCGGCTTCCGAGCGCGGCCGGAATGGAATTGTATTGGAGGTGGCTTCCTGATCGGGGGCCGATTGTTCAGATATTGATTGATCAGCGGTTGGCGAAGACGTCGGCGCAAGCGCCTTGGGTGATGCCCCAGCTGTAGAAGGCCCCGGCGGCGACGAAACGGCCTGCCCGTGATCGACAGATTTTAACAAGCGCAAGGCTTCGTCCGGTGTTGGAAGATCGCTCGCATAACAAAGCCGGATCAAGGCCATCTCTCCGGCCGATGCCGGGTCGGGGGCAAAGCGTATCTCCTCAAGCCCCTTCATCAACAGGCTCCATGCGCGCGTTAACGCGTTCATGGACAGGCCCTCAACCATTTGGGTCGCGCGGCCAGCATCCGCAGTACCGGCTGGGCCATGGCCCGCCGCATTGGGTCCCGCTGCTTTAATGCGAGTTAAAAGATGAACCAGTTCTAACAAATCGCGGACAATGACTTGCGGGTCTGCGCCAATATCATATTGCTCTTTGAAAAGCGCCAGCGCATCGCCTGCGCGCCCAGCCAAACAATGGGCTAACAAATCCCAGGTTTGCGAGCGGTCAGCAAGACCCAGCATTTCGCGGATCGTCTGTGCACTTACCGAATCCTCGTCAGATTGCTCGCCTGACGCATGTTGCACCAGCGCCTGATCAAGAATCGATAAAGCATCGCGCACAGACCCTTCAGCGGCCCGCGCAATCATTGCATAGCCTTCATCGCTAACGGTTACATTTTCCGCCTTGGCAATGTTGCGTAAATGCTCAACCATCATTTCTGGATCGATACGGCGCAAATCAAATCGCTGACACCGCGACAAGACGGTTACAGGAACCTTACGAATCTCGGTTGTCGCAAAAATAAATTTAACGTGGGGCGGCGGCTCCTCAAGCGTTTTTAAAAGGGCATTAAATGCTGCGGTCGACAGCATATGCACCTCATCGATGATATAGACTTTATAGCGCGCCTCGATGGGCGCATATCGCACCCCTTCGATTAGCTCGCGAATATCACCAACGCCGGTACGCGAGGCCGCATCCATTTCCAAAACATCGGGATGGCGGCTTTGCGCGATTGACTGACAGTGGATGCCGTCCGCTTCCATATGGATGGTTGGGCCTGAGTCCTCTTTATTATCTGTAGTCTGATAATTTAACGCGCGGGCCAAAATGCGCGCCGTTGTGGTTTTCCCAACCCCGCGCACACCGGTCAGAATATAGGCATGAGCAATACGGCCCGCTGAAAAGGCATTTTCCAGTGTGCGCACCATCGCGCCATGCCCGATCAGATCGGCAAAGCTGCGCGGGCGATATTTTCGCGCCAGCACCTCATAGGCATGGGGGCCATCGGCCTCGGCGTTTCCACTATGGTCAGTTGATTGGGTCATCCCCCCCGTTATGGCGGATCAAGCCTCGGCAATAAAGAGAGAATCCACCCCTCAGGCATGCTCAAATGCATCCAGTGGAAAATAAAGCGCATTCGCGAGAGAAATTGAGGGTGGAAAGCTGAACGACCCTTGCGGGAAACTCGTTGCGGCTGCTTCCTTCCGGACCTGACCGGGTTGGCGAGGCGCAAGTCCGCCAGCCTTCCGGGATCTTATATCGACGGTCCGGCGCAAAAATGCAAGAGGGTGAGCGCATTCCGAGCGCCACCGGCGATTGCCAAATAAGCTGGTGTGCATGGCTAGTGCCTAAGACTGATACCAAAGCTGGCGCAAAGCCCATAATAGCGCTACCACGCCCAAGGTCGGGCCCCACCCCGAGATCTCAACATTCAGGCTCCAAAAGGCCCGGCCATAAAAAGGTAAGACACAGTCTATGCATTTGGAAACACCGATTGCCTTCGCCGGAAACCCGCTCGATCGCGCCAGTACCAAGCGGACCGATCCTGACTGGATTGGCGAGCAACAAAACAATCCCGATGCGTTATTGATCCCCTTCTTTAAGGGCGACCCGCTGATGATTGACGGAGATGCGGGATTTTTGACACTAGCGGCCCGGAGCAATTTCCCTGCCGATGCACCGCTGATTTTTCTTGGCATCGATCCAAAGGGCGCCGCCTATTTTACCATTGAAGCAAGCCGCGAGGGAGTCAGCGCCCAGCAGGCTCCATTTTCTGATCTTGGTGAATACACCAATCTTCGAAACATTGCAGGCGGCGTAAAGCCTGAAACGCTCTCCATTTTGGGCCAGGCGCGCTGGCTTCTTGACTGGCACCAACGCCATATGTTTTGCGCAGTGTGCGGCAGTGCCAGTGACATTGCCGATGGCGGTGCCAAACGCCATTGTCCGAACTGCCAGTCTGATCATTTTCCGCGCACCGACCCGGTTGCCATTGTGCTTGTTCAGCATGAAGACCATTGCCTATTAGGCCGGGGCCCGCATTTTCCAAAAGGATTTTTATCTTGCCTTGCGGGCTTTGCAGAAGCCGGAGAAACCATCGAGGAATGCGCCATTCGCGAAATCCACGAAGAGGCGGGCGTTCGCGTCACTAATGTTGAATATCAATTATCACAGCCATGGCCTTTTCCGTCCTCAATGATGATGGGTCTGTTTGCCACAGCAACAGATCGCACCCTCACCCTTGATGTTACGGAAATTGAAGAAGCCCAATGGGTATCGCGCCAAGATGTGCAGAATATTTTCAATGGCGATAAATCGCTCGGCATATTCCTGCCGCCGAAATTTACCATTGCCCGTCAATTACTCGAACGATGGATAGCCTAAAAGCCTCTAACGCGGGGTGCGCGGGCGCGCCGCTTCATAAACCCCCAACACCTTTAGGGATGAGGAAAAGAAGCTCAATTCTTCTAGAGCAAGCCTGACATTGGGATCATCGGGATGACCGGCAATATCGGCATAAAATCTCGTTGCGGTAAAACTGCCTTCAAGCTGATAGCTTTCCAGCTTCGTCATATTCACATTATTTGTCGCAAACCCGCCAAGGCCTTTATAGAGCGCGGCAGGAATATTGCGCACCTGAAATACAAAACTGGTGACAACCTCACCATCGCCCGGTGCTGCATCCATCGGCTCCGCGGCCATTTGCAAAAACCGGGTAGTGTTATGGTCTGCATCTTCAACATTTTTCAGCAAAATTTCGAGGCCATAAATTTCCGCCGCAAGGCTCGATGCCAAAACGCCGTGGGTGCGATCTTGGCTATCAACAAGTTGGCGAGCCGCCCCTGCTGTATCGCCGCCAACTTCCGGTAGAAAGTCATGGGACTGAAATAGATGTCGGCATTGCCCCAACGCCATCGCATGACTGCTAACCCGTTTTAAATCAGCAACGCTAACGCCGGGCAGTGCCATTAATTGGTGGTGGATGGGCAGAAAATGTTCGCCGACAATGTACAAATCGGAGTCCGGTAACAAGGCGTGAATATCTGAAACCCGTCCGGCTACGGAATTTTCAATCGGCAACATCGCGCGCTCGGCCTTGCCGTCGCGTACCATTGCCATTGCCCCTTCAAAAGTCGGGCAGGCAACAGGGGTAAGCGCAGGCTGAAACTCCCGGCAGGCAATTTCCGAATAAGCCCCCGGCTCACCCTGAAACGTAATTAATCGCTGTTTTTGATCCGTCACAAAATTTCCCCTCCTGCATTGCCGACTGCGCGCTTGGAATAGAGCAAAAACCATTCCAATGCGGCTATAGTACGCGCTTACTTATTATTGAACCGTGACCACAATGCATTTTCGCCTAATGAGGAAACAAAATCCACATGGCTGGCGGTCTCCTCATCGGTTAACAGGGCTTTCAACGGGGTTGGGCGCTGGCGGGCCGGGGCTTGCGTACCATTGCGCTTTTGACTGGCGCTCTCAGCCGTGCCATCCAGATCGAGCCCGGCCTGACGTCCGCCGGTTAAATTTATATAGACTTCCGCGAGCAGTTTAGAATCGAGCAACGCGCCGTGACCATCGCGCTCGCGTTCATTAGTGTCGATCCCAAAACGCGAACATAACGCATCGAGATTTGCTGGCGCCCCGGGAAATTTTCTGCGTGCAAGAAACAAGGTATCGAGTAACTCGTTTTTAATCTGGGGCAGATCAGCGGCTTTAAGTTCGGCATTTAAAAAGGGCAGATCAAATCCCGCGCCATTATGGGCAATCAATTCGGCATCGCCGATAAAATCCAGAAAGGCTTGCGCCACCGAAGGGTCAGCAAAGAGCGGTTTATCGCGTAAAAATTCCTCAGAAATTCCGTGCACCCGGTAGGCTCCGATAGGCATATCGCGTTCAGGATTAACATAGACATGAAAGGTTTCCGCGGTCAGGGCACCACGCACCATCTCGACCGCCCCAATTTCAACAATTCGGTGTCCTTCGGAAAATTTAAAACCGGTGGTCTCAAGATCAAATACAATCTGGCGCATACCTAAAACTAACTCTGTTTGCGCTCAAGGCGAGCCAATCTTTTCCACACTCAACGGCGGGTGATGGCTAAAAGATCATTGCAACACGCGCTAATTGGCCGGTGTCCCGATCATGCCTTTGACCGCCTGTGCCAGCGCTTCGGCCTGAAATGGCTTTTGCAAATAGCCCGTATCTTCGCTTTCATCAATCTGGTCGCGCATCGCCGCTTCCGCATAGCCGGATATGAAAATCACCCGGGGGCGCATGCCATATCGCTCTTGTGTTTTTTGCACAAAGACCGGGCCGTCCATTTCCGTCATCATCACATCGGAAATAATCAAATCAAAATAATCAGGCCCTTGCTCTTCCAACACATCAAGCGCTTCGGTGCCATCGCACGCCTCCATGACGTCATAGCCGCGCCCGATCAAGGCGATCTTGACGAAGTTACGAACCGAGTCCTCATCCTCAACCACGAGAATGCGCCCCATGCCGGTAAGGTCTGCGACCTCAACTTGCGGGGCCTTTACTTCGTCGGCTTCGCTTTCGCCGGGCACTTCATGGTAGGCGGGTAGGAAAATTCGAAACGTCGCCCCTTCCCCCGGCTTACTATCAAGATAAATTGCGCCGCCCATTTGCCCAATTACACCGTATACGGTGGATAACCCAAGACCAGTCCCTTTGCCGACATCTTTGGTGGTAAAAAACGGATCAAAAATCTTATCGGCAATGTCTTCCGGCACACCGGGACCCGTATCACTGATCTCCAACAATACATGGTCTTGCGGGGCAAGGTCTGAATAGGCGCCCTGCTCAATATCTTCAGCGGAAATATGCTGCGTTCGGATTGTTAACTTGCCGCCAGAGGCCCCCATCGCATCGCGCGCATTCACAGCAAGGTTCATGATTGCGGCTTCCAGCTGATTTTGATCAACCTTGATAGATTGCAATCCGCGTCCATTGATCAAATCTAGCTGGACCTTATCGCCAACAGCGCGGTCGAGGAATTTTGTAAAGTCGCGAAGTAGATCTGTTAATGACAGCTTTGTGCGCTTCATGGTTTGCTTGCGCGAAAACGCCAATAATTGCTTTGTCAGATTGGCAAGACGCTGTGAGTTTTCGCGGATCACCAACAATTGCTCATTACTGGGATCGCCAACCGGGTGGTTCATGAGCAATAATTCGCAATTGCCAAGAATGGTTTGTAGGAAATTGTTAAAATCGTGCGCAACTTCGCCTGCAAGATTGCCGATTGCTTTTAGCTTTTGATCCTGCCCATGGTCGATTTCCATGCGCTTGCGCTCCGTAATTTCAACGGAGTAAATCAGGGTACGCCGTGTGCCGTACCCACCGCGCCGCCGACTTACCGGCTTCACATAAAGAGCGAAGACGCGGGCGGATGGTCCCTCGCCAATCCGCTCTTCGATAATGTTTCCCTGCGATGCCGCGCCGCCTTTGCGCTTAACTTCTCTGGCAAGCCCTTCCAGCGTGTCCGCGGAAAAATGTTTTGCTACCGCCGCATTGCGCGCCGCGCCGCCAAACACCTCACTAAAAGCCTTGTTAGCCTCCAGGATACGGGCATCTTTTCCAAACTCACCCTCAACAACAGCAACGCCGAACGGGGCCTCATTAACATCGCCCGACAAGGTGAGCTCTTCTTGTTCAAGCTCTTCATCTTCAAGGGTTAGCTCAACACATACAAACCCATCGCCAGTGCCGCCGCGCGCAAACCCTTGAAAGGTTCCATCAATCGGCCCCTCATGGGTGCGCCGAATTTTAGCAATCGGTGTATTTTCAAAATCCTCAGAAATTGACTTCACAAGCTCGGCAGTCTCACCCAGAACAACATCGTCAATGTGGTGAAGGGTTCCTTTTTCCGCACCCAGACGTTCGCGCATCATTGCATTCGCCCACATAATCTGTCCGGATTTTTCAAGGGCAAAAACCGGGCGTAAATAATCCGCATACGCGCTCGCCAGTGGGTCATGGGCTTCTTCTTCAACGGGTAGCTCGCGAAGCGACCATGTTGCGTGAATATCATCTCCCTTTATGGGCTGGACCGAGACGAAGAACCGCCGGCGCGCGCCATCGAGCACCGGGGAGACTTGATAAATTTCCTCATGGGCGGTGTCGCCGCTGCGGGCGGCGCGGCAGAGGCGAAAAATCTTCATCGCCTCCGCGCCCTGCTGGGCAAATAACCGCTCTATACGCGGGGGCAACCCGGAAAACCCCTCAACCCCGGCCTCACGCGCGAGACGTTGATATTGCCGGTTCGCAAAAACAACGACCCCGTCGCGCCGGGCAACCAGCCGCGCATCAACATCACTATCGAGAACCTTTTCGGCCAGTTGGAGCGCCGTCAGCGACTCCGTGCCCGCAAGCATGAGTTCAGCGCCAAAGCCCTCATCGGGATTACCAACGCGGTCAACACCGGCCAAGCCCACATCCTTGCGCGGCACCGTGCGAAGCGCAAACACCATCAGGCCAAGCGATGCCAATAGGCCAAAACACGCCAGAATTAACATGCCCGCTTCCGCATTGCTGACCGAGAGCAGGACCAAGGCAATCAAAGCGGTTAGTCCAAGCCCAAGCCCGAACCAAAGACCGACCAATAAAACCCCGTTCCAGCGGTCATATCGCTTAAGTTCTGGCAAGCCAGTATGTCCTGGTAACTCGACGTCATCAATATTGGCGGCAGGGGGGATTGATGCCATTGTGCTCTGTGTTCCTTTACCATCCACGATCTGAATGCTGTCGCTTTTTACCGTGGCTGTAGACACCCCATCTATCACAGTTTTTCCACTATGGGCTTTTTCGCCATCAAGAGTTGGTGATTTGATGGATTGTGAGGCTGGATTATCGACCGATAGCTGGACCAAATTCAGCTCCATAAAAAACTATTTAACCTTACTCATATGGAGTGATTCGCCGATTTGATGGCACCTCACGGGTCAGGATATTCAGAGGGAGAGGATGGCAGTCAGCTGGCTCGCCCGATTGGGCGGAAAGCACCGATGTATAGGGGGATTTTAAGCAGAATATCCCGGCGCGCGTCGCATAATAAACCCGATGATTTTGGCAACCGCCTCATAATGCTCAACAGGAATTTCCGCATCAAGGCGCGCACCGGCGTGGAGCGCCCTGGCGAGCGGGGGATTTTGCACCACGGGCACGCCGAGCTTGCGCGCTTCATCGCGCATTCTAAGGGCCAGATCGTCGCGCCCCTTAGCGGTACAGATCGGCGCATCGGTTTTGCCCGCTTCATATTTTAACGCGACCGCAAAGTGGGTCGGGTTCATGACAATTACGCTTGCCTCTTTGACGGCGGCCATTGTGCGTCGGCGCATTTGCGCTTCGCGCGTTTGGCGCTGGCGGGCCTTGATTTGCGGGTCGCCCTCTTCTTCTTTTTGCTCCCGGCGCACTTCCTCGCGGGTCATGCGCAATCGCTGACGCCAACTGTGGCGCTGCCAGGCATAATCAAGCCCGGCAATAATGCTCATGGCCAAGACCGTAAGCCCCAGCAATTTCAATATCAGCCCCCGCGTCATCGCCATAGCGCCCACACCATCAGCGCGAACAAGCTCAACAACATCGAACCGCGATGGCCAGAGCGCAAACACCATAATGACCGTGATAATTATCAGCTTTCCAACACCCTTTAGAAAATTCACCAAACCAGACGGTCCGAACACTCGCTTGACCCCGGCGATCGGTGAAATTTTCTTCAATTCAGGTTTCATCCGGTGGGCGGTAAAAACCGGCATGGCCTGCGCCATATTACCGGCGATGGCGCTGACTATCATCAAGGCAGCAAAGGCGGAAAACCCCGCCCCTAACATCAACCCAATATTGCCAAATAGCTGCTGCAAGCTTACCCCGCTAACCACGAAAACATGGGGGTGATCGATAAAAGGCAGCGCAACCTTCATCACGGTACGTACCATTATGCCGGAGACCAGCCACAAGGCAAGCATGGCCCCGCACAACATTGCTAATGTGGTAATTTCCTGACTGCGCGGAGCATCGCCTTTGCGGCGCGCCTCACGCAGGCGCTTGGGGGTTGGGTCTTCGGTACGTTGGGACTGATCAGGTGTATCGGCCATATCTGATTATCCGCTCACAAAACGCAACAGGAATATTTCAAACTCATTCAAAAAGGTTGTCATGATGAGACCAATCGTCAGCATAAGCATCATAAGGCCCAATGCAAGATTGGCAGGGAGCAACATGAAAAACACTTGCGCTTGCGGCATGAGCCGGTTCAACACACCAGCGCCAATGTAGAACACCAGACCAAAAACAATGAATGGTGCGGCCAACCGGAACCCAAGTGCGAAGGCTGAGGAGATGGTTTCAACAAGTGCCTGCGACATATCCCCGAAAGCCGGAATAGTGCCCGGTTGAAACAAGATCCATGAGTCCGAGACGGCCATTATTAGCCCATGGTGTAAATTGGTGGCAAAAATTAATGTTGTTCCAAACACGGCGAGGAACCCTCCAACGATTGCACCTTGTAGCTCCTGCGTTGGATCAAAAATTTGCGCCAGCGACAGGCCGATTTGAAAGGCGATAATCTGCCCGGCGACATTTAACGCGGCAACAAATGTGCGCGCCATTAATCCTAAAAATGCGCCGAAGACAATCTCACCAAATATCAAAGCAACAAGACCGCTGAGATCAGTGATCGCCATACCGGCCAATTGCGCGGGGTAAAAACCGCTTGCAACGGGGATTAACGCAGCACTGACACTTAACGCGGCCACCAATCGCAATCTGGGAATTAGAGAAAAATCGCCAAAGGCGGGCGCGGTCATAAACAGCGCGCCAACCCGGCAAAATACCGCGAAAGCAACCACAACATCAAAGGGAAGCGTAGCAAGCGACACCGTCATGTCAGTGCCCCTTAGCTAAAACCACCAGCGGCAATTGCGCCATAAAGCCGGATCGCAAACTGACCAAGGACCGTGCCCATAAAGGGTAGTGCAAGGCTCAACACCAAAAACATGACAATAATACGCGGTACAAAGACAAGTGTTAGTTCTTGAACCTGCGTTAATGCCTGAAACAAAGCGATGGTAAAACCAACCAATAATCCTGCAAGCATGGCAGGGCCGGCAACCTGAAGCGTTACCCAAAATGCCTCGCGGCCAATATCCAATAATTCTTCACCCGTAAACATAGGCAATTTTTGCCTGCTTATGGTTAAATAAGGATGAGCGCACAAGCAAAAGCCCGGTCGCTGTACTGAAACAGGACCGGGCTTCTTTCGAAAGTGTTAAGGTCGGTAAATTATCCGTTTAGCTTTGCAACACCAAGCGGCACTGAAAAATCAGCACACCAAACATAAAACTCATTAAAGTTAGCAGGGTTTATGCTCGCTGGGATCTGATAAAGCTGTGCGCCTGAAATGTTCTCAAGCTTGGTGAACTCACTGGCCGTGTCGAATTTTCCGTCATTGCCAAAACCAAGGGTCGGTGCTGGCGCGCCGTCGAGACTGAAATCACTTTCCAGAATAGCCAAATATCCACTTTGAGTTTTGAGGATCGTCACGCCCCCAGTGGTTACATGTTTGGAGAGACCGCTAAAGGTTCCATTTGACTGGATAGCAACGGCCGCGCCCTCAAGAGTGTGCGAACCTGTTGTTTGCGTTACTGGTGCTTGCGTAACCGGATCTTTGTCCAGTGCGGTAGCGCTCACCCCAGGGTTGGTGGCAAAGCTGTAAACGGCCAGGCCGGCTAGAGCGACAGCGAGAACGCCGAAACGGGAAAATAGGGTATTCATAAAAACCTCTTTGATTTATGTCGTTAAATGATTTGTACCGATTGGTAATTAACTGATGATGACTATCTAGACATTTTATACCAATTGGTCAATAATGTGTATGTTCACGAGCGCGTGTACTCTGTCAGTTTATAGATAACGCGTTGATTACAAAACTTAATTTTACGAATATCACGACCTTGGAGACCCCAATTTATGGCAAGACCGCGCGAATTTGATACCGAGCAGGTCCGCGAAGCCCTCAAACAAGCCTTTTGGACCCATGGCTTTGACGGCATTAGCTATGGCGCACTTACCGAGGCCACGGGCCTGCATAAAGCCAGCCTTTATGCAGCATTTGGCGATAAACGCGCCTTATGGATGGAGGCGTTAAAGGCCTATAACGAGCTGGAGGTGGACGGCGCCGTCACGCTCCTTGAGCAGGGCAATGATGAGATCCCAGTGCAATCTAGCAATAGGCCTGCAAGCGGTGCTCCTCTAAACGGTGCAATGCGGATATGCTATCTGTTTGACCGCGTCATTGAAGCGGTTGCTCAGCATAATGATCGACGAGGGTGCTTATTGTGTAATGCCGCGGTGGAACAAGCCCCGAAGGATAAAGACACAAATGATCATGTCAGCAAGGGATTGGAAAAAATGCAAGGCGGCTTTTTGAGCGCCCTACGCGATGAGCCCGGTCTGAGCAAAATGCCCGAAGAGCTTTTGTCGATGCGCGCCAGCACACTGACCAGTATTTATTTTGGATTACGCGTCATGGCAAAATCAGGCGTGCCGATTGAAATGATGGAAGCAGCTGCGCAAGGGGCACACGATCTGCTTACCCCATAATTCAATCGAACGATTAATAACGCACCAAAGCACTGCCCCAGGCAAGACCGCCGCCAAGTGCGGCAAACGCCAATAGCTGTCCCCGTTTAATGCGTCCGTCACGAATACCTTCATCCAGCGCTAAGGGAATAGAAGCAGAAGAGGTGTTCCCATGGCGGTCAATCGTAATGATGATTTTTCCGGGATCGAGCGACAAACGCTTGGCACACGCATCAATAATGCGAATATTGGCTTGATGGGGGACAAACCAGTCAATCTCATCGCAAGAAACATTGCCGACTTTCGCGACCTCAACCACCGCGCCTGAAATTTGATCGACCGCGTGGCGAAACACTTCACGGCCATTCATGCGCACCTTACCAACGGTGCCCGTTGTTGAAGGACCACCATCGGCATATAAATGTTCTGCGAGCTTTCCGTCTGAAGAAAGATAGGTGCCTAAAACACCGCGCGGTGCATCACCTGCATTTTGACCCTGCTCAGCACTCAACACAATCGCACCGGCACCGTCGCCAAAAAGTACACATGTGCCGCGATCTTCCCAATCTAGAAAACAGGTCAGTTTTTCTGCGCCAATAACCAGCGCATGCTTGACCTGACCGCTCGCAATAAAATTATGGGCGACATTCACACCATATAAAAAACCCGAACAGGCGGCCGATAAGTCAAATGCGATACCGGGAGGGGCACCCAGTTTTTCCTGCACAAAAACAGCGGTCGACGGAAAAGTTTTGTCCGGCGTGACGGTGGCAACAATGATTAAATCTATATCGCTGGCAACCAATCCAGCAGACTCAAGCGCGCGCTGCGCCGCCTTGGTTGCGAGATCGGATGTGGCTTGGTCATCACTAGCAAAATGGCGTTGAGCAATACCGCTGCGCGAGCGTATCCACTCATCTGACGTATCAACGAAGGTTGCCAATTCCGCATTGGTGACAACACGGTCAGGCAGATAGCTACCAACTCCCGAGAGAATTGTTTGTGACATGACCGGCGATCCAATACTGATTTTACACAAGACCAAAATTTATGCGGACTGACTTTAGATGAGCCTATAACCGAAAAATTTTCGGTACAATGCTAAAACACACATTGATTAAACCAACCATTGGCGCGATGGCGATGATGCGAGACCTTAATCCGCGCATCAATACCATCGCTTAGCTCAAGAAAATCCCGCGACTTGCCGTCTTATTCAGACGCTGCTTCTTCAGCAGGAGCCTCAGCTGGCTCTTCTGCAGGAGCGGCAGCAGCTTCTTCGGCGGCAGCTTTTGCAGACTCTTCTTTTTCCCGTTTTTCTTCAATGCGCTCAAGCGCTTTCGTGCCTGGCTTAGCTTTGTTGGGGTTGTTGCCAGCTTTCCACTCGACGAGACCGCCAACAGATAAAAAGCGCGCCACCCGGTCAGTTGGCTTTGCGCCAACGCTTAGCCAATGCTTGACGCGGTCTTCTTTATACTGAACGCGGTTTGGATCATCTTTGGCCAGCAGCGGGTTATAGGTACCCAATTTTTCAATAAAGCGCCCGTCACGAGGGGAGCGCACATCGGCAACGACGATTGAATAAAAGGGACGTTTTTTGGACCCACCGCGAGCCAGTCTGATTTTAATAGCCATGTTGGTTTCTCTTTCTTTTCGTAGTGTTAGTGTAATTGGTTGATAGGATAATTGGATTGATTGAATATGGTTTGTGGGCAGATTATTTCTTTTTACCCAATCCGGGGAGGCCGCCCAAACCCGGCGGCATTGGCCCCTTCCCTGCGAGGGCTTGTTCGATGGCATTAAAATCAACGCCGTCTTGTCCTGGCCCGCCCAGGCCTTTCATCATTTTTTCTGCCTCTGCAGCATTGGGCATGCCGCCCGGGGCGCCGCCCATACCGCCGCCGCCAGCCGCCATCATCTGCTTGGCCATATTTTTCATGCCGCCCTTGCCCATCTTCTTCATCATGTCGGACATTTGTCGGTGCGATTTTAGCAGACGATTAATTTCCGGCACGCTGGTACCGGACCCGGCCGCCACACGTTTTTTGCGCGAGGCATTCATGAGCGCTGGTTTTTTACGTTCCGCCTTCGTCATGGAACTGATGATCGCTTCCTGGCGCACGATTTCCTTATCGTCAAAACCGCCAACCTGATCGACCATCTTTTTCATTTTGCCCATGCCGGGCATTAAATTCATAATCGCCCCAAGGCCGCCCATATTGCGCATCTGGCGAAACTGCGCGGCGAGATCGTTCATGTCGAACTCGCCCTTGGCCATTTTCTTGGCCTGGCGTTCCGCCTCGGCCATATCCATATCTTGGCCAGCTTTTTCAACCAGAGAGACAATATCTCCCATGCCCAAAATGCGGCCCGCCATGCGTTCGGGATCAAAAGTATCGAGGGCGTCAATTTTTTCGCCAATACCAATAAATTTAATCGGGGCACCAGTGACAGCGCGCATGGACAGCGCAGCACCGCCGCGCGCATCGCCATCGATCCGTGTCATGACAACACCAGACACTGGCAGACGTTCGCGGAATTTCTCCGCCGTCTGCACCGCATCCTGGCCGGTCAAACTATCAACCACCAATAAGGTTTCAATCGGATCGCTAACACGGTGAACGTCGGCAACTTCGCCCATTAATTGTTCGTCAATCGACAATCGCCCGGCCGTATCGAGCATGACAACATCATAGCCACCAAGACGGCCCGCCTCCATGGCGCGCTTGGCAATATCAACCGGTTGCTGACCGGCAATGATGGGCAGGGTACTGACCTCGGTTTGCTCACCGAGAATTTTTAACTGTTCCTGAGCGGCGGGCCTGCGCGTATCCAGCGAGGCCATTAAAACTTTTTTCTTGTCGCGCTTGGTCAAGCGCAGGGCAATTTTTGCGGTAGAGGTCGTTTTACCTGAGCCTTGCAGGCCGACCATCAAGATTGCCACGGGCGGTGTGGCGGCAAGATTAAGAGAGCTATCGACCCCATCGCCGCCGCCAAGCATGTCGATCAGCCCATCATGGACAATTTTGATAACCTGCTGGCCGGGCGTTACCGATCGCAGCACTTCCTGTCCGATGGCGCGTTCTTTGACCTTGGCAACAAAGTCCTTGGCGACGGGCAGCGCAACATCGGCCTCAAGCAGAGCAATACGCACCTCGCGCAAAGCGGCGGTTACGTCTTTTTCTTCCAGCGCGCCGCGACCTTTGAGTTTCTCAAAGACCGAGCCCAGTCGATCGCTCAATGTTTCAAACATCTTGCATCCATCATCCTTCTGATCGCGTGTTCCTATCTATATGGGAACGCGCAAACAGCACGAAAAGTCACCGTGAGGGTTCGACCCCGACGGCGAGACATCCCCGGCCTCATCTCAGCCAATCTGAGGGGCGTGCCGGTAGACGCGGAAAAGAGAGCTTTTCCGTGAAGTGGCGTGGAAATACGGGAAAAAGGCAGGCACGTCAATAAGGGAAGAGTTTAGGTGGTGTATCAGCTTGAAATTGAAGGCAGATTTTCGCCAA
>CAYQXV010000031.1:0-23144 GCA_964421675.1 uncultured Caulobacterales bacterium
GTTGGCTCGGAGGGCGCTTCATATCCGCATGCGGCAAGCAAAAAGGTGAGAAGAGGGAAAATAGCGCGCAGCACCATGCGGGTTATCCTTTTCATCAAGCTAACGATGGAAAGATCAGCGCGCGCGGCGGGGCAATTGTCAAGCGGGGAGCACAGTGCCTTGCGTTACGATGCCGATATATACCAAGGTGTCGCCATAGCCCCGTGGGTCATCCCACTCAATCCAATCCAGGCTTGGCGCTGCATCTTCTTTTGCTTGCTCAAGTACAATCGCAGCCCCATCGGCAAGCCAGCCGCCTTTTTGCAAGCTGGTAAGGGCGGGGATGGCAAGATCGCGTCCATAAGGCGGGTCGAGAAAGGCAAGTGTAAAAGGCCCGCTGACATTTGCAGGCATGGGACCAAGATGAATCGCTGAGCGCTTTTGAATTCGCGTGCAGCCAAACAGACCGAGCGCTTCAATATTGTCGCGAATGACGCCGCGGGCATGGGCATCCTCATCAATAAAAACACAGCGCGCGCCTCCGCGCGAGAGCGCCTCAAGGCCAAGCGCGCCTGAGCCTGCGAAAAGATCGAGAACCAGCGCGCCCTCCAGATCTACATTGCGGTGATGGGCAAGGACATTAAAAATCGCCTCGCGGGTACGATCCGTAGTCGGACGGGTATTATTGCCGGAAGGGGCAATGATCCGTCGTCCCTTAAATGAACCGCCAACAATTCGCATTACGAAGCCCTTACCTTAAAAATCATCAGGTAGGACTATTTTTATCCATGCGCAATCCCGCCAAACATGGGTGCGGGCCCGCGCGTTTCAAAATGGAGAGAAATTATTTGGCAGTGATATCCCGGCGATATATTATAGATATGCTTGAAAAGGGGGCTGGTGCATCCGGTATGCGATCTTCCGGGCATTAGTCACGCTTATTTTACCGTGCTTGGGGGATTTGCTGTGAAAAAGCCTTCAATCGCGCGCCAATAAGGTCCAGATAGACCATAATAGATCCACCAAAGGAGAGCCCAATGTCAGACAATGTTTATGTACCCCCGAAAGTTTGGAAATGGGACCAAGATAGTGGTGGGCGCTTTGCCAATATTAATCGGCCAATTGCTGGCGCGACGGAAGAAAAAGAACTCTCCGTAGGCAAGCACCCGTTGCAGCTCTATTCGCTTGCCACACCAAACGGGGTAAAGGTGACGGTGATGTTGGAAGAGCTATTGGCGCAGGGCCATAAAGGCGCAGAATATGATGCATGGCTCATCAATATTCAGGAGGGCCATCAATTTGGTTCTGGATTTGTTGGTATAAATCCGAACTCAAAAATCCCAGCCCTTGCGGATCATTCAACATCGACGCCGACACGGGTTTTTGAATCCGGGGCGATCCTGGTTTATTTGGCGGAAAAATTTGGTGCCTTTTTGCCAACTGATCCCGGCGCGCGCGCGGAGGTCATGTCCTGGTTGATGTGGCAAATGGGCAGTGCCCCGTTCCTTGGCGGCGGGTTCGGACATTTTTATGCCTATGCCCCGGAAAAATATGAATATCCGATCAATCGCTACACGATGGAGGTCAAACGCCAAATGGATGTGCTTGATCGACAGCTGGCCGAAAATGAATTTATTGCCGGTGATGATTATACAATTGCAGATATGGCGATTTGGCCCTGGTACGGCGTTCTTGCCAATGGTGAATTATATGAAGCCGGGGACTTTCTTGAGGTTGGCTCGTACAAAAATGTGCAGCGGTGGCAAAAAGCGATTGGTGCGCGCGAGGCGGTGAAACGCGGGCGCATGGTCAATCGCGCTTGGGGCGATCCGGCAGAGCAATTATTAGAGCGCCATGACGCAAGCGACTTTGAAACCAAGACAATGGATAAGCTTACCGCCTCGGCGTAAGCTTGTTTACTGCGCAGAAGGTTTTCCAGTCTGTTTGCGCGCCCAGAGGATAAACGGGAAGGCGACCGCATAGCTCGTCACCCCGTAAACCCCAGATGGCAGGCTGAATGCACTCACCCCGGCTGCGCTGGCTGCGACCAGGGAGCCGATGGTGATGCCAAGGGCACTGTTTTGAAATCCGGTTTCAATGGCAATGCAAATTCGGTCGCGTTGATGCAATTTTGCAAGGGACGCTGCGAATAACCCTATGCCAAACAAAATAATGTTGATGGCAATGAGCGATGGCCCAAGTTTGAGAAAATTTGCCACCAATAAATCCCAGCCACTGGCGATGCTGGCGAGCACAATCAAAACAAACAGCGTATTTGCGACACGCACAATGATCGGTTCAATAGCAATAGCGCGGGCCGGTGCGTAATGACGAAACGCAATTCCGATACTGGCCGGGAAGGCGGTAATCGCAAACATGGTGAGGCCAAGGGTGAGCGTATTAATCGTTGGTGCACTGTCATTCATGAAATGATGAGCGGCCAAGTTCACAAATATGGGCAAGGTAAGCACCGATAACAGGCTAATGGTTGCAGTGAGGGTTATCGATAAGGCAACCGTTCCTCCGGCTAATTTTGTCATTATATTAGAGACAACGCCGCCCGGACAAAAAGACAGGATCATAATGCCAACGGCAATTTCTGCTGGTGGTTTGATGAGGGTGACCATCAAAAATGCAATGATAGGCACTATAAGAATTTGACAAACAGCACCTGTCAGGACCGCGCGCGGCATGGTGAAGATGCGTTGAAAATCACCAAGGGTTAGCCCCAGTCCCAAAGAAAACATGATCACCGCAAGAGAAAGCGGCAGGAATGTGGAAAGGAGTATGTCGATGATGAGGGGTCCTTGGGGATTTAAAAATGACGGGCGAGGGTGACGGGCTTATTTATCGTCTTTTTCATGGCCATCAAGTATGCGGGTTTGACGGTCGGCTTCTTTTTGCGTGGTTTGTTTTTCAGCCTTTGTTTGTCCAAATTTGTCGCGGTTGGCCGCGGCAAGGCGTTCTTTGTCATCGCGCTGTTTTTGTTTGCGCGCCTGGCGCAGATTTATAATGTCAGCCATGAAAACTCTCCGCTCTTTGGTTTACAGATCCAGTGTCTCGCATAATTTACGGCCCAGCTGTTCTTTCATCTGTTTGCCGCTTACCTCATCAACATGATCTTTGGGCAGTTTGCCCAGTTGAAACGGTCCGTATGCTGTGCGTATCAAGCGATTAACGTGTAGGTCGAGATAGCGACACACATTGCGAATTTCGCGGTTCTTGCCTTCAGTTATCGACATGGAAAGCCAGACATTGCCCCCTTGCACGCTATCGAGCGCTGCGCGGATCGGGCCATAATCGATACCGTCAATTGATACACCGTCTTTGAGGCGGTCGAGTTCGGATTGGCGCACGCGGCCATAAGCGCGCACCCGGTAACGCCGGGTCCACCCCGTTGCGGGCAATTCCAGGGTTCGAGCAAGACCCCCATCATTGGTTAAAAGCAATAAGCCTTCCGTGGTCAGATCAAGCCGGCCAACCGAAATCACACGGGGCAACCGCGCCTCGACCGCATCAAAAACCGTGCGCCGCCCTTGCGGGTCGTTATGGGTTGTCACAAGGCCATCTGGTTTATTGTAGCGCCACAGACGCGATTTGCCTTTTTTGCCAACCCGCGCGCCATCGACGCGAATATCCATGTCGGGTGTTACCTTAAAGGCCGGGGTCGACAGGACCTTGCCATCAACGCTGACAATGCCCTGTTCGATCATCCGTTCGGCTTCGCGGCGCGAGGCGATACCGGCGCGGGCAAGGTATTTTGCGATGCGTTCGCCATCGGGGGCAGTCTGCGGGGGGTGGTTTTCATGATCAGTCATCGCGGGGGTCTAGCATCCCCGGCGGCGATAGGCGATAGGTGTTGTGTGGAAAGCGATGAATACTATATGGGCCTGGCGCTCCAGGCCGCGCGCGAGGCGCAAGAGGCAGGCGAAGTGCCGGTTGGTGCCGTTTTGGTAAAGGACGGCGCGGTTCTTGCCGCGGCGGGCAATACAACGCGCACCCAAACGGACCCGGCCGGGCATGCAGAAATCAACGTGTTGCGGGCAGGGGCACAAGCGCTTGGCAATTATCGCCTTACGGGATGCACCCTTTTTGTCTCGCTGGAGCCGTGCGCCATGTGCGCGGGCGCCATTTCCCATGCGCGGATTGAACGGCTCGTAATCGGCGCATCGGACCCAAAGGGCGGGGCAGTGTGGCACGGGTCCCGGTTTTTTGAGACCGATATTTGTCACTGGCGCCCACACGTCGATGAGGGGCCGCTTGCGAGCGAGGCCAGCGCGCTCTTGAAGGCATTTTTTAAAGCAAGGCGAGCTCGCTAGGGGACCCAAGCCATTCAATTTAGCTGCGCGAGCCCGGTTTGTGCGCGGGTTAAGGTCGGATCGCGTGCCAATGCGGCCTCATATGCTGTGCGCGCGCCTTCTTCATTTCCGGCCAAGCGGCGCGCATCGCCCAGATAAGCATAGCCAATTGATAAAGGCTCCATTGCATTTTCTCTCAGTGCGGGCCTGCGGTTTACGAATTCGTTTAGAAAATTTTCTGCCTCTTCATAGTCGAATTCACCGCGTACCCGTAAAACACCGCGTAACAAAAAGCGCTCGACCTTGGCGTCCTCTGGCAAGGCGATTTGGTCCAAGGATGCAAGTTCCTGGTCTGCCAAGCGATATTCTTTTTTGGCGAGTATCAATATTCGGCTCGCCCATATGCGCCCTTTTAATTCTTCAGGTGAATTAATGACATGGTCATTCAGTAAGGAAACAATTTCGCTTGTTTCCATATTAGTGTTAATCAGGCCCAATCGCGCGCGGAAGGCGGCAGCCGGGTCTATGGTTTCTAATTCTTCGATCAATTGCCGCGCTTTGGCAGGATTGCCGCCAGCAATCTTGGGGGCGGCATTCAAATAGGAAATTTCCATCAGGCGGGCTTCAATATTATTGGGGCGGAGCGTGCGCACAATCTTCATTTGTTTGCGGAATTTTCGCGAGATCCCAAGCGCGGCTAATCCTTCAACATAATCAAATCGAACAAAATAAGCGCGCAACAACGTCAATTGCGCAGGAAAGCATGTATCATCGAGTTCAACTGCACGCTTGGCCTCGGCTATGGCTTTTTCACTATCACCATTTTCCATTTGGGTCGTAGCTAACGCGATCGCGGCATTGGCGGCGGGCGCATTTTCACCGCATGGCGTTTGGGCGTGAGCAGGGAATGCAAAACAAATCAGACTTGCGAGCATAGCGAGGGTTCGGTTCATCAATATATCCTGCTGTTGGTTGTGGTGACGCTCTGTTTTTACAGGTCAGCTAGCTGTCATCTCCTCAAAACCGGTTTTTTACTGCTCAAAACCCGGTTTTGGGCTTGCATCAAGCGTAATTTTTTTTCGGTTAGACTCGGATGCGTCGCCGCCAACAATAGTGATGGCGGTTGTGGCGTGTTTTTGCGATGGCAATCCCCATAGGATATGTGTGGACACCAATGTAACAATCATGACAGCATCAGGGCATGCTGGAACTTGACCTCTTATTCAGGATCACCGGGGCCGTTATTTTATTGCTGACGGGTTTGCTTGTCCTGCGCAGTACCGGACTGCGCGCAAACGGAATCATATTTTTTCTGTTTACCCTGGGAACCACGGCTTATCTGATTGGCAATGCAAAAGATCGCGGCTTCATTGTACCGCAAGAGCTTGCGCTGGTACGCGTGCTCCTTAGCGGGAATGTTACCTTCATCTATTGGTGGTTTTGTCGCTCGCTCTTTGAAGATGATTTTCGTCTTGGCCGATTGGAGTGGGGCGTTGCTGCGGTTTGGGTGAGTGTTTTCGCCGCGAAAATGTTTTGGCCGCAAGCTCCGATCAATATAACCTGGCTCCTGGTTGGGCTTGGGCTATTGCTCGTCGGGCATGTGAGCTGGTTACTTGTGTCCGATCGTAGCGGCGATCTTGTGACATCACGGCGCAGCGCCAGGCTGGTCTTCGCCGCTGTGCCAAGTGCATTTTTGTTTCTTGATCTGGTTATCGATATTGCGTTTGGGTTTTCGTGGAAGCCGCTCGCCTTTACGGTCTGGCAAAATGGCGCGCTGACGACCATGGCCGCGGTCATGGCGTTCTGGGTGTTGCGGGTTGAGAGCGGGGTGTTTTCTGAGGCCCGCCCGGAGCACCCTGCCTACCCGGTAATGGTGTCGAAGCAATCCTCAGAGGCTCAAAAACTGCGCGCGCGCGTGTTGCGCATTATGGAAGATGACAAACCCTTTCTTGACCCTGCGTTAAAATTTGAAACCTTCGCCAAGCAAGTCGGCGTTGGTCAAATTCGGCTGCGTACCCTAATCAATCAGGAGCTTGGTTACCGCCACTTTCGCAACTTTCTCAATGCGCAGCGCGTTGAGAGTGCCAAGCAAATGCTCGCCGACCCCGCACGGTCCGCCGACAAGATTATCGCCATTGCGTTTGATTCAGGCTTTGCCTCACTCGCCTCGTTCAATCGGGCCTTTATGGCCCATCAAGGCCAATCGCCCAGCGCATACCGGGCCGAAGCGATGACGCGTTTTGAGGCGCAAATAGAGTAAAAATCGACGCATATCATCTTTTGCACACTGTTTTAGCGTGTTTTGCGCAGGTTCAGGCGCGCTAACGGTTATGGGTTTTTCATGTTTCCTTTGTCCTCATCGCGTCTGCCCGCGCCCGCCCGTTTTGTGCTGATCTCCGCTCTGGTGATCGGCGTCTATTTCCTTCAAGATAATTTTGCGCGCTGGCCATATTATGCCTTGAAGGATAATTTTCCCGGTGGTTGGCCCCGGCTTGGCGCATTGGCGGTGCTACTTTACGGCGTGTGGTTGGTGGCGCTGCCAATCGTTGTGGCGTTCCTTGTCGCCGGGCCGCGCCGTTGGGCTTCAGCCATTGGTTTGGATGGCTCGGTCTTTACGGCGGCAATGGTCGGACTAATCTCCACCGCGGTCTTGCCGGTGGCCTATGCGTTTATCGCGCCCTTGTCTTCGGACGATATAGCCTTTGATATTGTTCGCGCGGCAATACTTCCCGGCATCGGCGAAGAAATATTATATCGCGGTATGGTGTTTGGATTGCTATTCCGGTTCGCCGGATGGGGCTTCCTGCCAGCCGCGTTGCTTGGCGCAACGATTTTCGGCATTGGGCATTTTTATCAAGGCAATTCATTGCTCGAATTGGCTGGCATTTTTGGCATCACCGCCATTGCGGCTGTCTGGTGGAGCTGGATGTATATTGAGTGGGACAATAATATCTGGGTGCCCGCGGGTCTTCATGTTTTGATGAATGGCTACTTTGAAGTGTTTGATGTTGGGGACAGTACACTTGGCAGTTGGAGCTTTTTTCTGATCCGCGCTGTCGTGGTATTGATCACAATCGCGCTCACGGTCCATCATGCCAAAAAACGCGGGCGTTTTCGGATTACCGCCCGCGACTTGCTCTGGCGGGGCGCTCGCGCAGAAACGATAGAGCCTGTTTAAGTGCGGAGCGCGCGAGCCTTACAAAACCGAATAGAGAAAATTGATAACGGACGAATAAAACGCGCCATTAAAGTGGCGATCATATCGCGCGACCGCTTTATCAACATCGTCTCTTTCATATAATCTGGAATCCGCAATCAGGAATGTCCAATTGCTTATGCTGGCCAGATCCGCTCTTGGGTCATGGTCGAACAGTAACAAGTCCGCATAGGCGCCCGGTTGGATACGGCCAATCATGCCTTCATCGATATGACGCCCATTTACCGCAGTTGCCGCTTCCAGGGCTGCTTCATCGCTGCCAAAGGCTTTCGATAGTGCCTCAATCTGTAGAAGAAGAGATTCGCCTGGAATGACATAGGGCATAACCACATCCGTGCCTGCCAGAACATCGATACCGGCGCGGCGCGCTTGCCCGTTAAAGGCGGTTGCTGCAGGGATCGCGCGCAGCTCGGTCGCAATCTCATCGGGGGTTTTCGCATGCGAGACTATGTTAGGCCATACATGTTCCCACAAAGAGGGCAGATGCTTCAGCCCTTCGGTTGGCGGAAATTTATCGGGCCGTGCGACTGACAATCGTAAATATTGGTTCGCATTGGTTGGCAGAATGGAAATATTGTTTTGCACCATAAGCGCAAGCAGCGCATCGATCTGTTCCTGCGACATATCGATAAGGTCTTGACTGAGATAGGCAAAGCCTTCGGGCGGTGCGTTTTCCAGATAGGGAACACCGGTATAATGGGCGATCTCAAAGTTGGAAATAGAATTTAGTTTTACCGAATGCGGCGTATGTCCGACAAGGGGGATGCCATATTTGTGTGCGGTCGGCGCAATCCCTTCAAATGCCTCGGCCGGTAACTTATCATAGACCTTGATGCAATCCACGCCTTCTTTGGCGAGCGCCTCAACTTTTGCCCGGCCTTCGGCGGCTGTTTTGATACTGACGGCCCCTTGAAACGAGGCCGGTGTTCCATCAAGCGCCGGGCCGCAGCGATACATGCGCGGGCCGGGAATTTTCCCGCGGGCAATTTTCTTCTGTAATTTTGGCACCGAGCTATCAAGCTGGCCAAGGTCGCGCACGGCGGTGACGCCGTAATGTAAATATAACAGCGAAAACAGGCGCTGATTGCCAAGGGCCATCTGGGGCGGTGTGTGGATATGCGCATCGATGAGGCCCGGCATTACGGTGCACCCTGAACAAAGCGGCGCGGGATCATCTGTGCGGGCATCGCGGATCTGCGCAATCTTGCCATCTTCAATCACAATAGTTTGGTTTGCGATTGGCGCTTCGCCCGGATTCCAGATCGTCACATTACTGATAATATGATCTTGTTGCGCAGGCACCCCGATGCTCGGCGGCATAAGCAACCAAACCAATATGCCTACCGCGATGAGGAGGGCTGCAACGCTGCTTCCCAAAATGATTGAGATCTTACGCAAAACAAATACTCCCAATGAAACCCATCTATCGCAGCCAACAATATTCTATCAGCTTAATGGTGCATTGAGGAGCATTTTTGCGGTTGGTGGCTTGGCGGGAAAAGCGGGATTGCGCCGAGCATTTGAAACACTGGCTTGACAATTTTGGGATAATATATAACCATTTGGTTATGGATAATGATTTTAGATAGCGATTATGGATAATGAACAGCTCGATTGCGTATTTTCCGCCCTGTCTGACCCAACGCGCCGGGGCATGTTGGCCCAGCTTGCTCAAGGCGAAGCGCATGTCAGTGCTTTGGCCGCGCATTATGACATGTCGCAGCCGGCAATATCCAAGCATATCAAAGTGCTGGAACAGGCGGGTCTGGTGCGCCGTACCAAGCATGGCCGCCACCACATAATTCGCATTGACCCGCAGCCGATTGAGCAAGCGCGCGATTGGATAACTTATTATTCGCGGTTCTGGAAACACCAGTTCGACGCGGTTGAGGACTATCTTCAGGACAATCAAAAGAAGAAAACCAAAAAGGGGAACAGCAAATGAGCGCCGATATTAAATTCGAAAACGGAAACCTTATCGTCACGCAAACCTTCAGTGCACCAATTGCTGATGTCTTTGATGCATGGATGGAAACCAGCAAAATCAAGCAATGGTGGGGATGTGCTGAGTGCACGGATGTGCGCTCTGAAGTGGAGCCGAAAGTTGGCGGAAAATATAATCACCACATGACCCTTGAAACCCCTATGGGGGAGCATGATGTTCCCGGGTTTGCAACGCTCGTTGAATATGATCCCCCGCACCGGCTCGCCTATACCTCCACTGAGGAGGGAGACCCGATGATCATATCTGTTGATTTTACACAGCTTGATGGCGTAACGCAGGTGCGCCTCGTGCATGCCAATATTCCAGACATGCGCGTTGATGGCGATGTGAAACTTGACGAGGTCATCCGAAACGGCTGGACAGCGGCCTTTGGCAAGCTGGATAATTTCTTTAAATCTTGATGGAAATTCCGTGTACAAACATGGCGGATAGGTGCGCGAAAAAGCGTACTTTAAGCGCCTATAAATCCGATATAATGCCATGGGATCTAAATTCGCATCAAAATTGAAGGCTCTCATAAAGTTGAATGCAAATCATAGTCTAAAAACCTTGCATTTCATCATCTTTGATTCATAGTGGCCCCAGAAGTAACTGGGGGAGAGTTATGCTACTTCGACGCGTCTCGCAGCATGTCAAAGACCAGAACTGGTTCGCGGTCGGACTCGACTTTCTTATTGTTGTCATTGGTGTGTTCATCGGCGTTCAGGCGGCGAACTGGAATAACGCGCGCACCGATGCCCTCCGCGAACAGGAGCTTCTTGCTGATCTGCTTGAAGACCTCGAGGCAGATCAGGGATCTCTTTCTACCTCATTGGAAGTGCTCATGCTTGGCATTGATGGAGGTAATCTGCTGCTAACGGAAGCAGGATTGGAGCCTGTACGATCCGTTACAGCCCCCGTGCAGTCCAACGCTTTAATCTCGAATACGTTAGAGGTCGCGTTGCCGCCACCGCTGACAGACGAGATTCGCGGCGAATTGTGGAAACATGTCATGGTACGGCTTTACCCGCGCCATAATGATGGCACGATAGAAGCCCTTATCTCTGCCGGTAATTCTTCCATCATCAAAAATGAAACGCTTGTTCAGGACCTTCTGCGATACAGAACACTCTGGGCTGGTGTGGAGGATGCGCAGGTCAACACATTCCGTCCCCTTAGAGACAGAGCGATCTTTGCTGGACAGGAGCATGGGTTCAGTCCGTTCTCACCGATTGAGTCTGAGGCTATTGCCGAAGCGCTGCGCACCGACCCCGCGCTAAAGGGGGCGCTCAGAACATTGGTGGAATATACGCTCGTCGAGCGAGGTTTCTATGAAAGCCTTCAACGCGCTTCCGAGTCGCTGGCCACGCGCGTAGAGGCGGAGTTGAAAAAATGATCCTTAGACGTATTACGCAACATGTCAAAGACCAGAACTGGTTCGCCGTTGGTCTCGATTTTCTTATCGTCGTCGTCGGTGTGTTCATCGGTATTCAGGTTGCGAACTGGAATGACGCACGCTCCGATGCGCGAGCGGAACGGGCACTGCTGGAGCGATTGCATGACGAGATTTCTCAAGCGCAGGCATTTGATGTTGCAACGCGCGCACGTTTTATCGATGAGCGTTTGGAAAATCTGATCTCAGCCAGACATGTTGTTTTCGGTGTGGATGAACGAACTGAACTCACCGATGCTGAATGCCAGTCGATTGCGCTTAGCCATTACCCGCTTTTTGCCGGAAGCAACGTCCCGATCCTGACAGAGTTACGGTCTACAGGTGAGACCACGCTGATCCGTGATGAGATTATTGTTCATGAAATTTCGAAGCTGATCGACCTTTTGGATAGTGCACAAGTCTTTGAAGAGGCTAACCGGATAAAAATCACATTATTGTCGCGCGCATTTCCGGAATTGCTTGCCGTAGGCTTGAAAAAAGAAGCCATTACAACCTCGGACTTCGAAGTTGATCCGTACGATGTTTTCTACACGTGTGATGCATCAAGCATGCGTGCCAATGCTGCATTCCGTAATGCATTTGGGGAGAATGTTACCCTTCAATTAAGTTTGCTTGAATTGGGCGTTCTTCCCTTGCGCCAGTCTGCCAGCGATTTACACGCAGCACTAGATGAAGCGCTGGACAAACCCCATGAACATGAATGAGGCGAACACTGCCAAACCAGTGAGTAAAATGGCGCGAGTGAGGAGGCGCGGTAGGATATGGATTTAGAAGCAATATATTATATCGGCCAGACGGTATCAGTCGTGGCGATCATCCTGTCACTGATATTTGTCGGTGTGCAAATCCGCCAGAGTACAGCGCAGGCGAAAGCTGACGCGGCTGACACGGCACACCGGACCTTCAATGACTGGTACCTGAACCTGACGCCGGAGATGGCGGCTCTCTTCATCAGGGCCATCAGAGACTTTGACTCATATAAGCCTGAAGAGAAATATCTCATATACGCATATATGATGCCAATGTTTGTGAACTTGCAGGAGGTTCATTCCAAATGGCTTAATGGCTCATTCCCTGAGGATCGATGGAAGTTCTGGGACAGCTGGTTATCCCAGGCAATGTCGCCGCTACTCACAAGGATTTGGGAAGAACGACGAGACATGTTCTCCGAATCGTATCGCGCGTATGTTGACAAAAAAATTGCAGTACAGGGCGACACACCCACAAAAGGCTCGGTCTGGGCATTGTTTGATGAAGGTGGCGAAGATGTCGGTGGTTTGCCTGATCTGGAAAACCTCTCAGACGAGGAGCCTGGCGCATGACCGATGTCGAAATCGCCGTCAGCTTTGTGGCGCTTCTGGGCGGGTTACTGCTCGCGAATGTCGCGAACAATATGGCGGATGCCTTACGCGCACGGCGTGATTTACCGATCGGGTTTGTCCCCTGGGCGATCAACTTCTATATCTCTGCCGCCGTGATCAATGCCTTTGTGCTTTTCTCTCTAGCTGATGAAACCCTTTCGTTTGACGTCATTCAATTGACGGCGCTGTTGGCGTCACTCATGCCGTATATCATGGTGAGCCGCTTGCTATACCCGGAACATAAAGAGCGGTGGGCGTCTGTCGAAGATTATTATATTGCCAATCGCAAACTGATCCTCGGGTTAATTGTCATCGCGCCAACCATCACGGTCTTTAGTTATGCCCGTACTGATTTCGGAATATCACTGTCAGAACAGATTGTCTTCATACTGGTTACATTTGGACCTGTCATCGCAACGCTGCTTTTGCTGATGCTTACAGAAAAACGGCAATGGCATTGGGCGGGTTGGGGGTTTCTGATCGCACATCGGATTTCAATGATGACCTGGGTTGCGGTCTCCAATTAAGCGGGAAACAGATTTATGACCCTCGAAGCGCTCTACTATATCAGTCAGATTGTTGCCGTTGCCGCCGTGCTCGCCTCTCTTATTTTTGTTGGCATTCAAATCCGTCAAAATACTGAACAGGCCAAAGCCGCCGCCGCGCAATCCGTCTATGAGAACTATGCCAGTTTATATATGTGGGCGAGCGAGGATCTGGATCGTGCTCGGATTGGCATAAAAGGCTTCAAGGATATCGACAGCCTGTCAGACGAAGAAAACGCTATCTTCATGGGGACGTGGATGGCGCAGTTCTCTTACGTTCAAAGCGCCTTTTATCTCTGGCAAGATGGCAGTCTCAAAGAAGAAATCTGGCGTACCATGGAAACGACGCTCACTACATTGTTAACAACTCCCGGCGGTAAGGCATTTTGGCAGCGGCGACGCTCGACTTTCACCGATGCTTTCGTCGCCCATATCGAAGCCAATGTCCTGAACCGCCCGCTACCGGAAGGCATGCGCCCGTGGATTACACCGGAAAAAGTACGTCCTGAGACGGAAAAGGAGCCGGGCGAATGACCCTCGAAACCTTATATTTCATCACGCAGATCATCGCCGTTGTCCTTATCTTCCCGACGCTGGTCTTCCTCGCCATTCAGAACCGTCAGTCGCAAAAGCAGATGGAGCGGGCCAACAAGGTCGCGCGGGCTGAGTTCTCCGGCCAATTCATGCGCACCAATATGGAGCTTGCCGCCCGCATGATTGAGGATGTGGAGCTGGGCCGTGCCTTTCGTCACCTAACCGTCGAGAACAAACGGATTGAAGACCCTGACACGCTGTTCCGGCTAATGATGTGGTTTTCTCTCTATACGGCCTTATGGCTGGATATGACCGCCGCAGACGAAAAAGGCCTTGTTGATGAAGACGTGGTCAACGTGATTTCCGGCACTCAGGCGTTCTATCTAACGTTTCCTGTCGTGTGGGACACCATACCGCGCGTCTTCGCCCAGCGGGAGTTAGATGGCGAAAGCTATAAGGCGATGATGTCTCGCATGGCCGCCCTGCGCGAGAGGGCACAAACGCATCAATGGGAAGATGTCGCCAAACGCATGCAGCAGCGGGAGGCGCAAGAAAACTCTGCCGACACGCCTGCCTCGGACAAGGAGCCAGACGCATGACCCTCGAAACCATCTATTATATCGGCCAAACGGTTGCTGTTGTGGCAATCGTTGCCTCTCTTGTTGCGATCTATTGGCAGCAGAGGGAAGCTAATAAGATGGCCCGCGTAGAAAACGCTGCAGGGCTTTCCTCAAACTATGCGGAATCTTTGAAGGATGTGATGAATAATACCGAACTTGCAGAAATATTCCGTAAGGTGATGTTTCATGATGAGGTTTTGAAAACCATCGAGGCAACGCAAATTCTACTCTATTTCAACATCATGGTTGCCAACCACCGTAATGTTTGGTTGGCTCATGCGAACGGTCTCTACGATGATGACATATTCAATATGAACGTTGCGAATACGGCCTGGTATCTTTCCAAACCAATTTTTGTGAATGAGTGGAAGAGATGCCGAGAGGTCGGTTTATATAGCGGTGCTTTCGCAGAGCATATCGATAGCCTGATTAAACCGATTGCTAAAATTACGCCCCAGCCGGATGAAGAGCAGGCTGACGGAGGGCCGAACGCATGACACTTGAGACCATCTACTACATTACGCAAATCATCGCCGTCGGGGCGATCCTCGCCTCGCTGATTGCGATCTACATTCAGCAGCGTAAGGATCATGTGCTCGCTCGGGCCGAACACCAGCGCCAAATTCTGGCGGAAGTGCCCCGTTATACTGAGCTTGCTGCAACAGACCCTGCTGCGCTGGAGAGCATCCGCAAGTGTTTCCAGGATTACGAGGGCGCATCACCGCAAGATCAAGCCGTATTCTTTCATCTCATGCATACGGGGGTCAACATCGCAGAGATGGCGTTTTATATGCGCAAAGATAAGCTGATCAATGACGCGTCTTACGCCGGCTTTGAAGGCGCAGTACTCCTCAACCTGTCGACACCCGGTGGCAAACAATATTGGCAGCGTGCGCGTTTGATTGTCGGCACTGACATTCGCGAGGCGCTCGATAAGGCGCTAAGTGAGCGAAAAGACATCCCGCCAGTCTGGGAGTATCTTCCCCAATTCGCGCCCGATCCGGACCCGGCCACCCGCATGGATGATCCACAAGAGGAGCCGGACGAATGACCCTCGAAACCGTTTACTTCATCAGCCAGATTATTGCCGCACTTGGCGTTATGGCCTCGTTGGTCTTTGTCGGCCTGCAAATCCGGCAAAGCACCCGCGCCACCAAGGCGTCCGCGGCTTTTGATGCGACGAACTCCTTGGCGAGCCTGAACGAGCAATTGTGGGCGAACTATTCTGATGAACGCATGCTTGAAGGTTTGGAGACCTTTGACCCTGCGAAGAGCTGGGAAGATTTTCCCGTTGGTGTCCAGCATCGGATGATCATATTCAACCGCGCCCTGTTTCAGAAATATGAGGGGGCATACTACCTCTATCGTTATGGTGGGCTTGACGAGGAATTATGGGAGGCGTGGCAGGCATGGGCTGCCTCGATGATCAAACTTCCGTTCCACGCTACTTGGTGGGAACAAGAAAAGCAGGACAGTCTTTTCTCAAAGGCTTTCATCGAGGTGATTGAAGCCGCACGAGATACGACAAAGGTGCAAGTCTATCGCGATATTGAATTTGTGAAAGCGCCCGACTCCGAAGAGAGCGAAGACGGGGTGGGTGATGACAATAGTGGAGATGAGGGGACAAAGACATGACCCAGAAACCGACCAAGGAAAGCCCAAACCGCTTTACGCTGGAAAGCATTTATCAAATCACGCAGATCATCGCGTTTGTCGCCATTATCGCCTCGCTGTTCGCGATCTATAGCCAGATCAATCAGCAAAACCAGATTTCACGGTTCAATGCGACGCGGGACTTAATAAACCAGTTCAATGACCTCAACAGCCTTCTCATAACAGACGCATCTTTGCGGCAGACTATGCATAAAGAAACTCCGCTTACGGACGACGAGCAAAGACGGCTCTATGTTTATGCGGCGTCAAGGGGTAATGTCTGGGCATCTACGCAATGGGCATATGATACCGGGCAAATTGCGGAGGCGGATTATCAGGCCATCGTCATAGATGTTCGCCAGGAAATGACGGTGTCGACCAACTTGGCGGACATTTATGTGACATATATAAATAACTATACCGGCACGGAAGAATTAGCGATTTATGATGCCGTAAGAGACTACCGCGACAACCGCGACGCCGCGATAGACAGCAATAATGACGGGGGCGAAGAATGACCCTCGAAACCGTCTACTGCATCACGCGAATTATCGCTCTAAATAGGGACCCGGGCTGACAAGCCTGAAGCCCGGTGCCTCGCCGAAAAATTCTTGCAAAATTTCCCGGTGTCCATTGCCAACGACAATCAGCACCTTATCTCCCGGCTCTGCGCGCTGCGCCGTTCGTGCAAACATGACGAGGTTACGCTGCCACCAGGTTAAAACCTGTAATGCGCCTTGCGGGTCTTCGGCCGTACCCATTTGGGCGATGGTCAGAAAAATTTTGCGTTGCTGTCTTTGTTCGGTTGCATTCAATGCAAGTAAACGCTCAGTCAGCGGCTTTGTTGACGCGGCCTCATATTGTGCGCCGATTTCGGCGGACAAGTCTTCAACGGTTTTCAATAAATGATCTTGCCCAAGCTCTTTTGCCGCTGCAATGGCGGGGCGATAGTCGAGGAAGCTGTCAAAATCCATCGCATATAATTTATCATGACCAAGTCGGCGCGCCAGCCGCATGCCAACCTGCTGGCGCTCATTAACCGTCAACTCATGGGCGTCGTTCAGGAAGGCATTGTAAGATTGGTTGAAGTCGTCCTCCCGCTCAAAATCAAGTTCAACCATGATTTTGTCGGGCTCATAGAGCGCCAGCCGGTCCAGCAGGTCCTGGATTTCTTTCTGGCCGCGCGCCCCCAGAAAATAAGGAATATCGGGATTGAGCGGATCAGCGTCGTTACCGCTAAAGTGGGTCATGCCAAGGATCATGACTTGGATGGGTTCACCGAATTGCTGTTCAGTGTGCGGAGTGGCGCATGCCGGGATTGCGCAAAGAATAATCGTCAGTACAGCCACAAAGATATTATGCCGGATCATGATTTTCTGTCCCCAGATGATTGCCAAAGATTATCGGCAAGGCTATCTGGTCTATCGGGCTAAGTCACGATGGGTCGCGGGGCATTCATCTCGCTTTGCCGTCCAACGGGCTCAGCTCGTCGAAAGAACCACGCACAAATTCTTGCTCATGCTATTCAAGTGGCGCTAAGCCGACGATTGCGCGCTCTTCATTGATGCGGGCAATATTGCGGGCATTCAGATCGATGAAATCTGGATGATCTTTAATCGGATCAAATGCAGGTCGTATTTGGATATAAATTGGCATAATGGTTCGGGACGCAAATGCTTCTTCTAATGTGGCAATCGCACCTGCATGATCACCGGTTAGGGCCTGCCATTGGGCTTCTTCAAAATGCAAATTTTTCGCTCCACCTACCTTATCAAGATCAAGGGATGTGCGCATTCGTGCCAAAGCCTCTTTGGCCATCTCGTCTCGCCCTGTTTTTTGAAAGGATAAAGCCAGGTTCGCATAGGCTGGCGATGGCCCACCATAGGGACTAAATGTCTTTTTCTCAAAGGTACGAAGATCAGACCAAGTGGCATCAAAGAAATTCACAGCGTCTTGAAAATCACCCTTCTGGGCCAAGAGATTGATATATTGGTTTGTCAATAACGCATTCTCAGGGGCCTGTGCCAAGATCGCTTCATATTTTGTACGAGCGGTCTCTATATCGCCCTCTATCCAATCGGCATAAATTCGATAGACCGCATGTCCATATTGCCGGACTTCTGGAACCGCGGCTAAATTGAGATAGATATCGGCGAGACCTGCTTTCCATCTGGCATTATCAGGGTCTGCCTCTAAGAGTTTTAGATCGGTATTTATGGCCTCTCCCCAATTCCCTTGCATCCCCATCAACCTTGATTTTGCCTTCAAAGTACTGGTGCTACCGGGATCAATCGCATGTAATCGATCGACGATTTTCTGCGCGCGCTCCAGCTCCCCAATTCCTGCCAATTGGGAAATTGCATTGGACCCAATGGGGCCGAATAATGGGTCTTTATCAAATACCTCAACCATTGCCTGCGCCACATCACGGTGCCGCCGCGTACTCAGATACTCAAAAGCCAGCCACATTTTAGCCTCGAGATTATTCGGATTAATCTCAATGGCGCGCTCTAAAGAGGTAATGGCTTCACCTGTTTGACTTTTGTTCGAGTAAAGAAGCCCCTGAGCCGCATGGGCAGCAGATAGATCAGGGTCAAGGGCGAAGGCACGATCAAGGTGAGCCTGCGCAATAGGCGCGGCCTCACTTAAGGGCGTATCGCCATAACTGCCCTGCGCATCGGATAGAGAGATTTCAACTTGCGCCAATAGAGCATAAGCGGGCGCATAATCTGGGTCGGTTTTTATCACTCCTTCCAGCAAGGTCTTTGCCCGCTTAAAGTCGCTGCGACGATGGACCAATTGGCGCGCCTCGAGGAAGTCTTCATAAGCGTCAATATCTGTGGGTGTGGCACTTGGTAAATCCGGCGCGTCTTTGCCCATTAAATGGGGCATAAGCGCGGTCGAAATTTCGTGCGCGATATCGTCTTGCACCGCGAAAATATCGATGAGGTCACGGTCATAAGTTTCAGACCAGATGTGAAAGCCATCATCGGCTTTGATCAGCTGCGCCGTCACTCGAATGCGCTCGCCTTGTTTGCGGATTGATCCTTCCAGAATTGTCGCAACACCGAGGACGCGGCCAATCTCGCGCAGGTCAAGATTTTGGCCCTTATAGGCAAAGGAAGAGGTGCGCCCCGCAACATTCATCTCTTTGATTTGCGCAAAACTATTGAGCAGTTCTTCGGCGATCCCGTCGCCAAAATATTCCTGATCGCCATCCGGTGAGAGGTCAGCAAAAGGAAGAACCGCGATGGAAGCTTCTATGGGCTCACTGGTTTCACTTACTGCAGCTTCATTGGCCTCAGCTTCATTGGCCGCTATTTCGCTTGATGGCGCCACGCTTGAAGGCGATGGCGCAGGTTTAAAGGTCTGAAAAGCCAAAAGACCGACCACCAATGCCAAGCCGCCGAGGATGGCATAGTCTAATTTGCGGCCGGTTTTTGCAGTGATGCTTTCATCGGTTTCAATCGCTTTTGTTGGCTTCATCCCTTCGGGTGTAAGCTCAAACGCCCACGCTAAAATCATGGCGATGGGAAAGCCCGCTATCAGTGCGATAGCGAAGAAACTATCCACCCAATCAGGAAGGTTTAATGCCGGGGTCATCACCGAGATGACCTGCATAATCAGCCATCCGACAACGGCATAAACCCCCGCCACGCGGAAGATATTCCGGCGCTTTAATTCTGCGAAAAGATGGCTCAAACTCACGCTCCCCAGGCTGTTTTCAGTCAATTAGCACAAACCCCAAAAAATGTCTCATTTTTTTAGGGGCTTAGAGGCTGGACCGTGAACAGGCGGGAGGGGCGTAAATCGTCGCTATCTTGCCTGGGAGACGCCAAATGGCGGGAAATATTATCCTTGCCCGCTACCCTCGTCACCGGGGTTAGCGACCTTGTGAAAGCTGTCTTTACGGGCAAGGGGTGCCTTGGTGAAACATGAGTTTCCAACCTGCTTCGCTCTGCTTCCATATGGAGGATCTGTTGCTACGCTGGACACAATCCCCATTAGTTATCTCGCTGATATAGGTCACAAGAAACACCGCGTCAGAGAGGCACTGGACGGTAAAATCTTTCAACGGAAAGATGGCATTAATTTCCCTTGTCTCAGCGCTGCTGAAAAACATCTCAGCTCTGTCATATCTTCGCCCCGACCTGCCAAATTCTCGAAAATCAACATCGAAAATTCCGTCCATATAGTCTTGATCAAAGCGGGTTTGTGTTTTCCACAAACTTTCTTCAAGCCGGTATAGGTCATTTTCATCCATGCTTAATCCTAATTCCAGGCGCGCGCTAAATCCAGTTTGACTTGGAAAAAAGGTCCCTTTTGACATGTCGGGCTTTGTGGAAGGGCGGCATTGGCTCTTGTTTATTTCGGAGTTTCGTTTGAAACTTGGCGACAAGATCCGGAGTGAACGCAATAATGGAACATCAACTGGATGAGGAATTGTGGGAGGCGTGGCAGGCATGGGCCGCCTCGATGATCAAACTTCCGTTCCACGGCACATGGTGGGAGCAAGACAAGCAGGACGGTGTTTTCTCAAAGGCGTTCATTGAGGCGATTGAAGCCGCGCGGGATACGACAAAGGTGCATGTCTTTCGCGATATTGAATTTGAGAAGGCGCCCAGCTCTGAGGAAAGCGAAGAGGAGCCGGACGCATGACCCTCGAAACCGTTTACTACATCACACAGATTATCGCTGTAGCGGCGGTTGTTGCCTCGCTGATCTTTGTCGGCATGCAAGTGCGCCAGAATACGAAACAAACGCGTGTTCAGAACTCCGCCCACTTACAAGGCCGCTTTGATGACTTGTGGCGAATGATCGGAGAAGACGCAGACCTTGCCTATGCCTATCATCGTCTTCTCAGCGGCGAGAAAATCGATGCTCCGCAGGCCGCGCAATTAGGCGTTTTCTGCAATATGATGGCCAATGTAACCTGGACCGCTTATATCGCGGAAAAACAAGGCACCGGCACAATGAAGCTTGCTGTGGAGAGTGAAGGGCAGTATGCGGAGATGATAACAAATCCCTTGCTATTCTCGGCTCATAAAAGGTTGCTCTCTGTGCAACGGCGTAGAGAACTCGAAGGCCTTGAAGATGATTGGGCCAAGAGTTTAGATCGCGATTATTATTATACAGAATGGATAGACAGGGTCGAAAAACGCCGTGCAGGCATAATCGCAAGGCGAGAGGCAGAGGAGAAGCAAAGAGATAAACCTGTCCGGTCTCACGAGGAATTCCCAAAAGAGGAGCCCGGGGCGTGACTCTCGAAAGCATCTACTATATCGGGCAGACGGTGGCGGTGATTGCCATTCTCGGATCGCTCTTTGCGCTGCTCTATCAGGTGCGCGAACAGCGCCGCGATGGCCTGCTCACCGCACGGCACAACCTGTCGGTCGAGTATCGCAAGATGATGGACCCGATGCACGAAAACCAAATTGTGGCGCAGGGCTGGACGAAATCTCTGTCCGTTGGGTTGCACGGGCTGACACCGGAAGAATTCAATATTGTCGGTGCCTTTGTGCAGAATGTTTTGCGAGGCTTCGAAGAATTTCTGGTTCAGTATCAGAACGGGCAGATCGAAGAAAATTTGTGGCGCGCGATCTCAAAGCATTTGGCAGAGTTCATCTCCACAAAAGGCTTTCAGGATTATTGGGAATTGAGAGAAGAAATTTACTCCGATGCGTTTCGCGCGTTCGTCGCAAGTCTGGAAAAACGTGAATACCGGGGTGTCAATTTGCAAGCGTCCAAGGCTTCGGACGTTGAGGGGGTATCCCCTGATGCAATTGACCAAGATCCGGAGCGAACGCAATAATGGACAATCAAAACAGTGGACAAGAAAACGGTATGCTAGCTAGGGGCGTCTGGCTGTTTTTGCTCATCACTTTCGGGTGGAGTTGGGGTCTTGCAGCGGGTATTTGCCAATCGGGCCGGGACTATAGCATTGCGCTCCTCGTTTTATATATGGCGGGGCCGGGTGTTGCCGCGTTTGTCTGCGCTTTACTCTATGACCGCCATCGGTTTTTTGCCGCCCTTGGGCTTTCCTCAAACCCGTTCAATAAATGGCTATTTATCGCGTTCCTTGCGCCGTTCCTGCTCGCCGGGCTTGCCTTCCTTGCGACCCACTATATTGGCGGGCGCGAAATACTGACACTGGAAGAGGCATTTTTGATTCAGTTTAAAAATGCAGGGATAGACCCGGAAGAGCTGCCTTTATCGGTGCAGCAAATTGCCTGGTTGCAAATCATTTCACTGCCGGTTGTTGCGGGGGTGATCAATACGGCCTTCATGATGGTTACGGAGGAAGTGGGTTGGCGCGGATGGTTGTGGGATCGCTGGTCGCATATGCCGTTCTGGCGCCATGCCATGCTAACGGGATTTATCTGGGGGGCTTGGCATGCGCCGATCGTTGCGCTTGGCTATAACTATCCGGGCTTGCCGGTTTGGGGACCGGTGATTTTCATCGGCTGGGTAATGTTCATGACACCGATTATTGCGCTGATCCGCGAGAAAGGTGGCTCGATGGTTCATGGGGCCATGTTTCACGGCGTGTTTAACGGTGTTGCGCCGATCACGGTGATCATGCTGGCCGATCCGTCCATGCCATGGCGCGGGGCGATTGGTCTGGGCGGCTTCGCCGCGCTCGCCTTGGGCATTGGTGTCGTCATCGCCTACCGGGCCGTTACAAAAACCCCTCATCAATGAACAAGGCTTCTTTCATGCAAAATCGCATCGCGTAAGGGGGAAAGGTGGGCGGCCTCTGCTTGCATCTGCGCAATCGCCAATGACACCATGGCCCGCGCACTCGCAACGCCGGGCCCTTTGGCGGTGTTTAACGTGATCAGCGTTTCTTCCTCGCGTTTAATCTCAGCTGCCAAAAAATCCGCACGCCGATTAAATTGGCGGTCTATTGTTTTAACATCTGCATGAGAGGCGAGCGCCGTCCAGGTTGTGAACGGTGTCGGGATGCGGTGATGGACCCATGCATCCCCGTCGAGGGCAGCCTTCATGGTGCCCAGTGCATGGCTTGCGGGTTTGTAGGTGAGGCGGTCTGGCCCCGAAGAGGGCTCGGCTGCGTCGGCGGGAACGATATGACCAAGCTTGGCCATTTTTCGCAGGGAGTAATACACCTGCGGCATTGAAATTGGGGCCCAGTCTTGCACGTCCGCATCCTCCAATTTTTTAACGACCTCATAGCCGTGCATGGGGGGATGGCCAAGCAGGACCGCCAGGACGACCAGATCTGCTGTGGTGAGTTCTTTTGGCTTAGCCATGGGGTTATCTCAGATATTTGCTTGACAAATAGGGATTTCAACGGAATCTATTATAATTTATAATAGCAAGCAATAAGGGGCGTTACTCATGGGGTTCATCGCGGTTCGCAATTTGGTTTTGGTGCCCTTGTTTTTGATGCCCTTGTTTTTGATGATTGGGTTTTTGATGGCCCTGAATGGCTGTTCACAGGCATCAAGCACCGCTGAACCTGCAAATGCACAAGCAAAC
>CAYQXV010000031.1:23244-39753 GCA_964421675.1 uncultured Caulobacterales bacterium
GGGCAACCGGGCGCACAATTGGACACAAAGGAGACCCCTGTGACCATCAGTAAAATCACCCCAATCCTTTTAGGAACAGACCTGCAAGCATGCGCGGATTTTTGGAAAGATTTTGGCTTTGAGGTCGCAATCTCCGTGCCCTTCGATGAGAAGCTGGCCTTTATCAGTTTGCAACGCGGTCCCATGGAGATCATGTATCAAAGTTTTGCATTCTCTGAGGCGACCAATCCGGTTGGTATTGAAGGCGTTCATCGCTCAATCCTTTATTTGGAAACACCATCATTGGATGACATTATCCCGGTTGCCAGCAAGTATGAAATTGCAATTGCCGAACATACGACGCCCCATGGCTCGCGTGAGATTTATGTGCGCGACCCCGCCGGAAACCTTATTGGTTTTGCTCAGCACGGGGCCTAATCCGCATTCAATTTTTCTATTTCGTCGTTCAATGATGGTTTGATCATACGATTAGTCATAATTTATCGTGTATGATAATATTGACATCATGTATACTAATGTATACATTGAAGCTTGAGCGATAGGAGGCGGTATGAACGCGAGCTTTAAAGAAAAGAGTGTGTGGCTCACATTCATTGCGATGGTTGTGACATTTGGAAACTATTTTGCACGGGTTTGGTTTTTCCCCGATCTGGTGGAAAATCCAATTGGATTATTCTTCATTGTCATGATGATTTTTATCGTCATCACGATATTTCTTCACATTGGATTGGCGGTTGGCCAACGTCAGGAGTCGTCCGATGAACGCGATCAGCGCGTTTCGGGCAAGGCGTATCGCAATTCGCATTTTGCTTTTGTCACCATGTTGGTGATGGGCATAGGAATATTGATGTTTGTCGATTTTGGTTCGGAAATGACAGCGTTTAATCTCATGCTGTTTTCTGTTGTCGTCGGCGAGCTTGTTTATATGGGCTCGCAACTGGTTTATTACCGAATAGGCGCATAAGCGGTGAAAACAACGATCAAGAATCATATTCGCCGGTTGCGGTTTGAACGCAATGAGATGAGCCAGCAACAACTTGCTGAGCGTGTCGGTGTTACGCGCCAGACCATCAACGCCATTGAGCTGGGCAAGCATCCGCCATCGTTAGACCTTGCTTATCTGATTGCCGATGAATTTGGTGTGGCAATTGAGGCGGTATTTTATCGGCCCAGCGCTGGCGATCCGGGTGCCGACAAAGATGAAACCGTGGTGCCCCTGAGGCGTAAGGCTAGCCGCAAAGCTGGCCGGAAACGGGCATAAGGCGCGCGCTGGCGCGCGGGGCCGGGTAGGCGGGCGGACGCTGGTGAGCGCCGGGCGAGGGCGTATAACTGCATTCCCTACTTTCCCTTTTGCGCCACCGCGCTATCTTGTCCTTTGAGCGATATCAACCAAAGGACGCCCCCCATGGAATTTGCCTATTCAGACCGCTGCGAAGACTATTTAAAACGCGTTTCGGCGTTCATGGACGAGCATGTCTATCGCGGTGCTGAGATCTATGAGGAGCAGCATCAGGCATTTGGACCGGAGGGGCGCTGGAAGGTGCCGCCGGTGATTGAGGAATTAAAAGCCAAGGCCCGCGATGCGGGATTGTGGAACTTGTTCCATCCCAATCCCGAGTTTGGACCGGGATTGTCAAATGCAGATTATGCGCCCATCGCGGAATTGACCGGGCGCTGTCATATCGCGCCGGAAGTATTCAATTGCGCAGCGCCCGACACTGGCAATATGGAAGTGCTGACACAATATGGCTCGCCCGAACAACAAGACCAATGGTTGGGCCCGCTGCTTGATGGCAAAATTCGTTCCGCCTTTTTGATGACGGAACCCGCCGTTGCCTCGTCGGACGCAACGAATATTGAAACAGAGATTGTCCGCGACGGTGATCACTATGTTATTAATGGCCGCAAATGGTGGTCGTCTGGGGCCGGTGATCCGCGGTGTAAAATTTACATCGTTATGGGCAAGACCGATAAATCAGCAGCCCGTCACCAGCAACAATCGCAAATTCTCGTGCCGGCCGATACGCCGGGGGTAAAGATTGTCCGCCATCTGCCTGTGTTCGGATATGATGATGCGCCGCATGGGCATATGGAAGTTGTTCTTGATAATGTCCGGGTGCCGAAAGAAAATATCATTCTTGGTGAAGGGCGCGGGTTTGAAATTGCCCAAGGGCGTCTTGGGCCTGGCCGCATCCATCACTGCATGCGCACAATCGGCGCGGCGGAAGTCGCGCTGGAGAAAATGGTCAAACGCTTATTGACCCGCGAAGCCTTTGGTAAGCCGATCTTTAAACATTCCATCTGGGAACAGCGGGTTGCTGAGGCGCGCATCGATATTGAAATGACGCGTCTTTTGACCCTGAAAGCGGCCTGGATGATGGATACGGTGGGCAATAAAACCGCGCGCGGCGAGATTGCCATGATTAAGGTTGCCGCGCCGCGCGTTGCCTTGAAGGTTATAGATGATGCTATTCAGGCCCATGGCGGGGGCGGGGTCACCACCGATTTTGGCCTGGCACAGGCCTATGCGATGCTGCGGACCTTGCGTCTTGCCGATGGCCCAGATGAGGTCCACTGTCGCTCGATTGCCCGGATGGAATTTAAGAAATATTCTAATATGGCGAGATAGCCATCTAAGTGAACTTTCGGCAAAGTGAATGGGGAAACGCTTAACAGCGCTCCCCGATAGGGCTATGAAGAGACGAAATTCAAATTAATAAGGGTATGTTCGATGACAATCACTTCTAACAAACGCATTGAGGGCTTTGGCCGAGTTGCTATCGGCGCGAGTATGCTTGCTCTGCTTGCGGCTTGCTCAGGGGATACAAGTTCAAGCGAAACAAAAACTGAGGCTGACCCCGCACCCGCTGCAACGGTTGAAACCGCGCCAGCTCAAGACGCGCAGCCGCAACTGAGTGCAAAAGAACAAAATACAGCGCGCCTCGATGCGATCCTCGCTGCTCAGCCTGATGAGACTAAGGCGCGGTATCAATATCGCCATCCGCGCCAGACCTTGAATTTTATCGGCATTAAACCCGGCATGGTCGTCGCTGACGTTCTGCCTGGTAGCGGCTGGTATACAAAAATCCTGTTGCCCTATCTCGGCGAAGAAGGCTCGGTTGTCGGTATTGATTACGCTTTACCCATGTGGAGCTTTTTTGGCGACTTTGCCTCAGAGGAATTTTTAGCGGCCCGTGCTATCTGGCCTGAAACCTGGTCGAGTGATGCGCAAGGATGGCGTTCGGAAGGCGATGCCAGCGTGAGTGCTGTGCAGCTCAGCAGCGTTCCGGAAAGTATTCATGGCAGCGTTGATGCGATTTTGATGGTCCGCGCCTTCCACCATTTAAACCGGACGGAAGAAGAGGGCGGATTTCTGACATCGGGTCTTGAAGACATGTATGCCATGCTAAAGCCCGGCGGGATTGTTGGCATTGTTCAACACCGCGCGCCGGAATCTGCAGACGATGTTTGGGCTGAGGGTGATCAGGGCTATGTTAAAGAAAGCACCGTGATCGAAAAAATGGAAGAAGCTGGATTTGAATTCGAAGCCAAGAGCGAAATGAATGCCAACCCCAAGGACCAGCCTACGAGCGAAGATGTGGTATGGCGTCTGCCACCAACGCTGGGAACGAGCGGCGACGATGAAGCGCTCCGTGCTCAGATGATTGCGATTGGAGAATCAGACCGGATGACCATGCGTTTTCGCAAGCCTGATGGCAGCAGCGGTTCGTAACGACCCCGTACACAAATGATAATGAAAAACGCCAGCGCTTAGCTGGCGTTTTTTTATGAGCCGCGCGGTGTTGGTGTGCCAAATCGCTCGGCGTAATATTTCCCAATATCACGCGCATTATTCATAAACCGCACGCCATTTTTGGTCAGTATGGTTGCATGCTCAGCGTCTGGACTGTTGTCCGCAAGAACCAGCGTGGGGCAATTTTGATTGCGGTCTCCCAATAGGTCAACAATCTGCGCGCGCGGTTTTGCAATGGGCTGATAGTGAATATCAACGCTTTCCTTAATCGCTGGGAACCAGGATAAAATCCCCCACAGCTCTGCGCATTCCGGGCAATATTCCCGCCGATCATTATCGTAAAAACCGGGCGGCAGAAGAAACAGCGTATCGCGTTGTGTCATGGGGAACCTTATATGGGGCTAGTGATTGGGGGGTCAGGCAACTGCTTTTTTCAAAACATCTGCATAGGAATTTTCTTGCGGAATGCGCTCGCCCAACCCTTTTTCTATCAACATGGCATGGGCTTTGGGGAGCCGGTAGCAGGGCAAGTGCATAAAGGCATGATGTTCGGAATGAAAATGCACCCAATAGGGAGCAATGAATAAACGCTCCCACCAATTGGCATGAGTGGTGCGGGCATGGGCAAGGGGGTCCTCGCTATTTTGCACGCAGGCATGTTCCGCAATATTGCGAATCCGCGTGATGAACGGGAACCAGGTCGCCATTGCCACCAGCCATATGGCCGGGTATAGCCACCAATATCCCGTCAGTGCCAGGAGTAAAAATAAAACGAGATTGGCAATCCCGTGATCGCGCAATGCTTTGCGGCCCGACAGAACTTCTGCTTGTCGGTCCGCTGCTGATAGGCCGTCAGCGCTTGTGGCAATTGAATCGTTTTTTTCACGCGAGAGCGCAGCAAAGCCTGCTAAACGCTGGCGCACAAAAGTCTGGCCGGTTAGATCGCGAATGATTTTTCTGCGCAAGCTGTCACGCGAAACCGGAAACGGTGCTGACAGAACCAGATCGGGGTCTTCTTGTTGCTGCACATATTTATGGTGGCCAAGATGATAACGCCGATAGCTATCAAGGCTCGCACCAACGGGGGCCGCCCCCAGCCAGTGGCCAAGAAATTCATTGATGTGCGTCTTTGGATGAAGCGCGCCGTGAGCGGCCTCATGCATTAAAATTGCCATGCCCAGTTGGCGCGACCCGGTGATCATGATCGCCAGAATAAAGGTGAGTGGGTTTGGCCAGAGCGCAAAGATGGCCATGGAAAGAAAGATCAACCCCCACGCATGAGCCATTAATGCAGGCCCGCGCCAAGGCTGGCGCTGTGACAGGGTTTGCCATTCAACGTCACTAAATACATCTTGGGGGCGTATTCGATTTGCCGCTGGCATGGATGGCTCCCGTGTTAGATCGTTTTTTTATGCGTGCCCGTTTTAAGCATGCCCGTTTTAGGCATGTTTACGCACAATGACCGAGCCCGCAGAATAGCCCGCGCCAAATCCGGAAATAACCCCAAGCTCGCCGGCTTGAAAGTCATCACTATGTTTATGGAAAGCAATGATTGATCCGGCTGATGAGGTATTGGCATATTCATCGAGAACAACCGGGGCTTCCTCGCGGCTGGCGTCGCGGCCCAACACGATACGGGCAATAAATTCGTTCATGGAAAGGTTTGCCTGATGCAACCACATCCGCTTGAGCTGGGTTGATTCAATACCAGCATCGCTCAAATGTTCGCTGATCATCTTGCCAACCATTGGCACGACTTCTTTAAAGACTTTGCGCCCTTCTTGCATGAACAGCTTATCGGTAACGGGCGCGCGTTGACCGTCAGCGTCTTCATTGTCGTCGCGTTCGCAATGGTTGAGAAAGCCAAAATTATTGCGGATATTGTTTGAAAATTTTGTTTTCATCCGTGTGCCAAGAATTTCCCAATATGCCCCGTCGCGCGGCAGATCGGCGCGCTCCATGATGACGGCGGTGGCCACGTCGCCAAAGATGAAATGGCAATCGCGATTGCGAAAATTCAAATGCGCGGTGCAAATTTCCGGATTAACCATCAATATACGGCGCGCGCCGGTGCGAATAAGACCAAGCCCGGTCTCGATGCCGAAAGCGGCAGAGGCGCAGGCCACATTCATATCAAAACCGAAGCCATCAATGCCAAGCGCATCTTGCACTTCAACCGCGACGGCCGGATAGGCCCGTTGCAGATTTGAACAGGCACAAATCACCCCGTCAATATCTTCCGGTTTCAGGTCAGCCGTCTTCATGGCGTCGCGGGCGGCGTGGACCGCCATTTCCGCAAGAATGGATAATTCATCATCGCCGCGCGGAGCCAGACGCGGCCCCATGCGCGCAATGTCTAAAATGCCGTCCTTATCCATCACGAATCGCGACTTGATGCCCGATGCTTTTTCAACGAATTCGGCTGATGAGGGATGGGCAGGCTCTATGGTGCCCGCTTCAATCGCCTTGGCGTTATCGGCGTTAAATTGGGCAACCCAGTCATTATAGGTCGAAACCAGCTCCTCATTGCTCACTGACTGTGACGGGGTAAAAAGGCCCGATGAGACGATCCTGGCATTAACAGATGCGCCGGCTGAGGAGTTTTCTGGCATAGAGCGTGAATCCTGAAATTGAGGGTAATATGGCGTGAGTGTAGCGCAACCATCACCCCTCATGCAATTAGGTTCGTGATCACTTTGCGCGCCTGTTTTAGCGGCGCGAGGGTGCTAGCGGCTTGCGGTTTTTAGCGTTTTAGGGCTTTTACCGCCTTATGGCGCGGGCAGCTTGTTTCATGATCATTTATCATGCCAACGGCCTGCATGAAGGCATAAACAATCACAGGGCCGCAAAATTTAAACCCGTCCTTTTTCAGCTGTTTCGACATGGCGACGCTAGCGGGGGTTTGCGTTGGCATTTTTTTACTATCATCAAGCTTGGTCACCACAGGTTTATGGTCAACAAACGCCCAGAGATAATCGCGAAACGCGCCTTCTCCTTGCTCCATAATGGTTAGCCATGCACGGGCATTGCCCAGGGTTGCATTGATTTTCGATCCAGAGCGGATGATGGCTTTGTTTTGCATGAGTTGATCGATTTTGCGCTGATCATAGTTTACGATTTTTTCCGGATCGAATTCATCAAACGCTTCGCGAAACGCCTCACGTTTGTACAAGATTGTGCGCCATGAAAGACCGGCCTGAAACCCATCAAGAATCAGTTTTTCAAATAGCGATTGGTCGTCATAAATCGGAACACCCCATTCTGTATCATGATAGTCACAATACAGAGCATCATTTTCGGGAACCCAGCCACATCGTTTCATGAAAGTCTCAATTCTAATAAGGGCGTCGTGTAACCAAAATGCCAATTACCTAAAAGCGTGATGCGAGCCACTTTATCGCTGTCGCGGCAATGCATCTGGCGTTAGTCTTCTGTTTACCATAGTTGATAAAATCTTGTTAAATTTTTCTCGATAGGGTGGTCGAAGAAGCGGGGAGGCTTTCGATTGGACCAATGAAGGGTCAGGCTTCCATGAAGATTCGTTTTTTATGCCTTGTGGCCCTCGCGGCGACCCTGTTTGCCGGGCAATTTTTTACCGGATCATCAACAAATCCGTCAGTATCTGCTGCCCAGTCACAAACGCCTGATAATTTTGTGCCCACTCTTCCTGGAGAGCTCGCCCGCGAGCCCGTCACCGACAAGAAATAATTAGCCGTCAGTATTGGGCGTTGTCATATAATCTGGCGCGCGGATGGAAACGACCGCTTCTTTATAATTGGCCTTTGTGGCCCCGGCCAGACGGTCAACTCGAAAAACCCCTAAAGCAATAATTGAGGCGACTTCATCGCTGGGTCCTAAGATTGTGCCGACGGCGGCGTCATCAATCGTAATCTTTTCACCGGACTGAAAGGGCAGCGCCCCATCGTCTTCGGTGTTTTGTTCAATAATCAGTGTGCGTTTTCTAATATCGCTTTTGCGCATCATCCGGCTGGTAACTTCTTGCCCCACAAAGCATCCCTTTTTGCGCGATACACCGCCCAGCAGATCATAATTCATATCCAATAAAAACTGACTATCCGGCGCAAAATCGCGCCCGAGCGCGGGAATGCCGTGGCGGCGCTCCCATACATAATAGGGATCTGGGGTCTCGATTTTTTCTGGGTCCGTTGGTGTGTCCGCCGCGATGGGCTCATAACAGCGCAGCCCTAACGGGGCCCATCTGGGATCGTGTGCGGTGAGCGCGCCTGAAGGTGCGCCAGAAGGTGCGTTTACGGAGTCGTCTGAAGGGGCAGGGTCAAAAATTGCACGCACACCGTGGCTAGAAATTGGGTCTAGTGAAACATCAGCGCGCAAACGATAGAGCTTTAAACGCTTTAAAAGTGTTGCGGCAAACTCCTGGGCGACATCGATCCAAAATCCGTCTGGTGTTTTCAAAAGGAAAAACTCAAAAGCGATTTTGCCCTGCGGGGTCAGCAAGGTGGTAAATCTTAAATCGCCTGCGCTTAGCCGCTCCACATCCGTTGAGACGAGCCCCTGAAACAGGGTTTCGGCGTCTTTGCCCTCGGCTCGAATAAGGGCGCGGTCGGTTAGGCTAAGAGTGGTGGGTGTGTTTTTATCCATAGGAAAACATGTAAGCGCGTCAGATGCGCTTGTGAAGATCCGCGCCTTTTCTTTTTATCATGCGTTTTTTCAGGGGCCTTTTTGGCCGCCAGATGCGGTGTGAAAAAAAATCTATCCACACCCTATGGGCCCGGCCTTATCTTGCTGACCATTGTGACCTGTTTTCTCGATCTTGATATTAGCATTGATGGTGCACCATGCTCACGCACTGCTACCCGCGCGCCCGATAATGGCGGTGGGCGCAACAATGACGGGGAAACCGACTTTGAACGCGCATTGCGCGAACGTTATCAACGCCTGTCTCTCCTCACGTTAGATTTGGCGCAAGCCGCAGGCGAACACGCCCAGACGGTCGCGGCGCATGTAAACAAAACCCAAAGCCCGGCCCATAGCGCGGATTTGAACAAAGCGATTTTGTCGGTCACGCGGTTGGTGCGCGCCCACCAAACCATTGAGCGGTTGCGCAGCGGCAAGCCTCTACCGAAAAGGCGCGCGCCTGCGCTGCGCGATGTTGATCGCAAACCGAGCGGCACCGTCATGTTTATCCCCAATATTGTGCGCCCGCCCCAGCCGGCCTGCGGGGATCGGCCGGTCTGCGTAGCCAAGCTGGTTGGGCCGGTGCGCAATTGTGAAATAGAAGATGCTGCGCGCCTTGCGGATACACAATTTCATCGGCCATGGCTTTCGCTAAAAGTTCCTCCGTACTCGAAAGATTGGCACTATCCAGCGCCATGGGCCGAGCGGGGCGGGGCCCGCCCTATTCCCCACACCAGTTTTGCCCCGCCTTAACAGTTTTACCGTGAGGCTGTCCTTGTCGCCTGCGTCCCAACGGGGTAAAGACGTAGCGTAGCTGGCCGGGATATCATTCGCAAAAAGCGCGTTTTATCTGCCGACCTGCACGCATTTGACAGGCATCCATACAGGTAAAACAGCCCCTCATGAAAAAAACATACGACCTGATTTTAAAAAACGGCACGGTGGTCAATCACGATGGTGAAGGCCAGCGCGATATTGGCGTGCAAAACGGGCGTATCGCCCATATTGGCAATCTGACTGGCAGTGATGGCGGGCAGGTGATCGATTGTACGGGGCTGCATGTGCTGCCGGGCGTTATCGATAGTCAGGTGCATTTTCGCGAGCCGGGCCCTGTGCATAAAGAAGATCTGGAAACCGGTGCGCGTGCGGCTGTGCTGGGCGGTGTTACCTCTGTGTTTGAAATGCCAAACACCAATCCGCTCACCATTACCGCCGATGCGATTAATGATAAGCTGAACCGCGCTGCCGGGCGCATGGCCTGTGATCATGCCTTCTATGTGGGGGCGACCCACAATAATCCCGAACAATTAATTGACCTTGAGCGCTTGCCGGGTGTGTGCGGGGTGAAAATTTTCATGGGCGCGTCAACCGGGGATTTGCTGGTTGAAGATGATGAGGGCGTGCGCGAGGTATTGCGCCATGGCTCGCGGCGGGTGGCCATTCACTCTGAAGATGAAATGATGTTGCGTGAGGGAAAATCCCTCGCCCGCGAAGGCGACTGGACGAGCCACCCGCAAGTGCGCAGTGCAGCGGCGGCTGTGCGGTGTACGGAGCGTTTATTGCGCCTTGCCCGCGAAACCGGACGGCGCATTCATGTCCTGCATATTTCAACCGCCGATGAGGTACCCATTCTGGCGGCGAACCGCGATATTGCCAGCGCCGAAGTAACCCCGCAGCATCTGACCTTGGAAGCCCCTGGCTGCTATGAACAAATGCAAGGCCGGGCTCAGATGAACCCGCCAATCCGCTCGGCAGAACATCGCGCAGGTCTATGGACAGGTCTCGCCCAAGGGGTGTTTGATGTGATCGGATCAGATCATGCCCCGCATACGCTGGAAGAAAAAGCAAATCCTTATCCGGCCTCCCCGTCGGGCATGCCCGGTGTGCAAACCTTGGTGCCGGTCATGCTGACCCATGTTGTTGAAGGACGATTGTCGCTGGCGCGGTTTGTTGATTTGACCGCCCACGGGCCGCAGCGAATTTTTGGCATTGCCGGTAAAGGGCGTCTTGGTATTGGCTATGATGCCGATTTCACCGTCGTTGATATGAAAGCAAGCCGCAAAATTACCGATGATTGGTCGGCCAGCAAATCAGGATGGACGCCGTTTGACGGGTTTACCGCAAAAGCGTGGGCCGTTGGGACAATCATTCGCGGGGAGCGCGTTATGTGGAATGATGAACTTATCGGTGCGCCTGCTGGCAAGCCGGTGCGCTTTCAGGAGACGTTAAATTAGCGCGGCGCGTTAAGCGGCAAGTTAAATGCGTGTGTTTTCGCAACGGATGCTCATCTCTTCAATCCATTGACGGATAAGCGAAATGCCTTCGTCATGGGCAAGGCTTCGCCCCAGCTCTGGCATCATCGCGGCCGGATCGCGCGTTTCCATCCGGTGCACAAGAATAGACGCATCGGGCGCACTGGGCGCAATATCAACACGGCGCCCGCCCGTGCCAGCGCCTGCCGCAACGGCATTTTTGCAGATACCAAGATGGGGCAGGCTGTCATTTTCAAGATTGAGATGCAACCCCGATGTATCCGCAGGGCCAACCGGATTGTGGCAATGAGCGCAATTCACATCAAGATAAGCGCGTGCACGCGCTGCTATGGTGGCCGACGGATCGCTCCACACCGGAGTGGCTGAAGGGGCTTGCGTTAAAGGAGCAAGAAAACCAACCTCTACCAAATGGTCAAGTTGGTTTTGGATACCATCCTTATACGTATTATCAATATTTAAGTTACGCCCTTTTGGCCCTAATGGCCTTATGTGTTTTTCAGTAGCATTTGGAATGTGACAGCCAGCACACTGATTAATGTTGGGAACCGAATAAACAAAATCATGCGCCGTACCATCATCCTTTGTCAGGGTGAGCGGTTTGATCGCTCCGGTACGCTTTAGCTGCGCATCGCGCTGGTCGTCATCCCAGATATAGGAAATCGGCTCCCAGCCCGATGCCCGGCGCACAAGCAAGCGCGTTTCGATAAGGCGATGCTTGCTGAGATCAAGACCCAATTGCTGACGGTTCGCATGGGCCTGTGAAACTGGTTTAATTTGTCCCCGTTGTCCCGTTTTATAGTAGAATGTTTTGGTGATGACCGTGCCAATGGGAAACGCCAGAATATCATTGTCACGGTAGAGGGCCTGGTGGGTACCGGTATCGCTATCAGCTTCTTGCGCTAGCCAGATGGTTCTGAGCTTGCCTGCATAATCGGAAAAAAGCGGCGTTGCGAGGGTGTAAGGAACAACGCTGTTGGCGGGCCGCAGGATGGTGCCATCACGGTCGAGCTGGCCCCAGGCGCTCAAAAGTTGCGGATTGTCTTGCGCATGAAAGAGCGGCGTTGCGCGTTCGCGGTCAGATGGAGACTCAGGATTAGGCGAACATCCCGCCAGTGCCATCGCAATGAAAAAAGTAAAGAGAGACGAAACTCGGATCATAAGGCTGCAAGTTGAACCGGAGAAAGGGCTGGAATGGTGCATGCAAAGGGCTCGCGCACAATCTGAATATTTTTATTATTGCCGGGCATGTCAGCGTTTAAAACTTCCACAGCGCTGTCTTTCACACAAATTTTCGCCGATGCAGCATCGCTGCGCGCATAGCCATCCCAAAGAATGTCAGGAAGATTGCCCGATAGCCCAAACATGGCGGTTTTTAAGGCTTTCAGCTCAAGCCCGTCCGGTGAGTTGCCGCCGCCGACAAGTGTGTTGTCGTAGATTGAGATAAATTCTGGATAAGGATCAAAGGTTTCTTCCATGCCATCATCGCCGAAATTTGCCGAATAGATAGAGGAAATAATGATGTTAGCGGTTTTGTTGTTGCGAATTTCATTATTGAAAATTTCAACATAGTCATGGGAATTAACCACCACGCCGGAGCCCGCGGGCACGCTCGCTACGGGCGTTCCTTTGTGGCCAAAATTCTTGGTGTTGTTTTCGTCAATGACATTTTCAAACACCCGTACATTGCCGCCATATTGGGTGAGGTTCGGCATGTTGAAAACAAGAATGCCGCCCGTATTGTTTGTCGCGGTGTTGCCATAGACATCAGCGTTGGTGGTGTTTTCAATTTCGATACCCGCAACATTAAATTCAGCGCGATTATTGCGAACGATGACGCGGTCGGACTGTCCGACATAAATGCCTGCATCAGAAGCGCCAATGGCCACGCAATCTTCAATCAGCACATTTTTGGTTTGAACGGGATAAAATCCGTACGCCCCGTTTTTGGTTTTTGGCCCTCCGGTCCATTCGGTGCGGACCCGGCGGAAAACAATATTTTCCCCTTCATTGACTTTAATGGCGTCGCCAGTTGTGTTTTCAAAAGCGAGGTCTTCAATGGTAAAGTTGGATGCGGTCACCAGCAGCCCTTCGGCACCAGCAAGCTGGCCGGTAAAATCGAGGATGGTTTTATCGATGCCCGCACCGCGCAGCGTGACCCCGTCAACGCTCAGGGAAAGGCTGCGATTAAATTCAAAGCGGCCAGCGGGAATGGTGATGACATCGCCCGGCGTAGCGTCGAGCAACTGGGTCAGCAGTTTTTCCTGATAGTCTGTATCAATAGCAGTATCTTGTTGCTGCTGCGAGCATGCGGCAATCAGGCTAAAAATCGAAAAAATCAAGATGATCCGGCTCATCATACATCTCCCATTTGGGGCGTTGTTTTCATGCTTGCCCCCATTGTTTGGCGTATGGTGACGCAGAAGGGCCTCGCGGGCAAGGCAATGATACAGCGGGCGCTAGTCGAAAAGCGCGCTGTGCAGCAATTATGCGGTTTTGGCGCGTTTGGCCCTCTTTTTGGCTACCGTTTTGGTACTTGTTTTGGCTTTTGGTTTTGCCCCAACGGGGGCGGGCTGCGGGCGAGTGAAAAGCCACGTATCCTCGGTCGAGCCTTGCGGATCAAACCGGTATTTATCAACCGAAAACGCTTTCAAATCGGCTGCCTTTTCAATTCGGTTTTCAATGGCGTATCGCGCCATCAAGCCGCGCGCGCGTTTTGCATAAAACTGCAATTGTCGCAATTTCCCGTCTTTTTCTTCCTTAAAGACCGGGGTGATAATCTGTGCGCTCAGCGTCTTTTTATCGACCACGGAAAAATATTCATTCGAGGCCAGATTAATTATCGTCTTCTCATCGTGTTCACGCAGCGCCTTGTTGAGGGTGCCGGAGACTTTATCGCCCCAAAACTCATAGAGATTGCGCCCGCGCGGATTTTTCAATCGGGTCCCCATTTCCAACCGGTACGGTTCAATCGCGTCAAGCGGCCTCAAAATTCCATAAAGCCCGGACAAGATGCGCAAATGGTCCTGTGCAAACTCAAGATCATCCGTAGACAATGTATTGGCATCAAGACCAAGATAGACATCACCGTTAAAGGCAAGGGCTGCATGTTTGGTGCCGCGCCCGGTGCCGGTTGCCTGCAATGCCTGGAACCGCTGATAGTTCAAATCCGCAAGATTGTCGGAAATGCCCATCAGCCTTTTCAGGTCCGCACGGCTCAGATCGATGGTCACGCCAGACAGCTCTTTGGTGTCTTTCAACAGACCCGGCCGGGTTGCGCGCGGGACATCTTTGACCGGGTCAAAGTTCAAGTTTTTCGCAGGAGACAGCAAGGTAATCATAAAGGACCGTTTCGTTATCGCTGGTTGGGCAGGACAAGCATTTTGCCCGGGTTCATAATATTATGAGGATCGATGGCGGTCTTCACCGCATGCATCATGGCAAGTTCAACCGAGTCTTTGTGCTTTGCCAATATCTCTTTTTTGTGGGTCCCGATACCGTGCTCCGCCGATATCGATCCACCAAATTGCGCAATGACATCATAAACGGCGGCCTCTATGGCAGGGCGTTGGTCGTCGAGCGCGGTTTTTGACGCGCCCTCTGGCGGAATAATATCATAATGAATATTGCCATCGCCCACATGACCAAAGGCGGCAATGCGCGCGGCAGGAGCAACCTGTTGAATGGCGCGCGCGGCGGTTTGCAAAAATTGCGGGATCGCGCTGATCGGCACCGATACATCATGGCGCGCGCCCACGCCTTCGCCGTTAAGGGCCTGGGAAACATGATGGCGCAACCGCCAAAAGTCATCGCGCTGGGTTTCATTGCTGGCGACCGCGACATCGCTGGTCAGCCCCTCTTCAATCGCGCCCGCGAGCAGAGTTTCGACCAATGGTTTCAAATGGGCGCCATGGCCTGCGGAAAATTCAATCAGGCCGTAGAACGGATAGGTTTGGGCAAGCGGCAACCTTGTATTGGGGATATGACGCAGCACCAAATTGATGCACATCTCATCGATCAGTTCAAAGGACGAGACAAGCCCGCCGCTTCCCCCTTGCAGGCGTGGCAACAGGGCGATGATGGCGTCGGCGGACGCCGCGCCAATGAAGACGGTTTCCGTTTGGTGCGGGCGCGCAAACAATTTCAAGACCGCGCGCGTAACAATGCCCAATGTGCCTTCGCCGCCAATAAAAAGATGTTTGAGGTCGTAGCCGGTATTGTTCTTTCGCAAGCTGTGCAGGCCGTTCCATATCTCGCCATTGGGCAAGACCGCCTCCAGTCCCAGCACCAGATCGCGCATATTGCCATAGCGCAAAACATTAACGCCGCCCGCATTGGTGGAGATGGCGCCGCCGATCTGGCAGCTCCCTTCCGATCCAATCGAAAGGGGAAAAAACCGATCCGCCTCCAGCGCGGCCGATTGTGCCTCTTGCAGGGTCACACCGGCCTCAACGGTCATGGTGTTATCAATCACCGAGACGCTCTCGATTGTTCTCATGCGCTTGGTGGAAATCAGAATTTCATGGCCATAGGGGATTTGTCCGCCAACAAGCCCGGTATTGCCCCCTTGGGGGGTAATGGCGATTTTCTTGGCCGCGCAATGTTTAACAATGGCGCAAAGCTCATCACGATTTTGTGGGGCGACAATCATTACCGCGCTGCCATGCCAGCGTTGGCGCCATTCGGTCAGAAGGGGCGTTTGATCATCGCCGACGATCACGCCTTTTTCGCCAACGATCTGGACGATAGGCGCAAGGGCTGGATCTGCCTGAAGGTCGCTAATTTGCTGGGTCATCGTGCATATCTAGACTGACTAGGGCGCTGTGGAAAGAGGCCGATTGTCTCAAATTTGGACGATTGTCTCAATTGCAAAAAGCTGGGCGCGCGAGGGCGGTTTGGCCGGGCAACATCTTACCAAGATGCTCGACAATCATGGTTGGTTGTTAACGCCCCTTAAAACCTCAGCGTGTATGGTGATCAAACGTGCCTCTTGGGTACTCCATTTGCTGTTTCGCAAAGGAGGGTGAGGCCAGTTGTGTTGTGGAGTTGCGTTAATGGCCGTCGTGTCAAAAAAACAAAAACAGAAAACAAGCCGTGATGGCGGGCAAAAGCCGCAAAACGGTCCTGACGAGAACGCGAAGAAACGCGGAATTGGCGGGTTGTTTAAAAAGCGCAAACCCGAAGCTGCAGTGCTGCCAGCCATTGATCTTGATGCCAGTCTCAACCGTGCCATGCGCGCGCCTAAAGGCGCACGTAAGTCTGGCGAGGTTCGCTTGCGCGATAGCCAGGCGGTACGCGATGCGCTGACCGCAATTGAGGGCGCTTTATATGCGTTGGACCAGGCCGATGAAATTCTGGAGCAATGTCTTGAAGTAATAAAATCAGCAAAGCATTCTGAAGAAGTGGGCGCGCGGGCCTTGCTGGCGGAAAGTTATGATGAATTGCGTCTTGGCCTCGATGGGGTCAATGCCGAAGCGGGCGACGGTGTCTCGCTGATTGGGGAAGCGGCGGAAAATCTCGATATTGAGATGACCGGACATGCGCGATACGCCATTGCGGCGTTTCGGCTGGATTCTTCTCCCAAGGGCCTTAATTTGCCCCCGCCTCTAGAGGCATTTGCGGATATGGCCGAAGTTGACCAGACGCTGGCCCAGGTGACACGGGCACAAACCCGGCTGGAACGCGCAACTGCAGGCTATTGCCGGGATGCGAAGTTTTTGATGGCGCGGCTGCAGTCAATGGTTTCCCCGCCCAGCGCGGATGCGAGACAAGCGTCTTAGAGGCTCAGTAATGAGGCGCGTCTGTTGGATGACTTTATTCTGAACGGTC
>CAYQXV010000032.1:0-6768 GCA_964421675.1 uncultured Caulobacterales bacterium
GGCACCCCTAATAGGCGAATTTTACCCGGAAACGATCAGCGTTTGCGCTCTTGCCCCCCATTTTCTATCTTAGGGTCAGTGATTCGCGATATTTGACCCGTTAGCCCGTTATTATGAAGATTGACCGCTATTTTACCCAACGCTCGGACAGTTCTGAGCGCCCTAATCCAATGCATGGATCTGAGCCGGGGCATGAAAATGCAAAGGGTGACCGGGCTGATGCCCCTACAGATGATGGGGCCACCGGGCGGATTGACCCGGCCTATGGCGGTATTGGGTTTGCTGAGCGCTCCAGCGAGATCCGCACCATTACCGGTGAGGTGGTGTTTTCCATGCCCTCTCTGGAGGTGCCCCGCCATTGGAGCCAGACGGCGATTGATATTCTCGCGCAAAAATATCTGCGCAAAGCGGGCGTCCCCCTGCTGACCAAGCCAGTGCCAGAGGAGGGCGTGCCAGACTTTTTGTGCCGCCATGAGCCCGATTATGACGCCATGGCCCACCTTGAGCACGATCAACAGTTTGGTGCGGAAAGTTCGGCCCAGCAGGTTTTTCACCGGCTCGCGGGCGCATGGGCCTATTGGGGCTGGAAGAGCGGTCTGTTTGGCGAGGATGCAGACGGCGCGCGGCGCTATTATGATGAGATGCGCCATATGCTTGCGGCGCAAATTGCCGCGCCCAACAGTCCCCAATGGTTTAATACCGGCCTCAACTGGGCTTATGGCATTGACGCGGTTAGCGATGGTCATTTCTTTGTCGACCCAGAAACGCGCCGTCTAAAGGCATCGAAAAGCGCCTATGAGCGCCCTCAACCTCATGCCTGTTTCATTCAATCTGTCGACGATACGTTGGTCGGCCAGAACGGCATTATGGATCTGTGGAAGCGCGAGGCGCTTTTGTTCAAATATGGATCGGGTTCGGGCACGAATTTTTCAAATATTCGCGGTGCGGACGAAAATCTTTCAGGCGGGGGAAAAAGTTCCGGCCTGATTAGCTTTTTGAAGGTAGGCGATGCGGCGGCCGGTGCGGTCAAGTCCGGCGGGACGACCCGGCGTGCGGCCAAGATGGTGGTTCTCGATGTTGATCACCCGGACATTGAAGAATTTATTCAATGGAAGGTGCGCGAGGAAAATAAAGTCGCAGCGCTGGTGACCGGCTCACGTACGCTGGCAAAGCATTTGCCGCAAGTCTTTGAAGCCTGTAAGCATGGCAGCGAAGAGGACCGGTTTGATGCAAAGAAAAATCCCGTATTAAAAACTGCGCTCAAAAGCGCGCGCGCCGCTCTCGTACCCGATGCTATGCTTAAGCGTGTGATTGATTATGCCCGCCAGGGGTTTCGCGCATTTGAAGTTGAGGAATATCCGCTCGATTGGGACAGTGAAGCCTATCGCACTGTCGCTGGTCAAAACGCAAATAATTCGGTGCGTGTTAGCGATGATTTCTTGAAAGCGGTTGCCAATGATCAAAGCTGGGCATTGCGCAGGCGGGTTGATGACCGGCCCGCCAAACATATGCCAGCGCGCGAATTATGGGACAGCATATGCGAGGCGGCGTGGCTGTGCGCAGATCCCGGCATTCAGTTTCACGACACAATTAATGCTTGGCACACATGTCCTGAGGATGGTGACATTCGCGCTTCTAATCCGTGCTCGGAATATATGTTCCTTGATGACACGGCCTGTAATCTTGCCTCTATCAATCTGGTAAAATTTGTAACCGCTGACGGCTTTGATGTCGCCGGTTTTGAGCATGCATGCCGGTTGTGGACGCTAACGCTGGAAATATCGGTGGCGATGGCGCAATATCCATCCGCCGAAATTGCCAAGCGCTCTTATGAATATCGCACCTTGGGACTGGGCTTTGCCAATCTTGGCGGCCTGATCATGGGGGCAGGTTATGGCTATGATAGCGAAGAAGGCCGCGCCATTGCGGCGGCAATCTCATCGCTGATGAGCGGGGCTGCGTGGCGCACATCTGCGGAAATGGCGCAAAAAGTTGGTGCCTATGATCGCTATAAACATAATCGCGACGCTGCGATGCGGGTTATCCGTAACCATCGACGTGCCGCGCTCGGGGCCGTTGAGCCCAGCGAGTTTGAACAGATTAAAATTCGCCCGCAAATTTTAGATGCATCCTTGTGTCCATGGTCCGCGCTTGGCGCACGCGCGCAAACTATCTGGAATGAAGCCTATGAATTGGGCGCGATTAACGGGTTTCGAAATGCGCAAGTGAGCGCCATTGCGCCAACCGGTACGATCGGTTTGGTAATGGATTGCGATACCACCGGCATTGAACCGGACTTTGCGCTGGTTAAGTTTAAAAAGCTCGCGGGCGGCGGCCATTTCAAAATTATCAATCGTTCTGTGCCGATTGCCCTACAGGCGTTGGGTTATGGTGCGGGGGATGTTGATGCCATCGTCAATTATGCAACCGGGCACGGAACATTGCACGGCGCGCCGGGCATTGATTATCATGTCTTGCGCGATGAAGGCTTTGGCGAAAGCCACATCAAAGCCTTGGAACAGCGATTAAAGACAGCGTTTGATTTAACCTTTGCCTTTACCCCGCAAGCCTTGGGAGAAGATTTTTGCCGCAATGTTCTTGGCTTGCCAGAATCGCAAATGATGGCGAGCGGGTATGACGTGTTGCGCGATCTGGGCTTTAGCGATGAAGAAATTCATGCCGCAAATCTTTATTGCTGCGGCGCGATGACCTTAGAGGGTGCGCCCGGTTTAGATCCGGAACATTTGCCCGTCTTTGATTGTGCCTCGCCATGTGGGCGCTTTGGTGAACGCGCCCTGTCGGTTGATGCGCATTTAAGTATGATGGCGGCCAGCCAGCCGTTTATTTCTGGTGCTATTTCAAAAACTGTCAATTTACCGGCAACCGCGTCGGTTGATGATTGCGCGCGCGCGCTCATGTTGGCGTGGCAATCGGGATTAAAGTCGATTGCGCTCTACCGCGATGGATCAAAACTATCGCAACCCTTAATGAGCGCGCTATTGGCGGACGATCAAGATGATGATGAGGAAGCGCAAAGCCTGGAAGAGGCCTTGACCGGCGCACCGCAGGCACAGCGTTCGAAAATTGTCGCAGAAAAAATCATCGAACGCATTATAGAGCGCAAACCTGGACGGCGCCGATTACCGGACCGGCGCAAGGGTTATATTCAAAAAGCGATTGTCGGCGGCCATAAGGTTTATCTGCACACTGGCGAATTTGACGATGGTGAGCTTGGCGAAGTCTTTTTGGATATGCACAAAGAAGGCGCGGCCTTTAGAAGCTTGATGAATAATTTCGCGATTGCGGTTTCCCTTGGCCTGCAATATGGCGTGCCGCTTGAAGAATTTGTCGATGCGTATGTGTTTACCCGCTTTGAACCTGCTGGCCCTGTTCAGGGTAATGATCAAATCAAACATGCTACGTCTATTCTTGATTATATATTCCGCGAACTGGCGATTTCCTATCTTGGGCGCAATGATTTGGCCCATGTGGACCCGGCAGAAAGCGCGGTTGATGCGATTGGTCACGGCGTTGACAATGAAAAAGCTAAAGCGGAAGCCAGCAAACTGATTTCGCGCGGCTATTCGCGCTCAACGGTTTCCGACAATCTCGTGGTGCTGCGCGGCGGTGACTTTGACCGCATGCGCCTACGCGGCATTGAAGAGCAGGGCGGCGGCGAAGAAGGCGAGCTTGAAGAGGAAAGCGAACCGGAAGATCAAGTTAGCGCGCAAGCTATTGAAGCGCAGGTTAGCAAACTTGCCGATAGTTTGAACTCGCGCGACAGCGCCGCATCCGGACAAAAAATTCCAAAGGGAAGTCTCGCATCACCCTCGAGCGCCAGCCATGCCTTTGATGAAATGAGCCAGGCCCGCGCAAAGGGGTATGAAGGCGATGCCTGTCCTGATTGCGGGCAGTTTACTCTAGTGCGCAATGGCACATGTTTGCGCTGCGAAAGTTGCGGCGCAACGACGGGCTGTTCTTAGGGGTCGAATTTTTTGGGGTCGAAATTTACGCGGCCCGGCGGTGTTCTGTCTTTTAGACTTTTGTAAAAACGACCGCGAAATTATTAGCTGGCAGCGCGCATATATCCGTGCAGGACAGGCCATGCTCTTTACCAAGGGGGATCAGATCATTTTCTAGATCGCGCACGCCCCATGCGCTGTTTCGCGATTTTAACGAGCGATCAAATTCAGCATTTGAGGGCGCAATATGCTCGCCATGTCTTGAAAATGGTCCGTATAAAAATAACTTACCGCCAGCTTCAAGATATTGATTGGCTCCGGTAAACAATCCGGTGGCGGCGCTAAACGGCGCGATATGAACCATATTGGCTGACATAATACCGGACACGCTGTGTGTTTTTATGCCGTCCCAGTTTGCCTCAGTGACATTGATCGAATGAGGCTTGGCCATATTGGTCAGCTTCTCAAAGGCGATCCATGCTGCGAGTGACTTGCGCGATGCTTCATCCGGGTCTCCGCCCATCCAGTAAAGGTCCGGGCTTGCCTTGGCGATATGGACGCTATGCTCCCCGCTACCGCAGCCAACCTCAATGATGGTGCCAGTTCTTGGCATCAACTCGATAAACGCATCGCGAACCACATCGCGGTTGCGCGCTGTGCTGGGGGAGAATTTACGCGCACCGGCCATGTCGGCAATTTCCAGAGAAATCGGTTCACCGTCTTTATTGGTTGGATAAGAGCGCGCCATTTAATGATTGGCCGTGCCGCGCGCTATCGAGGATCGCGGTAAGGATCGTAGCGTTGGCCGCCCAATGGGGCCCCGGACGAGCCGTCTTGATAGACCTGATCATCTTCGTAATAAATTGGCGTTTCTTCAACGCGGGTTGTCGGCGCGGCGTTGGGTGCGCCCGGATAGAAAACCTCTTCATTGGCCGCAATAGAGTTTGGCGCAACATTGGTTTGACCAATGGCGATGCGGCTATCGTCATCATCATCGCGCTGGGTCAGGGCAAAGGCCATCTCGCGCAAGGGAAGGGATGTTGCATTATCGCGCACGCCGCGAAAAACAATATCGGTCGGCGTGATGGTGTCATCGTCATAATAAGCGCGGTTCCACTTATTGCGCACTTTCAGCACACTGCCTTCAAGGCTAACGCCGCCATAAAGTCCGCGCGAGCGCGAGAATGCCAAAATGTCTGCGGTTTTTGCTTTCGCGCCGCCGCCAACCGGTCCCGCCGCGATGGAGATATCAGCGCCAAGTTTGACCGTTGAGGATAATAGACGTTCCTTGCCGCGATTGGTCATGGCAACAAGGACAAGTTCAGAAATCTCGCCGCCCGCTTGCAGACCGAATGAGAGTGAGCCGATCGCCATAAATGTTGGCCCCGACCAGGAGCCATCTTTATTGCGCGCGACCATGACCGCATTGCCGCCCGAGCCGCCAAACAAAAAGCCGCCGCGAAAAGAATCGGGGACAATGATCAGGGCCTTGGCATCGTCAACAATGTCCCACAGGCCGACAAAATCATCTTCTTCGTGGAAATATCGCAAGGTTTCGGTTGCATGGCGCACAAGCCGCTCGGCTTTACGTTTTTTGCCTTGCGCCTCTGCTGGGCTGGCCAAACCAAGGCTGAGCACCATGGCACCAATAATCATCGCTATTACACTCAACCCACGCATGGCCAGACCTTTCAAACAAATCCTATTCTACAAGGATGGATATAGGCTGCGATATCCCTCATGAACAGGGAATTGCGATGGCGAAATGCGGCAATTTCGCGATTGTTCGATGAACAATCCGTGAGACGCAGCTATGTCGTTCAAATTAATAGCAAAACACGGTGATTCCGGGGGCGGGTGCAAGTCCCAATTTTCCCCAATGGGTTGTGTTCTTGCGGGGTAGGGTGCGGTTTAGGCGGGGCTAGCCAACGCCAAAGCTTTGAACCAGCGACCCGGCGATCAATCGCCAGCCATCAATCAAGACAAAAAACACCAATTTGAACGGCAGCGAGATCACAATAGGGGGCAGCATCAACATCCCCATGGCCATCAAAATTGACGAGATGACCATGTCGATGATCAAAAACGGAATGAACACCAAAAAGCCAATCTCAAAGGCCCGCCGCAATTCACTAATCACAAAAGCCGGGGTGAGAATATGCAACGGGGTTTCCTGCGCGGTGGGCGCGGAGGAGCCGGAAAGTTCAAAAAACAAGGCGAGATCGCTTTCGCGGGTCTGCGATAGCATGAATGATTTGAGCGGCGCTGCGGCTTTGGGAAAAGCTTCTTGCAGCGTCATTTCCTCATTCATATAGGGGCCGACACCTTCCGAATAGGCCGTCTTGAAGGTCGGGGCCATGACGAAGGCGGTCAAAAACAGGGCCAAGGAAATAATCACCGGATTGGGCGGGCTTTGTTGCACGCCAAGGGCGGTACGCAATAATGATAAAACAATCACGATACGGATGAAGCTGGTCATCATGATCAAGATAGACGGTGCAAGCGAGAGCACTGTCAATAAGATCAGCATCTGAACGATGCGCGCCGAAAGGCTGCCGCCTTCCTCCTCGCTGCCAAAATCGATGGACAGGCCTTGGGCTTCAACGGGGCCCATGGTCAAGACGATTGCGGCAATTATAGCAATCATGACGAGGGCAGCTTTTGCCATCGCCTTGATGGGCCATATTGGTACAAAATCTGTGGGCCGCGCCATCATCACTTATGCAGCCTGCCGATCAGAATTCGTGTCGGCCTGTTTTTTCTCGAGCTGTGTTTTCTGGGCCTGTGTTTTCTGGGCCTGTGTTTT
>CAYQXV010000032.1:6868-39214 GCA_964421675.1 uncultured Caulobacterales bacterium
CTGTGTTTTCTGGGCCTGTGTTTTCTGGGCCTGTGTTTTAGTAGAGAGCAGGCTTGCAAAAGATGGTTTTACCGGCGCGGGGTTTTGCTGGTCTTGAACTGCGTCAAGATCGCGCGCGATAACCGTTTCGCCTGCCGGACCCAGCACGATCAAATGTTCAGCGTCATCACAGCGCACAATCACCAGCCTGCGCTTGGCATCCAGGCCCAATGTCTCAACCAGTTGCAACCGGCGCTCACCGCTCATCACCCGGTTCATCACGGGCAAGCGGCGCACCATCACCGCGCATGCCCCGATCATGCCGAGGACTGCAATCAGCGCGAAAATAATACGTACAATGTCGATAATAGCCATTAGGAATATTCCGGAACAAAGGATTATCAATGTCCCAAAATTAGACGAATTAGGCTTAATGGCCGGTTAAGAACCGGGTAAAGAGTTTTGATGTGATCAAGCAGCTGCGCCGGTAAAGATTACGCCAATAAAGATTACGATGATTGTTTCGATGGCGTGCGCACCGGCAGCACTTGTGTCAGGCTCTTTGCATTTAACACGGTTCCGCCATGGCGCTGCGTGAATTGCCTCAAGATTGACTCGCTTGTTTCAAGCACACGGTCGACGGCACCTGCTGTTGGTGCATAGCTATTTGCACCAGGCGTTAACGTTGTTGAATGCAAGGTAAACGTAATGATCGGCGTTTTCACTCTCACAAGATGGGCAAGCATGCTGGAAAGATCGCGCGCCGTGGCCCCTTCCGGCGATAGGCGCATGGCGATGCGCGGCACTAAGGTGGCAATACTGTTCATATGCGATTTGCGATCATTAAAACCGATATGGTCGGAGGCTTTGGTGAAAATTCGTGTATGGCGAAAAGCATGCGCGCCGCAAACCGGCACCACGGTTACCTCATCATTGGGCGCTCCAATGATAAATGGATCATTGGCCATGTCGGAAAAATCGGGCCCGCCTTCTGACTGAAAATCAAATCCTGCGCTGGGACTGAAATCATGGGTGATGCCGTGTTTTGCAAGCAGGGCATAATTCTCTGGGGCAAGGCCATAGCGGCCAGCCCGGTGAAATTGCGCGCGGTGGCCAAAGGCTTTCTCGAACGCATCGCCAAGGGTGCGCAATTTTTCATCATGCAAGGAAGCGGGAAGATTTTTCTGGAATGAATAAAACGCAGATTGTTCCGGCGGCGTTGCTGTGCCGCCCGTTACCCATTGGTGCAAGTGAAGCCCAAGCGCGCCGCGCCCTTGATTATAAACATTGCGGAAATATGCCGCCGTTGCCGGATCATCCATGAGCGGCTGGGTCAGGAAGTAAAACGGCTCCATGTCAAAAGATTCGCACAAGGCCTGAAAGCGCCCAATATCGGCCGGGTCGCAGATGGAATAGCCATCGGGCGTATAGGTTTCCCAGTCAAACTGTTCTTCCGTGTCGACGGTGATGATGGCTTTGGGAGAATAAGCGGGCGATGTGATAATGGCGGGGCGCGAGGGCACGCTCACACGGTTCTTGTGCCGATCGATAACATCTTTATAGAGCTTATGGGTTCGCTCAGCGGTTTCCAGCCATGAAAATTGTTCTGCATAAAGACGGGTTTGTGAGCGTTCGGGCAAATTTTCCCAACACTCAATAATGGCATCGGCAATTGCCGGGGCGGTGCGTCCTGCCGCTAACCGGCCCGCTTCCGGTGCGCCAATAACTTCGCCGCATCCCCAAATTGGTGCGGCAATACACGGCGTGCCTGACGCCATGGATTCCAAAAGGACATTTGGCCAGCCTTCGCGCGATGAGGCGAGCACCAGCATATCGGCGGCGCCATAAATATCGGTCAATTTTTCATGATCAATGCGCCCGAGAAACCGCACCTGATTTGCAACGCCGCATTTTTGTGCATGTTTTTCCAACATACCGCGCAACGGTCCCTGACCGGCAATTAATAAGGTCGCGTTTTTGGGCGCACCCTCTTTTTGCGATTTATTGAGATCGGCCAGCGCGCTGATCGCCAGATCATGGCCTTTGCGGTCAATCAAATGTCCGATGCTGGCGAGTACCGGCCCTTTAAGGCCAAGGGAGGCGCGCAGTTTTTCCCGGTCCTGAGGCGGGTGAAACAATTCCAAATCAACACCGTTTCTCAGGGTGTGAATTTTTTCAGGGGTTGCGCCAAGGCGGATTATTTCTGTTTTTAGGGCATTGGCAACAGTGATGGTCAAATTGGTTTGGGCGCTCGCCTCAAGGATCATGGCGCGTTGGCGCGCCCAATTCGGGATGAGATTAATATCGGTGCCGCGCGCGGTCACACTTACCGGCTTGCCAAGTTTTTGCGCAACGCGCACCGCCGCAACCCCGTCAGGATAGTAATAATGGGCATCAACAATGTCGAAATCCCAACCCTCATTGATTATCTGCCGGGCATGTTTTTCAAAGCACCGTGTCAGGGCAATCGGCGCATAGGACATGCCGATTTTTGGCGGAAGAAAATAGCGCGGATGGGTAATTTCGATGCCGTGGCGCACTTCGCGTTCGGGCGCTTGGGCCCATTTTGCCCAACTGCCAAATCGCTCATTTTGTGAGGGAAACCAGGGGACAGGGGCAATGACCCGAATTTCGGCACCGGTTTGCGCCTGAAATGCGCGCAGTCGATTCTCAACAAACACGCCATGGCTTGGCATGGCAGCGTTGGGAAAAAGGGTTGTGAGGACAAGCAGGCGCATTCAATTTCACACTAAAGATTTGGCGGCAGAATTTGAGGAAGCGGCACCGCAGCAATTATGATGGTCATGTCGATATCGCAGCGCCCATGCAAGACAGCAAGCGCTGGCGAGAATATGGTAATTGGGGTCAACATCATCCGTTCCTTAACAGACAAGCCTGTGCAGTTCGTTAAAACGCTGTTTTTATTAATAGTTCCTTGACCAAAGCCTGCGTGAATAAGGGGGCTCGCCCCTTTGTCACGAAGAGAATAGTCATCCAAATGTTTTGTGAGACCGATCTCGACCTTCAAGACCCGCCACAATCGCGGTGGCCGTTAGCCTATTGCTGGCTTCTATGGACGGTCATGAGCGGACTATGTTGGGCAGGATTGATCGCCCTAATTATTTATCTCACCTGATAACAGTTCTAGTCTGGTTGGCGTTTTCTCCCATTTTTTGACAAAATTTCGCGACTCCAAATCGTCAAATTTTCCAGTAAATTGCTTATATTCCCGTATAACGTGTGATTTACTGCATAATTTCATTTGTGCCGAGCGATTTTGCTTGTTTTCTGTCCACATATCCCCCAATAAAAAGAAATGGCGTGCAACATTAACTTTTCGTTAGGCACGTTTCATGCTGCGCTTTTCATGACTTGTTTCGTAATGGGGCGAAACAACAAGTCCTGAATAGCGAGTTATTTGGTTTTGGTGGTTGTTAGTACAAGGGATTTGGGGACATGGTACCGGTAATGGGAATTGCTGCGGTTCTCGCAGCAATTGGAGTCGTGTTAACGCTTAAATTAGCAGATGAGCGGCGGGTTGGGGAACTCGCTGATGGGCCTTCTATTGGGCTCAGAGCGCATTTGCGGCGTACGCTTAAGGCAAAATTAGTGTTGGTGCATGAAGCGCTTTGGGGCGCTGAGGAAGCGCGCCAAATTGATCTTGATGGGTTTGATCCACAACAAATCGTGCCCGCATTGCGCAGACGCCATCGCAAGCGCGGGCGGTTTCCAAAGCGTGCAATGGATATACTCATTAGCGCAGCGTTGCTTGCTTTTCTTGGCCCATTTTTATTGCTTGTCGCAATTGCGATCAAACTGGATTCTCCGGGTCCGGTTTTTTACAAACAGCGCCGTACAGGGATGAATGGCCGTGTGTTTGATGTTATCAAATTCCGGTCGATGGTGACAGATGCAGAAAAAAATGGCGCGCAGTTTGCCAGTAAAAATGATTCCCGTGTCACGGCGCTGGGGCGCATTTTGCGCAAAACCCGCATCGATGAAATTCCTCAGGCGATTAATGTTCTACGCGGCGAGATGAGCTTTGTTGGCCCGCGTCCTGAACGCCCGGAAATGATTGAAACGCTGGAACGCCATATTCCTCATTACCATGATCGTCATGCAATCAAGCCTGGAATTACCGGGTGGGCGCAAGTCGAATATGAATATGGCGCAAGTGTTGAAGATGCCCGCGAAAAACTGAAATATGATTTATACTATATCAAAAATTTCAGCATCGTGTTTGATTTGATCATCCTGTTAAAAACAGTTCGCGTAACGTTGTTTGGTATTGGGGCTCGGTAGGCCACCATGGAAATCCGGTCCCTCGATAAACTTCTGTATGCGGTACGATGGGGCCGCACACGAAGAAAATCGGCTGTGCGTCATTGGGCCGCCAAGGGACCTGTTCAGTTTTGCGCACTTGCAGCAGCCCTGATCTTCTTTGGGGTGACGATCGTCCCGGAATTTTTGAACCGTGCCGATATAGGCAGCCATCAAAACGCTACCCCGATTAATCCCGCGCTCGACGGGCAGCTTGCCGCGTTAGAAGCGCAAGTCAAAGCTGCACCCGATAATGTGCAAGCGCGTTTGTCCCTCGCTAAACTTCTTGTTGATGCCAACCGCCATGATAGTGCGGTTGCAATGATCCGTGCGACCACGCCAAAGGTCTCCGCGCCCCAAGAGCGGATTATGCTGGCGCGACTATTGATGCAATTGCGCGAAAATGATCAGGCCATTGAGGTTTTGGAGCCAGTGAGTGCGCTTACCCATGAAGGGGCGAGTGGGTCAGCTTTTGAGGCGATCATGCTGACCGGGGAGGCCTATTTGCGCACGCGCAATTGGCCGATGGCTCTGGCCAGCGGTGAGCGGATTGCTGGCACTGCGGAAGGACATTTTCTTGTTGCAAGAGCCTTGGATGCGATTGGCGATGGGGAAGGTGCGCGCGCGCGCCTTGATCAAATTACTCCAGAGCAGGCAGAAAAAAGACGGCTAACCACCCGGCTTTCCCTTTATAAAGCCGAGCGCGCTCTTGCCCAGGGCGATGGGGCGGGCGCATTGGCCCACGGTGATCATGCAAAAGCGTCCGGTGCCAACCCATTCGATACCCAAATATTGGATATTCGCGTCGCGATTGTTGATGGCCGGATTGCCGATGCGCGCGCATGGATTGATGGCAGCAAACCCGCAGCGCGCGATCATCCCGCAATGACACAGGCGCGCGCTCATATGGCGGCCTATCTTGGCAAATGGGCCCTGGCGGGCCGGTTGTTAGATGAGGTTGAAGATTGGCCTGGCGGCGATTTGCGCCGCTCCTTGTTTCATGCACGGATAAAATCTCGCACCGGTGATTGGCGCCAAGCCTCAAAGATTGTTCAAGGCCATCTTGCCATGGCCCCCGATGATGCGCAGGCGCGCGATCTGGAGATCGGTGTTTTGCTGGACCAAGGGCATTTGGTTGAGGCACGGATAAAAATCGCTGAGCTCAATCGCCTCCTGGCCTCGAGCGAACAAGCTCATTATCGTCATTATCAGCTCGCCATGATTGACGGTGAGGTGGATGGTGCCCTCAATATTTTATGGCAGGCCGCCGCCTCGCAAAAGGGGTTTGGGCATGTGGGTTTTGTCTCACACAGCCACGAAATGTTTGAGCGCCGGGTCGCGGCATTGCGTTTGCGGCGCGCCAATCAACCACAAAAGGCAATGGCCCTTTTGGTTTCGCACACGCCGCAAACTGAGCAAGAGTCTGAGCCAAACAATGACGAGCGTAGCGATCGGCAATCGCCCGTTGATTCTGGTCTTGTTGATCCTCTTAAGGCGATAAGTGCGATTGATCGGTTGCTCGTGGCGGGCATGATGATTGATCAGTTTAAAGATGAAGATGCAACATCGCTGCTGCGCGATGTGCCCTACTGGCTGCAACAATCGGCTCGTTATGGCCATCTTGCGGCCCGGCTTGCGGCGCGCGCACCCAATCCTGAAGAAGCATCGGGAGCAATATTGACCGCGGCGGGTTTGCCGGTCGATGGCGGGTTTTACGGAGACGACCAGCCTGCATTTGCGATTATGGACAGGCTGCGCCGCAATGATCTGGCATCAGCCATTTCCCTTTATCGCCGCTATGGGGCGAGCCTGGTGGATAAGCGAATCGACCACGCATTTGCTGTCACCTTGCTGGACCAAGGCACGGCGATTGAAGATGGCACCATTGTTGAGGCCATTGGCTCGCGCTTGATCCGCAATATTGATGATCCTTATGCGATGCTTGATGGGGCAAAGCTTTATGAGATGGCGGGCTTTGAGGCGCGCGCGGGCAATACGTTGCGCGAGCTGGTTATCCATCATCCCGCCCATCCCTCTGGGCTCATGGCACTGGTTGATTTTGCGCACCGGTCAGGCACGCAGCAACAAGTGTTGGCCTTTGTAAATGCGTTAAAGGCCAATAGTGAAGCCTCTTCTGATTATGTGGATGGGGCAATTTTGGCGTTAAGGGCGAGCGGATCGCGCGCCTTGGGTAATGCTTTGGGCACCGCTTGGCGGCGCAAACCAACCGGCGCTTATGCATTCTTGCTCAGTGATCATATGCGCTCGACTAATCGGCGTTCTGGCGCGCGTGATATCATAACATCTTACCTGTCTGCCCAAAAAGGCGCGGTCTCACCGGATGAAGCCTATCTTCTTGGCGAGCAATTGAACCGGCTTGGCGACCGAAAAGCGGCATCTTTACTGTTGGCGACCAGCCTGGATGGTGTTGAAGGTCTGCAACAGGATCAAAATCCCGAACAATTTGGCGATGAAACGCATAAAATTCATGACCTTGCCGTTTATTGGCCATTGTTGGGCGCTACCACCAACACAATTATAGAGGAAGCGTCGGGTCGGCCGACGGCATCACAGGCGAAAAAACTGGATGCGGTCATGCTGGCGCGAAAAGCGCTGATGGGAACGGAACGGGGCTTTGAAACAAAAACAATGATGCTGCGCTATGCGCGGGCCTTGGAATTGGCAGGCTATGACGGTGAAGCGGGTGCTATTCGCCGGGAATTGGCGCCGCTTGAGCCTCGGTCAGTCAAGGCTGCTCACGATAAATTGTCCGAAACTGGAACACCGTTTGGGATAACGGGGTTTGAAATAGAACAGGAAAACACCAAGAATGGTGAAATAGAGAAGGAAATACAACCCAAAGTTGGTGGGTAATTAGATCAATAATCGATTCAATTTGGGTTGGTTTACTGCTAACGTATCACGAGGCGCTTGGCGCAGTGTATCGGGTAACGATAGCACTTGTGGGGGGAAGAAAATCACGGTGTACCGATTTTGGGGTATGGCCATATTATCAATGTGGCAAAGAATTTGCGTTACCACTGCTGAGATTCGGGTTGGTACCCATTGAAAAAGATCAGCTTTTGGCAAAATGGGGTTTAATTTGTGCCGGTTGGCACTGCAGAAATAAGGGCTTTTGGGGGAGCGGTTCTCCTAACACCAATTGGTGGGGCCTAGAAGGAATGAAAAGGAACGAATGATGGTCTTTAATCGAATTTTGGCAGACATGCGAAATGCCCTGAAAATAGGCGCTTTTGGCCTTGCGGGATTGGCAATGCTGACCGGGCTTACGGGTTGCGAAACCCTCGGTCGCGGGGAACGTCTGCCAGACGCGCCAAAAAATTCAGAAGCAAATTTTAACAATGCGCCTGATTATCTGATTGGCCCTAATGACGAACTTGAAATTTTTGTCTGGCGTGCGCCCGAGCTTTCAACCGAGGTGACTGTGCGTCCAGACGGGCGAATTTCTACGCCATTGGTTGAAGACATGGTGGCTGCGGGGAAAACACCATCGCGTCTTGCGGGCGATCTTGAAACTGTCCTCGGCGAGTTTGTGAAAACACCGAAGGTGACAGTGATTGTCAGCGACTTTTCTTCCACCTTTGACCAACAAGTCCGCGTGATCGGTGAAGCACAACAGCCAATTGCATTGCCATATCAAGCCGGCATGACGGTTCTTGATGTGATGGTTGCGGTTGGCGGCCTTACAGAATTTGCAGCGGGGAACCGCGCAACTTTGTACCGGGTGGAGGGGCCAGAGCGAACTGCGTACCGCCTCAAGCTTGATGATTTGCTCCGTCAGGGACGTATTGGTGCGAACGTACCGGTTCAGCCTGGTGATGTGATTTTGATCCCTGAAAGTATTCTTTAGGGGAAACGGTTTTGCAGATCGCGCTATGGTCACGGCGCGGTCTGCAAGAATTTTGTTGCGTATTGTTTGAGTATCAGGGGTTGATAAGTGTTCGATATTTCGGAATTGCCAAGGCCGTTGATCCGTTATGGTGTCGGGATATGGCGTCGTAGATGGATTATCGTAGCAATTGCATGGCTTACAGCCTTTGCAGGATGGCTTGCTATTGCCTTCTTACCGGACAAATATGAAAGCCGCGCGCATGTCTTCGTGCAAGAGGCGATCGTCGACCCATTATTGAAAGATGTGGCAGCACGGCCAAATTATGAACAGCGTATCGACGCGCTGCGTGTGTCTTTGCTTACTTTTCCTAATGTCGAAGAAATGGTCTATCGCGCTAAGCTGGATGCGACCATTGATGCCACCAATAGCCTTGATCGGCAGGCCCAGTTAGAAAATATCGTCAAGAATGTTGCATCGGGTATTCGCATCGGTATTCCGCAGGACAATTATTTGATCCTTCGCTATGCCCATGAAGACCCAACGATTGCGCGCAATGTGGTTGATGCTGCGGTCAATATCTTGATTGAACAAGATCTTGGGGCGAGTTTGCGTCAAAGCCAGATTTCAGAAGAAAAACTGCGTGTTACGATTGCAGACTATGATGAATTGCTGGCCGAGCAGGAAACTGAAATTGCTCAATATCGCCGTATTCATGCCGGTGAACTTGCAGACAGTCTGTCAACTGAGCAATCACGCGAACGCCGCAATGAACAGCTTGAAGAGATTATAGACAGTAAATCTCAAGTTTCGCTGCGAATAGAAACACTGCGGGCGCGTCTTGCTGTGACACCGCGTGTGACCACGGGCGGGGAGCTGGGCCAGTTACAAGTTGAGTTATCGCAGCTGCGCAGTCAGTATAATGATAATTATCCTGACATCCAAAATATCCTCTCACGCATTGAGCGTCTGGAATCAGATGACGCCTTGCCCGATAACCCGGAATATAAACGCATTCAGGCAGAGCTTGCCGGTGCCAGGGATACATTGCGCGCCCTTACTGTACGCCAGGACCGGATTCGCGCCGAGATTGAAAGCGAAGCTGTGATTGTTGGTCAGGCACCGGCGGTGGTGGCAGAGCTACAGCGCCTGCAACGTTCTTTATCGGAAACGCAGACCACACACCGCGCCCTGATCGCAAGCCGCGATGCGCTTGCCTTGCGCCGTACCCTCGACAATACCGGACAGGGCGGGCTCGACTATCAAGTGATTGAACGCCCGCGCAAAGCGCTTGTTCCCAATGACCCGCCGCGACTGATTTTGATTGTCGGGGTTTTCTTTCTAGCCTTTGGTGCGGGCGGCGGGCTTGCCTTGCTGCTTGCGTTCCTTGATCGCACCTACACACAGAGCGGTGATCTTGAGGAAGCTTTTGATTTGCCCGTTCTTGGCGCGATTGGCGCGGTTAATATCAAGACCAAACGCAAGCGCGTTCGGAATGATTTCATGCGCCTGACAGCTGCCTGTGCCGGGCTTGGCGCGATCTGTTTTTTATATCTTTACGTGGCTGTTCTCCACCCGCAGCAAAATCCTCTCCAGGGTGGTGATACGGTTACGGCGTCTACGACGCCATCTGAGAGTTATCGCGGGAGTCTTCGCTAATGAGTTTGATTGAAAAAGCATATAGCAATGCGGCTAATACGGAGCATTCATCCGTACAGGCTGATAATGTGCGCCAGTTGCCGGTGCGCACGCGCTCATTCGATATTGACCTGACACGCATGGCTGGCCAGGGATTTTTCGTCCCAAGCCACAAGCCCGAGCAATTGGCATTGGAGCTTCGTCTTCTCAAGCGCCGATTATTGCGCCGAATTGGGTTTTTGCGCTCACAGCGTGCCCATCCAAGTGGATTGGGGGCCAAGTCAGCACCGTCTCGCAATGTTGTCATGGTGACCTCAACGCGGCCCGCAGAGGGAAAGACATTCACCGCCATTAATCTCGCCTTGAGCTTGGCGCTGGAGGATGAAATTGACGTCACCCTGATTGACGGGGATGCACCAAGGCCAAAAGTTCAATCCCATTTTGGTCTGCGACAGCCCGCTGGCTTCACCGATCTGATCATGGATGAGCAATTGCGTCCTGAAGATGTGTTGCTGCAAGCCCGCCAGGGGCCGTTATTTATTTTGCCAGAGGGCAATCCGGTTGATTACCCGGCTGACCTGTTTTCCAGCGCGCGCGGCCAAAAGGTTATTCGCGATATTGCGTCTCAACGGCCTGATCAGCTGGTCATTATTGATGCACCGCCGGTTCTCGCAACAACCGAGGCGGTCATGCTGGCCCCTTATGTTGATGAAATTATCTTTGTTGTTGAGGCAGATTCCACCCCAGAGCAGGCAATTGCCTCGGCTGTGGAGGAATTGCTCGATTTCAATCCAAATATTAGCCTTGTGTTGAATAAATGTCTTATCGGCGCGGGCGGATCACATTATGGCTCATATGCAGAATATTATGCACGGGGTTCACGCCGTCGGATGGGTCGACATGCCAGTCGATCAGACGCAGGCCGTCCGGGCACAGATATGCATGCGGGCCGCGATGAAATCGCATTAGACGATTAGTCGCTCTTAGAGGGTATAGGATAAAGAGAATGGGTAAGATAATGCCAAGTCTATCTGCAAAGAGACGAAATTTCTGCGCGATTACCGGCGCAGCGATTGTGGGCGTCGCCTCCGTGATTGGTCTTGGCCCGGTCTTGACCCCGGCTTTGGCACAGGTTGGTGCGCCAGCAGCGCCTTTGCGCTTAAAGTCCGACTTTCTTGGATATTCTGTCTCACTGAGCCCCCGCGTTGGCTATACAGATAATATCAACCTTGCGCCCGATGAATTTCGTGACGGGCAAACAATTTTGTCTAACCTGCTGACCGCAAATGCGATCATCAGTCACCCTCGTTTTACCGCCTTGTTTAGCGGCGATCTGGACTTTTCCTATCTGGTCGAAGATGACGATTTTGTCGTTAACCAAACGGTTGGGGGATCGGGCACCGCGACAATCGTCGATAACTTCCTATATTTCGATATTGCGGGCAGCACTTCGCGCCAGCTGGTCGGTGATAATGCGCGGTTCTCCGCGAATGCCAATGCGGCGCGCGGACAACGCGCTACGGTGAATTCATATTCTGCCAGCCCGTATATTTATCGGCAGTTTTCAGACGATTCAGTCGCCCAGCTACGCTATCGCTTCTCCCAGTCCTTTATCGATGAGGGATTTCTCGATCCTAATGATATTGATGCGGACGGGATTCCTGATGCGGTGGATGACGATATTGGTGCTGCCGTTAGTGGGCCAAGCCTGTTGCCCGATAACTCAAGAAGCCATGAAGCGCTTGCCCAATATGAAAGCGGACGGTTGTTTGACCGCCTGACCTTTACGGCGACCGCTTATGGCAACCTCACCGATGAAGAGTTTGGCTCGATTTTGGCGCCAGATGGGACACAGTTTGATCGTCCTGATTTTTCATTCGATCAGGGAAGCGTCAGCCTGACAACGCAATATGCGCTCAATACAAAATTCGCCCTAACCGGCACAGTTGGCTATGACGAGCTTGATACATCAACACCGGCGCAGTTTTTTGATGATGATGCCTTATCAGGTGTTTTCTGGCGCGGTGGTTTTGTAACTCGCCCGGGCCGCAAATCCAGCTTACGTCTTGAATATGGACGCCGTTATGATGATGGCTTTATCGAAGCGGATGCGCGCTATGAAATTTCTCGGCGCTTTGTCTTTACCGCTGGGGCCAATCGTACATTCCAAACCCGTGCGCTCGGAAATTCGGATCAGATCAGCCAATTGGCACGGCGCACCCTGGACTTTACAGATCGATTGCGGGAGGGCGGTGAAGGCTCTCCGCGTGAAATTATTGGCCTGGCAACGCAGCTCGGGGCCAACAATCTGGGCTTGAACGCACAGACCGTTGGTGTTGGCCCGACCAATACAGCCTTTGCTGGCCTAACTGGGGCATTCGATAAAACCACCGTTGGCGTTTCTGCGATTTATACAAATGCTGATTTTGGATTTAGAGAATTTGAAAATGTGACCGGAACGGTGAATATAAATCGCACCCTGTCACGCCGGGTCTCATTGTTCGGTAACGCCCTTTATCGATATGCTGATACTGGTTTTTCGGTCGCGGACTGTGTTGCAGAACCAGAGCTATTTGGCTTTGCCCCAGCATCAATCTTCTTTAGCCCTCTCGATGATTGTACCGAAGCTGCCTCGTTTGAAGGGGTTACGCACACCATCGCCGGTACGGTTGGGGTGAATTACAATCTGACCCCGCGCACCCGCGCCTTTGGGCAATATACGCGCTCGGAACGGTTTTCTCCCATTGATATTCTTGAATACAGTGAAAATGCTGTGACCGTGGGATTGGTTGTGGATTTTTAATCTCATGGTTGAAGAGTTTTTCGGTTTATCAGGTCCTCCATTTAAGCTTAGTCCGGACGCGAAGTTTTTCTTCGGTTCGAAAAGCCACACGCGCGCTTTAGCATATTTGCAATATGGGCTGCGTCAGGCGGAAGGCTTTATTGTCATTACCGGGGAAATTGGCGCGGGAAAATCCATGCTCATTGAGCATATGATTGGCCAACTAAATTCAACCTCCGTCAGTGCAGCGACTTTGCTGACAACAAATCTGGCCGCGTGTGATTTGCTGCCGCATATTTTGTCTGCATACCAAATTGAGGCTGAAACTGATACGCGCGCAGGGCAGCTGCAAGCGTTTGAAGATTTTCTTGTTGATAGTGTCAATCAAGGAAGCCGCGTCCTTTTGATCGTTGATGAGGCGCAAAATCTACCGCTTGCAACGCTCGAAGAGCTTCGCATGCTGACCAATATAAATTATCAAGGGGCGCCGCTGTTTCAGGTTTTTCTGGTGGGGCAGCCAGAATTTCGCGATGTGTTGACTGAGCCGAATATGGAGCAATTGCGCCAACGCGTGATAGCGTCTTACCATTTGGGCGGCCTCGACATAGAAGATACGCGCGATTATATCGATCATCGGTTAGCGATTGTGGGACGAACCACATATCCGCAATTTACCGAAGAAGCTTTTGAAAAAATCTATCATGAATCGGGCGGCGTTCCGCGCCGTATAAATTCATTATGCACGCGCCTTTTATTATTCTGCGCGATGGAAAACAGAACTCTTATCAATAGCAGTGTCGTGGAAAGTGTTTCGACAGATCTGCGCGGTGAGCTGCATGGTTTGGACCCTGTTCCGGCAGTGATAAAGGCGGAAGCACCCAATTCCGAAGCACCTAACCGGGAAGCTACGCCAGTCGTCGCCAATACCAGTTCTTCAAGCTCCGCTCTCACAAGTGGTGAGAGTGAAAATATCACGCCTGCCATTGATGAGCGGCCACCCGTGCAAATGTCCTCTCAAATGTCCTCTCAAATGTCCTCTGAGGCATCGTCGCAAGAAGCCGATGACGTAAAACCCTATTATTCCGACGTCACTCTTGATGATGTGCGCCAGGAAATTGCCCGTATTGCTGATGCATCACAAAATGACGATGCTGCTCAAAGCGCCGCCGTCACTCAGAGCGCGGATGCTTCGCAAATTGTTGATGTACAAATCATTGATGACGACCAATCTGACGCTTCCAATAGTGAACCCGGCGCGGACGATCTCCCTCCTATCATATCGCGTGAGGAGGAGAGTGATGCTCACACGCACCCAGAAGACGCCAACCCAATGCGCGATAGGCCCGTTGATCACGATATTGCAATCGGGCATGCGCCTTCTGTTTTTGATAAATTGCAGCGATTAAAGGGTGATTTGAAATCAGCCCATAAGAGCAATCGAGCGATCCATACTGTACTGAGTGACATGGAAGAGCGCCAATCGGGTAATGTGATTAAGATCGAAAACCATATGGCGCGTTTGTCGACTATCTTGAAAGATCAGGATTAACGCTCGTGGAAAGCACCCAAACAGATGTTGATAGCGTGCCCGCCGGGCCGCGCCCTTATCCTAAATTTGCCATGTCGGTTGATGTGGAAGATTATTTCCAGGTATGGGCATTTTCAGATGTGATTGCACGAAAATCCTGGGATGGGTTTCAACGCCGCGTGGCCGATAGCACGCGCAAGGCGCTGGATCTTTTTGATAAACATGATGCAAAGGCAACATTTTTTACCTTGGGCTGGGTCGCCGAGCGCGAGCCGGGATTAATTCGCGACATTGTTGCGCGCGGCCATGAGTTGGCCAGTCACGGCTATGATCATGTCAAAGTTTTTGATCAAGACGCTGATGCATTCTACGAAGATGCCAAGCGCACCAAAGATATTTTAGAAGATATTGGCGGCGTTGCGGTTAATGGCTACCGGGCGGCAGGGTTTTCGATTGATCAGCGCACGCCATATGCTCATGAAGTTATGGCTAAATGCGGCTATACCTATTCATCAAGCACCCATCCGATTTCGCATGATCATTATGGCGATCCAAATGCGCCGCAAACCCCGTATTACCCAATTGAAGGGGAGGGATTTGTGGAAGCCCCTGTTGCCACTTGTAACGTCATGGGGCGGCGGGTGAGTTGTGCGGGCGGCGGTTGGTTTCGCGCTATGCCCTATCAAATGAGCAAGCAGCTTATTCGCCGGGGCGCTTCAACCTTGAATGGCCCGTTCATTTTTTATTTCCACCCTTGGGAAATCGATCCGGACCAACCGCGCATCGAGCGCGCCTCGCAAAAATCGCGTCTGCGTCACTATCTGAATTTGGACAAGATGGCGGGAAAGCTGTCGGGATTATTGCAAGACCATCAATGGACACGCATTGATGAGGCGCTAGATTTTCACAATGATGCAGCGGCCCAAAGGGAGGCAACGAGCGCGGCCTAAGGGGGCGTTGCATCGTTGATTAATATATGGCGCAGGCTGAGCAAATTCGCCAAGAGGATTTAGAGCCAGTTAGCGTGGTTTCTGGCGCGAACATTAATGACCAAGATGTTGAGCTTTATTGCCAAATGCATGCGGGAAGTGCGTTTTTTCATCGCCCCGGCTGGGCCCATCTGGTTGAAGAGGTTTACGGCCATCGCAATCAAACACTAATTGCCAAAACAGGCGATAGGATTACCGGTGTCTTGCCGCTCAATCTTGTCAAAAGTCCGCTCACAGGAAAGGCATTAATTTCCAACGCATTTGCCGTGGGCAGCGGCATATTGTCTAGCGACGAGCAATCCCATCAAGCCTTAGCGGCCGCCGCGATTGATCTGGGCCGCGACGAAAATGTTGACTATATCGAGCTGCGCTCTACTGAGGCAACGCTAGAGGGCTGGCACACAAAAGCTTCGACATATGTGGGCTTTGAAAAACCGATTGCGCAAACGCCCGATGAAATTTTATCGTCAATCCCGCGCAAGCGCCGCGCAGAATTGCGCAAAGCCCTAAAGCTCGAAAAAGAAGGGCGTCTGACCTTTACTCGAGATACGAGCATTGACCATTTTTACCGTCTTTATGCGCTGTCATTACGCAATCTCGGGACGCCGGTTTTTCCAAAACGCTTCGCACAGGCCATTGTCGACCGATTTCGCGATAAGATTGATTTGCTGACTGTCCATTATGATGGTGAGCCGATTGCGTCACTGCTTAGTTTTGAACATGGCAATCGCATCATGCCCTATTATGTGGGCGCGAGTGCACAAGCGCGTCCGTCTCGCGGGTTTGATTTTATCTATTGGCAACAAATGTTGATCGCGCGAGAGCGCGGCCTTGACCTTTTTGATTTTGGCCGCAGCAAAGTCAATATTGGCTCTTATGGGTTTAAAAAAACCTGGGGCATTGAGCCAACCCCGCTGGCCTATCAAGTGAAACTGATAGGGACACAGACAATGCCGGATATAAACCCGAACAATCCGAAGTTCCAGCTGGCAACCCGCGTTTGGAAACGTTTGCCGGTGCCGGTCGCAACTTTAGGGGGCGGCGTGCTCGCCAGGCATTTTGCTTAATGACAAAGCCGCACCTGATTTTTTTATGTCATCGCATTCCCTACCCACCAGATAAGGGAGACAAGATTAGATCATGGCAATTGTTCAAACATCTTTGCCGTTCATGGTCGGTCCATCTTGCAACCTTTATCGATGACCCGGCGGACCGGGCCTATCGTTCGGTTTTGAGCGATATGGCGGCAAGCAGCTGTTTTATCGATTTGTCACCGCGCCGCGCGCGCATCAAATCTGCCCTGGGATTTCTGCGCAATGAGCCGCTGTCATTTGCCTATTATCGTTCAGGCCAGTTAACAGCTTACCTTAGCGAGACCATGCAACGTTTTCCGGTTGCTGCATCGGTTGGATTTTCTTCCGCCATGGCGCCTCACTTAATGGCGCTCAATGCCCCGATTGTTATGGATTGCTGTGACAGTGACGCGGAAAAATGGCGGGCCTATGCGGAAAATAAATCTGGCTTGGGCAAGTTCATTTTTTCCCGGGAGGCACGCTTGCTGGCACGCGCAGAAACCAACATTACCAACCAAACCCATGCAACCTTTGCCATTACCAAAGCCGAAGCGCGCTTGTTTAATGAGCGCGACGGCGTTACCGGCACCGTTCACTATTGGGAAAACGGTGTTGATACGCATTTTTTTGATCCCGGTGCTGAGTTTTCGGGTGAGCGTCCGGCGCAAGACCAGATTGTCATGGTTGGGGCGATGGATTATGCGCCCAATGCTGATGCTGCTTTATGGTTTATCGACAATGTCTGGCCAAAACTGCGCGCGGAAAATCCTGCGTTGAAATTTTTTGTCGTCGGCTCAAAACCGATTGCCGCCTTACGCGATCTTGATGGGCAAGACGGTATTCATGTAACGGGCCGTGTTGATGATGTTCGCCCTTATCTTGCGGGGGCCGGCGTGGTGGTTGCGCCTTTGCAAATTGCGCGCGGCATTCAAAATAAAGTTCTGGAAGGCATGGCGATGGCAAAGCCGGTTATTGCCTCAAGCGGGGCGGCCACGGGTGTACGCGCTGAAGCCGGGCGCGACTTGATGATTGTTGATAAAGCTGATGACTATGTTAGCGCGATCAAGACGCTGCTTACTGACCGTGGCCTTGCCAATGAAATCGGTGCTGCGGCGCGCGCCCGCGTTTTGAATGAGTATAGTTGGGCAGCAAATCTTAAAGAGGTTGATCAGGCACTGGCGCCGCTTCGGGCGCGCTCGTAATCTCATCACCGTCAGATTGACTTTGTTCGGCAATGGCTTCCGATAAAATCGGCTCAACAAAATCATCGAAGGCGCGCCAATATTCATTTCGATAAATGTCTTGTTCCATCATGATTTCATGCAATGCCCCTTTTAAGGTGACACAATGAATATTTGTGTTCTGATTGGCGAGACGCACATGGTCATAGCGATCAACGACTTGGTCGTTTTCGGCGGAGATGATCAATACGGGCGTGTTGAGCTCGCGCATATAGGCCGCGTTGTGAATTGATTTGATCGCGTCCAGGGCCGCATTCAGCCATCCATAAGTTGGAGCGCCAATGGTCGCGTTGGGGGCGGCTGCCTGTAAGGCGCGAAACCTTGCGTGACGATTACGGTCACTGGTCAAAACATTACCTTCGAAATCGAGCGAATGTTCTTTAATGCCCGGAACACATTGTCTTGATGCGCCAACGGTGACTGCGGTTCGCGTAAGGGCGTGGATAAATAATCGTTTTGCGGGGGTTGCAAACAAGCGGGTCATTGGGGCGCACATTATGGCGCATAAAAAGTCACTCTCGCGTTTAGCGAGGGATTGTAAGGCTGGCACGCTCCCCATGGAGTGAGTCATCAGGATGCGTGGGCCGGGAAAAAATTCATCGGTTACTTGTTCAACAACTAAGCGCAGATCAGCGGTAAAGGTTTCAAAGGTAGTGATGTGCCCTTTTTCATTGATCGGCAAAAGGCGAGAGGACAGGCCCTGTCCGCGCCAATCCAGTGTTGTTACGCTAAAGCCGCGTTGTTGCAGATCGCTAACGATCTCAAAATACTTTTCGATAAATTCTGATCGCCCGGTAAGCAGCACAACATTCGCGCGCGCGCGTTCGCGGTAGGGCGCGGGGAAGGTTGCAACCCGCAATTTCGCGCCGTCTGGGGTATCCAGCATATAACACGCCCCGCCCGCCGGAACCGGATTTTCGGGTATTTCGATAAAAGAGACTGGGGTCAGCGCCATGGTGTGTTCGCCAGGGTAAAGTGTTTAAGACATCTTACGAGGATGAGGCGGTATCATGCAAATTTGGCGGCGTAATTCCCGGCATTGTCACCCGTGTCATCACCGACATGTCCCCGGCTATGGCAATATGACCTGAAATGAGGGCGGCAGAAAGGTGGCGTCCCCCGGCTAAAATGCGCTCCAGGGTTTGGGCTGATGTGCGCCACAGACATTCCCCGGCGACCAGCGCGCCTTTGGGTATTGTCTTTGAGTCTTCGGCACTTAATGGCTGAATGGAGGGTGGATTTTTGTGGCCGTCAATGATGAGGCCGGTTTGCAGTTCGGGCGCTGTCTTTGTCCCGCTATTTGATAAATCTCGCCGGGCACCGCGATCATCCAATAAAAGATGAACATAAATGACCCCATTGAATGTCTCCGCAAAGCATTGGGAGGCTGCCTCAATAAGGGCGTCAGTTTTATCGGAAGGGGCGGTACCCGGCATAGATTGAAGACCTCTTATTCTAGAAGTGCACCTTTATCTTCTACTGGCTTGCGGAATTTCAGCGTCATGCGATCGCTTTCACCAATAGCATCATATTTTGCGCGATCAAAACCTTCATCGACTTCGCCGCGTGTTGCAGAAGAGCGCTTAACGGGCGGCAATGTCCATACGCCAAATGGGTGGTCACGTGTGTCATTTGGGTTGGCATTAATCTCCGATGAGGCTTCCAGTTCAAAACCGGCAGCCAGCGCCATTTCAATGGTGAAATCTTCGCGGACATAACCCGTGCGCGCACGTGGGTCCTGTTCGACGGCAGGGTCACCGCGATGTTCGACAACGCCAAGAACGCCGCCTGGTTTCAAGACCCGGTAAAATTCCTGGAAGAAGTCATCGGCAATTTCGCCGCCCATCCAGTTATGAACATTACGGAATGTCAGTACAGTATCATAACTGTCAGCCGGCATTGTTGAGCCTTCACGGTCAATCAGTTCGACCGCGACATCGCCGTAAAGGGTTTTGTCGCTAAAGTTTTCTTTATAGCGGTTCAACCCTTCAACGCGGCGCTCATTGTCGCCTGGATTAAATTGAACGGCAATATATTGCCCATCGCCTTTAGCAAGGTAGGGGGCAAGCACTTTGGTGTACCAGCCGCCGCCGGGAAACATTTCCGCAACGCGCTGATTTGGCTTCACGCCAAAAAACAATAATGTTTCTTTAGGGTGACGAAATTGATCGCGGGCGCGTTCTTCGTCGCTGCGATGATCGCCTGCTAGAACATAATCCAGCACTTCACCCGGGGTTTTTGTAGCATGCGCTTGTGCGCTCGCGCTGCCATCGCCGCCCGTGCCACTGCCAGATGTGGTGCTAGCCGTGGTATCGGGGGCGCTATCGGTTTTGGTTGCCGTCTCGCTGCCGCATGCACTGATGGCGGCCAGGCCTGCCATCGTTGCTGCCAATGCGATTGGCGTATTCAGTTTCATCTTGAAGGTCATGGTGGTCTCCATCAACTAAGGGCGGCGGTGAGCCCATCGGGGCAGCGCCTGTGAAATCTATCGTGTTTCAAACCGGGACAAAAGGGCCTCGATTCTAGTGTACCCCTCCTAGCACGTAGAAAAAATGCGTCTACCCGCCTTGAACTTCAGGGCTCTGCTTACCATCTCACAATTAGAGGAGGCCAAACGGCTCCTCCGGTATCCAGAGCCTTTGATTGCCCGTTTTTGGGGATCGTTCCAGCGTTCAGGACGCCTTCAACCCTTGCTTATATAAGAAGGAAAGCAACTATGCGTAACTATGATTTGACCCCCCTTTATCGTTCATCTGTTGGATTTGACAGGATTTTTGACCTGTTGGAGACCGTCAATGGTAAAGTCGAAAGTGGCGGCTATCCCCCCTATAATATTGAACGTCTTGAAGAAGATGCGTTCCGAATTACCCTGGCTGTGGCCGGTTTTGCTGAGGATGAGATCGATATTGAGCTGCATGAAAATGCGCTGACGGTCACCGCTGCCAAAGCCGAAACCCAAGACCAGCGCGAATTTATCCATCAAGGCATTGCCGCGCGCTCGTTTGAGCGCCGCTTCCAGATTGCCGAACATGTGCGTGTGATTGGCGCACAGCTGGAAAATGGTCTGCTGAATATTGAACTGAAGCGGGAAATTCCCGACGCCAAAAAGCCGCGTAAAATTGCGATTGGCGCGGTTGCTGACAATGTTCAACTGCTCAAAGACACAAATGCAGCATAGAGGGTAACGCCGTAATCCTACGGTTTTATCAAAAAGGTGAACCACACGTAGTGCGTGTTTGGTTCACCTAATTTCCCCATTAAATTTTGGAGAGCCCGCTTAATGATCCCTTTGCGGGCTCTTTGCCTTGGGTGCGCGCGCCAGGCGCTTGTTTTTACCAGTGTTTTACTTGTGCCGCGCCATTTGCTAGACTAGCCCCATCACCGGGAGGCATGAGGTTATGGTACGGATAGAATTTGGCTTGAAGCCGATAAGACGGGTTTCCAGTTTAGGCCTTTGCACCGTCCTTCTTGCGATGGTTGGTGTCAGTGCCTGTCAGACGGGTCCTGATATTGATCCGCGCGCTGATTTATCCGTGTCTATCCCTTACGATCCTTATAATTACAATCCGGAATCGCTGGATATAGAAGCGCAAGCCCATTGCGATGCCTATGGGTTGCATGCGCAATTTGAAGATGAAACCATTGATAATCAGTCCGTACGCTGGCGATATCGCCACTATGTCTGCATTTAGACCAGCCCTATCAAAATAGGGTAGCAAGCGCATTACCGTCATAAGCGGATAGCTCATCCATGCGCCCTTGCTTAACCTTTTGTGCCCAAAGTGGGTCGTGCAGAAGGGCTCTGCCAACGGCAATCAAATCAAACTCTTCGCGGTCCATCCGCTCCAGCAAGCCGGAAATATCGCTGACTTCCGCGCCTTGCCCGACAAATGAGGTGATGAAATCGCTGTTTAATCCGACAGAGCCAACGGAAATTGTTGGTACACCAGACAGCTTTTTAACCCAGCCTGCAAAATTCAAATCAGAGCCGTCAAACTCCGACTCCCAAAAACGTCGCTGTGAACAATGCAAAAGATCAACGCCCGCATCAGCAAAGACCGCGACAAATTTTTCTAACTCTGCGGGCGTGTCGGCAAGACGGGCTTCGAAATCTTGTTGCTTCCACTGAGAGATACGCAGGGAAATGGGCATTGCATCGCCAACGGCCTCGCGGCACAGGCGCACAATCTCTGCTGCAAATTCTGACCGATCAATCAGGCTTCCGCCATATTTGTCATCGCGCTGGTTCATCACATCCCAGAAAAATTCATCGATGAGATAGCCGTGTGCCCCGTGCAGTTCGATCATGTCAAAGCCAAGGTTTTTGGCGCTGACGGCGGCCCGCGCGAAAGAGGCGGCCATATCGGCAATCTCTTCCTGGCTCGGCGGGTCCATAATCTGTTTGCCCTTATGGGTGACGCCTGAGGGGCTATCGGAACTTGCCTCAGGAATTGGCCCGCTCCCCGGTTTGCGCATCATCCCCGTATGCCAGATTTGCGGGCCCATCTTGCCGCCCGCAGCATGCACTTGATTGATTACCCGTTCCCAGCCCGCTAGGGCCGCAGGTTCATGAAAATTGGGCACGCGCGGGTCGTTTGATGCGCCCGGCCGGTCTGTGGTCGTGCCCTCTGATATGATCAATCCAACATCGTTCGCCGCGCGTCGTTCATAATAGGCGGCAACATCTTCGCCCGGCACCCCGTCAGGAGAAAAAGACCGGGTCATGGGCGCCATGACTATGCGATTTTCGATTGTCAGACCGCGGCAGGTAAAGGGACGAAATAAGGGGGCGGTGTCCATGGGCAAGCCTCTTCAAATTTAAATGAGGCTTTGTTGTAAGTGCGCGCTGGGCGCGTGTCGATGGATAGATGCAGCGAACAGATACAGTTAAAAAGAGGGCAATTTTTTTTATCCGCACCCCGTCCGCCCGGTCCTATGATGTTTATTATGGACCAAACACCGCCACCCGATCATTCGCCCATACCCGAAGATTCTGATTTTTCGGCAGCCCTTCGCACGCGCTATGAGCAATTATCGCTCCTCACCCTTGATCTTGCTCAGGAAGCTGGTGAGGCGGTGCGCGATTTTTCCCGCGTCGATCTTGGCCCTGCCAAAGGGCGTTTTGATCATGGCATCGCCTCCATGACGAAAGCCATCTGGGCCCATACGGTCATTGAGCGATTGCGCGGCGGGGAGGTGCCCAATGTTTCAATCCCACACGGGTTTGATGGACCCGGCGCCACGGAAATCAATATGTCAGACAGTGACGAAGATGAAATTTTCCAAGACGGTTTACATCCCGCTTCCCTAAACGAAAATTATGCACAACAAACCGTAGCCGCCCATGTGAATTGGGACGATCAATCCAAAGATAGCGGTGATTGTGAAAATAAAAATGCGCAGATCCGTTCTGGCGAGACACCCATTGTTTCAAACGGTGCGCTCGAAAAGAAACTGCGCCCCCCGCGCCAATTCAATGATCCCCAACTTGACCCCGATCCTCTGCGCGCCAATGGCAAAATCAAAAAAACCCCGCCCTGAAATCACTAGCGCGCCCGGTGCACGAGCCTGTCGATCACGACTGACTATCAGCAGCAATATCGAGCAACAGGCCGAGAATGCGCCGACATCCTTTCAGGCGCGCGCGCTCATCTTTCCAATCCTGACGGAAAACAATCTTTTGGTCTGGCCGTAATTTCACATCTAAGGGTGAGATGGAAATAAACTCAACCAGCCCGGCCGGATTTGAAAATTCATTATTACGCAAGGTAATGACCGCGCCTTTTGGCCCGGCATCTACTTTTGCCACGCCCGCTTTTCGGCATTGGCCTTTAATGGAAACAATTTCCATTAAATAGCCAACCTCAGAGGGGAGGGGGCCAAACCGGTCAATCAGTTCAGCGGCAAAAGCATCAATATCTTCCTGCTCAGATAAATCGCCAAGCCGGCGATAAAGCGCCATGCGCACATCAAGATCGCTAACATAATGATCGGGGATTAAAACAGCCGTACCAATATTGATTTGCGGGGACCAGCTTTCTTCAAAGTCCGCGCCGCCATCTTTCATCTCTGCGACCGCTTCTTCCAACATATGTTGATAAAGCTCAACGCCCACTTCTTTTACTTGTCCCGATTGTTCTTCACCCAGAAGATTGCCCGCGCCGCGAATATCAAGATCGTGAGAGGCGAGCGTAAACCCGGCACCCAGCGTATCGAGCGATTGTAGTACTTTCAGGCGGCGCTCTGCACCCGGCGTTAATTTTTTGCGCGCCGGAATTGTTAAATAGGCATAAGCGCGTTGTTTTGAGCGCCCAACCCGGCCTCTAATTTGATAGAGTTGCGCCAAGCCAAACATATCCGCTTTGTGAACAAGCAGCGTGTTTGCGGCGGGAATATCAAGGCCCGATTCAATGATGGTGGTTGCAACCAGAACATCAAATTGGCCTTCATAAAAGGCGGTCATAATATCTTCCAGCTCACCGGCAGGCATTTGGCCGTTCGCTGTGCGATATTTAACTTCCGGCACATTTTCATCAAGAAAGGATGCAACCTCGTTCAGATCGGCAATGCGCGGGACAACATAAAAGCTTTGCCCGCCGCGATAATGTTCGCGCAATAAAGTTTCACGGGCAATTAGCGGGTCAAACGGGCCAACCGTGGTGCGAATGGCCAATCGATCAACGGGCGGGGTCGCAATTAAGGAAAGATCGCGAATGCCCGTCATAGCCAATTGTAACGTACGCGGAATAGGGGTTGCCGTCAGAGTAAGCACATGGGTATCAGCGCGAAATTCTTTCAGCCGTTCTTTATGTTTCACGCCAAAATGTTGTTCCTCATCAACGATGATCAGGCCCAATTCACGAAACTTAATTGTTTTCGCCAAAAGCGCATGGGTGCCAATGACAATATCAACAGTGCCATCGGTAAGACCGGCTCTGGTTTCACTGGCTTGTTTGGCAGCGACGAGCCGGGAGAGTTGGCGCACCTTGACGGGAAATCCTTTGAAGCGTTCGGTAAAGTTTTTGAAATGCTGGCGCACTAATAATGTTGTTGGCGCGATGACCGCGACTTGGCGTCCAGAAATTGCCGCAACAAAAGCTGCGCGCAAGGCGACTTCAGTTTTGCCAAAGCCAACATCGCCGCAAATTAGCCGGTCCATTGGTTGGCCCTTGGCCAAATCGTCCAAAACATTGCCAATCGCATTGAGCTGGTCTTCTGTTTCTGCATAAGGAAAACGCGCACAAAATTCATCATAAATACCATCGGGAGGATTTATCTGATCAGCACTTTTCATGGCGCGCTGCGCAGCAATTTTGATCAATTGCTCGGCCAGCATTTTGATGCGGGCTTTCATTTTCGCTTTGCGTGATTGCCAGGCAGCGCCGCCTAACTTATCGAGCTGGCTTTCCCCGCCATCCGATCCGTACCGGGATAAAAGGTCAATATTTTCAACAGGCACATAAAGCTTGTCGCCCCCGGCGTAAACAATCAACAAGCAATCATGAGGCGCGCCCTGAATGGTTAGGGTTTCAAGTCCTTCATAACGGCCAATGCCATGTTCAACATGGACAACAAGATCGCTAAGCGAAAGAGAGGAGGCTTCGGTGAGGAAATTTTCAGCACGTTTGCGCCGGGCTTTACGCACCAGCCTGTCGCCCAAAATATCTTGTTCAGATATGAATGCGAGTGTCGGGGTTTCAAATCCGGACTCCAGTCCCAATTCCAGGGTCGCGGGCGATAAATCATTATTGGTGAGGTCCGCACCATGATCAAGATGGGCGATATCGTCAACGCCGTGATCGTTCAGCACACTGCGCATCCGGTCGGCGGAGCCTTCGGACCAGCAGGCGATGATTGGCCGTTTTCCGCTCTGTTGCAGTTTGTCTATGTGGGTGCGCACAGCGGCGAAAACATTGGTGTTCTCGGCAGCGCGTTCGGCGGCAAAACTGCGTCCGGTTTTGGCCTGCACGGAAAATGCTCGCCGACCGTCAGGGGGCGAAAAGGCGGACAAATGACGAAGCGCGGTGCCTTCAAGGTGGGTCAACCATTCCTGGCGTTCAAGATAGAGCGCGGTGGCCTCAAGCGGGCGATAAGCGGGCGCGGAAAAGGCGGTTTTCTTAGCCGGTGCATTGAGGGTTTCATCGCCGAGATCCTCAGCGCGGGCATTGTAATAATCTTCGATCGAGGCCAATCGCTCATCGATTGCCTGCTCCGCCAGCGGGTCCATCACCAGCAAAGAGGTGTCCATAAAATCAAACAGCGTATCGACATTGGGATAAAACAAAGGAAGCCAATGTTCCATACCCGCATGAGCCCGCCCGGCACTGATCGCTTCATAGACGGGATCATCATGGGCGGGCCCGAAGGTTGCAATATATGAAGTGCGAAACCGGGAAATTGCCTCATCGGTTAGCAAAACCTCACTGGCAGCAGCAAGGGAGACAGAATGTAGTTGGCGCGTGGTGCGCTGTGTTGCGGCATCAAAGCTGCGGACCGATTCCAGACTGTCGCCAAAAAAGTCCAACCGCAAGGGTTCGTCCGCACCGGGAGCATATATGTCAATCAGACCGCCGCGCACTGCAAACTCGCCGGGCTCGCGAACGGTTGAAGATCGCGTATAGCCGTTCGCTGCAAGATAGGCGGTGAGGCTATCCATGGAGATATCTTCACCGGGTTTGGCGGTGAAATTTGCCGAGCGAACCGTGCCGCGCGGCGGAGTTCGTTGCAAGATGGCATTGACCGAGGTGACAACAATGATTGGCGAGGTGCCATCATGGCGATCCATCATCGCCAATGCAGCCATCCGACGGGACGATACTGCGGCCGATGGTGAGACACGGTCATAGGGAAGACAGTCCCAGGCGGGATAATCGACGACCGCAATAGAAGGCGCAAAGACTTGCAGGGAGTCAATCATGAAGGCGGCGCGATTTCCGTCGCGCGCCACATAGACAATCAGCCCGCCTCGATGTTTTGCCGCCTCGACGAGGGCCAACGCATCCGCGCCGTCCGGGGCGTCATAGACCGTGAGATGACCGGAACTTGTCCACGCTTCTTGCGGGCCAATAAGAGCGGTTCCAGAGGTCATGGTCATAATCGGTGCCATAGAAAAAAGCGTGATGGGCCGGTTTGCCGATCACGTTGTGAATATTAACGAAGGGAGCTTTGTTACGGGTAGAAACGCTAAAGTGCAAGCACTGGTTAGATAGTTGGTATGGGCATTAATGATCTAATCGAACTTAATGCCTTGCGCATTCAAAAAGCGTTGCAAATCGTCGCGCAAGGATTCCTTGCCGCTGGCCATTTGATCGTCGAGCCATTCATGGAGTTGGCCCGCATTGATCAGCCGAACAAATCGGCGCACCGGCCCAACCATGGTTGCAGGAACCGACAGATGGCGCACGCCCAGCCCGATAAGGGCGACGGCTACCAGATGGTTCGAGACTTGTTCGCCGCAATATCCGATTGGCACTTTTGCAGCTTTTGCTTGATCGACAATCCGTTTGACGAAGCTCAAAAAGCCGGGATTGAGCGGGTCAAAGCGATGGGACACTGCGGGCGTTTCACGGTCTGCCGCAAAATAAAACTGCGCAAGATCGTTCCCGCCAATGGAAAGGAAATCGACTTTGTTTGCGATATGAGGAAGTTGCCATGCAGCCGCAGGTGTTTCGATCATCGCGCCAATATTAATCTTGGCCGGAAGCGCTTTGTTTCTTTTCTTGTGCCAATGAATTTCAAGATCGAGCAAATGTTTGGCTTCGTCAATTTCGCTTGCCAAGGTGACCATCGGCAACATCACATTGAGTTCTTGACCGGCAGTAGCAGAAATGAGGGCGCGCAATTGCGGACGCAGCAGACCTGGCCGATCAACGGTCATTCTAAGCCCGCGCCACCCCATTGCTGGGTTGGGCTCTTTAACGCGTTTCATATAAGAGGCGCGTTTATCCCCGCCAAGATCGGCTGTGCGAAAGATAATCGGCTTGCCACCGGAATTGTCCATAATTTCGCGGTACAACGCTTCCTGCTTTTCAACACTCGGCAATTGCGATCCGATCAGGAATTGCAACTCGGTTCTAAACAGGCCAATGCCATTAGCGCCGGTTGTTTTCAAATGCGGCATATCAAGGACAAGGCCCGCATTCATCAAGACGTCAACTTTTTTGCCGTCACGCGTAACACTTGGCAAATCCCGCTCGCGGGCATAGCGCGCCTGTTCTTCCGATTGCAGATCTCGTTTGCTGCGTAAACTTGATAGCACATTTTCATCGGGCCGGATGTGCAAATGTCCCGAAAGACCGTCAATGACGACCGTGTCATATTCTTCAACCCGGTCGAAGGCTTCGTGACACCCGCCCAGCATTGGAATGCCAAGCGCGCGCGCCACAATAGCGACATGCGACGTATCGGAAACATCTGCTAAAACGAGGCCCTTTAACCGATCGCGATCATATTCCAGCAATTCCGCAGGGCCCATGGCGCGGGCAAACAAAATTGCGCTCTCCGGCAAAGGGCGGGCTTGATCTGGCGCTTCCCCATTTAAAAGCCGCAAAAGCCGGTTTGCGAGATCATCAAGATCATGCATGCGCTCGCGTAAATATTCATCCGACGATTGCAGCAATCGGTTGCGGTTTTCCGCCTTAACTTGAAGAACAGCTGCTTCCGCGCTCAGCCCTGAAAAAACGGCTGCGCGCAGTCGGTCTTTCCAGCCTCTGTCATAGGCAAACAATCTGTAGGTTTCGAGAACTTCGCGCGAAACCCCCTTCAGATTGCGCGCCTCTAACATGCGGTCAACGGAGGTGCGCAATGCCTCTAGCCCGTTTTCCAACCGTTTGGCTTCCTCGCCGGGATTGTCGGAGAAGACTTTATGTTTGGGGATCGGCGCTTCATGCATGGCGGTTTGCCCGATGGCAATGCCAGGAACGATGATGCGCGCTTCAATAATGTCGGAGCGGTGAACAACTGCGTCAACTTCTGCCGTATCTGCCCGGCCCAGCAATTCCCCTGATGCGGCGATTTCCGCCAAGAGAGTTGCAACCGCCTGAGCCGCGCTAACCTCATCATCACTATACTGACGAGCGGACCGATTTTGTAAAACTAGAACGCCAATCACTTGCCCTGAACGGATTAGCGGGACCCCTAAAAATGAATTAAGAGGATCCTCACCGGTTTCAGGGCGATAGGAAAACCCAGGATGTTCAGGGGCATTATCTGTTATTAAAGGACGATGGCCGGTGGCAACTAGACCGACAAGCCCTTCGCCCCATGTCATGCGGGTTTGGTGCACCGCTTCGCGTTTTAGACCCGCGGTAGAGTATAATTCTAATTGGTCATCAGAACGCCGGAGATAAATTGAACACACATCAGCAACAACATGGCCGGCAATGACCCGGGTTAGTTGATCAAGGCGTTGTTGCGCGCTTGCTTCTTCCGCAACCACGTCGTGCATTTGCTTTAACAGCACAGTGATGCCGCGTTCACTGTGGCCGCCATAGGCTGGACGTGTTTTTTCGATACTCATTGCGGTCAAAAAACCTTTGTTCAAGTTCCGGTTTGGGCGCTAACGACAGGCGGTATTATGCAGCCGTTGAATCAAGCCCATAGGCTTGGTGGAGGGCGCGAACGGCAAGTTCTGTATATTCAGAATCAATCAAAACGCTGATTTTAATTTCCGATGTGGAAATATTTTGAATGTTAATGCCGCGCTCTGCCAGTGTTTTAAACATCACCGATGCAACACCTGCATGGCTTTTCATGCCAACGCCGATTACGGATACTTTGGCAATAGAGCTGTCGGTGTTGAGATCGGAAAATCCGATTTCGTCTTTCGCCGCATTCAACACTTCTGCCGCACGGGCTAATTCGCCGTCACTCATGGTGAACGAAATATTCGCCGCATCCGGAGAGCGCGCGGGGCTTTGTACAATCATATCAATATTCACATTGGCTTCTGCGAGCAGAATGAAAATGCGCGCTGCGCGTCCCGGTTCATTGGGAACCGCAATCAGACTGATCTTGGCTTCGTCGCGCGACGGTGTAATTCCACTGACAATATGTTGCTCCACGATTTCGTCCTCATCACAAATTATAGTCCCAATTGCATCATTCCCGACTGAAAAATCAGGATCGTCAAAGCTTGAAAGTACGCGCAACGGAACCTTGTAAGCCATTGCCAATTCCACTGAGCGTGTCTGCAAAACTTTGGCACCAACCGACGCCATTTCCAGCATTTCCTCATAGGAAATTCGCGGGATGCGTTTGGCTGTTTTCGCGATCCGCGGGTCGGTCGTATAGACCCCGTCCACGTCCGTATAAATATCACAACGCTCGGCATTCAACGCAGCGGCAATCGCTACAGCGGTTGTGTCAGAGCCGCCGCGCCCGAGCGTTGCGATGCGTCCATCCTCGGTGACCCCTTGAAACCCGGCAACGATTGCGACTTCACCGCTATCAATGGCAGGGCCAAGATTAATATCAGGGATGTCTTTTATTCTCGCCTTAGCGTGCGCATTGTCGGTGCGAATCGGAATCTGCCATCCCTGCCATGAACGTGCGCGGTATCCTTGCTGTTGCAAAACCAGCGCAAGCAGCCCTGATGTTACCTGTTCTCCGCTGGAAACGATAGCATCATATTCCATGCCGCGCATGTCGAGGGCGGAGTCGGGTTCGCCCGCCTCTTGGGTTAATCCGACCAGATGATTTGTTTGCCCCGCCATAGCGGACACAATCACAACCACTGAGTGCCCATTGTCCACTTCAGCGCGCACAAACCGGGCAACATTTTTGATCCGGTCAAGGTCGGCAACTGATGTGCCTCCAAATTTCATGACGATCCGCGCCATAGTCCTGTCTCTAGCCTTCTACTTCCGGGCGCACTCATCACCCTTTGCCAATTTAGGTGAGACGCCGGTGCGTCATATACCGCAATGGGCTTTAATTCAGCGTTATTTTCTTCAACAATGCGCAAAATGCCGTCTTGCGCCTATAATCAAGCGGCCTATCTCTAGTGTTGTGCAGGTGTTAGGACAAGCCGCTTTGCGCATCACAGGTCTATTCTCTAAGATTTTTTTGAACATACCTGCTAATTTTCAGGATTTTATACGATGACCGATACAGATTCTACGCAATTTACGGCCAAAAATACCAAAAATGGCGTATCGGGCTCGCCCAACCCGCCCAACGCATTTGGCGGATCAGGCACCACCATTGATCCCGATGAGGTCGAGAAATTCACCAAAATTGCCGATGAGTGGTGGGACCCGTTCGGAAAATTTAAGCCTTTGCATAAATTTAACCCCGTCCGGCTGGCCTTTATCCGGGATACGGTTTGCACCCATTTTGGGCTCGACCGTCAGCAAAAAAGACCGCTGGAAGGGCTTCGTCTGCTCGATATTGGGTGCGGCGGCGGGCTGGTCGGCGAGCCTATGTGCCGGCTGGGTGCCAATGTGACGGCGATTGACGCGTCCGAACGCAATATCAAAACCGCCCTGACCCATGCCAATGGGGCCGGGCTCGATATTGATTATCGCAACACGACTGCTGAAGCTTTGTTGGAATCCGGTGAGCCGCAATTTGATATTGTTTTAAACTTGGAAGTTGTTGAGCATGTCGCGGATGTGGATTTGTTTTTGGAAACCTCGGCGCAATTGGTAAAGCCCGGCGGCATCATGATCATGGCAACGATTAACCGAACGGTGAAAGCGGTTGCGCTCGCCAAAATTGGCGCTGAATATGTGTTGCGCTGGCTGCCGATGGGCACCCATGATCCGCGAAAATTTGTGAAGCCTGAAGAGGCAAGCCGCCCGCTGACCCATGCCGGTATGCATGTCATTGGCGAAACGGGGGTGAGCTATAATCCGTTAATGGATATTTGGCGGATCAGCGATGATGCAAGTGTCAATTATATGCTTACCGCAACCAAGCCTGCTTAGTGGGTAAGCTCAAATATTACTAAAAACCGAAGAGGGTGATCATGGGTAAATTTTCAAATTGGGCAATGATGCTATCACTCAGCGCGTGCCTGGCGCTGCCTTCTGCCTGTGCACATGAGGATGATCATGACGATGACCATCACGATGAACATCATTCGGCAACCGCGCAAGCACAATATATCGCAAATGAGGGCGTGTTAATCTCAGTCAATAAAAATGGCGAGACGAGTAAAATCGCATTCGACCCCTTATTCGACAATGTCTTTGGGCGCTATACGGCGGTGCCGGAAGATATGCGGGCGAAAATATTAAACGGTGAAGCACCCTTTGACGGTATCAATGTGGTGTTGATCAGCCATTATCACGGGGATCATTTTTCACCGGATGATATGGCGCTGTTTTTGAAAAATAATCCGAAGACATCCTTTGTGGCGCCAAAGCAAGCGGTTGATGCATTGATGGAAACATCGCTCGCCGCGGATTTGTTTTCCTCAAATGATGACCGACAGCTGGTTGTTATTGATCTAGAGTATGGGGCGGTGCCGCAATATCATAGCATTGGAGATGTAACGATAGAGGCCGTGCGTATCCCCCATGCGGGCGGTGAGGGCCGGCGGGATATACAAAATATTGTCTACCGCGTTTCTGTTTCAGATGAAGCCGCAACAGTCATTCACATGGGCGACGCCGATCCGGAAATTCCATTCTTTGAGCCCTATCACGATCACTGGAATGCAAAGCGAACCCATACGGCCTTTCCGCCCTATTGGTTTTTCCTCTCAGAAGATGGGCGAACCATTTTGGATGAGCACTTAAACACCGATAGCGCGATCGGCATCCATGTCCCCGATGCACTGCCCGATGATCGCGAGAAACGCTCTGAACAGTTTCGCGATCTCGACCTATTCACAACCCCAGGCGAGGTTAGGCCGATAAACATCGATAAAGAAGAAACGCAGACTACGGAACAGTAAATTCTTACCGGTTTGGCGCGGCAAAGTGAGGCTGGCGACTCCGG
>CAYQXV010000033.1:0-36302 GCA_964421675.1 uncultured Caulobacterales bacterium
GTCTTAGGCGAGATGCTGGAACTGGGTGAGACATCCGCGACATTGCATGCCGGTCTTGCAGGGCCATTGGCCAATGCCGGTGTAGATTTGATCCATCTGGCGGGAAAGGGCATGGCGCCGCTTTGGGATATGACCCCGCAGGCCAAGCGCGGTGCATGGTGTGAGGACATGAAATCTGCAGGCGAATCATTTCTTGCGGCGATCATAGGATCCCTGCAAGACGGCGATCAGCTGATGGTTAAGGGGTCAAATGCGTCTGGCGTTAGCAAAATCGCCGATGCCATACGGGCCTTGAATGAGAATAAGTAGGATAATGGTGATTTTTTGGAGATCTTGTTGGATTTCTCTTCAAAAAAACAGAAAATCGCCAAGAATTATAGTAAGGACGGTACGGGAATTTTTCCTTCACTATCTGTAAAATGATCTGAGTTTTGAATGTTATATTTATTGGCAACATATGCTGAAGATTTTCAGCTGTTTAATGTCTTTCGCTATCAAACGTTCCGCACGGGCGGGGCGATTATGACGGCACTGGTGATTTCGTTTGTTTTAGGTCCGCGTCTGATTGAGTGGATGCGCCAAAAACAGGGGCGCGGTCAGCCGATACGTGAAGACGGACCGCAAAGCCATATTATCGAAAAAGCCGGAACACCGACAATGGGCGGGGTGCTCATCCTTTTATCGATGACTATTGCTACATTTTTATGGGCACGGCTCGATAACCCTTATGTGTGGATCGTGATGACGGTGACACTCGCCTTTGGACTGCTCGGCTTCGTTGATGATTATCAAAAAGTGACGAAACAAACCTCCGGCGGCATTGTTGGCTCGATGAAATTAATTGTGCAATTTGCGGTTGCGATGGTTGCCGCCTATTTTTGCATGCGCACGCTGGGGAACGCAGAAGGCGCGCCGGAAGGATTGGCAAGCTCGGTGCCGGTTCCCTTTTTCAAAGACTTTTTTATTCCCCTTGGCATTGGCTTTGTTGGTTTTGCGGCTTTCGTTATTGTTGGCGCATCCAATACGGTTAACTTGACCGATGGCCTTGATGGATTGGCGACAGTCCCGGTCATGATTGCTGCGGGCGCATATGGTTTGATTGTCTATCTTGTCGGAAGCACGGTGTATGCAGATTATTTGCAGGTTCCCTATGTGCCCGGCGCGGGAGAATTGGCAATTATTTGCGGGGCGATTATTGGCGCGGGGCTAGGGTTTTTGTGGTTTAACGCGCCGCCAGCGATGATTTTTATGGGCGATACAGGCTCGTTAGCCCTTGGCGGGGCGATTGGTACAATCGCTGTTGCCGCTAAACATGAAATTGTCTTGGCCATTGTCGGCGGCTTATTCGTTCTTGAAGGCATGTCGGTGATGATCCAGATCGCCTCATTTAAGCTGTTCGGAAAACGTGTATTTCGAATGGCCCCCATTCATCACCATTTTGAGCAGTTAGGCTGGAAGGAGCCGACAATTGTGATCCGTTTCTGGATCATTGCGGTCATCCTCGCGCTTATCGGTCTTGCTACATTGAAACTGCGATAGGATTATTATGATCACAGTTGAGGGCATAAAGGGTCAGTCATTTGGTGTTTTCGGTCTCGGGGCAACGGGGATTGCGAGCGCCGAAGCGCTCGTGGCGTCCGGTGCGGAAGTTTATTCGTGGGATGAAAACGCCGTCGCGCGTGAGAAAACCGCCAATACACCCTATCGCCCGGAGCACCCACGGCACTGGCCTTGGGACCGCCTGGAAGCGGTGGTGTTATCGCCCGGTGTGCCGCTTACCCATCCGCGCCCCCATGCGATTGTGCGCAAAGCCGTTAGCAGCAAGGTGCCGGTGATTGGCGATGTTGAGATTTTTGCGCGCTGTGTTTTGAATTTGCCGAAAGAAAAGCAGCCGCGCATCATTGCGGTGACAGGCTCTAATGGAAAGTCGACAACTACATCGTTGATTGCCCATATTTTGCGAGAAACAGGGCACAAAGTTTTTGAAGGCGGCAATCTTGGCGAAGCGGTACTCTCGCTTCCGGCGATTGATGAGAATACGATTTATGTGCTTGAGCTGTCTTCGTTTCAGCTTGATCTGGTTCATTCGTTAAAAGCGGATATTGCGGTATTTTTAAATATAAGTCCGGACCATCTTGAACGTCACGGCGATATTGATGGCTATGTTAAAGCCAAGCGCCGTATCTTTAATAATCAGAGCAGTGACGATTATGCCGTGATTGGCGTTGATGATGCGGTATCGCAAACCGTCTGCACCGATTTGACGGCAAGCCAGCATGGTGAAGTGATCCCGGTTTCAGCAATCGGGACATTGGGGCACGGTGTGTTCGTGCTTGGCAATGAGCTGTTTTTTAACTTTGACAATAAAACGCGCCCCGCCGGCGATATTCCGGACATTGCCGCGTTAAAGGGGCAGCATAATCATCAAAATGCAGCCGCTGCATTTGCAGTCACAACCCGGCTTGGAGTTTCGCCGCCCTTGGCAATGCTGGCCATGTCTAAATTTCGCGGCCTTGCGCACCGAATGGAAAAAGTCGGCGAGGCCAAAGGGGTCACTTTTATCAATGACTCTAAAGCCACCAATGTTGATGCAGTGTTGCAGGCATTGCGCGCCTATAAGCCGATTTATTGGCTTGCCGGGGGGAAGGCCAAGGAAGGCGGCATAAGCGCGCTTGTCGATAAAGGCGAGAATGTTCGCAAAGCCTATTTTTACGGTGAGGCGGGCGCAGACTTTAATGAGCAATGGCAGAGCGCATCAGCGCCAAGCGAAGTTTTTACCACCCTTGATTTAGCCGTGGCCCAAGCTTTTGATGATGCGCTGCAAGCCGGTGAGAGCGATCCGGTTATTTTATTGTCTCCGGCTGCGGCCTCTTATGATCAATATGCAAATTTCGAAGCACGCGGTGATGCATTTCGCGAACTCTTTAGCGTGATTGCAAGCCAGGACGGAGAGGCGGCATGAACACGTTGAAGATGCCCTCGCGTATGGATCGCAGTATATTGGCGCGATGGTGGTGGTCGGTCGACCATATCAATCTGGGCATTATTGCGATGATCATCCTTATTGGGATGGTGTTGATTATGGCTGCCGGACCGGTGGCCGCTGCGCGCCTGTCGATCCCGAATGATTTTCATTTTGCGGCCCGTCAATTTGTTTTTTTACTGCCAGCAATCGTATTGATGGTTGGCGCGTCCCTTTTGACGCCTTTGCAAATTCGCCGCTTCGGTGTGATCGTCTTTTTACTTTCTCTGGCATCAATGGTGGCATTGTTGATGTTTGGCGGTGAGGTAAACGGCGCGAAACGATGGTTGGACCTTGGTCCTGCGGGGTTTCAACCTTCCGAGTTTGCCAAAACCGGGTTTGTTATTGCGGCCGCCTGGATGTTGGCGGAAGGCGCGCGCGATCCGAAATTTCCGGGCGGCGCGATCGCGCTGGGCCTATATGGCCTCATGTCTGTTCTCTTGATTTTGCAACCCGATATTGGGCAGTGGATTTTATTGACCGGTGTTTGGGGGGTAATGGTATTTATCGCAGGATGGAGCCTTTTATGGCTCTTCGGGCTTGCGGCTGTGGGGGCGGGAACACTTGTTCTTGGCTATTACTCACTTGATCATGTTCGCAAGCGCATTGATGGATTTTTGCATCCTGAAGTTGGTGACAATTACCAAGTTGACCGCGCCGTTGAGGCTATTGCCCATGGCGGGCCTGTTGGGCAGGGAAGCGCGGAAGCCTTGATCAAGCATAAACTACCCGATGCGCATACGGATTTTATTTTTGCCGTCGCCGCTGAAGAATATGGATTTATTCTCGGCGCGACCATCATCACATTGTTTGTTGTTTTTGTTGCCCGCGCATTTTTGCGCGCTTTCTCCCTGCGCTCGGTTTTTGCCCAAGTTGCCGTTTGCGGCCTTGCTGCGATGATGGGCTTTCAGGCCTTTATCAATATTGGGGTTAGCTTGCGTGCCCTGCCAGCCAAAGGCATGACATTGCCGTTTATTTCCTATGGGGGGTCATCGCTAATTGCGACGGGACTGGCGGTTGGGTTTTTGTTTGCGTTGACGCGCACACAAGGAACGGTTTTTCGCCGCCGGGAGATTATGCCTTGACGAGTGGTCTTTTTACCGGACCAGTCTTGCTAGCGGCAGGGGGCACAGGGGGGCACATGTTTCCCGCGCAAGCCTTGGCGGAAGAATTGCGCCGCCGCGACCATGAGGTTGTGCTGATTACTGATGCGCGCGGTAAACGGTATACTGATAATTTTCCCGCACAAACGATTATTGAAATTCCAGCCGCGAATCCGAGCGCCAGAGGCGCGGCTTCAAAACTGAACGCCGCGCTAAAACTCTCATCCGGGTTGATGCGCTCTTTACAAGAAATTCGCGGGCGCAAGCCCATCGCAGCGATTGGCTTTGGCGGCTATCCAAGCCTACCGGCAATGCAAGGGGCGCGATTGTTGAAAACGCCCTATGGCTTGCATGAACAAAACAGCCAGTTGGGCCGGGCAAATCGGTTTCTTGCCAAGAATGCTTATGTTCTGGCCCATGGGTTTCCGCTCCTCAACGGTGTCCCGCCAGGTTTAAAAACCCAGCGGCGCGAAGTTGGGAATCCGGTCCGCGATGCTGTCCGCGAGCATGCAGGTGCGCCGTTTACCGCGCCTGCCAGCGGCGAGGAATTTCGCCTGCTTATTACCGGCGGCAGTCAGGGGGCCTCGGTTTTTTCTGACGTGCCAGTACAAGCGATCGCCGCCCTTCCCAATCATCTGCGCGGGGCTTTGCGCGTGGTTCATCAAGTGCGCGAGAATGATTTGGAAAGCGTCAATACTGCCTATCAGCAGGCTGGGATCAGCGCGGAAATTGCGCCCTTTTTTACCGACCTGCCTGCTAAAATTGCACAGAGCCATCTAATCATTGCGCGGTCGGGGGCCTCGACCGTCACCGAAATTGCAACCATAGGGCGTCCTTGTGTGTTCGTACCCCTTGGCATTGCCATGGACGATCATCAAACCATGAATGCGCGTGTCCTCAGTGAGGCGGATGCAGCCATCATCTTGCCAGAAAATAAATTTACACCGTCAGCCTTGCATGATTGTTTACAGCATTTAATGACAAACCCAGCCCAAGTCGCGCGAATGGCGCAAAATACGAGTGGCCGGGTGAAGACGGCGGCGGCCAGTGAAATGGCCGACCTCGTTGAAGAAATGGTTGAGCGAGCCTAACGGCAAGCAAAGATATATTGCTGGTTAGAAAGAAAGCAGTTTCATGGTTGAGTCCCGAAAAATTAAAATTCGCCTACCGTTCGGCATAGGGGTCGTGCACTTCGTTGGAATTGGCGGCATAGGGATGTCTGGCATCGCTGAGGTTATGCACAATCTTGGCTATCAAGTTCGCGGCTCTGATCGCAGTGATAATGCAAATGTTAAGCGGCTGAATGCAATGGGCATTCAAACCTTTATTGGGCATGATCCCTCACAGATTGAAGGGGCCGAAGCGGTTGTGATTTCGACCGCGATTAAAGGTGATAATCCAGAAGTTCTGGCCGCGCGCGCAAAACATATACCGGTTGTACGACGCGCTGACATGTTAGCTGAGCTGATGCGATTGAAATGGACAATTTCCATCGCCGGTACCCATGGTAAGACAACAACAACGACAATGGTTGCCGCTTTATTGGATGAGGCCAATCTTGACCCTACGGTGATAAATGGCGGTGTTATTAACGCCTATGGAACCAATGCGCGCCTTGGGGAAGGTGACTGGATGGTGGTGGAGGCCGATGAATCTGATGGTACATTCATCCGCCTACCAACAACAATTGGCATTATTACAAATATTGATCCTGAACATCTCGACCATTGGGGCGGTTTTCCGGCCCTGCGTAATGCGTTTGATCAATTTATCGAAAATACGCCCTTTTACGGTTTTGGGATTGTTTGTCTGGATCACCCGGAGGTCCAAGCCCTTGTTGGGCGGGTGACCGACCGTCAACTCATAACCTATGGGTCTAATCCGCAGGCTGATGTTCGCGCAGAAAATGTGACCTTTGATCAGGGCATGGCCCGGTATGACATTGTGTTTCGCGGGCCTGGTGAAGACGAAACCCGGATTGATGATATTCGCCTGCCTATGCCGGGTATTCATAATGTTTTGAATTCTCTACCCGCCGCGATTGTCGCGCGCCGACTAGGCGCAAGCGATGAAGATATTAAGAACGGGTTTGAGAAATTTACCGGTGTAAAACGCCGTTTTACCCATGCGGGTACATGGAACGGCGTTACCATTATTGATGATTATGGACACCATCCCGTTGAGATTGCTGCTGTGTTGCGCGCGGCGCGCAATGTAACCGCTGGTAAAGTGATTGCTGTGGTTCAGCCGCACCGATATACGCGCCTTAGAGATTTATTTGATGATTTTGCAGCCTGTAACAATGACGCCGATATTGTCATTGTGACAGATGTTTTTGCCGCCGGAGAGCAACCCATTGAGGGGGCAGATCATCATGCGCTGGTAAAGGCCATTCTGGCCCATGGGCACCGCGATGCAAGAGTTCTTGAAAATTGGGATGCGCTTCCCGGATTAATCAGCGAGCTGGCTGATGCTGGTGATTATGTTGTGTGCCTGGGCGCCGGTGATATTTCGCCCCATGCAAATGCACTCGCCGAAAACCTTGCTAAGGTTGCTAAATGATCACGAAAGCTGATCTCCCGCCGGTTCGTGGACGGATTATGGAACGTGCACAAATGGCGGCCTTCACCTGGTTTCGGGTAGGGGGACCGGCTGATATTATTTTTATGCCGGCGGATAATGACGATCTGGCAGCATTTTTAAAAGCAACTCCGCGAGATATCCCGGTCATGCCCGTTGGGGTGGGGTCAAATTTATTGGTGCGTGACGGGGGCGTGCGCGGCGTTGTTATCAGGCTGGGTAAGCCTTTTGCTGAGGTTGACGTTGATTGGATAAATGTCCATGCGGGTGCGGCTGCGCTAGACCTTAGCGTTGCAAAAGCGGCCCAAGCGGCGGGCCTTATGGGGCTTGAATTTTATTCCGGGGTACCCGGAACGATTGGCGGCGCGTTAACAATGAATGCAGGCGCTTATGGCCGCGAAACGTGCGATGTCATGATTGAAGCGACGGGCTATGACCGCGACGGAAACTTTCATCACTTTACAAATGAAGAAATGGACTTTTCCTATCGTCATTGCGGGTTAGCCGATAAGTTTTCATCGGAAGGTGGGTTTATTTTTACCGGTGCCATTTTTCGCGGCGCGGTTGATGACCCGGATGCGGTGGCGGCGCGCATGGACGAGATACGAACGCGCCGTGAATCCAGCCAGCCCATTCGAGAGCGCACCGGCGGGTCAACATTTGCCAATCCGCCAGGTCATAAAAGCTGGCAATTGATCGATAGTATTGGCGGGCGCGGGCGGATTGTCGGCGATGCGCAAGTTTCCGAGCAGCATTGTAACTTCCTGATTAATAAGGGGAATGCGACGGCGGCCGACCTTGAACAGCTTGGCGAAAGCGTCCGCAATGATGTCCGCCGAATGCATGATATTGATTTACGCTGGGAAATTCGCCGCGTCGGTGAGGCGTGAGGCCATAAGAATAGGGCCTTAAGAGTAGGGAAAGTAACGCTTTGTTAACCAGTTTTGCGATGATGGTAGCTATGAAATTTGTTCGCCCATTTGTCTGTTTACCGCGCGTTCGGCCCGCCTCAATGCAAAGCCCCTCACCATGACCAAGTCTCAACATATCGTGGTTTTAAAAGGTGGGTTTTCTCCTGAGCGCGAGGTCAGCCTTGTGTCTGGCGATGCGGCCGCTAGCGCATTGCAAGCGCTAGGGCATAAAGTTACGCAAATTGATGCCGGGCCTGATCTTGGCCAACGGCTCAGTATTGAAAAACCAGATATTGTTTTCAACGCGCTGCATGGCCAGTGGGGCGAGGATGGTTGCGTTCAGGGGATGCTGGAATATCTGAAAATTCCCTATACCCATTCCGGCGTTCTTGCCTCTGCATTGGCGATGGACAAGACCCGCGCAAAATCGCTGATTGCCGATAAAGGGATTAGTGTTCCGGACGGTAAAATCGTCACGCGCACAAAGGCACCCTGGGCCCATCCCATGGCGATGCCCTATGTCGTCAAACCAAATAATCAGGGATCATCGGTTGGCATTTATATTGTCCGCGATGACACCAGCAATATACCAAATATGCTTTCGGACGATGATGATCTTGACCGCGATGTTTTGGTTGAAACCTTCATTCCCGGGCGCGAACTAACCGTTGCCGTTATGGGGGACAAACCTTTATGCGTTACGGAAATTTTTCCAACGACCGGGTTTTATGATTACGATGCGAAATATGCAGCAGGCGGATCGCTTCATACCCTTCCCGCTGATGTTTCTGCCGCCGTGCGCGATGAGGCGTTGGATGCGGCATTGACCGTCCATAATGCGCTTGGCTGCCGCGGTCTGTCCCGGACGGATTTTCGCTATGATGAAGAGGGCGATGGAAAGCTTTATTGTCTTGAAATTAATACCCAGCCGGGCCTGACGCCAACATCATTGGCACCAGAACAGGCCGCTCATCTTGGAATTTCATTTGAACAATTATGTCAGTGGATGGTGGAGGATGCGTCATGCCAACGGTAAAAAATAAACCTCTTAGGGCAACCAAAAAGACCAGTGCAAAAAAAGCATCATCTAAAAAATCGGCAAAAAAATCTGGTGCTGGCGCCAAGAAATTAACCGCGTCAAAACGAACCCACGCCGTTGATGGTCAATCGAGATTGTCAATATTGTTTACAAAGCTGGGGATTGCCGGAACTGTTGCCGCATCCCTAACGGTTTTTGTTGTAGTGGGTGTGTTATGGGCAAGCGGTGTATTTGGCAGAATGGTAGAAGACACGCAGCGCGCGGGAACGCAGGCGACTTCATCATTAATGGTCAAGCTTGGATTTCAAATTGACCGCGTGATTGTGCGTGGCCGGACGAAAACCGATGAAGCCGCAATTGCAAATGCCCTTGGCCCGGTACAAGGCGCGTCGCTGATGCATTTCAATATTGATCATGCTCGTGCACGTATTGAACAGTTGGGCTGGGTGCGATCGGCTGCCGTTTCGCGGTTGTGGCCAGATCAGGTGGTTGTTTCAATTCGTGAGAGAAAACCCGCTGCGATTTGGCAAGTCTCTGGGCAGTTTCGCTTGGTCGACCGGGAAGGAGCGATCATTCGCGAAGCCGGTCAGCGCGAGTTTTCTGGCTTGCCATGGATTGTCGGCGCAGGCGCGCCGGAAGCGGCGGCAGATATATTGGCCTATGTTGATCAGGAAGATGTGTTTGATCACCGATTGACCGCCCTTGTGCGCATTAGCGGGCGGCGCTGGAATTTGCGCATTGGTGACAAGATGGACATTAAACTCCCTGAGACGGGATACATCAAGGCAACACAAGATCTGGTTTCGCTCCATGAGGCGGTCGGCGTGCTTGACCGCAACTTCGAATATATTGATCTTCGGGATCCAGAACGGGTTTATGTGCGCTGCCATGCCTCCGATGTGCAGGGGACACAATCAACAGCGCAAAAACCTGAGCAAGTTGATCTAACAGCCGTGTTAGGTAAGGGGCTTGCCTGTTCATAATGGTTTTGGGCGCAGTGTTTCGCGCCATTAAAGGCAAGTATTGGCTATGATCAGTATCGGGAAAAAATCTGCCTTTCCGGGGCGTCGCCCGCGCAAGCTACCGCGCGATGGTGCGGTTGTGGCAACGCTTGATATTGGTGCCGCTAAGACCGCCTGTTTTATTGCGCGCGTAATGCCCGGAGCGATGGGGCCGAGCGGGACAAGTGAAATAGATTGCGACATTACCGGCGGCGGCATTTACGGAGCGCAAGCGGTGACAGGATCGCGAAAAGCTGGTGCCCTTGGCGGGCTCACTGCGCGCGAGGAGGCAATCCGCAGCGCCATCGAGGCCGCAGAAACGGTTGCCGGTGAGCGCGTTGATACGGTGCATGTTTGCGTGCCCGGACAGGCAATACGCTACACCCATGTCGGGATTGATCTTGATATTGCGAGCGGGTTTGTAACCGCCGATGATATTGTGGAATCACTGCAAGCGGGCGCTGAATTAATGACCCCGCAAGGTGCGCATCTTTTGCATGCAATTCCTGTCAGCTATGCGGTTGATGGCGAGTTGGCCGGGACTGATCCGCGCGGATTACGCGCGCAGCGCCTAACAACCCGGTTGATGGGTGTGCATACCTCGCAGACCACAACGGCAAACCTTCAGGCGGTGGTTGAAAATGCAGGGCTTAGCGTCGGGTCATTTTTGGCAACGCCGTTAATGATGGCCCGGTCCGTTTTGGTTGAAGATGAAAAAGATCTTGGCGTGCTGGTTATCGATATTGGCGCGCAAAATGTTTCCTATGCGGTGTATCAGGATGGTCGGCCCGCTGGGTGCGGCGGCATTGTGCCGGGTGCAGGCCATATTAGCCGCGATATTGCGCAAGCCTTTTCGACGCCGATTGCTCATGCGGAACGTCAGAAAATTCTCCATGGCACCGTTTTTACATCGAGCGCTGATGAGCATCGATTTGTTGATATGATCCCAATGGCAGGGGGCGAAGAACGCCAGCGTGTTCCGCGCGCTGAGCTGGCCAATGTGATCATGCCGCGTCTGGAAGAAATTTATGAAACCCTCATGGCCCGTATTGTTGAAGACCAATGTCCGATCAATCATTTGCGCCGTGTTGTGCTGACCGGGGGCGGCAGCCAGCTGGAAGGGGTTCGCGAGCATGCAGAACGGGTTTTTGCGATGAAAGCACGCCTTGGAAAGCCGATGATGATAAATGGTGCCCCTGAAGCGATGACCGGCCCGGCATTTTCCGCCTGTGCGGGCGCCGTTGAGGAAGTCTCGGAAAGCTATGGCACATTGAAGGATTTCCCTGAAACCGGTGTGCGATCTGTCAGTGCTGACTATCGCCAGAATGCCAGTCAGAACCGGGTAGCCAATATTGGTGGGTGGCTGCGCAGCCGGTTTTAGCGGTTTTATCGCGGTTTACGGCCAATGTGCCGGCCTGACTGGCCCCAAGCTGAAAGCGCTAGTTGCACGATTTTGACTTGGGCTGGGACTCTGATTCTCCGCAAATTAATAGTTCCGTTAACCTTTTGGTAAGCATTCTGACCGAATGTTTAACACAGCATTAACCATGGTTTGCGCGAACACCAGGTCGGCGCCAAACCATTGAAATCATGACCATTTGACGGGTAATCGGGAGCCTTTGACTATGCCAATCAACATTAGTGTGCCGGAAGTAACGGAACTAAAACCACGGATCACTGTGATCGGTGTTGGCGGAGCTGGCGGTAATGCCGTCAATAATATGATTGAAAGCCAGCTTGAAGGGGTCGAATTTGTCGTTGCAAATACCGACGCGCAGGCGGTTAGCCTATCCCAAGCGGAAAAGAAAATTCAACTCGGTGTATCCACCACTCAAGGGCTTGGCGCGGGTTCAATGCCAAATGTTGGCTCGGCTGCGGCTGAGGAATCTCTGGACGAAATTATGGAGCATGTTGGCAATTCCCACATGCTGTTTGTTACCGCTGGTATGGGCGGGGGAACGGGAACGGGCGCAGCCCCTGTGATCGCGCAGGCCGCTAAGGCGCGCGATATTCTGACCGTTGGCGTTGTAACCAAGCCGTTTCATTTTGAAGGCGCGCGGCGCATGCGCGTTGCCATGGCCGGTATTGAAGAGTTGCAAAAGCATGTCGATACCTTGCTGATTATTCCCAATCAAAATCTGTTTTCTATCGCTGATGAACGCACCACTTTCCACGAAGCCTTCGCAATGGCGGACGAGGTTTTGCATTCCGGTGTGCGCGGGATCACAGATCTGATGGTGATGCCGGGACTGATTAATCTTGATTTTGCCGATGTCCGCACCGTTATGGGTGAGATGGGGCAAGCAATGATGGGAACCGGCGAAGCGGACGGCGAAAAACGGGCGATTGAAGCGGCGGAAGCTGCGATATCAAACCCGTTGCTTGATAAGGTTTCTATGAAAGGTGCACGCGGTGTACTGATTAATATTACCGGCTCTATGGATATGAAACTCTTTGAGATTGATGAAGCGGCGAACCGTATTCGCGCTGAAGTTGATCCAGATGCCAATATTATTATTGGTTCTACCTTCAATCAGGAACTTGAAGGCAAGGTGCGCGTGTCGGTCGTTGCGACAGGAATTGATATTGATCATGTTGGCGAAGATGGCCAACCACAGCGCCCGGCATTGGTGGCAAAATCTCCCGAATTGGCTGCTAAGCCTTGGCGTGAGAACACTGGCCAAGTTGCAAGTGGTGGCAATTTAAATGTTGGCGTTGCAGCGCCCGCCACCAATACAATGAACAAAACCGCAGGTGAAAGCGCTCCTGCGCCAGGCAGTGAGCAACCGCGAATGCCTGTGCCAAGCGCAGCGCCTTTAGCGGCGAGTGGAAATGCGGGCCCCGCACCAGCGTCTCAAACCAATCCAGTGGGCGATGTTCAAGCGCGTATTAAGCGCCTATTGACCGAAGGCAATGGCGATGGTTTGGATTTGCCAATGACACCGCCAGCAATGAGCCCAAAGCGCCACGAGGAGGTCGCGCCTAAGGCAGCTGAGAGTGAACAGGCCAGTGGCCGCAATCCATTTCGGGCTTCACGGCCAGGGATCGGCGCTGCGGTTGGCGGCATGTTAAAAAATCTTGGAGCCAATCCCGATCCTAGTCAGGATGCTGATGAAGACACAATGGCACCCCGGAGCAACAAGCCTCGAACACGGGATGCTCGCACGCAAGCGGCGTCTCGGGTATCGGTTCCGTCAAGCCAGAAAAGTGGCGACTTGTTTGAAAATGAACTGGATGCGGAATTAGAAATTCCTGCCTTCCTTCGTAAGAAGAAAACAGGGTAAGCGACCCGCAAATAGATGATGGTGTCATCATCTTATGTCAGCTTGATCATTTATCTATTTTGAATAATTGAAGGCCCGCTCCGTTTCCGGAGCGGGCCTTCTCCCCACCACAAGCCGATAAATTAAGATCGGACGGTTCTCTTGCGGCGTTGCATGGCGCCCATGCCAGCCAATCCTGTGCCGAAGAGTAAAAAAGCGGCTGGAATTGGAACCGGTGTCACGTCAATATTGACGTCGCCAAACAGGGACATATCGGCAAGCGCATCACAAGCGGCGTGACTGCAAGACCCATCGGTGAAAAGGTAGAACCAGACTGAGGCACCAAGATTACCATTCTTACCGTTTGCGCCTGCGCCAAACTGGAAAGGGTAAACGGTGTCGCTTGGGCGTTCAGCAACAGTGAAGTTCAACCCAGTAAAGTTTTCAGTGCCCGTAAAGCTACCGCCAGTGAGAGAGTAAAACTCCCAACTTGTTGGATCGATAGGACCGCCATTGCTGGCATAGGCGCTGTCGCGAAGCTCAAGTTTTGGACCACCGCTGCCGGGGCCATCTAGTCTGCTGAGGTTAAAGACAATATCAAAGCCGTAACTTGGGTCGACTTGCGAGGCGATCCGTCCGGTTAAGGTTGCTGTACCGTTAGAGCTAACATCGAAATTGCCATTCCAAACAAAGTCAAAATCTGACGAATTTCGGTTGCCTGTCAGGCCTGTGCCAGCGAGATCCCGGAAGAATGGGAGCCAGATCGCGTGGTCATTGTTTGAACCAGATAGAGCCGGGTCCGACACCGCTGAGCTGACGTCAAAATTGACGACGGATGCTTCCGCATTATGTGTAAAGGCCCCCAAAGTGCCTATAACAGATGCGGCTACGATAGCAGCTGATTTGAAAAAATTGTTCATTTGGTACGAACCCTTGCTGGTTAACATTCTGTTACCCAGTAAGTTGCAAAGGGCGGGCCAACACCAAAATATGGGCTATTGGGTCAAAATGGACCTATTATCCGGTCAGAACGGGCTAGAATGAGACAATTGTGATCATGTGCGAGACGATCCGTCACGTTCGGCCAATAGCCAATTGGATATAGATCGTTCTATAAGACTGGAAAACTAAGCCTTAGCCAGCGCCATCACATGCGGGCTAGGCTTATCGACCCTGAAAGGCTTCAATTATGAGTGGATTTGTCTTTTTCCTAATTCCGCTAGCCCTTGCCGCAACCGCAATCATTTTGGGCGTTGGCATTTACTCTATGGCCAAGGGGGGCACATTTTCGCGTGAAAATGGCAATAAATTGATGCGCATGCGCGTGGCAGCACAGGCCGTCGCAATAGCGCTCATCATGGCTTTTCTTGCGCTTGCCAGTAGCGGAAATTAATTAGCCCTAAATCCAAAGTTTCGGTGCAACCAGATGCAGTAACTGCATTGTCTCGGGCTAGACCCATCGGTATGGTGGCCCAAATTTTTCAGGATTGCGGTTGGTATTCGAAACCAATGGCAGCGGTCCTTTTGATGCTCAAGGAGAGAAATCTATGAAAGTACTCGTACCGGTTAAGCGGGTGATTGACTATAATGTCAAAGTTCGCGTCAAATCCGATCAGACGGGCGTTGACCTCGCCAATGTTAAGATGTCGATGAACCCTTTTGATGAAATTGCGGTTGAAGAAGCCATCCGCCTGAAAGAGGCGGGAACGGCCACGGAAATTATTGCGGTTTCAATCGGACCTGAAAAATCACAAGATCAGATCCGCCAGGCATTAGCCATGGGCGCTGATCGCGGTATCCTTGTGAAAACCGATGATGTTGTGGAACCGCTGGGCGTTGCCAAACTGCTCAAGGCGATTTGCGACGAAGAAAAACCAGATCTCATTGTTCTTGGTAAACAGGCAATCGATGATGACAGTAACCAGACGGGCCAAATGCTCGCCGCGATTTTGGGTTGGGGGCAGGGCACCTTTGCCTCCGCTGTCAAAACTGAAGGCGGCAATGTTCATGTAACGCGCGAAGTGGATGGCGGATTGCAAACGGTTAGCCTTTCATTGCCAGCGGTTGTGACAACAGACTTACGATTGAATGAGCCTCGCTATGCATCTTTGCCCAATATTATGAAGGCAAAGAAAAAGCCGCTTGATACAAAAGAGCCTGGCGATTTCGGCGTAGATATTGCGCCGCGCCTAACCGTTGTGAAAGTGACGGAACCGCCAAAACGCGAAGCCGGGATCAAAGTTGAAACTGTAGCTGAGCTTGTTGATAAACTTAAGAACGAAGCGGGAGTCCTGTAACATGGCAAGTCTTGTAATCGCGGATCACAATAACGCAAACCTCGCCGATTCTGTCGCTAAGACAGTCACTGCTGCTGCTGCCCTTGGCGGTGATGTTGATATTCTGGTTGCTGGTCACAATGCAGCGGATGCTGCGGGTGAAGCAGCTGGAATTTCCGGGGTCAGAAAAGTTCTTCATGCAGACGATGAAGCCTATGCACAATTGCTTGCAGAACCTATGGCTGCGCTGATTAATGGTCTTGGCGACCAATATGATGCGTTTTTGGCACCTGCCACCTCGAACGGTAAAAACATCATGCCCCGTGTTGCTGCATTGCTCGATGTTATGCAGATTTCCGACATTATTGGCGTGGAAAGCGCAGATACATTTGTGCGCCCGATCTATGCCGGGAACGCCATTCAGACGGTTAAGACAAGTGACGCCAAAAAGGTGATCACAGTGCGCGGAACCGCCTTCCAAGCAGCACAAGCGGGCGGGTCTGCCAGCGTTGAGCAGGTTGGTGCGGGCGATAAGCCTGGCGTGTCCAGCTTTGTTGGTGAAGAGCTTACCAAATCTGATCGTCCTGAATTGACAGCGGCGAAAATCATTATCTCAGGGGGGCGCGCGCTTGCGTCCAATGAGAATTTTGAAAAACTCATTTACCCAATTGCCGATAAGTTGAATGCGGCGGTTGGCGCGTCACGCGCGGCGGTTGATGCTGGCTATATGCCTAACGATTATCAAGTCGGGCAGACCGGTAAGGTTGTTGCGCCGGAGCTTTATATTGCCGTTGGCATTTCCGGGGCGATCCAGCATCTCGCCGGGATGAAAGACAGCAAGGTAATTGTTGCCATCAACAAGGATGAAGAAGCGCCAATCTTTCAGGTCGCTGATTACGGCCTGGTTGGCGATCTGTTCAATGTGTTGCCAGAACTTGAAAGCGCTTTGTCCTAGATTAGCACTTCCAGCATTAAGACGATTCAAACCCGATACTGCTTTGCCGGTATCGGGTTTTTTATATTTGTCTGCGGATAAATTTGTGTCCAATCGCCAATAAGTGTTTTTCAACATAGCGATGGATAAGCGCCGAACAGGCAAGGCTTGCCATGAAGCTTACAAAAATCAGCACGATGTTATCGATCAATCCGGACCCGGTGCGGGTTGCGATTAGCCGGCCCACAATCAACACGACGGGCAGATGAAACAGGTAGAGTGAATAGGAAATATCGCCGCAATAGCGCAACCAATTGGGCGCAATTATCCCCTGCTGTTCAATTTGCAATGCACCCAGTAATATCAACGCCCAAGGGCCAGTAAAAACGAGCACTCTTGCGGTGTGGTTGGTCAGGCCGTCCGGGTACAATGTGTCGGCCCAAAACAAAAAGATCGCAAATAGCCAGATTATACCTGCTGCCAGTATCATGGTCCCGGGGATTGCAACAGTCCGGCCGCGTTCTAGAAAAAGCGCAATGGCAACGCCAATCAAAAATTGAAATGTCAGGGGATCAACAATCAGGGCAAGGACAGAATGAAACTGACCAAGCCCCAGCGCCATCCCCGCACCAATGAGTGCCGCCCAGATGAAAAATGACCGCACAAACCAGTTTGCGGGTAAAGCAAGAATGCCAGCAAAGACCACATAAAAATACATCTCATGCTCTAAGGTCCATCCGACGGGGAGTACTGGTAATCGCTCTTGGGGCCATAAAAGCAGAGATGCGAATAAATTACTGATATCGGTGGATTCGCCAAATATCACCTGTTTGCCAATATATAAAATGACGAGAACTGATGTGGCGATCCAATATAGCGGATAGACGCGTATCGCACGGCGCGCCAAAAACTGGGTACTTGTGAGCGTGTCTTGTGCTCTGGTGATCTTTACCATGATAAAACCGGAAATCATGAAAAACAGATCAACACCGGTCTCGCCCAACCGAAAAAATGGCGCGAGAATTTGATTGCCGCCGCCATAGGCAATCTCCGCGCCAGCAATATGGGCTATCAACACAAAAAGAGCGGCAATCCCGCGCAGTGCCTGAACATTTGTGATCACCGCGGGGGCAGTATTGTTCGGCGAACCTATTGTCGAAACCATGAACGGCCTTTAGGATTCAAAGTTGAAAAAATCACAAAAATTTCCTGGGAAAAGGATCTGAGGGATCATGGATACGTTTGCACGCATTGGCATACCGGCACTTAATTTTCTTTCCACTCTGTTTGTCTTTGCAATCGGTTTGGTCGTCCTCATCACCATTATATTATATATAACAGATAGAGGACAATCGCGGGATGCGATTCGTCACAACTATCCCGTGGTTGGACGGTTTCGTGATATCTTCACCAAATTGGGTGAGTTTTTTCGCCAATATTTCTTTGCTCTCGACCGGGAAGAAATGCCGTTTAACCGAGCGGAGCGCGATTGGATCTATAAATCATCAAAAGGGCGCAATAATACCCAGCCCTTTGGCTCGACCCGAAATCTTTCCCTGACGGGAACCCCGATTTTTGTGAATTGCCCATTTCCGCGGCTCGATGAAGAAGCCAGCGACCCGCCTGCGGTTGTTTATGGTCCCCATACACCTAACCCTTATGAAGCCTCGTCGATCATCAATATTTCAGGGATGAGCTATGGCGCGCTGTCCAAGCCCGCTGTGCAGGCATTTTCTCACGGCGCGAACCTGGCCGGATGCTGGATGAATACCGGCGAGGGCGCCTTGTCGCCCTATCACCTTGAAGGCAATGCCGACATTATTTTCCAGATCGGTACGGCCAAATATGGGGTGCGCGCCGATGATGGATCGCTTTGCCCTAACAAGCTGGCAAAGCTGGCAGCCAGACCGCAGGTTAAAATGATCGAGATCAAGCTGGCTCAGGGGGCAAAGCCCGGCAAAGGCGGCATTCTGCCTGCGGAGAAAGTCAGTGCGGAAATTGCCAGCATTCGCGGCATTCCAGAAGGCGAGGCATCAATTTCGCCAAACCGTCACCCTGAGATTGATAATGTTGGGGAGCTTCTCGACTATGTCGCGCATGTTCGCGGCATTGCCGAGCTGCCTACCGGATTTAAAACGGTCATTGGGGCTTATGGCTGGATCAATACATTGTGCAATGAAATCGAAAAGCGGGGCATTGAATCTGCGCCAGATTTTATCACCGTTGATGGCGGCGATGGGGGAACGGGTGCTGCGCCCATGTCTCTCATGGATAATGTCGGATTGCCGTTGAAACAGTCGCTGCCAATGATTGTTGATATTTTAGAGCGCCGCGGCCTGAAGGATCGCATCAAGGTTATTGCGTCGGGCAAATTGGTAACACCGGCCGAAGTGGCGTGGGCTTATTGTGCGGGCGCAGATGCTGTGCTCAGTGCACGGGGCTTTATGTTTTCGATTGGCTGTATCCAGGCTTTACGCTGTCACAGCAATGAGTGCCCGACCGGGATTACGACCCATAATAAACATTTACAGGGCGGGATTGATCCTGAAATTAAATCTAAATATGTCGCAAATTATGTGGAAAAAATGCGCAAGGATGTCGCCATGATTGCCCATTCATGCGGGGCTGCGCACGCGCGCGATCTTAAGCGTTTCCATGTGCGCATTGTCCAGGCCGACGGAACATCCTTGCCTCTTGATGAAATTTGCGAGCGCGCAGCACCAAATATTGTGGATACGCATTCGGCTTAATGCGAGACGGTAAATCCTATGGAGACTATCGATAGGTCTGTGCGATGGGCAGTCCCGGCGGATTATGATCAGCTGGGCGAGCTTATGTATGATGCTGTGCGCAATGGACCTAGCCTGTACACTGAGGCGCAGCGTGCCGCATGGATGCCGCAGCCGCGATGCGGTGAGGAATGGAATGCGCGCCTGAACCGTCAGATGATTATTTTAGGCGAGCGCCATGACACCATTTTGGGGTTTATGAGCGTTGAGCCCAATGTGGTCGAGGCTAATGGGTATGTTGATTTTGCCTATATCAGACCGCATGCACAGGGCACGGGCCTGTTTCGAACATTGCTGCATAACATAGAAGAGAAGATGGGGCAGATCGGTGTCACGCATCTGTCGACCGATGCGAGTTTAATGGCGCACGGCGCATTTGAAGCGACGGGCTTTACGAGCCTATCGGAAGACGAAGTTGGCTTTAACGGGCAGATGTTCAAGCGATATAAAATGGATAAGTCGATTGGGGTCTAGTATTGGCCAGCTTATCCAATGTTAGTGCCGCGATAGCGCTTAATTCAGTTTTGCACGCAGATCATTGATTGATTTATCAATCATTGCGTTCTGCGCCCCTGAATCCATCCGATCGCGGATGATTGTTTGCGCGGCGCGAATCGCTTCGTCCGTTGTGTGATTGCGTACATCGCTAAGGGCTTGGGCTTCGGCGCGGGCAATTTTTTCTTCAGCAGCGCGGGTGCGACGCTCAAGTTGTTCGTTGATTTTTTCTTTTGCTTCGCGGCCCATGCGCTCTGCATCTTTTTTCGCTTGTTCAATGATGCCAGACGCTTCTTCTTCAGCTTCGCGTTGGCGACGTTGATATTGGGCTAACATTTCTTGCGCTTCTTCGCGCAGGCGGCGTGCTTCATCAAGCTCTGTGGCGATTTCATCGCGGCGCTTGTCGAGGGAGTTGGCGATGGTTTTATGGACGCCCAATTTCCAGAAGATCCCCATAACAATGATAAAGCCGAGACTGACCCAGAAACTCGTATCCTGAAAAAGACCGGGCGCTGCGGCATGATGTTCGCCGCCAGCTTCTTCAGCGGCCAGCAAAATCAATGTCGGTAATATTGCCATGCTATTTGTGTCCAGGTGTCGAGTTTAAGGTCTAATCTTTAAGTCTTAGAGTCGGGGTGGTTATGAGCCCGCATTCAATGCAGCTTCAACAGCTTCTTTGGTCGGTACTTCCTCAATCAAGGCTTCAACGAGGGCGCGGGTTGTGTCGGCTGCGGCCTCGCGAACCTTTGCGTCGGCAGAAGCCTTCATGGCGCCAATTCGGGATTCGGCAGACGCCACCTTGCTTGCCAGCTCTTCTTCCATGCTGGCCTGCATGCTCCCAATTTGGTCATCAATTGCCTTGCGGGTTTCCCCGGCAATATTCTGGGCACGTGCCCGCGCTTCGCTAAGCGCTTGCTCATAGCCAGATTGCGCATCTTCAGCTTGCTGGCGAAACTCCGCCGCTTGATCAAGATCGTCGGCAATCCTGTCTTTACGTTCCTCAATGATCCCGCCGACACGTGGCAAGATCACATTGCGCAACCCAACAAACAGGATACCGAACGTGATCGCCAACCAGAACAATTGGCTGGCAAATGTACTAGTATCCATTTGCGGTAGGCCGCCGCTCGATTGGTGAGTTTCCTCAGCAACCTCAGCGGCCAACATCATCAGGGTTTGGATTACGGTCATCATCAGTCAGATCAGTGACTGGCGATTAAAATACAAACAGGATGAGCATGGAAATCACGAAGCCCAGAAGGCCTGTAAATTCCGTTAGCGCAAAGGCAAGCAGCAAGGTTTGCTGATTAGCTGCGGCAGCCGATGGGTTGCGAAATGCTCCGGATAGAAAGTTACCGAAGATAATACCCAAGCCAATCGCGGCACCAGCTAGCGGTAATGAGGCAAGGCCCGCACCGATCAGTTTTGCGGCTTCTGCGTCCATGATGAAACTCCTAGTCGTTAATTGTCTTTGAAGAGCGATGGCCCTTATTCACGGTTGCGCTCCGATTGCCGTGGGGGAGGGAAAAAGTCAACAGCTGAGTGTGCAACTGCGAACGGTTTAGTGGGCGTCGGCATGCTCCGCATCGTTTAAATAGATACATGTGAGGATTGCGAAGACGTAGGCTTGCAGAAATGCAACCAGAAATTCCAGCAGCATAACCGCGACAATGCCAAGTAGCGGCAAAATTGCGATCCCTTTGAAGATTGCGCCTGCACCCAGCAGAGATATCACGAAGCCGGCGAACACCTTCAAGATGATATGGCCGGCAAGCATGTTGGCGAAAAGCCGGATGGCAAGGCTAAGTGGGCGCGAAAGGAAGGAGATAAACTCAATCAACACAATCAGCGGGAGGAGCCATAGGGGAACGCCCGATGGCGCAAATAACTTAAGAAAACCAAGGCCGTTCTTGTAAAATCCATACACAATGACGATCAGGATCGTCATCATGGCTAGGGCAAATGTCACAATGATGTGGCTGGTGGGGGTAAAGGTATGCAGGCCATGGGGGCTGCCCGGGATGGTCGGGAACAAGCCAAGAAGGTTATTCATCAAAATGAAGATGAACAGGGTGAACACATAGGGGAAAAACTTCATTCCCTCCGGGCCGATCGCATCACGCACCATATCGGCGATGAATGTATAGGCCAGCTCGGCAACGGATTGGCTTCGTCCGGGGATCAGGGTGCGACGGTTTGTTGCAAAAAAGAAAAAGCCAAGAGCGATTGCGACAGAAAGGCACATCCACAAGGACGCATTGGTAAAAGACACATCGAGATCGCCAAGGGGCAGATTGATCAGTTTGACGATTTCAAACTGTTCCATGGGGTCGTTTGCCCCCATTGGTTGGAATTGGGGCTGAATCTGGGGGGCAAAACGCGCCAGTCCCTGAACCAGTCCTTCCAGGACATTCAATGGCTGGAAGCCGCGAACGGTTTCGGAAATTGTGGTGCTCAACGTTGCAAGATTAGTCATGACCAGCATGGGTCCTTCTGTCGAATGACATTATCAGTTTGGGGGGCGTTTATCGGAATGTGCGCTTTCACTCAAGGGGTCATTTTCACCAGTTTGTGCATCTGCGAGCTTTTTCATCATTCTGAGGACATTCATAAACGCCGCAGCGCACCCCAGAGCGAGCCCCATGAGGATAAATAGTGGTTTGGTTCCAAACACCATATCCGCGCCAAAGCCCAATACGCCGCCGACAATGAGGGCTGCGATCAATTCAGACGCAAGCTTAAGGCCCATGCCCATTGCCGCTCCCTGGCTCTGCTGATGGCCTTGCGGGGGCTCATGGCTAGCGCGGGCTTGGTCCAGACGCTCGGAAAAGTCATTAAACCCTTCTTCGTCGGGCCCTTTTTCGTAGGGTTTGGTGCCGGGTCCTGATGAAGTCGGGTCAGCCATGATTCGCTTTCGGGTCAGATGTAGCGCCTGCGCAGAGTAGGCGAGGTTGAGGACGGCTTAGGCAGGTATTTACGGCTGCAATTGCGCGGTGCGAAATACCGGAATGATTTGGGAATTGATAACAGAGCTGTCACTAAAACGAGCGGACATTAGCGAGGCACCGGGCGAGCGTCAAGCATGATGAATATGGCTAACTATTTGTTTTTTATTGATATATTTTGCCGGGACTAAATAATTTAATCGCCGCTTACAGATCGTTGCCCGATAATGCGAATTGGCGATTTTACCGGCTGCGCGCGCGCCACCAGGAAAAGTCAAAAACCCGCTCATTCGGGCCATCATGACGCAGCTGATCGAGCTTTGCGATGCCTTCTGCGGCGGATGGCTGATGGTCCGGGCGAATCGGCCAGATGGCATAGGCCGCTTGTGTCGGCATTTCGAACCAGTCGCGACGCCGGGCGACGAATTGTTTGTGCGTACTCTGATAGACGAACGTTTCGAGCGTCTCCACGCTCTCCCAGCTCGACATGTTGATTAGCATGCGCGCATCATCAAAGGCGCGAATATCGGTGGCATTGCCGGTTTCATCTTGCATACGCCACAAAAAACCTGGGGCGCTTTCAGCCAAGCCATTGATTCGGTCAAGATTATCCATGAACTCCGACATGCCCGGAGCGGCCGGGTCATACAGCATTCTGGCAATATTGATCTGGGCAAAAGGCAAGACACATCCCTCCCATCGGATAGGCTAGACCACCGACCATCTGTTTAATCAGCGCGTTTCACGAATTCCAGCGTTTCGGTATTCACGATAATTTTGTCGCCAACACCGGCATAGGGCGGCACCATGATGCGAAGGCCATTATCGACCGTAGAGGGTTTATAGGATGATGAGGCGGTTTGGCCTTTGACCGTTGGCTCGGTCTCAACAATCTCCAGCGTGACCTCGACGGGCAGGGTTACGCCAATCGGGCGCCCCTCATGACTTTCAATTTTGACCAGCATGCCGTCCTGTAGAAAGGCTCTGCGCTCACCGATCATGTCAGTCGCAATATTGATCTGCTCATAGGATTCGGTGTGCATAAAGACGAGCATGTCGCCTTCTTCATACAAAAAAGTATGGTCCTGCTGTTCAAGGCGCACGCGCTCAACAGTTTCCGAGGCGCGGAAACGCTCATTGAGTTTTCGCCCATCGAGTAAGTTTTTCAGCTCAACTTGCGCATAGGCTGGCCCCTTGCCGGGTTTGACGGCGCCGGTCTTTACGGCAACCCAGAGGCTGTCTTGATGCTGAATGACATTGCCGATACGGATTTCGTTACCGTTGATTTTCATGGAACTGGGCCTTTTTGGTGGAGCGATACGGTATGTATCCCCTAGCAAGGGCAGGCTTTGCCGACAAGTGCACCCTTATTGTCTCCCCGTTCATTTAGAGATCACCCATTTTGGTAATCGCGCATTTCGAAGATGTGGGGGAGTTTTATATGGGACCGGGCTGCGCTGACGATCCATATATATATGGAATTCTGTAAACGAACCAATCGCCAACTCGACCGGCCCATCGCAATTCATACTTGCGACAGGTTGGTAGAGTTAGGGATCAATAGAAATGCGAAATGGTTAGTTGGCGTGTTTAAAAACAGTGCCTTCTTTCATTACAAATTCAACCGACTCTAATGCGCTTACATCATCAAGCGGGTTGCCAGATACAGCAATAATATCTGCTTTATAGCCAGCACGGAGTTGGCCCAATTCATTTTCCCGGCCAAGGGCTTCGGCGGCGAGGCTGGTCGTTGCCCGTAAGGCTTGTGAATTGCTCATACCAAATCGCACCATTCTTGAGAGTTGTTTGGCATTATCTCCATGCGGATAAATGGCCGCATCTGATCCAAGGACAACTTTCACGCCTGCCTTAACCGCATTGGTGAAGCTTTCGCGCTGAACGGTCCCAACTTCGCGTTCTTTGTTTAATGATTCCTCTGAAACACCGTTCGCCTTGCCTCTGCTCAGCGTATATTCGGTGTTGTAGATATCCATGGAAAGAAAGGTTCCATTGCGCTTGGCCAATTTGATGGTTTCATCATCGAGGAAACTTGCATGCTCGATGGTATCGACCCCGGCGACAATTGCATTTTTAATGCCGACTGTGCCATGGGCATGGGAGGCAACTTTTAGCCCGCGCATATGCGCTTCATCGACAATTGCGGTTAGCTCTTCAACGGTTCCCTGAGGAGCGCCCAACAATGTTCCCTTTGAGAATACCCCGCCCGTTGAACAGGTCTTAATCAGATCAACACCATATTTTATATTGGTGCGAACCTTGGCGCGCATCTCATAGGGGCCGGTCGCGACATTGGCACCAAAGCTATTGGCTTCGGGCGGTGAATAGGTGTCATCGGAACAATGCCCGCCAATAATCCCAACCGGGGGACCAGATACATACATGCGCGGTCCCTCAATGACGCCCGCATTAATCGCATCGCGAAGCGCAACATCGGTGTAGCGCGAGGCCCCAACATTTCGGATTGTCGTAAATCCGGCCATCAGCGTTTTTTGGGCATTCACAACACCGCGAATAACCTGTTGCTGCTCCTGACTATTGCGAACCGTGCGCACCGGATCACTGGTAATATGCACATGCATATCAATCATGCCCGGCATGATGGTTTGGCCATCGAGATTATAAACTGTTGCGGCCTCAGGAATGACAATCGATCCTGATGTGCCGACGGATTTGATGGTTCCCTCTTCAATGACCAAGACCGGGTTTTGCACCAGCTCGCCCTCTAAAACGTCCACCATTGCGGACGCGGTCACGTAAATTAGGGATTGTGTCTCAAGCTCATCGGTGGTTTGAGCGTTTGCGCTCGCCAAATTGCCTGCGGCGAGGATCAATGCTGCGGCTGGTAATGCTGCCATGCCCTTGAGAGATGAGGATAATAGCGATTTCGATAGTATACGGCTCATAATTATGGGTCCTTACCTGAAAATTAAATCATATGAACAATACCTGAACGTGAATGGCAAGCTGGTATTAACCAAATTCGGCTATTCCAACACGAGGGCAATAAGGCTGCAAAACAGGATGCATTAGGGGCAACGGTTCGTAACTTGGGAAAAATAGTATGAATACTCCTCAATATGCCAATCATACACGAAATATCGTGGCGGTTGCAGCGCGTAGTTTTGTTGAGCGTTACATACTTATCGCAGTGTGGGGCGCCGGATTATTGACGGTTGTCGATGTTAAGACAAGCCTGACCTGGATTAGTGCTTGTATGATCGTTAATTTGTTACGATCCTATTACGAATATACCGCATCAAAATTAATCGCAGAGGGCAGAGAAGTCCCTCGGGTAATTTTCAAGATACCATTATTCCAGTATTTTTCTGATCGATTTTATCTCGTCATGGCATTCATCGCATCAGCTATTGGCGCGATGGCGCCGATCCTGAGTTATTATTCTGGCGCTCCGACCGGAACTGCTCTGGCGTTCGCCTATATTTTGTGCGGTGCATTTTTGAACTTGGCGCAATATCGGACCAATCAACGCCACGGCGTTATTCTTGGTTTCCCATACATGCTTGCGCTTTCATACATTATGGTCGTTGCGTTCTGGAGCGATAGTAATTTTGGGGGGCTGCTCGCCATCGCTGCATTGACGGCGATCAGTTGTACCTTTGCGTCGCGATTTTCCGCCGGGCTACAGCAACTTGTAAAATCCCATGAGACCGAGCGCGATACCCTAATCGCCGATTTAGAGCTTGCAAAAATGCAAGCTGAACGCGCATCAGAAGCCAAGTCCGCTTTTCTTGCCAATATGAGCCATGAAATTCGTACGCCGATGAACGGTGTTCTGGGTATGACCGAGTTATTGTCGCAAACCCGCCTTGATAGCCGTCAAAGATTGTTTGCTGACACTATTCAGCGATCGGGGAATGGACTGCTGACAATTATCAACGACATTCTTGATTTTTCAAAAATTGAAGCGGGGAAAATGAAAATCGAAGCGGAAGCGTTTAACTTACGCGAAGCTATCGAAGACGCTATTTCCCTATTGGCCCCGAATGCACAGGAAAAGGGCCTGGAACTGATTATTCGCATTTCGCCCGACCTACCAGAGCGCTTTATTGGCGATGAAGGGCGCATTCGCCAAGTCATTACAAATTTGGCTGGTAACGGCATAAAATTTACCCAAACCGGTCACGTCATGGTTGATGTAGATGGTGAAGTTGACGGCACGACCGCTAAGTTGCTCGTCAGCATTATTGATACTGGAATTGGCATCGAGGAAGAAAAGCTTACGAAAATTTTTGAAGTTTTCAGTCAGGCCGATGCCACAACGACACGTGAGTTTGGGGGAACGGGCCTAGGCCTCGCTATTTGCGAAAGCCTGTTGAAAGTGATGGGCGGCAACCTGAGGGTTGAGTCGACAAAAGGGAAAGGGTCTACATTTCAATTCCTTTTAGATTTACCAATTGACCGCCGCCACGAAAAAACAAAAGCTCTTCCGTTTAATGCCAATAATCGCCGGGTCCTTATTGTTGACGATAATCCTGTTAACCGGATAATTCTTGAAGAAATGCTTTTTTCCTGGGGGTTCACGCCGGCGGTTGCTTCCAGCGGTGCGCAGGCTTTGCGGTTTATGGGCGCTGCAGTGAAAGAAAATAATCCATTCGAACTGGCCATATTGGATTATCATATGCCTGAAATGGCGGGCGATGAGCTTGCCGGAAAAATTCGCGCGGATAACCGCTTTGACAATACTGCTCTTTTGGCATTGACGTCTGTTGAGTTCGCGGATGGTGCCAGCCACTTTGAAAAAGTCGGTGTTCAAGCGTGTCTTATCAAGCCAGCGCGGGGAACCTTACTGTTCTCCACGATTGCGAATATTCTTGGCAAACGATCAGCCAATGTTGACCCTGAAAATGAAACGGGCGTTGTCAGTCCGCTGCGAGAAGGGATCACGATTGATGAGAAAAAGCGGGCATCTGTTCTGCTTGCGGAAGATAATCCGGTAAATCAGCTGGTTGTTAAACATATGATCGATCCCAATAGGATCGACCTAACGATCACCGATAATGGTCAAGCGGCGCTTGATACCTACAAAAATGATCCTGACGGATTCGATTTAATTTTAATGGACGTCTCCATGCCGGTTATGGACGGGCTTGAGGCGACGGGAAAAATCCGTGCTTTTGAATATGCCGGGTCGTTGCCGCAGATTCCCATCGTTTGCTTGACCGCTCATGTTCTACAAAGCGATGTGACCAAGGCTGAAGAAGCGGGCATGAATGATTTTCTCACCAAGCCTGTGTCTGGTGATAAATTACAAGACATTATCAAGCGGTGGTCCGATCATGGACGGATCTATTATCGCGCATCGGGCGAGTGAGCGCGGACCTCGGTGAGGTGTTACTCAGCGATGCGTTCCATCTCTTCGTCAGAAATATCGAAATTGGCATAGATGTTTTGAACATCATCCAATTCATCCAAAACATCCATTAACTTCATCACGCTTTCGGCTTTGTCGCCTTCTACGGGGATAAGGTTTTGCGGCTTCCAGATTAGTTTCGCCGAATGAGCCTCGCCTTTTTCTTTTTCAAGGGCGGTGGCAACTTCCGATAGTTGGTCTGCGGCGCAATAGATGATGTGCAGATCTTCTGAGGATTCCACATCATCGGCGCCCGCCTCAATGGCCGCGTCCATCATTTCATCTTCGCTGGCGATGGCGCCGGGATATTCAATATATCCAACCTGATCGAACATGAATGAAACTGAGCCCGTTTCGCCCAGATTGCCGCCGCGTTTGGTAAAGCTTGAGCGAATTTCACTGGCAGCGCGGTTTCTATTGTCGGTAAGCGCCTCAACGATGATGCCAATGCCGCCGGGGCCAAAGCCTTCATATCTGATTTCTTCCAAAATCGCCGCGTCCGCCGCGGTCGACTTTTTAATCGCACGCTCAATATTGTCTTTCGGCATGGATTGGGCCTTTGCCGCCGCAACCGCCAGTCTTAGCCGTGGATTAAATTCCGGATCAGGCGCGCCCATCTTTGCGGCAACCGTGATCTCCTTTGACAGTTTGGAGAACATTTTTGAGCGTTTGGCATCCTGCCGCCCTTTTCGATGCTGGATATTTGCCCATTTGGAATGGCCTGCCATGATGCCCTCGTCTCATTTGTTGTCTGCCGGGAGTTGTAATTGTGCGCAATTACCCCAAGCATGGGGCACAATTCAAGGGGTGTGATGCGCCATAACCGCTGGGAGCGTGAAATGCTGAACAATAAAACTATTCTCATCACCGGGGCCTCGCGCGGGATAGGCCGGGCCAGCGTGGAGATTTGCAAGCAAAATGGGGCCCGAATTCTTGCCCATGCGTCAGGCCCAAGTGCGCCTTGTGAGGCCTTGATTGCCGATGGGCTGGTTGAGCGCGATGATCTGATATTGGAAGATTTTTCCCAAAAAGGGGCGGGGACGCGGCTATTTGAGCGCGCGATTGCGCAGGCGCCGGATTTGGATTGTGTGGTCAATAATGCCGGTGTTTATCTTGCCTCGCCGGTCGATGATGCCAAAGCCTGGGACGAGGGCTGGGCGCAGACGATGAACGTCAATGTGCACGCTGTTGCCGACATTTGCCGCGCGGCCATCACCTATTTTTCGGCAAAGGGCGGGGGCAGTGTGGTGAATATTGCAAGCCGGGCGGGCCATCGCGGCGATGGGCCCGATCATAGCGCGTATGCAGCCTCCAAAGGCGCTATATTGGCGATGACCAAGACCTTCGCGCGCGCTTATGCGGGGGAAGGTGTTTTATTCTATGCGATTGCGCCGGGCTGGGTGGAAACGCGCATGGCACCGCAAGATATTGAGAACCGCAAGCTTGCGATTCGCGATATCCCGTTGGGAAAAGTCGCAAACCCGGCGGAGGTCGGCGCGCTTATCGCATTTTTGGCGAGCGGTCAGTGTCCTTCGCTGATTGGCGCGACGTTGGACGTCAATGGGGCAAGCTATGTTCGGTAGGAGTGAGGGGCGCTGATTTATCTAAGCTCGCCGACGACCTGCAGCATCGCATCCAGATTTGCCCGTCCCAACAATTTGCAACGCTCAGGCGACCAGCCAAATCGTTGATCGGGCGAAATCGCTGAATCTTTAAAGGGCATTTCCAGGGTCATGGAAAGACAGCCAAATTCTTCGCCAATCGCGTTTGCACAAATTTTCAGATTGGCCTTGCCCGGCGGGTTGCGCGGATATCCATATTTTGTTTGGAAATCGGGGCTCGCAACTTTAAGGGCGGATTTATAGGACTGAAGCAATGCATCGCCTTTTTCGGTGAAGGAGGGAACACCCTCGCAACCTGCGATAAAATTATAGGGCAAGGCTTCATCGCCGTGCACATCAAGAGCAAAATCAACGCCGGTCTTGCGCATATGCGACAAGACATGATGGACTTCCGGGCTTTTCTCAAGGCTCGGTGATTGCCATTCGCGGTTGAGATTGATGCCCGCAGCATTAGTGCGCAGATGGCCGCGGCGACTGCCATCGGGATTCATATTCGGCACAATATAAAAAATTGCCTGATTGAGCAGGGCACGCGCAACCGGGTCTGCTGTATCGGTTAAGCGATCAACAAAACCCTCCATCCACCATTCAGCCATTGTCTCGCCGGGATGTTGGCGTGCGGTCACCCAATAGCGATGTTTTTTAATCTGCCCGGCCGGGTCTTCATTGCCAACAGTCAGGAGATCAATCGTTTGTCCATCAAGGGTGTTGCCTAAAACATCGAGGCGCACATTCTCGCGCATCGACATATCGGCGATGAGTTGGTGATGTTGTTCCATTGTGTAGGGCGCAAAATAGGCAAGATAGATTTGATCATGTTTGGGCGTGACGGATATTGCAAGTTGGCCGTCGCGATAGAGTGTTGGAACCCGAAACCAGCTTTTGCGGTCGTAAGTGGCAACCGCGCGATAATCGTCCCACCCGCCCGGATAGGCTGAATTGCCCGCATTGAGAATTTGCAAACGGCAATCTTCGCCCTTTGCGCCTGCCAGTTTAAAATAGAACCACTGGTAAAAATCAGAATCCTTATCTTTGCGAATTTCCAATTCAATTCGCGATGGATCACCGCTATTTTTGACAATGATGTTTCCGCCATCAAAGGCATCTGTAATTGAAATCAATGTATCTATCCCAGATCAAAATTGTTTTGTTACTCAGTGTAGGTCGGGCCAGGCCAGATCAGGTCGGGGCGTTTATGGCTTTGTAGCAGCGATTTGGTACACATTGGTAGATGCCGCACGAAAGCCCGCTTCGCAATAGGCCAAGTAAAACTGCCATATTTTTTTAAACCGCCCATCAAATCCCATTGTTTGGATGGTCTCCCACGCGGCTAAAAACCGCCTATGCCATTCGCGAAGTGTATCGGCATAATGTTGACCAAAGGTCATGCTGCCTTGCCAGTTTAGTCCGGAGGAGGCGACCAGATCGTGCATGATGCTGGGGCTGGGAAGCATGCCGCCGGGAAAAACATAGCGTTGGATAAAATCAGTAGACTGTTCATATCCTTCATAAAGGCGATCTGACACGGTGATGATTTGCAGGCCAGCAATGCCGCCGGGGCGCAAAGATTGGCGCACTTTGTCAAAATAGACCGGCCAATAGGCTTTCCCAACCGCTTCAAACATTTCGATAGAGGCAATTTTATCGTATTGGCCCGTGAGGTCGCGATAATCGCGAAGTTCTATCTTGGCGCGGTCGTTAAGGCCCATGCTTTGTAATCTGGCACTTGCATAATCATATTGTGCCTTTGAGATCGTAACGCCGGTAACGGTTGCGCCCACCTCTTTTGCTGCAAATTCGGCAAAGCCGCCCCAGCCCGAGCCAATTTCCAATACATGTTCGCCGGGTTTTAATTGAATATTGCGCGCCAAATTTTCATATTTATTTTGCTGAGCACTTTGCAAGGTTTGGTTGTTGCGATCAAAAATTGCCGATGAATAGGTCATGGTCGGGTCAAGCCATTGCTCGTAAAATTCATTGCCCAGATCATAATGGGCCATGATATTACGCTTGGAGCCGGACTTTGAATTGCGATTCACAGTGTGGCGTAAGCTATCGAGCCAAGTGAATAAGGGATTGCCTTGAAACACTGCCTGAATATCTTCCGTATTGCGCGCAAGTACATATAGACATGTCGCCAGGTCCGGCGTTGACCATTGGTCATCGGCATAGCTTTCAAAAAAGCCGACATCACCGCCGAGGACAGATCGCCTCGCAATTGCGTAATCGTGCACGCGAATGACGCCGATACAATCGGTCTCTTCTTCGCCAACAAATTTCAAATTTCGCCCGTCTGGTAATTGAAAAATTAATGTGCCTACACGAACTTGTTGAAAAATAGAGCCTACAAGCCGAAAGAAAAAAGGCGTATCGGCCAGTAAAGCGCGGCGATTTTCGGGTGTAATTGTTGTCGCATTTACACTTAATGCGTGCATGCCACGAGTGGACAAGCCTGAAAACCCATCAGAATGGGGCAGAGCGGAGCCGAATTTTGCATTTTCTTGAAGGGACTGCGTATCTGCGATCATGACGATTTCCTGTTCACGCTTACTGTCCCTTGATCTGTTGATAGGCGTCAAGGGCTTTTTCTCTTGCCCTTTTATGGTCAACAATTGGATGAGGATAGGATTTTCCCAACTCTATATTTGCAGTCTTTAATATTTCTTGGGGCGCTGTCCAAGGCTGATGAATAAATTTGTTCGGCAGGCGGGTCAATTCCGGTACCCATTGGCGTACATAATCACCTTGCGGATCAAATTTTTCACCTTGCCCAAAAGGATTGAAAATACGAAAATAGGGCGATGCATCCGCGCCGCTTCCCGCCACCCATTGCCAGCTTGCCGCATTGTTGGCGACATCCGCATCGACCAATGTATCCCAAAACCAGGCAGCACCCTCTTGCCAGCGTATGCGCAAATGTTTGATGAGAAAGCTGGCAACGATCATGCGCACGCGGTTATGCATCCATCCCGTTGCCCATAATTGGCGCATGCCTGCATCAACAATGGGATAGCCGGTTTTTCCCTTTTGCCACGCGCGTAACGCGGCTTGATCGTCTTGCCACGGAAAATGTGCGAACTTTTCTTTTAAAGGCGCTTTGGGAAGGTTGGGAAAATAATAAAGCAAATTGCAAGAAAAATCCCGCCAGATAATTTGCGACAGAAATTTGTCCGCTTGGCTAGCGTTAAGCTTGCCTGCATCGACACGGATCTGTGTTGATTGCCAAATTTGCAAGGGGCTTATTTCTCCAAATGCAAGATGAGGGGAAAGCCGCGATGTGCCATCCATGCCGGGTATATTGCGATCATCATCATAATTGTCAGCGGGGCCATCAAGAAAATCATGCAAAAAAGCGTGTGCATTTTCTTCGCCAGCCTGCCAATGATCGGGAAAGGCGTCGGCCCAATCAGGTTTTGCGGGCAATAATTTCCAATCCTCCAAGCGATCGCTGGGTGGGCATTTTGTGAGCGCGACAATCTTTTTTGGCAGCTGTGAAAGATTATTTCGCGCAGGGCCAATCTTTCGAATCGATTTCCAGAACGGGGTGAAAACCTTATAGGGACCACCAGAACCGGTTTTAACTTCCCACGGTTCGCGAATGAGGTTTGCGTTAAAGGTTTTTACGCTGATATCATTGTCTTCAAGGTGTTTTTTTAAGGCGCTATCGCGATCAATATCGGGTTTATAATATCGCCGGTTCCAGACTATCGATGATGCATTTGTTTGTTTAATCAGAGAGCTGATTATATCGTTGGCAATGCCTTTTCGAAGGGCAAGTTTTATCTTCAGGGCGCTTAGTGATTTTTGCAAGGACACCAATGAATGGTGCAGCCACCAACGGCTGGCACCGCCAAGGGGGTGGTCGTCTTTTTCCTCAAGACAATAGACCGCAAGAACGGGCAACTGCGCGGCGCACGCATGGGCCAAGGCGGGATTGTCCTGGATCCGCAAATCATTGCGAAACCACATAATTACGGGGCGATCTGTCATATCAATCTATACGGGCCAAAGCCGCAGATGGATGTATGGGCATGAGGATTATAAAATGCCTGAGGCGAGGCAATCATGGATATGCAAGAGCCCGATCGGCCGCCCCTCATCGATGACAAAAAGGGCGGTAATTTTATCTGCACTCATAATCGCCAGTGCATCCCCGGCAATGGTTTCGGGCGCTACGGTGCGCGGGGTTTTGGTCATCAATGTGTGGGCTGGTGTCGTGTCATCGCAGTGACCAAAATGGCGGCGAATATCGCCGTCCGTGAGAATGCCAGTCAGTTTGCCATCATCATCAACAAACCCAACGCACCCAAATCCACCCTTGCTGAGGGTCGAGATGGCGTCACTCATCGTCGCCGAATGCGCACAAAGTGGCAGCTTGCCTCCCGCATAGGGGTGCATAAGATCTTTTACCCGGCGCAAAGCCTGTCCAAGCAAGCCCCCCGGATGGAGGCCATGAAATTGCGTCGTGGTCAGGCCCTTATATTGTAACAGGCACACACATAGCGCATCGCCCAGGGCAATCATCATGGTGGTGGAGGTCGTTGGCGCATTGGTAACGGCGCACGCTTCGGCGATTTTTGGCAGGGTGAGGCTAATGGTTGCGGAGATGGCAAGCGTTGCCGCATCGCCCCCTGCGGTGATCGCGATAACTGGGATAGAAAACCGCGTCGCAAAGCCCAAAATATCGCCAAGTTCGGCGGTTTCTCCAGATTTTGACAGCGCAATAATACTATCATCGCGGGCAATCATGCCGAGATCGCCGTGGCTTGCCTCGCCCGGATGCACATAAAGGGCCGGTGTGCCGGTTGACGATAAGGTCGCCGCGATCTTTCGAGCAATATGGCCGGATTTACCCATGCCGGTGACGATGACACGGCCCTTTGTATTGGCGAGATGTTCGATGGCCCGCGTAAAATCCTGCCCCAATTCGCCTTCCAGATGGTCTTTCAGGGCATTGAGCCCCTCAATTTCCATATCAAGGACGGTGCGGGCTATGTCGATGGGCTTATTGTCGATTGAGGCGTTCAAGAGAGGTACATTCCCGGTTGATGCGTGACGGCGGTGGCAAGGCACTCTACAATAGTGCGATCAGCTCGCCGATTATAGAGTGAAATTACATCGAAGAAAGGAATGGCGCGTTCCCTACGTGTTTCGTGCCAATAGAGATAGCATGGGTTTAGGAACGCGCGTCACGATAAAAACGGATCGGCAGTCGGTAGAGTTCGACAATGCGGGCCCGCTTACGATTATTGCAGGCCCATGTGCCCTTGAGAGCCGAGCGCATGCGTTGGAATGTGCGCACGCGCTTCGTGAGATGGCAGGGCGTCTGTCTGTCGGCCTCGTTTACAAGACCTCCTTTGACAAAGCCAATCGCACCAGTGCATCGAGTGCGCGCGGGATCGGGTTAGATGAGGCGCTGCCGATTTTAGCGGAAGTCCGCCAGGTGACGGGCCTGCCCGTTGTGACGGATGTCCATGAGCGTGATCAATGTGCGCGGGTGGGCGAAGCGGTGGATATCTTGCAGATCCCGGCATTCTTGTGCCGCCAGACCGATCTGTTGCTGGCCGCTGCCGCAACGGGGCGCGTGATCAAAATCAAAAAGGGCCAGTTTTTAGCCCCGTGGGACATGGCCCATGTTGTTGAGAAAGTTCGCGAAGGCGGTAATGAGCGCATTCTTGTGACCGAACGGGGCGCCAGTTTTGGATATAATACGCTGGTATCTGATATGCGCTCTCTGCCAACAATGGCGCGTACGTGCGCGGCCCCGGTGATTTTTGATGCGACCCATTCGGTACAACAGCCGGGCGGGCAGGGGGCAACTTCTGGCGGGCAGCGAGAATTTGTGCCGACCCTTGCGCGCGCGGCGGTTGCTGTCGGGGTTGCGGGCGTATTTGCAGAAACCCACCCGGACCCGGAAAAAGCGCCCTCTGATGGGCCCAATATGATTCCAATGTCCCTCCTTGAGGTGTTCCTCAAGGAGTTAATTGAAATCGATAAATTGGCAAAATCCAGACCGTCCTTGCACGGATTTTCTGAGTAATTTCAGGGGCAATGCTTGTTAGGCGGCAATCTGCTTTTTCTTCAGGGATTCATCAAGCTGATCAATCGCCTCTGACAGGTCAACATTTTTCACCGCAGCAACTTCGCGAGCCATACGGTCGAGTGCAGCCTCAAAGAGTTGTCGCTCAGAATAGCTTTGCTCAGGCTGTTCGGGCGCGCGATATAAATCACGCACAACTTCTGCCACTGCGTTGAGGTCGCCGGAATTGATTTTCGCTTCATATTCTTGCGCGCGCCGGGACCACATTGTGCGTTTCACACGGGCGCGCCCTTGCAGAACCACAATGGTTTTATCAACGAATGCATTATCCGAAAGCTCGCGCATGCCCACGGCTTTTGCTTTTTCGGTGGGAACACGCAGGCGCAATTTTTCATGCTCAAAGCGGATCACGAATACTTCGATAGTCGTGCCAACGATCTCTTGACGCTCAATGGCCTCGATAATGCCGACGCCGTGTGCGGGATAAACGATCTTGTCGTTGACTTTAAACTCTTTCTTGGCGGCCTTGGACTCAGCAGAGGGCGTTTCAGGGGCTTCTTCGACACTCTCATGAATTTGCGGCGGCACCGGGAAAGGGTTTGAAGCAGCGACTTCATTTGCCGTGCGGCGCGGCGCTTGCCCAACCTTGCCCAGAGTTTCTTTATCGATAATGGGCCGTGGAGCAGGCGCTTTTTTTCGAGATGCCCTCTTGGTTGTTGTTTTTTTCGTGGCTTTTTTGGTTGCTTTCTTCGCAGCAGGTTTTGCGTCTTCGGCTTTCGATGATGGTGCGCTCTCCGCCTCTGGAGCAGGAGCTTTCTCAGCAGCCTTTTTCGGGGCAGCCTTTTTCGGGGCAGCCTTTTTGGCAGCGACCTTCTTTGTGGTTGCTTTCT
>CAYQXV010000033.1:36402-38429 GCA_964421675.1 uncultured Caulobacterales bacterium
TCCAAGAACCCAAAGATGGAGTGCTATGACTTTTATCAGTCCAAAATGCCTATACCGATTCCCAGTCATTTGGCAGGCCTGTTGTCAGTGCTAATTACCCTCTCAACGATTTTGGTTTGGCAAAGTGCAAATAAAGCCAATAGTTTACCAAGTTGGCGGTTCAGCATATCGACTTTCATCGATCGGTGACGGCACGTGTTGCGCAATGCACAGGCAGCCACTTATGATTTTGGCCATGATTTCGGGTTGCGTCGTTTATGGTCCCTGGCGCTGCATTTGGTACGCTATGCCGTTAAGTCCAAGCCAGTACTGCCAATCTCACTGAGTGCGCGGAAATTCAATTCGACCCAGATTCTGCTTTTCGTTGCGTTATTTTAATCCGTTAATCCTCATTTACTCATACCGATGGGCCCCGTGTGGACGTTTGCCCTAACAAACCTCAACATTGAGACCTCTATAAGACTTGGGTTATGCTATCACAAAATAGCATAAAATTCTAGACGAATGGTGGTTTCGGGCGTGCTGTATTGTCGCGGTGCACTATCAGATAGCCCCTTGGGGCTGGTGGCCGGTCCAAGGCGGATTTTTTTATATTGAAATATTAGCGCTGAATTTTATATCTCGGTGCTAAATCAAAGACTTAAGAGCCTGTTCCGGGTTTTTCGCTGAAATATTTGTCCAGCTTACCCTCTTCCTTGGCCTTTTCATCGGCATCGGGCAGGGCGTCAATCTTCACCGTAATATTGGGCCAGCTCGCTGCGAATTTGGTGTTCAGTTCCAGCCACTTGCCATCGGCGTCATCGGTATCGGGGATAATGGCTTCGGCTGGGCATTCAGGTTCGCAAACCCCGCAATCAATACATTCGTCGGGGTGTATGACGAGCATATTCTCCCCTTCATAAAAGCAATCAACGGGGCAAACTTCGACGCAATCGGTATATTTACACTGAATGCATGCATCGGTGACAACGTAAGTCATGAGATTAGGCAACTCCAGCCGGAAACGAAATCGCAATGAGCGCGATCAATACCGATCGCATATAGCGTCTATTTGCGTATACGCAAGCTCATAGGGGAGATGAATCTAATTTGTGTGCGCAGATGACGCCAAAATATACGCGAATCACGCCTTTTGGGGCGGTGTGTCCTTCGCGTCCATCTGCGCCTGAACGCGCAGGCGCGCCTCGGCACTTTGACGATCTGACAGGTAGATCAGGCCGCATAATCTGCGCATCAGAGCGTCCTCGAACGGGTCCCTGACCTCATCGAGCAAGATAATCCGCCAGAGGTTTTCAACAAATTCCACCCGTTGGTCCTCAGGGATCAGTTTCACATCACGGGTAAATCTATGCAGATCATGGGCCCGGGCCTGAGCGCTTTCTCCGATGGAGCGTAGTTTGAGGGCTTCTTCGTCATCAATTTTGAGTTGATGCTTTAGCAACGTCAAAATCAGCGCGCGTTCTTTGGATGTATACTCATCGTCCGCGCTTGCCGCTTCCACAAAAAGGGCAGCAAAAGAAACTTTCACCTGTTCATCGGTGGTTTCCTGCTCTTTACGGAGTTGTTCCTCGTCGCGATCATAGCGAGTAAGATAATCTTTCAGCTTACTGAACATGTATTCCCCACGCGTTCATTCAAGTTTATTTTTCCGGTATATGTAACTACCAAATAAAATTCAATGGATAGTTTACGATTTTGGAATTTATTGTGGTGATTTGGAGTATAGTTTTTCTATATCTATGGTTTTCTCCAGGTTGGTAGTAATTTTTGGTATTCGATGGTGTTGAATATTAGTTGAATATTCAAATATCGCTTGGACCTTGCACCCTTCTACCGTGACACTCATCGTCCATTAATTAGACGTTACATTGTCAAGCCTCAACTCCATACTATCATGTTTGGCACCATTGTGAATGCAAGTAACTGCAACTGGCTTTAGGAATTGCCGCGTAGACGCTCAATTGCGCGGCGATCCTTTTTGGTAGGTCGTCCCATTCCGGCTTCACGGGCCATTCCGGCTTCACGGG
>CAYQXV010000034.1:0-34832 GCA_964421675.1 uncultured Caulobacterales bacterium
AACAGGGCTCATTCGCTGATGGCGGGCTTGGGGCATGTCTGCTGCTCGGTGCGGGCGGCGGCGGCGGTGGGGGCATGGCCCGTCGCCAGGACGGGGCTTTATCGGTGTTAACCCCTGCTGAACTTGAAGTTGCTGTCCTGATTGCGGACGGGATGACGGCGCCAAAAATCGCAGACCAGCTCGACGTGCAACCCTCAACGGTGCGCACGCATATGAAGCACGCCTATCGCAAGCTCCGCATTAATTCAAAAACGGAACTCGCGGCGCTTTACATAAAGAGCCAAAAATCTGACGATTGACGCAAACTGGCGTTGTTTGGCTTGGACAAAACGCCTCGAAGCGACTAGTCAAACGCGTGAGTGCGTGCATCCGCACGGCTCGAGATTTGATTGCGTGCTTCCCCGCGCCTCCAGCAAAGACGGCATATCCATGACTGAGATTACACCGGCTGCCATTGAGAGCCACGGCCTGACCCAAGAAGAATATGATCGCATTGAGGGTCATTTGGGCCGGGCACCAAATTATCTGGAGCTCGGCATTTTTTCCGTGATGTGGTCGGAGCATTGCTCGTACAAATCTTCGCGCCGCCATTTGAAAAAACTCCCCACAACGGCCCCTTGGGTGATTTGCGGGCCCGGCGAAAATGCAGGCATTATCGATATTGGTGCGGGCGAGGGGGAAGAAGCGCTTGCGGCAATTTTCAAAATGGAAAGCCATAACCATCCCAGCTTTATTGAGCCCTATCAGGGCGCGGCAACCGGCGTTGGCGGGATCATGCGTGACGTCTTCACGATGGGCGCGCGCCCGGTCGCCAATCTGAACGCATTGCGATTTGGATCTATTGATCATCCCAAAACCCAGCATCTGGTGAGCGGCGTGGTTGCGGGTATTGGTGGTTATGGCAATTGCATGGGCGTGCCAACGGTTGGCGGTGAGACCAATTTTCATGCAGGCTATAATGAAAATATTCTGGTGAACGCGATGACGGTCGGGATTGCGCACAAGGATCGCATTTTTTATTCCGCCGCGCGCGGGGCTGGAAATCCAGTTGTGTATGTGGGCTCGCGCACCGGGCGCGATGGCATCCACGGGGCGACAATGGCGAGCGCTGAGTTTGATGAAAACTCAGAAGAAAAGCGCCCAACGGTGCAGGTTGGTGATCCGTTTACGGAAAAACTCCTTCTGGAAGCCTGTCTGGAGTTGATGGAAAAAGACGCGATTATTGCCATTCAGGATATGGGGGCGGCTGGTTTGACCTCCTCTTCAGTTGAAATGGCGGCCAAGGGCGATGAGGCCGGTGCGGGCGGGTTTGATCTTGACCTTGATAAGGTTCCCCAACGCGAAGAGAATATGACGGCCTATGAGATGATGCTGTCAGAATCGCAAGAACGTATGCTGATGGTTTTGCGACCCGGTTGCGAAGATGAAGCGCGCGCGATCTTTGACAAGTGGGGTGTTGAGTTTGCGATCATTGGGATCACAACAGATACAGGACGTTTGCGCATCGACCATGGCGGGGTGCGTGTTGCTGATTTGCCGGTGCGCCCGCTCGCTGATGATGCCCCCAATTATGATCGTCCTTATGAAATTCCGGCCAGCCCGCCCGCGCTGGAAGACCCGGTTATTGCTATTGCTGAATGGCAAGCGGAGATTAAACTTGCCGACAAGAGCGCTGATGGCGAGCCGGTCGACCGCCAGGTTTTTGTCAGTACATTGATTGATGAGCATTTCGGTGATGTTGACAAGGTGGCCTGGTCGCAAAACCAGCAGGATTTATCGCTTTATGCGGTGATGACATTGGACGGGGACAATGCCCATCCCGATATTAAAACCGGGCTAGGGGCCGCGCTCGACAATCTCGAACAAACCGGCATTGTCGCCTCGAGCGCCATCCAATCCAATGTGGAGACGGTCAATCTTGCAGAAACGCCGGGCGTTCAACCTTTGTTGGAGGCGTTAACGACGCTTATGTCTGGCCCAGATCTGTGCTCGCGTGCATTTATCTGGCAACAATATGATCATACGGTCATGGGTGACAGCATTAGCAAGCCTGGCGGAGATGCTGCAATAATTCGCGTACACGGATCAAAACGCGGCCTTGCCGTTACAACCGATGTTACGCCGCGCTATGTTAAAGCAGATCCTAAAATGGGCGGCGCGCAGGCGGTTGTAGAAACCTGGCGCAATATTTGCGCGACCGGTGCGGCCCCCTTGGCAATCACAAATTGTTTGAACTTTGGCAATCCCGAACGCCCGGAGATTATGGGCCAGTTTGTCGGCGCGATTGAGGGAATGGTTGAAGCGTGCGAAGCGCTGAATTATCCGGTTATTTCTGGCAATGTCTCTTTATATAATGAAACCAGCGGCACAGCGATTCCGCCGACCCCGGCGATTGGCGGCGTTGGGGTGATTAGCGACGTTGCCAAATCAATTACCATGTCCGGAGCTGAGGCGGGCGATGAATTGATTATACTCGGTGTGACCCGCGGTCATTTGGGGCAGTCCCTTTACCTCAGAGATTTGTTTGGTCTTGAGGTTGGCCCGCCGCCGCCGGTTGATCTTGGCGCGGAGCGCGTTGTTGGAGAATTGGTCCGCAAGCTGATTGATGAACGGCTGGCCACGGCATGCCATGATGTGGCCGATGGGGGTTTGCTTGTTGCGGCGGCTGAAATGGCCCTTGGGTGCGGTGAAGGCCTTGAGTTAAACACGCCCGTGAAAGCCCGCCGCGCGGCCTTCTGGTTTGGTGAGGATCAAGCTCGCTATCTTATTGCCGCAGCGCCCGGGGCGGCCGATACGCTTTTATTGAAAGCGGCAATGGCAGGTGTGCAATCGAGCCGGATTGGCCGGTTTGGCGGGCGCGATATTCGCCTGGACCCGCATCGCGATGAGACTGCAAAACCGGCAAAACCTGTCTTTACGCCTGAAACTTTATCGCTTCAGGCCCTGCACGATATTTGGTCTCACGCGCTAACCGGTGCAATATCTGGCGACGAGACCGTTGCAACTTCAAAAAAGGAGAGCCGTTCCATGCCAATGGCCGCTGATGACATCCGTACCCTGATTGCTGAAGCTTTGCCTGATGCACAAATCGAAATTGAGGATCTGGCGGGCGACGGCGACCATTACCGCGCACGGATTGTTTCCGCTGCCTTTACCGGAAAATCGCGCATCCAACAGCATCAATTGGTCTACCGTGCATTGAAGGGGAAAATGGGCGGTGAACTCCATGCCCTGGCACTTGAGACCAGCGCGCCGGACTAGGCGAGCCGCCTCTGTGCCGCAGTGCACACAACGCTAGTCCGTCGCGTTTCACGCAATCGGCTTTGCCGCGCGATAGTATGTAACGCACCCTCAATTTGGGGGAGGGCGCAGTAAACCCATTGATAATTATAGTACTTTTTTAAAATTACAGTGCCTCTAATTCCCTTTTATTGGTCAATATTATTCCCTTGCTTGCATCCCTGATGAGAATTACCCTTATCGCGGGATATTTTTTCAACACGCGTTGAGCTGCTTTAAGGGGACTTCATGATTACAGGCACAATTTTTGATGATGTACTTGAGGGAAGCTCCGTAGACGATCTTTTAATTGGTCTTGCTGGGAGCGACACGCTGATCGGGTTTCTGGGCGATGATACGCTTGAAGGCGGTTCAGATAATGATATCTTCGTTTTTGAGGATAATTTCGGACAGGATTTGATCGCCGACTTTTTTCCAGGAATGGATGTAATTGACTTATCGGACGTGACCAACATTACCGATTTTGACGATTTACTGGCCAATCATATTGGACCGAATGCTGACGGTGCGCTTGTCATTTTTGATGGCGACAACACAATTACCTTAAATCCTTCATCCTCTCCAATCGACCCTGCCACGCTTACCGCTGATGATTTCATCTTCTAGCACGGCTGGACTGGCGGCGGCGCAAGGATAGGCGAGGCTGCTGGGGCGCCCTTCATCAAGGGACCTCATTAGGGGTCTCATCAGGAGATTGGCCTGTGTTTTGGCGCGTTCTCGCTTAAATCATAGCCGCCCCAAAAAAACGAATTGACTTCTTAAACGGCATATTTTAGGCATATATTGCTATGCTAAAGCAAAACTTGACATATTCTGATCTCGTGGTGATCACCGCCGGGTGTGGGCTGTCTTAACAAGGCAGGGTCATCATTCGGCATATGCGGGTCTCTTAGGAGACCCTTTTTTTTTGCAAAACAGGCAAATGCGCGCGAACGAGACGGATATTTAACGCGATGATTACCATAATCGGTGTTGGATTTTGACGATATTTGAGGATTTCAGGAGACAAGCTATGGCCCGAACGAGCGAAGCAATGGCCAGCGAACCAGTAACGAGCAAACCAGTAATGAGCGAAGCAGAACCGGGCCGCGATGCGGCCGCGAGCGATGCCATCACCAAGCCGGTTGTTCCTGCGGATGCATCGGCGAAGGCGCTGAATGGTGCGCAAGTCGTCCTGAAGGCTCTTGCCGACAATGGCGTGGATACGATCTTTGGATATCCGGGCGGGGCGATCCTGCCTATTTACGATGCGCTTTATGAGCAAGATCAGATCCACCATATTTTGATGCGCCATGAGCAAGGGGCCGCCCATGCCGCCGAAGGCTATGCGCGTTCCACGGGCAAGCCCGGCGTTGTGCTTGTCACGTCGGGTCCCGGTGCCACCAATGCAGTCACCGGCATTGCAGATGCGATGCTCGATTCCATTCCCCTTGTTGTGCTCACCGGTCAGGTGCCGCGCGCCTTAATTGGAACCGATGCGTTTCAGGAATGCGACACGGTTGGCATTACCCGTGCCTGTTCCAAACATAATTATCTGGTCTCCGATCCCGATCAGCTGGCCCATACAATTCACGAAGCGTTTTATGTTGCCACCCATGGCCGTCCGGGCCCCGTGGTGGTGGATATCCCTAAAGATGTTCAGTTCGAAGAGTGTTGCTATGAAGCGCCGGGCCCCACGGCAGAACATCGAACCTATCATCCGCGCCTTGATGCAAAACCTGAAAATGTTCGCCTTGCCGCCAAGATGATGGCCGAAGCAAAACGCCCGGTTTTTTATACTGGCGGCGGTGTTATCAATTCCGGTCCCCAAGCCAGTGAAACCTTGCGCGCGCTGGTGCGCGAAACCGGCTTTCCGATTACCTCAACATTGATGGGACTGGGGGCTTATCCCGCTCCCGATCCTCAATGGCTTGGCATGTTGGGGATGCATGGCTCCTATGAGGCCAATCATGCCATGCATCAATGCGATTTGATGATTTGCGTGGGCGCGCGGTTTGATGACCGCATTACCGGGCGCCTGGATGGGTTTTCACCGGGCAGCCGGAAAATTCATATCGATATTGATCCGTCTTCCATCAATAAAAATATTGATGTGGATCTCGGCCTGATCGGGGATTGCGGTCATGTGTTGGAAGCGTTGCTGAGCGAATGGCGCGCGCTTAATCCGGTGACGGATTTAAATGCATGGAACCAGTCGATCGAAGAATGGCGTTCGGTTAATTGCTTTTCCTATGAGCGTTCTGACGATGCGATCAAACCGCAATATGCCATTGAGCGTTTATATGAGCTGACCAAAACCCGCGATCCCTATATCACAACAGAGGTGGGCCAGCACCAAATGTGGGCGGCGCAGTTTTTCCACTTTGATAAGCCCAATCACTGGATGACGTCGGGGGGGCTTGGCACAATGGGGTACGGCCTACCGGCAGCACTCGGTGTGCAGGCTGCGCACCGGGACGCATTGGTGATTGATATTGCAGGCGAGGCCTCGGTGCAAATGACCATGCAGGAAATGTCAGCGGCGGTTCAACATCGCTTGCCGATCAAAATCTTCATTCTCAATAATGAATATATGGGCATGGTTCGCCAATGGCAGGAATTGCTGCACGGCGCGCGCTATTCCCATTCCTATTCAGATGCGCTGCCGGATTTTGTGAAAATGGCTGACGCATTTGGCTGCCTTGGATTGCGCGCCCACACGCCGGGCGAGCTTGATGAAAAAATCAAACAGATGATCGATTATGATGGCCCGGTGCTATTTGATTGCCATGTGACAAAAGAGGAAAATTGCTTTCCGATGATCCCGTCGGGTAAGGCGCACAATGAAATGATCCTTGGCGGGGCATCGGTGACCGGCGATGAGATTGATGCGGCAGGAAGAAAGCTGGTATAATGTCAAATACATCTGTATACGCAATAAAAAATGTCAATGAAACGGTGGAAAGCCGAACCCTTGCATGCATCGTCGACAATGAGCCCGGTGTGCTGGCCCGTGTCATCGGTTTGTTTTCAGCGCGCGGCTATAATATTGAAAGCTTGACCGTTGCTGAAACTGATGTTGCCAAACATCGCTCGCGCATCACTATTGTTACATCGGGAACCCCGTCCATTCTCAAACAGATTGAGTTACAGCTGAACCGGCTTGTGCCTGTGCGCCGGGTTGGCAATGTGACCGGAAACCCTGATGCGATTGAACGCGAGATGGGAGTCTTCAAGGTGGTCAGCGAAGGGGAATTGCGGGTTGAGGCCATGCGCCTTGCTGATATTTTTCGTGCCAAGACGATTGATGTTTCAACAACCTCGCTAATTTTCGAGTTAACCGGCAATAAAGAAAAAATTGATGCCTTTCGCGAGCTGATGGTGCCCCTTGGCCTCACCGAAATTTCGCGCACCGGCGCATTGGCCATTCGCCGTGGCCCCGAAGAAGGAATTGGCGATATTCGCCGCACTGGCGATTAAGCGCGCGGGCACTTTTTTTGCCGGTGCCCGATTAAAAAATCTATCCACACCCCCGGGAGTGGCGAGCATCTACTATCTATATAATCCGTACTATGCTGATTGAGATTCTCGGCAGGTCCTTCGCTGTGACAATTTAAGGGGCGAGGTCTGTCCATAAAAGTGACAACATTGCTTGTGCTAAACCACATGCAATGGATTGCGCGCACTTCCAGAAGTGCCCCAAAAAAAGACCAAAATGAAAGTTGAGAATAAAAAAAGGCCGTTGCAGATAAGGGGGGAGGAACTGCAACGGCCTAACAAACGCACCCTGATCAGGGGGGAGGGATAAAGATAAAGGTGCGTCTTTTCTAAAGAAGATACCCGGTTTGCATTCACTCAGATCGATCAGGGGGGCAAAAGATCAGTTACAAGCCCGTGCTCTTCATGAACCTTAGATAGCGAACCGGGCCCCGGATCGCAAAACACAAGAATGCGAGAATCATCACTGAACCGTGAGGGGCTGATTATTTGGCCGTCCCATTAGGCTGCCCATTTTGGCACAGCGGATTTGAGATATTTTGTACTAGGGCGAACTTCACAATTGCGCGCGCTCACCCAATTGCTATTGGTCTATTTAACCTTTCTCCCGTTATGGTTGATCTCAAAATTAAGGGTCTTTGGGCTGTGTATGATGATCACATCGGTCCGATGAGACAAAGTTGCGTTGATTGGGAGTTGGAAGTTGATCGAGTTAAAGAAGAACGGATCGGGTAAATTTCGCCATTTCGCCGCGCTCGCGGGCATGGTTGCGGGGATGTCTGCCCTTCAGTCGACCCCCGTCCTGGCATCTCCCCATCTTTTGGAAAGCGCCCCTAATACGCGCGCTGGTACTGGCACCGCAAATTCGCTTTCGCCGCAACCCTCATCCTCTCAAGAAGCACAGATAGAAACGCCCACCATGAGTGGCACTTATGATCGCGATGAAGCCGTGCTTACCGGTTATTGGCTCCCGCCGGATGGTGATGCGTTGATTAAACTATCCGCATGTGACGGCGATCAGAATATGATTTGCGCCACCTTAGAAAAACACGCCTATACGAGCCTGTCTCAGACCGACAAACTCAATCCGGATTTTACATTGCGCGAGCGCCCGTTGATTGGCGTTCATATTCTTCGCAATGTGGAAGCCGCCGGAAACCAGCGATGGAAAGGGGGCGCGCTTTACGACCCTCGGACCGGCAAGCAATATACCGCCAAACTCAAAGTTCTCGATGATGACCACATCAAGATTAGCGGGTGCATTGGCCCCGGTCTGTGCAAAGGCTATGTCTGGCGGCGGGTTGCGGGCGATCATCCGCTAATGCCCGCGGGCTTGTTGTCACAGGATGCGCCGACAGCCCTTCAGACCGAGCAACAGCCAGTCGCCAGCGCTCATGTCATGCGCTAACGGGCGCTGCTTTTAGTGACGCAATTATTGGCAGGCTGATTTGACCCGATCAAGGGCTGCAGAAATACCGCGCAAAGAAATCGTATAGCTGGTTGCTGTTCCGCGTACGGAGGTGGCTGAAACGCGCATATCCGCGCCGCGGCGCATGGCGGTCACCAGCCGGCGTTCATCGCTGTCACTTTCGATAAAGGCTTCATTCTCTGAGCTATACATTTCCCAGCGGTCCGCCCCAATGCGCAATGTCGGCTCTGGGCTTTCCTTGATATTATAGCCGGTCATCAGGCTGGGCTGGTTGGTCGCGGCCCCCGATTTCCAGGTGGCGACCAGAAAAAAGACATCGCCGTGATTGACATTTGTGGGCTGCTTATTGCGCGCTTCAGTGGCGGCGAAACAGATCTTGTCACCGGCAATATCTTTCACAAACACGCTCCAGTCGCGAAATGTGGCAATGGATTCCGGGGTTTGCGCCTGCGCCCCCGCCATCATCGTGATGCCAGGAACCACCGAGAGGCCAGCCATTAGGCCGCAGACCGCCAAAACCCGCGAACAGGCGTTTTTTAACCAAAGACGATAATTACGCAGCTGGCTACTCATAAGTGTTCTCCGAATCTGACAGATGACCATTATTGTTGCCTATTATGTATCACATTGAACCATGGCGAGCGAAGGGCGGAATCTAAAAAAATTGCAGTTCTGTGTAATATTCCAAATGTCAGTAAGGTCTTAACGAATGCGGGATAAATTAACGTGACTGGGAAGCCGGGGACACGATTTGTCGAATTTACTGCATATTTCATGGCGCCGATTCGAAGAGTTTTTACGCTTCGATCAGACAACCCCAATTGCTGACCGTGCCAAGCTGCGGGCCAGCTACGGGATTGGGTTTGCATTCAGCGCTATCCAGCTGTGCAATCTCGTCGGGATGACGATCACCTATGGGGGATGGACGTTCGACCATTGGATCGCCGTTGCTGCGATTACTGCGCTGATGCTGACCGTGCTGCTGATTCGCTATGTCAAAAACCATTCAGTCTATGCGATGATTTATTTGTTGCTGGCCATGACCGGCGTTTTTATGTCATCGATTCCCGATCATACTGGCATTAACTCAGCCCTGCTGCCCATGCTTGTCATGCTGCCGATGATCATTGCGTTTATTTCCGGGTTTCGTATGACCTTGATCAGCGGCGGGTTATCGCTGTTGACCATCATCATTCTCTATTATGATTCACTTTTCTTTGGTCCTGGAGATCTTGTTGTCTTCGGGGCGAGCATTATGCAGCGCGCATTGCAAGCCTCATTTTTCGTGATGCTCGTCACTGGTATCGCGATGATTTTCAGTCAGACAATTTTTCAATCTCTGTTTCGGTTGGAAGAGGCGTTGGAACGCGCTCATGCGGCAGAGCGCGCAAAAGGGGCGTTCCTGGCGACCATGAGCCACGAGCTGCGCACCCCGCTCAACGGCGTATTGGGATTAACGACTGCGCTCCAGGCAACAAAGCTTGATGACGAGCAGCGGTTTTTAACCCGCACCATTGACCAGTCGGGGCGGTCTTTGCTGACGATCCTCAATGATATTCTCGACCTGTCTAAGATTGACGCTGAAAAGCTTGAAATAAATCCGGTGACATTTTCTCCTGTCACCATGATCAATGATGTTGCGGATGTGTGGCGCGCGACCCTTATCCAAAAGGGTCTTGAGCTGAAGGTCGAGATTGATTCCGAGATGGCGCAAACGATTATCAGCGATGAATTCCGCTTACGACAAATCATCTCGAACTTTATCTCCAATGCTGTGAAATTTACTGAAAAAGGCTCCGTGACAATTCGTGCATCTATTTTATCCACAGCCTCTGATTCCGATCTATTATTGGTAAGCGTTGCCGATACCGGGCTGGGAATTCCGGCGGACAAAGCTGATCAGGTGTTCCGTCCATTCGAACAGGTGGATGCCAGCACGACAAGGCGTTTTGGCGGATCTGGATTGGGGCTGACTATTTGCGAAAGCTTAGCCAAGCTAATGGAGGGTAAGGTCTGGTTTGACTCGGAGGCAGGCAAAGGGGCGACTTTTAGTGTTCAGGTGCCGGTGGAAATCGCGGCGGCCGCCGAACTGACAAACAGTGAGTTGGAAGTTTGTGCATTGGATGACGCACCGGCAAAACAATCCGCCCATGCAGAAAGCACGGTTCAGGCCTCTATTTCTGGCGGTCCAGCCATTTCTAAGGGGGCAGTCGAGGCTGAGGATGCGCCCGCCAACGCTAGGGAGTGGGATCAGCCGGAACAAGGTGCGCGCGCGCTCATTGTTGAGGATAATCTTGTGAATCAACTTGTTTTGGTGCGCATGCTCGAGCGCCTTGGGATGCTATGCGATATTGCGGCAAATGGTGAAGAATGCCTGGAGCGTTTGGAAGATGCTGACTACGATTTGGTCCTTCTTGATAAGCATATGCCTGTGATGGACGGCGTTGAGACGCTGAAAGCCATTCGCGCGCTTGGTGAGCCCCTCGCATCTATGCCGGTGATTGCATGCACAGCCGATGCAATGAGCGGCGAACGCGAGGCTATGCTCGAGCTTGGGTTTGATGACTTTGTCTCCAAACCGATCGACATTGAGAGCCTGTCAATTGCGGTTAACCGGTGTTTGAAACGTGCGCAAGCTGCATAGTCTTCGCATGTGCAAAAATCATCTGATTTTCAATATTTTATAGGCAGCTTCTGGCATCGCCTGGCCCCCTCTCACCACCCTAAAGGGCGGTGATGACACTGTGATCTTGTATAGATTGCAATGGGCTGCCTCGTGGGCCATAAGACTGGTAAATCCCACCCCGTGCAACGATATGGAGAGCCTCATGAAGCCAGGTCATGACAGCCTAAAGACAGAAAAGAACCTCAAAGTTGATGGCCGCGATTATACGATTTACTCACTCAAAGAAGCTGAAAAGCATATTGGTGACGTTTCGCGGCTTCCTTTTTCGTTAAAAGTTTTACTGGAAAATTTGCTTCGATTTGAAGATGGCCGCTCGGTTACGGTGGATGACATCAAAGCCTTTGGCGAGTTTGTGAAAAACGGGCGCACGAGCCGTGAAATTGCCTATCGCCCTGCGCGCGTTCTGATGCAAGATTTTACCGGTGTGCCTGCCGTGGTTGATCTCGCGGCGATGCGTGATGCCATGAAAAATCTCGGTGAAGATCCTTCAAAAATCAATCCGCTTGCCCCGGTTGATCTGGTGATCGACCATTCGGTGATGGTTGATTATTTCGGCGATGATGGTGCGTTCGAGAAAAATGTGGACCGCGAATATGAGCGCAATGGCGAGCGCTATAAATTCCTGAAATGGGGACAACAGGCATTTGATAATTTCCGCGTTGTCCCGCCGGGAACCGGGATTTGCCATCAGGTCAATCTTGAATATCTTGCCCAAACCGTATGGACGGCAAATGTTGGGAGCAAAACTGTTGCTTATCCTGACACTCTTGTCGGAACAGATAGCCACACAACCATGGTCAATGGCCTTGCGGTTCTAGGCTGGGGTGTTGGCGGTATTGAAGCGGAGGCTGCCATGCTCGGCCAGCCTGTTTCCATGCTTATCCCTGAAGTGATTGGGTTTAAACTCGATGGCAAAATGCCAGAGGGGGCGACCGCAACCGACCTTGTACTGACCATTGTGCAAATGTTGCGCGAAAAAGGCGTGGTTGGAAAATTTGTCGAATTTTATGGCCCCGGTCTTGATCATTTGACACTGGAAGATCAGGCAACCATTGCAAACATGGCACCGGAATATGGGGCAACCTGTGGGTTCTTCCCGGTTGATGCTGAAGCCATTCGCTATTTGACAGCGACAGGGCGCGACTCAGAGCGCGTTGCATTGGTTGAAGCCTATGCCAAAGAACAGGGCATGTGGCGCGATGCCTCAACGCCAGATCCAATCTTTACAGACACATTATCGCTCAATCTTGGTGCGGTGGTTCCGTCAATTGCCGGGCCAAAACGCCCGCAAGATCGCATTCTTTTGAGTGAAGCCCCTGAAGGGTTTGCTGCTGCACTGGATAAAGAATATGGCAAAGCCTCTGAGGCCGGCAAACGCGTGCCTGTGCCTGGAGAAGATTTTGATATTGGCCACGGCGATGTTGTTATTGCGGCGATTACATCGTGTACCAACACATCAAATCCATCGGTTCTGATGGCAGCTGGGCTGGTTGCACGCAAAGCGCGCGCTCTTGGCTTAAGTGTGAAGCCTTGGGTTAAAACCTCCCTTGCGCCGGGTAGCCAGGTGGTTACCGATTATCTAGAGCGCGCAGGGCTCCAAGAAGAGCTTGATGGGCTTGGGTTTAATCTGGTTGGCTATGGATGTACCACCTGTATTGGTAACTCTGGCCCCTTACCCGCGCCGATTAGCAAGGCCGTCAATGATGCCGACCTTGCTGTGTGTTCGGTATTGTCGGGCAATCGCAACTTTGAAGGCCGGGTTTCTGCCGATGTTCGTGCGAACTTTTTGGCATCACCGCCGCTTGTTGTTGCTTATGCACTTGCGGGATCGCTTGATATCAATCTTTCAACCGATCCAATTGGTCAGGATAAGGATGGTAAAGATGTTTACCTCAAAGATATTTGGCCAACGAACCATGAGGTTGCGGAAGTCGTGCGCGAGCATGTGACCGCAAAAATGTTTGCTGAGCGTTATGCGGATGTCTTTAAAGGCGATGCAAAATGGCAGGGCATTCCGGTTTCTGATTCAAAAACATATGAGTGGCCAACATCTACCTATGTTGCCAATCCGCCTTATTTTGAGGGCATGACCAAAGAAGAGCCGAAAAAAGTACAACCAATTACAGATGCGCGCATTCTGTCTTTGTTTGGCGATTCAATTACCACTGACCATATTTCTCCTGCGGGCTCGATCAAGGAAGATGGACCGGCCGGTGATTATCTGAAAAGCTTTCAGGTTCCTGTTTCTGAATTTAATTCATTCGGATCGCGCCGCGGCAATCACGATGTGATGATGCGCGGCACGTTTGCCAATATACGGATTAAAAACCAAATGTTGCCGGGAACAGAAGGCGGCGTCACGCTAGGTCCAGATGGCGGCGAAATGCCGATCTATGATGCGGCGATGAAGTATAAAAGCGAAGGCAAGCCCCTTGTTGTATTTGCCGGTGATCAATATGGCACCGGTTCGTCGCGTGACTGGGCGGCCAAAGGTACAATCTTGCTGGGTGTGCGCGCGGTTATTGCGGGAAGTTTTGAGCGTATTCACCGCTCCAATCTTATCGGCATGGGTGTGTTGCCGCTTCAGTTTAAAGACGGCCAGAGCTGGTCTTCTCTTGGATTGAAAGGCGATGAGTCGGTGACAATCCATAAGGTTGAAGGAATTTCACCGCGCAGCGATATCCAAGCGACAATCACACGCGCTGATGGGTCGAGTGAGGATATCACGCTCCTGGTGCGGATCGATACTGGCGATGAGCTAGACTATTTCCGTAATGGCGGCATCCTTCATTACGTTATTCGTAAGCTGGCCGCTTAACCGATTAGGGTCGAACATTTGGCGCTGCTCGATGAGCAGCGCAATAAAAATAAAAAGCACCGGCAGGAAACCCTGTCGGTGCTTTTCTTTGCGGCTAATATGGCGCGCTAAAACGGTGTTTGAAACGCCGAAAAAGGAGGTGCTTTTTGGTCTTTTTCTGAAAGATGGGCAAGTTCGGGGCCAACCGGCCAGTCAATTTTTAATTCTGGCGAGGCCCAGTAAACGCCGCCATCGCATGCGCTGTCGTAGAAATTCGTTACCTTATAGGCGACCAGCGTGTCATCTTCGAGCGTCATAAAGGCATGCAAAAACCCAATCGGGCACAATAATTGACGGTGGTTCTCCGCTGACAGCTCCGCGCTGACATGCTGGCCAAATGTTGGCGATCCTTTGCGAACATCAACCACAACATCAAGGACGCGCCCCTTTAGAACCCGCACCAATTTATCCTGCGCAAAGGGCGGTGCCTGAAAATGTAGTCCGCGAACCGTATATTTGTGCGCAGAATAAGATTCATTGTCCTGAACAAAGTTGAGCGCCGTTACCGCTTTTTCAAATTTGTTCTGCGTATAGGTTTCTGTGAAATAGCCGCGATCATCCTCAAACACACGAGGCGTGATGACTTTTACATCTGGAATTGCAAGTGTTTCGACGTCCATAACCGGCCTCGTACTTATTCGTCAGCGATCGCGGTCAGATATTGACCATATCCACTTTTGTTAAGTGTGGTCGCCAGCGAGCGTAATTGTTGTGCATCGATAAAGCCCATGCGAAAGGCAACTTCTTCAACGCAGCCAATTTTTAATCCCTGGCGTTCTTCCATCGTGTAAACAAACTGTCCCGCCTGCAGCAGCGAATCATAGGTTCCCGTATCAAGCCAGGCAAAACCGCGACTTAACCGCTGAACACTCATTTTGCCTTCTTTGAGGTACATCTCGTTTAGCGTGGTAATTTCCAGCTCACCGCGATGGGAAGGCTTGACCCGGCGTGCCTTCTCGGTTGCCGTTTCGTCGTAGAAATACAGGCCGGTGACCGCATAGTTTGATTTTGGCTCGGTAGGCTTTTCCTCAATAGAAATTGCTTGCCCGGCCTCATTAAACTCGACCACGCCGTAGCGTTCGGGATCATGGACCCGGCTGCCGAATACAATGCAGCCTTCGTCCAGTTGGGCAGCTTCCTGCAACATTTCTGGCAGGCCGTGGCCATAAAAAATATTATCGCCAAGAATAAGCGCGCACTTCTCACCGGCAATATGGTCTTCGCCAATCAGCAGTGCCTGCGCCAGTCCCTTTGGTTCCGGTTGGATCTGGTAGGAAAGATTGATGCCCCAGTCCTTTCCATCACCTAGCAGCTTTTGAAAGATGGCTTGATCCTCAGGGGTTGTGATGATCAAAATATCGCGAATCCCTGCCAGCATGAGAACAGACAAGGGATAATAGATCATCGGCTTGTCATAGACCGGCAATAGCTGCTTGCAGGTTGCCTTTGTGATGGGAAAAAGGCGTGTGCCTGATCCGCCCGCTAGGATAATACCCTTCATCGACTGCTCTTTCTTATTCTGGTTTTAGTGCTGTCTAAGCGTTTGGATGGTTTCGCGCAACGTATCGCGCCAGTTTGGCTGCTTGATACCGAAAGTTTTCTCAATTTTGGTGCAATCAAGGACCGACCAGGCCGGGCGGGCGGCCGGGGTTGGGTAATCTGCGGTCGTTATGTTGGTGACATTTGCCGCGAGGCCAGCCTCTTCCATGATGGCTCTGGCAAAATCAGCCCAATGGGTCTGGGGCGCCCCGGCGAAATGAAAAATCCCGGCCTTTTCGGGGGCGTCGATGAGTTGTTTTGCCATTATGTAGAGTGCGTCCGCGATGGCATCGGCTGGTGTTGGCCCGCCAAATTGATCGGCAACGACGGTCAGGGTTTCGCGTTCAGCGCCAAGGCGGAGCATTGTTTTCACAAAGTTCCCGCCCGTCGCTGAGAATACCCACGCTGTTCGCATGATGGCGACACAGCCACCGGCCGCGATGGCTGCTTTTTCCCCGGCAAGTTTTGACGATCCATAAATGCTGACCGGGCCGGTAGGATCGCTTTCCCGGTAAGGCCTGTCGGCGAGGCCGTCAAAAACGAAATCTGTCGAAATGTGCAAAAAGGGAAGACCGCGTTCCTTGCAGGCAAGGGCAAGATTTTGCGGCGCTTTATGATTGAGGGCATCCGCGAGTTCCGGCTCGCTTTCGGCCTTATCGACGGCGGTGTAAGCGGCAGCGTTAATGATGGCTTTTGGCTGGTGCGCGTCGATTAACTCAAGAATGTCTCGATGGTCCTGCAGCGATGCGAGATCGAAATCATCGCGGCCCAGCGATGTTGCCACGATGCCGTGGGCGCTTGCCTGGTGCACAAGGCTGGTTGCCACCTGGCCGGATTTTCCGAAGATCAAAATATTCATGATGAGATGTGCGCGCTATTTATTGCCAGACTTCAGGCCAATGCGATCGCCATCAAAACCACGTGCACGGATGGCTTCCCACCACCACGCATTGTCTAAATACCAATCCACGGTTTTTGCCATGCCTTCTTCAACGGTTACGGATGGACGCCACCCTAATTCTTTTTCTATTTTCGTTGCATCAATCGCGTATCGCATATCATGACCCGGGCGATCGGTGACAAATTTTATAAGATCGCGGTGCGGATGGTTTTTCGCATTGCGCGCATCCATTAAGTCACAGATCGTATGGATAAGGTCGATATTTCGGCGTTCATTATGCCCGCCGACATTATAAGTCTCGCCCAGTTTTCCCTTGTTCACAATGGTGAGTAGTGCAGAAGCGTGATCTTCGACATAGAGCCAATCGCGAACATTATCGCCTTTGCCATAAACCGGAATTTCGCGCCCCTCAAGGGCCGCCAAAATAACAACGGGGATCAGTTTTTCAGGAAATTGACACGGCCCATAATTGTTCGAGCAATTGCTGGTCACGACCGGCAAACCATAAGTTTCCCCCCAGGCGCGCACGAGAAAATCAGAGGAGGCTTTTGAGGCAGAATAGGGCGAGTTTGGCGCATAGGCGGTTGTTTCGGTGAACAACCCTTCCGCGCCCAGGCTACCATAGACTTCATCAGTGGATACGTGAAGAAAGCGGAACCGCTCTCTGGCTTCCCCTTTGAGGCTCTCATAAAAGCGGCGCGCTGCGCCGAGCAGCCGAAAGGTACCCAGAATGTTTGTTTCAATAAATTCTTCGGGGCCATCAATGGAGCGGTCAACATGGCTTTCAGCAGCAAGATGGATAACCGCATCTGGGGCGGCTTTTACCATCAAGGTATTCATGGCATCGCCATCACAAATATCTGCTTTTACGAAACTATAGCTGGGCCGCTCGTCATAACCCTTTAGATTATCGCCATTGGCCGCATACGTCATTTTATCAACATTGACGACGTCATGGCCCGCATCAAGCGCCTGCCTGACAACTGCTGATCCAATAAACCCTGAACCGCCAGTTACTAGATATTTCATGGTAGTACCCGTTCTCTTAGCCCGCTGATGAGCCGGGCTTGAATGACGGATAATATCAGCCGGGGCCAGACCCATAAGGGGCCATTCCTGCCACAGCGGGTGGCGCTATGCCACCCCTTTTTGCTTGTCGGTAAGGGGCGTGTTCGGGCCCATCATGGTTTTCAGGTCCGGGTCGATTTCGCCTAAGCGGCGTAATATGGCGTTGCCCGTAACAGCGCTGCTATAGCGCGTTTCGATGGTTGCCCGGCCCGCCTTGCCAAGACGTGCCCGCAGGCTCGCATCACCGGCTAGCGAGCGCATCGCATTGACGGCCTCATCGTGATTTGGGTCGGCCCATTGTTGGCCTTCATGGTGGGGGTAGGCGCCCTGAGGAACGTCAATGAGGCGTGCCGAGATCGGACAACTATTTGTCGCATCCATGAAATCCCGATTGCCGGAATAATCAGTGGCGATCACCGGTTTGCCAATCAACATCGCCTCGGCCATGTTGAAGCCGAACCCTTCTGCGCGGTGCAGTGAGACAAAGGCGTCGGCCTGATAGTGCAGGGCGATATATTCATCGCGTTTCAGGGTTTGGTCGAGAATAACAATATTGGATGCTTCGCCAATATGCGCGTTCAGGGCCTCGCGGGCTTCCCCGGTGCCGTGGTCACCATGGACTTTAATGGCAAGAACCGGTGCGCGCGGACTGGTGGCATCAAAGGCATCTCGAAAAGCCCGGATAACCGCTTCTGGATTTTTGCGGTTGATGAACGAGTTTACATCGAAGGCGGTCAAAAATACGATTCGATCTTCAGGCAGATTGAAATGCGCTCTGGTGATTGCCGCCGGTGTAATGGGGGCGATGGCGAATGGCAAAACATGAACGGGTTTATTGGTGATCGGGCGCAGTGCATCGGCAACATACTTGCTGGGCACCCAAACCTCATCGACTCGCGAGAGGGCTTCTCGATGGGCCTGCGGGAATTTTGCTAACTCCCATAGCCAGAACGCAATCCTGTAGCTGCCATCAAGGCGTGCGGGATCAATCAATTCTTCAAGGCGTAACACTTGTTCCGCATTCGCATTGACCACACTGATGCGATATCCCGCGCGCGGGGGGGCATGTTCGGGATAGGCGAATGTCTCACGGCGATCTTGTGGGTTGGAAAGCGCGCTTATCGCTAAAGGCAGGCTTGAAGATGTAGTGGGAGCAGACCTCAACGCATCAACCAATCCGCGCGCGCCTTGCCCAATGCCGCTATGAGAGCGCACATAGCCAAATAGATGCACACCGCTTCGTCTGGTTTGATCAAAAGTGCCGGTCGCCTCACTCAGGCCAACATCAGACAGGTTACCGCCGCGATTTTTATGGGTTCTGTATAGCGCGGTTTTTACCGCAGAGCGCAATTGTATGGGGACATGTTTATAAACTGGTCGCAAAGAGGGGGCGGCATTAATGAGCCTGGCTGCGTTGCGGGCAATAAGACTGGAGGACGAGCCATTGTTTGTTGCGCCTCCGGTCATTTCGCGAAAAGCATTCATCACCGGGTCAGGAAGACCAAAAGTTTGGCCGCCATTGTCGGCAAACCATTGATTATAGTGATCGCGCTCAGGGGCGGTTGAAATTGGAAAGGCTTTTTGAATGTCAGGGCGCGAGTGCCATGCGGTTGACGCCAAAATGGTCAATCCGGTCTCTACATGGTGTTGCAGTAAATAGTCGATTGGAAATTTACGGTCGCTCGGTGCGGTATCGCTTTGGTCATGACCTGCAATCTCAGCATAAATCCCGCGCATAAGATCAGTAATCTGTAAGCCATCCCTGTCTTTATCAAAGGCGTAGAGAATTTTTGAATAGTCTTGCGTGCGGTGGTGTTTTAAACGTTGTAGGTAAATTTGGTGCAATGTGCGTAGCGGGCCGATTGTTGACACTTCAAATCGGTTTTGATGCTTGGAAAATATCGTGTCATCGTCTGGAACGATTCCGGAGAAGTGAAAAAACGCTAACGTCTCGCCGCCCGCGCGCCACTCGGTTGCTGTGTCGCCTTCTTTTCGGGTGATCGGGCGTTCGTGCAAATTCCAATATGCGGCATTGTAGCCTTTATCGCGCAGGATATAGACATTATCCAAAAAGCTGGGGGCGAGCTCCATATATTTTTGATCGACGAAATAGCCTTGACCTACATTACTATGCCCGCGCGTTTGTAGCTGAGTTTGCCACCAATCGAGAAGGCGGGCGACATTGGAATTGTTTGTGAATGCCGCAAAGCCGAGATTATAGGTTCCCGCGCGCAATATCTGTATGGTGTCCGGTGATTTATCGTCTTCATATGGTGCCAATAGGTGCGGGGTTAACACCGCATCTGGCTTTGATGACAATATAGATTTTAACGTTGTCATGGGCGCGGTTACATAGATATCGGGATCAAGATAAACAGCGCTTTGGGCGTTTTCCTTTTCGAACAGATAGGAAAAGCATGCCGGTTTGATTGCGGTGGAAAACTCCATGACATTGTAGCGCAATGTCATATCATTAAGGGAGGCAAGGTTAAGCGCGGTTGCCGGAATGACCCGGAACGGTAATTTTTTTAGCGTTGCCTCATCGGGTATGTCATCGGCGAGAAAGACGGTGAAGTCTGCGTCCGGCTCATGGCGCAAAAGCGACTCATGTAGCGTCAATGCATAAGCAAGATAGTTCCGGGCACAGATTGTAAACCAACTGGTCATGCTTATGGATCCATTTTGAGCATTTGCTGATCTGTATCGTATGCTCAATCAATCACGATACAATTAACGCGTCCTATTTAGCCGCCCAGCCCAATTGGAACATCGTTTCGGGCATCAATTTTTAAGGCTTTCTGGGACTCTGAGTAAGCACCCCAGACCTCATCAACCGTTCCATCTTTTACAATTTTACCATTGTCTAGCCAAATAACGCGGTCGCAATTATCTAATAATAGACGATGGGAATGGGTTGCCAACACCAATATGCCCGCTTGCTTAACGAATTCTTGCATTCGTGCAGTCGCCTTCTCACGAAATGCAATATCGCCTGCGCTGAGCCATTCATCAAGAATCAAAATCTCGGGCTCGAAGGCGGTCGCAATCGCAAAGTTTAACCGCATTCTCATTCCCGCTGAGAACGTCTCGACCGGCATTTCAACAAAGTCACCCAGTTCCGCAAATTGAATTATTTCCTCGCGCTTTTCCTCAATCGCACTCAGAGATTGGCCCGATGCTAGACCGCGTAACGTGATATTGCGTTGCGCCGAGGCGCCGGGTTGTATCCCAAGATTTATATTGATCAGATTGCTGGTTCGCCCGTCAACGCGAACCTCGCCTTTGTCGGGTACCATGATCTGTGAGGCGACCTGCAGCAAGGTTGTCTTTCCAGAGCCATTTCGCCCTATTAACCCTAACCGGTCACCACTCTTTAGCGAGAAATTTATATCCCTGAGGGCCTGCACACCCAATATGCGCCCTTTGCCTGACACAATAATGCGTTCATCAAAGCCGTCACCGTCCTGGTAGGCATGCAATTGCGCCCGCGAATAAAGCGGGAAGCGCAAATGGACATTTTCAACATGCATATGGACCATAAGGGGTACTCTACCTCAAACCAGTATTGCTGTCACAGCCAGTAAGGCAATCGCCGCAACATAAAAGCACCGGCTGTTACGGCTGCAACCCAGCCAAAAATAGTAACGCCAATGACAATCATCCAGCTTTCTTCAATCATCGGAGTCCCCATTAACGGGGCGCGAAAGATTTCGATAAAGTGAGTCATGGGGTTAAATTTGGCGACGGTTTTTATGAGCCCGCTGCGTTGATCAAACGTCCATAAAATTGGCGTGGCGAAAAAAAGTAACCGCGTAACCGTTGAGACCAGGTGACTGATATCTCTGTAGCGTGTGGCGAACAGGCCGAACAATAGCTGAAAAGAGACCGCATTTATCAAAAAGACCACAAGCGCGGGGATCGCCCAAAGGGCACCAGGCGCTGGGCGCCATCCCATCAACAATATGATGATGAATGATAGAGCGATGTGAATGGCGAAGGTAAATATCGAGCGGCAAATAGATTTGTAGATATAGACCGAATAGGGCAGCGGCGTGCTTTTGATCCAGGTCGTGGCATTTCGGAAAACGTCACATCCATCAGATATATTGGCGACAAGAAAAGTGAAAGTCGCAAAACCAATTGCTACATGCCGAGTAAAAGAGACTGGATCGGCTTGTGAAAGCCCGCGAAAGAAAATGACGATGACCACCACAAAAAATACGTGCGATAATCCAATCCAGGCAATGCCGAGTGCAGAGCGGCGATATCGGTTCTGGATTTCATCCCAGGCGAAATGACGCCAGACTTGGCCTTGCGCCAGTCCGCGGTGTAAATCGCCAAACACGCCTGTTACACCCCGTCTGTGGTTCGTTGAATATTGCTCGCTGCTCATCAACGCACATCCTCAAAAATCTCTTGGGACGGTTCAGCATTACCCGCTTCATTTAGCCAATCATGACGGGGCCAGCTTTTTAAAACACGCTGGCGAATGCGCTCTAGCGTTGGCTGGTTATCCATTGTGGTGATGGCGTTGGCGATGCGCCGGGCGGAGTATTTTTGGGAAAGGGCTTGTGCGCCAGCGCGGGTGAAATCTTGTTGCTGTTCTGGCTTATAGCTGCGCGATTTTGCGTGAAACACAAAACTTTGCGGCGCGACCGCTAATGCAAAGCCTGCATCATCGGCGCGAAAGCTATAATCATTTTCTTCGCCATAGCCTGTCGGAAAGGTTTCGCCATCCAGATAGCCAATGGTGTCGATGACCTTGCGGTGAATGGTGTAGCAAAATCCATGAACGACAGGCACAAATGGAGCTGGTTCATTGTAGGTGAGATGAGATAGTTTTTCGGCAAATGCATCTGGATCAAGATCATCTGGAAGGTGATTGATTGCGGTTTGACCGCCAGAGCTTTTTACATGCGGCACAGATTGCGTGCTTGCGGCATTTGATAGGGGGCCAACAATGCCAACGGCGGGGTTATCTTCAAACACGCGGCGAACATTTCTGGCCCAGCCTTGGGTGACGATTGTATCGCTATTTAACAAAGTGGTCAGGTTAGCATTGGAATGGCGCAGCCCAACATTTGCCGCGCGCGTATAAAAATGTTGCGAATCCAATCGCAGTAAACGCGCTGGTTCAAAGCTTGCTGCAAAGGAACGCACATAGTCTTGTGTTGGCTTTTCGGAATTGTCATCAACCAGGAGGAGGGAGGATAATCCTTCCTCGACCCAGTGTTTTTCAAGAGAACTCAAGCAGCGTGCAACATCGTCAACGCTATTGTGAATGCAAACAACAACATGATGATTAGGTCTGTCGATCATGATGCCTCCTGCAATGTTTCGCGAAAACGAATAGCGCGATTTATCTTTTCGACAAATTCGGCGCGATTGTGCATTTCATGTTCCAGCAGGTAGAAATTTGGATTGTCACGTATCGAAACATTATCATCAAACAGCGACATCCAGCTCAGCCCGCTTTCAAGGAGTGCATATCCAATACTTAGCTGATCGCGGTGGGACCAATTATTCATCTCGCTCCACCATGTCGCAAAAAACTTATGCGTAACCTCAAGTTGCGGGCGGCAAATAAACAGGTTGGTTTCAATCAGGGGAACAGAGAAAATTTTCGGAATTTTTCCATATCGCGTCATCTGACCTTCGATAATTTCGCGATCATCAAGCCCGGCATCGACAAGGGCTTGGCCTTCCTCCATGCAGTTAAAGCGCAGGGGATGTTCAATAAATGCGGCATCCATTGCGTTGCCATTTATCCGTTCAACAATCGGCAGTAAGGAAGTCACCGGTAGAACATTGGCATCCATCCAGATTGCGTAATCATAGTCCGGAAACCAAAAATGGGGGTGGGTTTTCGCATAACGCGCGGTGCGTACAGGCCTATGCGCAACGAACGGGCTCGTAATGACGGTGGCCCAGTCCGGCGAAAATTTCTCCGGCGTATCGGTCACAACAAAATAATCAATTTCCGGATCAATGTGCAGCGGTTTGACGAGATTTTCATACCCGCCTGTAATTGCCGTATAGGCGGCAATTTTAGATTTTTTTATCAGGCTTGGTGCTTTTTCGGTCTGCGACCAATCAACCGGCGGTAAAATCGTTTCCGTATTGAAACTTTCTACGCGTGCAGGATGAACATATCTGGTTAAATCAAACGGTACGTCAATCGCAATGCAGCGTTTTGAATGGCCGGTAAAATTAGGCAATGCGCCGAGTATTCGTTCGAGGGCATGGGCGATTGTACCATCAACCTGACCGGCCTCTTCGTCAAAGTCTTCGATGCTCAATCCAAGATCAAATAATGGCTTTAACATCGCGCTGCGCGCCCAGAAAAATGAACCGGCCGGATAGTCTGGGCACTCTTCCTCAGGAAGATCACCAAATAACATCATATATAATCGTTCATAGGAGTCGTAATTTTTTCCGTAATTGGGCTGGTTTCGTAATATGTAAAAATATGCCGGATAGACCAGGCCAACATCGGGATTGTCTGCAAAAATCGAAAGGGTTTGATTGACCGTTGTGCGAGACCCGAACGCTGTATGGGCAAGATAGCGCCGCCAGGATTTTTGAAATTTATTATAGCCAGATTTTTTCGTGTGCAGATGACAAAATATATCATGGGCACCAATTTCATCGCGAAAACTCACCAGCCAAGGCGACACATCGCGGCCCCGGTTTGGACAGGCTTTTACGGCGACAGTTTGGGCGAAAGTTACGCGGTCTATGAAATACTGGGTCCATTCAGCTTCGTCTTGATCGGGCTGCACCGAAATTAAAAGCGTAAATGGAACGGTGAGGCGATTGAGAAGATGACAAAATTCCTCCGCCATATCCGCATAATAAAGGTGCAAATGCACACAGATCGATTCTTTAAGTGTGCTCGGCGGCTGAACGTCGCTATCATAGGCTAAAATATCAGTTACCGGACCATATTCTGGTTGGCTAAAGCGAAACTGCGTGACTTGATTTGGCTTTTCATCAACGCTTGCGTGGCGGCCTTCAAATTGGCCGTGCTTTATATAGTGCAGCAATGGGTTAATCGACGCATCGCGCAGATCGTGATTTACGGTTCGATAGCCGCGTGAGTTAAATTTTGGCGACGGATTATATCCAAGATGGGCACCATAAATGAGGTAATGTTCCGCCGGATCAAAGGTGCCATCGTCTTGTTGCAGATATTGTGCGCGGTACCAATCAGCGTCAAACAAATCAGAATTGGCAATTGCTTCATATTGCCGGCGATCAATCAGGGTTTTGCCATCTGCGCCCAATTTGGGTTCGAGTTCCATCCCCTTCAACGTTTTATCATGGACAGAGTCGATGAGAGAGTTCGGCGCGTTTCGCTCTAGCAGGCCGCTTTCTAAAAAATGTTCGAGAGGTGACATCGAACCAATATCAAATGTATTTCGATACCAATTTGCCGCAAAATGTTCGCAAGGTGATCTGTCTTCTGCAGCACCTGCCTCAATGTAGTGGGCAAGGGGTCCATGTTCGCTCGATAAAATATCCGAATTGTCCGCCAGATAGTAAGCAGTATCAAACCACGGATTTGGATTTACAAATTGCGTGATTTCAACTTTATCAAGTAACTGCTGACAAATTTTGCTTGATGCCTCCATATAATGGAGGAGGGGATTACGGTTTTGGTTGTTCTCTTGTTTTAGATATTTGTTTTTATACCAGCGTGTTAAAAAATAAGGGTTTGGACAGGTGCCTGAATTTGCTCCTTCTGTGAGGAAGTGCACAATAGGAATGCCATCATTGTCATCAGTAGCAAGATAGTTTTTGTGATACCAATAGGATTGGAAAAGAGGATGAGGATCGCGCATCTCTTTCGATCCAGTGGTGATGAAATGTTCAAGAGGCGTTTTTGTGAAAGCATCTTGGCCAACGGTGCGTTCGCGATACCATTTTTGTGCGAAAAGAGGATGCGGGGGAGCATCACTCATAGGGCCAGAAAGAATATAGTGGACCAACGGGTTAAAACCGTCTTGATCTGATGACGGAACAAAGGTCGCAAAATGATCAGGATCAAAGAGCGGATGTGGGCTGATGCCAAGTTTTGCGCCGACGGTTAGGTAATGACCAAGCGCACCCATCTTATGATCGGCGGCTTGGGGGCATTGGGCCAAGTACCATTTCGTATCAAAAAGCGGATGCGGATTGCGGCCTTCCCGCGATCCCGACGTTAAAAAATGGACCAGCGGATTGAGACCGGCACTTGGAACATCTGGATATGCTGCCAGATACCAACTGGCATCAAATAGAGGGTGGGGGCTTCGCCCTTCCAGACCGCCCGCGGCGAAGAAATGTTGCGCTGCGCTCACCCCGCTCGCGGCGATATCGGGGTTGGTATCAAGGTAATAGGCAGTGGAGAAAAGCAGTGATGGATCGCGCCCCTCGGCCAATCCATTGCGCCTGAAATGGGCAACCGGATCCAGATTATTCTCGCTAATATCGGGATATTGGCTTCGATACCAGTCCGGATCGACAACGATATCGGCCAAATCTGCGGTGCCTGGCGCGGACTTTCTGGAAAATCTGTCGAACATGTAGGCCCCTGTTCCGGTAATGTTCCGGCAACCCTGATCTTTTATACGCTGAGCGAAATGCTCATCTAAACCGCTGTTTGTAGGCATGTTTTAAAGCCACGCAAGGAAAAATGTTTGCCTGCTGGATCGCCTATCTCCGGGGTGCGCGAAAGCCGGGTTTGGGCCCCAGTTTGAGCACCAGTTTGGGCTAGGGCATCGTTGTTGCTGTCTCAAGCGTTGCCTGATCATAGCGCGAGCGCAAATCGAAATGATCGATGAGATAGGACAGGTAGGTTTTGGCTTTTTCGTGCTCGGCGGGCCCGAGTTTGAATTCACGCGCGATATAGCGCTGCATATTTGCAATTTCCGAGAGATCATCAATATCGAATTTTGAAATTGTCACAGAATTACTGTGGCGGCGATGATAGTTTAGTGCCTGAGCGCAAAATGCAAGTTTACCCTCGCGCAGCAAGTTGACATAGACATACCAGTCTCCCGCCGTGCGAAAGCGCCGGGCAAAGGCAATGTCGGTAGCAAGTAGGGACTGTATATTTCGTGTGCGGATCAGCGCGCCGGACACATTGGGAATGGTATTTTTGACACTGAACCCACTGATCACTTCTGAGGGGCCCAACCCTTCGAAATCCTGGGTCCATTTTTTATCATCAATATCGCGCACATAATCATCATAGTTTGCGGCAATGATGGAACCTGTTTCATCAATCTGGCGTGACTGTGAAAAGCAAAGCGTAATTTTCGGGTTCAGAAATTTAGGCGCGAGGGTTTGCAGGAAATCACGATCGGCCCAATCATCGGCCTCTGCGATCCAGCATACAGGATAGCGCGCAAGATCGACCCCCTTTTGCCATTGGGCAAATACATTGCCGGAATTTTTCGTATTGCAGATAATTTGATGATGGATACCGCAATCGGTTAAAATCTCGCGCGCAAGGGCAACGCTATTGTCGGTTGAAGCATCATCAAGAAAAATAACCTCTCGGGGGGGAACACTTTGCTCAATGATGGAGCGCAGGCGTTTTTCCAGATGGCGTTCGTAATTGTAGTTTGGCACCACAACGCTAACGCCGGGCGCGGTGAATGCAGGGATGGCGCGCGCGCCAATGTCCAGTAGGTCGCTAATATAGGAGGTAAATCCAAAGCGCTCTTGCATCAACGCAACACCGGCAAGGCCGCGTTTTTTAAGATCGTCTTCATCCCCCAACAAAGAGAGCGCAAGAGTTGCAAAGGCTTGGCTATTATTCTGCGCAATAGCACAAACGCTCTTGGGCGTTGCCTCTTGCGCGCAAAGATCTTCAATGCCGCCCGTGCCCTCCATCATGATAACCGGTGTACCCGCATTCAATGCTTCTAATGCGGTTGAAGGGAAGGGGTCTTCACGCGAGGATAGGGCATATAACGAGGCGGCGAGATAATAATTGCGCGTATCATGGACAAATCCGGGCAGATGAATGTGTTTGGCAAGGGGCCCCGCTGATTTTAACAATTGATCGACGCGCTCTTGCATTTCAATGGAGATTTCTCCCAACCAGACAAATGCAAGATCGCTGCGGCGTTTGAGCGTCTCGATTGCCCATTCGAGAAAGATATCAATGCCCTTGCGATGATCGGCATACCCGGTGCCAAGGATGATGCGCGTTGAGGCGGGCAGGCTTAGCTGGCTTGTGACCAATTTTCTGGCATCGGCCTTTTCGTCCCATTTGGTTAGGCCTTCGGACTTGTAAATGCCTTGGGGAATGATCGATGGATTGGTCCATTTACCCTCGGGTAGAAATTGCGCTGTTTGATCGCGCACGATCGTTGCGGGAAAAATAACCCGGTCTGCATAGGACTCGAACGCGGCGAGATTGTTTTGCAGGTTCATCGTCTTGGCAATGCTCGCCATCTCATGAACAAGGCCGACGAAACGAATACCGGCTTCATGGAAATAGGGGGCTAACCATCCTGATGCGGAAGAGTTCAAAAAGGCGTATGAAAATCCTTTCGCTTTAAAATCGCGCAATGTCTTTGTAATTTGTTCTGCGGGCATATCCTTTGTTAAAACGCTCAAAGGACAAATTGCTTCGCCGTGACTGCGCAGCGGCCCATCTTCTCCGGCGATCAATTGCACGGTGAAGCCAAATTTATTTTTTAAAGACCGTGCGAAATTCAGCGATAAAAACTGAGCGCCATGGCGAAACAGATCATGAGTGACGATCAGAATTTTTTTTTCAGCCGCCGGGTTGGATACCGGTATTGAGGCGGTGAACTGTTGCTTCGCGGCAGGCGGTGCCAAGGCTCGGCGCGTTGCCTCCAGCCATGCATAGCCATGGCGTTGATCGGGCTCAAGATGAGCGCCTTCCGCCCACTCATTCCAGGCATTGATGAAAATCAGGCGTTCGTCGTGATTGGAGAACCGATTGGTTGTATCGTCGACTGCATTATTTAACCAGCGTGCATATTCCGATGGTTTGGCGTTCAACAATACGGTGCCGGTTTCGCCGCGTCTGGCAGTGTTATCCCAGGACGGGTTTACCCCGCGAAAGAGTTTAAATGATGTAGGCGGATAATGTTCACTGCGCCGCACTAAATCCTGCCAATCGAAAACCTTCCCTTTAAAGCTGCCCGGATCGGCGCCAATCAGGCCGGGGCGGCCGACAAGGCCATGATTGTTTGGGGGGAATTCGATAGCCGCATCAAATCCGAAATTTGCGGGATCAACCGTTTCAAAGCTTTGTGTGTAGGCAAGATATATGTCACCTACACCATTTTTCGCGCACCATTCGCGCCACCGGTCTGCAGTGTCTCTGGCGTTCGGTAAGATGCCCGGACGATAGACCAAGATTACCGGTTTGCCGTCTATTTTGATATATCGCGGATCTTGCAAATGTGGCCGCAAATTTTCGATGAATTTTAGATCGTCCTCTTGCGAGTGCGATTGCGGCATTAAAATTTCCTGCTCGCGCCCGTCCCAACGCCGGCTCCAACTTTCATTGGCCCAACATAGGCAATAGGGAAAATCGATGGATTTATCCGCAAGCCAGCGATCGACAGGTTTTTCTAACAGGCGTTTGCCGCCAAACCAGTAGTGGTAAAATGCAAAGCCGGAAATGCCGTGCGATTTTGCAAGATCAACCTGCCGGTGAAAAATATCTTTATCGTTCACCAGATCGTACCAGCCCAACTCGCCAGGTTCGCGGGGTTGGTAATGATTGGGGAATTGCGGCTTGGCAGGGCGCACATTGGTCCACTCGGTAAAGCCCTCACCCCACCATGCATCATTTTCCGGGATCTGATGAAATTGCGGGAGATAAAAGGCTATTGCGCGCGCTTTTGTTTCATCAACCGGTTTCAAAGATTGCCGGGCGACATATCCATCAAGCCCGCTCACATCAATATTGGTGCGATTGGGGTTAATGGCGACCCCGCTGGTCACATTAATGGGATCGTCAAGATCACCCAGATCATTCGCACCGTTGGGTTGGTTTAGAGCGGCGCCCTGAAAATTGGGCTTTGCAGGTGTGTTTAGTCCGCTACCGAGCAAACCATTGCGAGCGTGTTGGCCGCGACTCGGAATTGCCCGTTTGATAACCCTTGCGGTGCCGCGCAATCCGGCCTTTGCCGTTTTGGTTGGCTTTGTAATGACGGATTTTGCGCCGCGGATCGGCGCACTAATTTTCCATGAGGTTGATTGCTTGATGGCGCGAATTTCTTCGCGTGCCACTTCCGCATCCATACGGAATTGCGCAAGGTCAGCATCTTGATCAAGAACTCTTTGCTCCGCTTGGCGCGCGCGCTCTTCCAGGGACCGCGTTGTTTGTTCATGGTCGAGGCGCATCTGCATGCGCGCTTGGTCGACGGCATCACGAATAAGCGCTTTGCTTTGTTCTTCATCGATTACGCCGTTGGCGGGGGCTGCTGGCTGGTTTTTAGCATCTTCCAGGGAGTCTTGGGCTTCGCGCAATTGTTTGAGGAGCGTGGCGCGCTCAAGGTTTGAGCGATGGCGATCATCAATGCGGATCTGGCGCATTTCTGTAATCAGACGTTCAGCGGCGTCATGGCGTTCTTTTAGTTGGGCGGCTTCTATTTCGAGCGTATGCAGCTTTTCTGACGTTGCTTTGCGTTGCTTTTCTAAAAGTTGCTGCAGCGCCGTGACAGTTTTTTCATTTTCGTGAATGCTCGCTTGCAGCGCTTCATTCTTTTCTGTCAGTATACCAATGGCTTCATTATTATTTAGACGCGCCTTGTCATTATCGTCGCGTAACGATTTTGCATCTTGCTCAAGGCTGCTATTTTGTTCGGAAAGGGCGGTGTTGTGCTTGGTTGCGCTTTCTAGTTTTTCCTCAAGTGATTTATTAGCTTCATCGAGGCGGGCTGCCACGCTATTGGCTTCCTCAATGCGGGCCAATAAGGAATGGTTTGATTGTGAGACGGCCTGCGCACCGGATAGAAAAAATCCAAATTCATCATAAGTTTCAAATAACGGTGTTAACAGATTGCGCGCTTTGTCGCTGAGTGTATCGTTTTGAAAATTATTCGATGAGAAATGATCAAGTTCTTTGATGAACCGCGGGAGCGTATTATCGCGCGAGACATCGCGGCGGGTATAGGCACGTTCTGATTGATCGCCATCTTTGATGCGCTGTGCCGCTTTCGACAAACGCGCATCCAAATCATCGGGCGCTTGTAGCCCAAGGGAATTAACCAGGTCCAAAAGCGTGTCTTCTGGTTTTGCGAGAAGACGATTATTCTGGGTAAGGATGACGTTTTTGCTGCTATTGTTAAGGCCGTGCAGCATAGATTGCGCCCATACCATCATCGCAGTGGGGGCTTTGAGGTCTGTCGAACCGAGCAAATACTCTCTGGATTCCAGAGCGTTTGTGCCGATCAGGATCATTTTCAGCTTAAAATCATCGCTGTCGAAGGCATCGCGCCAAAAGGGAATGACCAAGCTGGTGCTGGGATGGTGATGGATAACCGGGAGATCACGCTCGCGCAGGGCTAAGGCAATACGGCGGGCTTGCAGCCGGTTTTCGCGCAAGGCTTCATCGGTGAGGGCTTTTTTGCCAACGCTAAATGGTGCCAGAGGGTCCATCTCCAGCTGGTCGATCACCTGCTGAGATACTGGTAAAAGCACGTCGGAGGGCGGTGTGTCGCCATGAAAAATTGTATTCAGCGCACTTGTGAGCCGGGTTCCCGCATTGCCGGGCGGGGCAAGGATGATCACAATTGATTTGCTGGTCATACGGGTAATCTGTCGAGCTCAAAGACGTGGCGAGTGAATGGGTTGGCGGCGATTATAATCGACCTTGAATGCATTGCCATGGGTCTTATGTCGGACGCGGTGACAAGTCCAGCACCCTGTTCTGGCCATCTCCGTCATCTCGAAAAGTCGCTGCCCAATAAAGCCAAGGCAAAAGATTGAAGGGAATGGCTTATTTCCCTAAAATTTAAGGTTCTGATGGGAACAAAACCGAGCTGAACGCTTTGGGGTTGGGCTCTAATGGGGTACACTATCGGCTATTCGGGCTGGCCGGGGCGAATACCGGACGATCATTAAGGCCGGACGATCATTAAGGATAGACAAAAATGACTGTTTTTCAGACTGTTGGGCGCCAGATCGGCAAAGATTTACCGTCAATTCATGCCATGAAACGGCATATGGGCAAGGGGCTTTTGCTGAGCGGCATTGCGCTGACCATGCTCACCTCCTGTGCCTCTCTTGATTCAACATTTGCCCCCCCACCAGAGCAGGTCCAGGCTGCGGCTCTATCGGCTTGGCAGGGCATAAAACAGCAAGAACAACTGACCACTGACCCGCAATATGTATCGCGCATGCAGCGTGTCGCGCCGCGCATTATTGCAGCGGCTGGCGGTGATCCCTCACAGTGGGAAGTTCAGGTCTTTGCCTCTGATCAATTGAACGCATTTGCGCTTCCCGGCGGCAAAATTGGCTTTTACACTGGCATTCTCGATTTGATGGAAAATGACGATCAGATTGCTGCGGTCATGGGCCACGAGGTTGCCCACGTAAACTATCAACATGCTTCAAAACGAGCGGGCCGCGCGGCACAAACGCAGGCTGGTCTTGGGGTTGCACAGGTTGCTCTTGGCGTTGGTAATGTCGCAAATGCCAATATGTGGATGCAGGCTCTTGGTCTTGGTGCCCAGGTGGGAAATGCACTGCCATTCTCGCGCGGTCACGAATCGGAGGCCGATCAGATCGGATTGCGTTATATGCACCGTGCTGGTTATGACATTGACCAGGCTGTGGCCTTTTGGGAGAAAATGGCAGAAGCAAAAGGGGCAGGGGCTCCCGCGGAGATCCTCTCGACACACCCCTCTGATGCAACTCGAATCAGTAATTTACAAAAAGAAATCGAGTTGATCCGGGCCGGCACCTAATTCTCTAGGATATCGCCACAGAATACTTGCAATTCCTGTGTTGGGGCGTATATCACTGCGCCTCTGGCAATCATTTGGCATAAATGCCGTGATTGCCGCGTTGCCGCCTTAGCTCAGCAGGTTAGAGCGCTAGATTGTGGATCTAGAGGTCGGTGGTTCGAGACCACCAGGCGGTACCATTAATTTTCATGCGCACCGTAAACCGACAAAACGTCACCATTCGTGTTTTTCGCCTATAAATGGGCGCCGATCCCTTCTATTTTGCGCCAATGAAAATAGGCAGGGAAACCTTCACATGAACAATGATGCAGATAGCCGCGCGCCCGCGCGTAAAGGCCCATTAACAGGGACCACCTTAGTGGAGTTGGGCGGGATCGGGCCGGGGCCCTATTGCGGGCAATTGCTTGGCGATCTGGGTGCGCAGGTCATCGTCATTGATCGACCGGGCATGAACGTACCGATGGTTGAGCGACGCGGTAAAAAATCAATCGTTGTGAATATGCGCGAAAAAGGGGCCGTGAGCCTCGTTCGAAAAATAGTCGCAAAAGCCGATATGGCAATTGAAGGCTTTCGACCGGGCGTCGCAGAGCGATTGGGAGTTGGGCCTGAAGATTGTCTCAAAGACAATCCCGCGCTTGTTTATGGACGGATGACCGGTTGGGGGCAGACCGGCCCGTGGGCGAGCATGGCGGGGCATGACATAAATTATCTTGGAATAACTGGTGCCCTTCATGCCATGGGCGAGGCGGGTCGCCCTCCGTCGCCGCCATTGAACCTGGTTGGTGATTATGGCGGGGGCTCGTTATTTTTGGCGATGGGCATGCTTGCGGCGTTAAGCCGGGCCCGGACAACCGGCGTTGGCGATGTTGTCGATGCCGCCATTATTGACGGCGTTGCCTCCATGTTCGGGATTATTCGCTCATTAGACGGGCTGCAGCGTTGGACCACGGATCGCGCGCAAAATGTGCTCGATGGCGGGGCGCCGTTTTATCGGTGTTTTGAAACGGCAGATCACAAATTCATGGCGGTCGGTGCTATTGAACCGCAATTTTTTGAAAAACTACTCTCTGTTCTGACGATTGATCCGGATCATTTTGGCGACCAACGTGATGAGGGGCGGTGGCCTGAACAACATAAAATTCTGGAAAAGACATTCTCCCAACATAGCCGAGACCACTGGGCCGCGCTGTTTGACGGGGTCGATGCGTGCGTTACGCCGGTGCTTGATTATAATGAGGCACCGCTCCATCCGCAAAATATCGCAAGGGGACAAATGCCCAAAGATGATCTTTTTACCCACCCGCTAGTCGCGCCAAGTTTTTCCTCAGGCACCATTGAGCCGGTAACGGATATTCCCAAACGCGGTCAACATACGGATGATATTTTGAAAAATAGCGGTTATAGCGCGGACGATATTGAAGAGATGAAATTAGCGGGCATTGTGCATTCTTGAGGGAGGCACTCTTGAAACGTAGGAAGTTTAAATTTCCTGACCCTCAAGGTCCGATCGCAGTCGGCGCGATAGCGTTAAGAGTTCCTCATCATGGGGGTGCCATTCCAGTCCGCGTTGGATCATCTCATAGGCATCGCGTTTTTCACCGCTGGCTAAGAGCATTTGTGCGAGAACTTTTCGCACCTCAAACTGGCGCGGTTCAAGCTCTAAGGCGCGGGCAAAATCTGAGAGCGCCCCGGCATTATCTTCAATGGATAATTTCACAAACCCACTTAACGCATAGCCCTGCATGAAGTTGGGACTAATGCCGCGAACATAATTCAATATTGCAGCGGCTTTGCGAAATTCCCCCCCATGATACATCGCTAAAGAGCGTTCATAGAGAATATCAATCGTATCGCTTTGGGAGTCCGCCCAAATTTCCAGAATGCGATCGGCATTTGCGTCCGCATTGATGGCACCGCCTGTGCGCAATTCCTCAAAAAGTGAATCCAGCCTTGTATCCGTTTGGTCAGCGGCCACTGGTAATTGAACAGCGCAAAACAGGAATGTTGCAGCAATCGCAAGCGCGCAATTCCAGCCTTTTAGGGTTTGGGCTTTCTGGTCCCGGTCTTTCTGGGTTGAATATATCAACGGTGATCTCAAACGTGCACTCCTCATGCGGTGTCCCTCGTCGCGTGAGGGTTTCCTAGCAAGTATACCGCCAAAATTGTTAATCACAAATCAGCACAAATCACAAAAAAGGGGAGGTAGCCCCGGCTGAATAGGCGATAATGCGGGGAAATGGCGCATTTTGGCACAAAAAAACGCCCGACTTGCGGGCGTTCTTCAAAAGGAATCGCTTTTGGGCTTAGCCTTGGCGAGCCTTGAAGCGTCGTTGTGTTTTGTTGATCACATAAACACGGCCCCTGCGGCGCACAATGCGGCAGTCTTTGTGCCGGTTTTTCAACGACTTAAGAGAGCTTTTGACTTTCATGATGGCGGAACCTTGCGGTTAAAATTCAAATAAGGAGAGGAGGTATAGCGCGCAATCTGGCTAAGTCAATGGTGGGCTGGGAGACAGGGAGCACCAGTTTTCATGCCTTTGCCGGTTTTCTGGCTGCAGAACCCGGTATTGCCATTGAACGCCCCAAACGTGCGCGCCAATGGTCACATGCGCCAATGGTCACATGCG
>CAYQXV010000035.1:0-27024 GCA_964421675.1 uncultured Caulobacterales bacterium
AAAAAGCGGTTGACCCTACACGCACGTCATACCCTATCAACCTCTCATGACAGATAAAACAACCCTCACCGTTACAAATGTCGCGCGTTTAGCGGGCGTGTCTGTTCGCACACTTCACTATTACGACAAGATTGGATTGTTGGTCGCCGATCGGTCCGCCAAGGATTATCGGCTCTATTCGCAATCGCATATGTTGCGATTGCAGCAAATCTTGATCGAACGATCAATGGGGCGATCGCTTGAGGATATTCGCCGGTCTCTGGATGATCCGGATTTTGATCAAGCGGCAAATTTGAAAGCACAACGCGAGCACATGGTCGCGCGCCTATCGCAAACGCACAAAATGATCACCGCGATTGATACCGCGCTCGCTCATTATACTGAGCCCGAAGAAAGGAAAACACCGATGGATTTTAAATCATTATTTGATGGCTTCGACCCTAATGAATTTGAGGTTGAGGCAAAAGATCGCTGGGGTGACACGGACGCATGGGCCCACAGTAATAAGCGCACAAAGGGGTATGAAAAGGCTGACTGGGAACAGGTCAAACAAGAACAAGACTCAATCTGGCAGGCGTGTGCACTGGCAATGGGCGAGGGGCACAATCCACAAAGTGATATTGCCCAAAGCCTTGTTGAGCGACATCGCCGTTATATTGATCGCTGGTTTTATCCCTTAACCCCAAAGGCCCATATCGTCCTGGCTGATATGTGGGAGGGGGATGATCGCTTTCGCACCAATATTGATGGCTATGCGCCGGGCCTCACCGAATGGATAGCCAACGCGATACGGGCGGCCGCTGGCGAGCCGAAGGATGCGGATTGATTTGAACTGTTAAGCGCGCTGGCAGCAATTTTACCGTTGCCGTAATAGAGCGGCAACGGTCTCTTCTACGCGCAATCCTTTTGGCCGGATGAACGCGGTATGGTGCGTGGAAAAACTGGTGGGGTTTCCAATATTGTCCTGAAAACTGGTATTGCGGAAATTCCCTTTGATGCGCGCGCCAATGCGAGTTGTTTCGAGATGGCTTTTTTGCAGCCTTGATTGCGGAATGGACGGCAAACCAACGGCGCAGGTAACGCTATGGGGTGTTGCGCTGACAACGGAGATAAAATCTCCAGCGCGAACCATGGAAGCAATTTTGGGCCCAATCTGTTCCAATATTTTGTGGCTGGTTAAATTCGTTGCTTCATCGCATCTGACGTTAATGCCAAGCATGGGAACCAGTTTCGATGCCCGGTCACATTCATTGCCAACGGTTTCTAACCATCGTGCGAGAATTTGCGGGGACCATACCCGCGCGCGGGGCTCGCGAACACTTTGCGTTCCGATCTTGGTGCACTCCTCGCGAAACATTTCCAACTCGCGCATCTGGAAAATTTCACCGCGCATCATTTCCACCGCAAAGTCGGGGGCTAATGCGGCCGGGATGGCTGGCCGGTTGGTGGCGTCGAGTGGTTCGCCAAGGCAATTTTGATCAACATGAATGACCGGTGTTATTCTGTGGCGGGAATGTCGCCGCATTGCCCGTGACAGCGCAAATAAGGGATCTTTATTGCCATCTGAAACAAATAGAGCGCCTGCGATTTTGCTGGTTTCGAGAATCCGAATGGCCTGCGCCGGTCGGTAAGCGCATTGCACATTCAGACCCGCTTCCTGAAAAATATTGATCAAGGATAATGTCAGGCTGCCCGGTGCCCCGGCAACAAGAATTTCTTCTTGCGTGCTTGCTTCCCATTTCACCCGAGGATGTTCGGTGCCCCGTTCCTGATCATTCAACAATGCCTTGAGGCGGTGCGTGGACAACCGGGTTTGCTGTTGACGCAAAAGGTCGCCAATGCGGTCAGACAATTGCTCATTCGAAAATGGCGCAACGATTATCTTGGTAAAAGGCGTTAGGCGCTTGAGGTGGGCGGGCGATGTTGATGCATCGGCGATTAACAAAACCGACGGCGGAATATTCGTCAAAATCACGATAAGCCGATTTAAACTTCTGATCGAAAATTTGAAGCCGCGCAGATCGAGCAAAATGAGGTCAGCGGTTTTCGCGACATCGCCAATTGTATCGGCGGTGACGGTTTGGAATTGATAGCTTTTTAATGCCTTATCTTCGCGCCACCCTTTAAGATGGGGGCTGCCCGCCTCCGTTCCATTCTCAGTTCCACCGAGAACAGCAATTGTAATGCGCCCTGTTTCAATAGGGTCGGGAATGAACGGGCGGATAACGTTGGTAGAGCCATTTGACATAAGACAGTGCCTGAAACGCGGGTAAAGTCGGATGCACTGATCCCGGATGGATCAAGGCAGCTTTCTTTAAGTCATCGCGTTCTGAAAAAGGTTGCGATAGAGGTGCTTCAGCGTTGATCGCCGCTGCGCAAAACCTTATTCAAGTTTCGGGCCGAACTGGCATTCTCGCCATTCACGAGAAGTGCGTCATCATTGCTCGCCTCTTCAACGAATGGCACATTCGTTTGAGGGGGTTCGGGTAGGGCGCTTAGCCCAGAGACATTGTCATATAAACAAAAATCGGTGCGTTCTTCTGGGTAAAAGGCGTTGCGGGCTTCTGCTTGCTTTTCGTAACAGGGTAAAGCCGCCAAAAATTCCTGCGGTTTGCCTTCTGGGCCATGGTTTTTGTAAAGCTGCGCCGTTTCCTTGCCGACATAACGCCAGTGCCATGGCTCAAACGTATCAGCGCCAGGCAAATAGCGGTTCCCTTTGGGATAAGAGAGGATAAAGCCATAATCATGGGCATTTTGCGAGAAACAGCCATAGCTCTTGTCGCCCTCGCGCATAAAGCGGCCATTTACATCAATATCTGCGGCAAGACCGGTTTGGTGTTCTGACATGCCAGGCGGGGTCACTGTCCCGCGATGGCGCAATCGTTGGTAGAGGCTGACTTGTGTCTCAAAGGCCCGGTATCCAGAGCGCAGGGACAAGCTTTCATCAGGATTATCGGCGCTGCATAAATCGATAAGTTGTGACAAATGGATCGGCAGGCTCGCCGCATCAATCAATCGGTCATCATGGCTCGCAAGACGCAGCTTCATCTCGTCGAGATTAGGGTCTTTACTAACCGGAATGCCATAATCATTGGCAGCGATCAGATCATTTGGTTGGTAATCAGCCTGCAGAATAAAATATTGTGACACTGGGCGCGTAATTGACCCAAAAGAATTCAACGCTTTGTCGGTGCTGGGATGATCATCGTGAACATGGACCGTCTCGCCGGAATAGGTGCTGCGCAATCGGTCGGTTATATGTCCAGATAGAGCGTGCGCATGCAGCTCCATGCCGGAATTTTTGTACAATGTCGCCAGCATTCCCGTATCCAGCGTGTGATCGCCGGTTAAAGGCTCTGCGGGGTTTTCAACCTTGTCGCCAAACTGCATGGCGGTGATCAAAAGTTGTTTGGCCTCAGAAAAACGCCCGCGTGCCATTAAGAGGGGACTATGGGCGCGCGCATTTTGGCGCGCTTTGATCAGCGCTTCATATTCGGTATCTTGCGTTAATGCGGTTGCTGCTACCAGGCTATTGGAAATCGAGTTTTGCGCACTATTGATTGTATCGGGCGCGGCTTCATTGATGAGACCAAGACAATCCTCAGGATCGGTTACGAACGTCCCGCCAATTTCCTGCGATTTGTTTTGTGCATAATTCTGAAAGCAACCAATTTGCGTTAAAAATTCCTGAGGGGCACTAAGCGGGCCATATTCTCTGAATAGGCGCGTTGTTTCCACACCGACATAGCGCCAGTGCCATGGTTCGAAACTATCAATTACCGCGGGACTGTCTGCGGACTGAGCACTTGCCAGCCCGTAAGAATTGCCTTGGGGAAAGGATAGTAAAAACCCAAACTTCCAGGCATTTTCGCGAAAGCACAGCCAGCTTGAATCGGATTGGCGCATCAAGCGGCCATTAACGTTGAGGTCAACGGCAAGACCCAATTGGTGTTCTGAGTGTCCCGGTAATTTTGCAGTCTCATCACTATCTTGCCTGCGAAAACCGCTCGCCAGCGACAAAGCTTCATCGCGTCCATCCTGTCCGCACAATGCCATCAGCTGTGAAAGACGCACCGGCATATTGTCACCATTGCTGGTGCCCGCAAGACGAAGGGCAACATCATCAGAGCGACCATTGGCGGATGAGGCGCGAGACGAAACATTGGTTTGGTTTACCGGGATGAGATAATCCGATGCGGTTACCAGATCTTGTGGTTGGTAACTGGCGGGGACCCGGTTTTCCGGGGAGATGGATTGCACCAATGTTGCCGGTGGTTGTTGGGTAAGAGAGTGGCGCAGGCGGCCAAACCTTTCTGTAAAGATCGCTCTGATCTGACGATTAAGCGCGCGCGATTCTGTGAGCCGACCTTGTTGGCGGTAAACGTCCGCCAATAATTTAATGTATAAAGTGAAATCGGTTGAGTCCGGGCCAAGAACAACTTCCTGTGCATGAAAGGCTTGCAGATAAAGTTTCTCCGCATCTTCATAGCGTTTTGATTGTTGATAGAGGGGCCCGAGGATAAGCGCGATCTGTGTTAAGTCGCGTGACTGCGCGGGGAGGTTTGCACTGCGAATATTGTAGGCTGCTGATAATAACCCGGTTGCTGCAGGATGATTGGATTGCTGCAAACTGTAAAACGCGCCAAGAGCGGTCATTTGTTTGGCCGTTGCAAGCTGTCCTGCCGCATCGGTCGATAAACGATTTGCGCCGTTATTACTAAACGAATCCAATCCTGGTTTAAATTCGCGCGCAAAAACCGGACCGGCTTCATAGACTGCGCGTGCATATTGGCTTTGCAGATCCATTGCGCCGGGCGCGGGAATATGGGTTGTTGCGTTTCCGGCAAGGCTTAAAAATGCAGAAAATATCGGCACGCCTTTTTCATAATTGCCGCTGAGGATATGAGCGGCGGCTAAATCTTTTTCCATGGAAAGTTGTTGCGCGGGGGGCAGCTGTCTCCAACTTTTCGCAACCACCATTGTTTCCAGAATTTGCGCACCGCGCGTATAGTTGCCGATCTCTAAATGGGTGCGCGCTAATTTTTGGCGCAATGCCATTAATTGTTCATCGCTATCGCCGCGCTCGGCGCGTAATGATTCGGCGCGTTCGCCAAAAATAATCGCTTGTTCTAAATTGCCGCGATCAAGATTTTCCTGGAATCGTTTTTCAATGAACGCCACATCTGTTCGTTCAGCTATAAAGACATAGCCAGAAAAAATGGCGGCCAACACCATAAGAAGGCCTGCCAATATCGCCGGTCCGCGCCATGGAGATGCTTTTCGCATGCTAATCCTGATTCCCGCCAATTACCCCAATTACTGGTGAAAGCTATCATTGAATGGGCGAAAACGCGAGCGCTCTTGAGACAAGAGCGTCGGGAAATTTTTTAACGATGCGCGGCACTATGGGTCGAATGTCTGCCAATCTGTATTGACCGGGTCGGTTTGACGCGTCAAAGGCATATTTATGACCAATCCTCAAACGCCCGAAAATACCCCCATGAATGTAAAGCCGAGTTCGATGACGGGCCGCCGCCGACTGTTTTTATTGCGCCACGGCCATGTCGATTATTTTAATGCCGCCTTGTCGGATCCTCGCATGGTTGATCTCACCGAAGATGGCAGACGCCAGGCCGAGGCGACGGCAAAAACGCTCGCCAATATTGAGTTTGATATGGCGATGTGTTCGGGCCTGCCAAGGACGCGGCAAACCGCTGAAATTATTCTGAAAAAACAACAATCAGCGCCGAGCCTGATGGAGGATGAGGGGTTTGAGGAAATCAAATCCGGCTGGGTAACGGCCAATAGCCGCGAGGAGCTGGCCGCGCGCCTTGCTTATTGCTTCGATCAGGCAGGCGAGCCCAATGCGCGGTTTCTCCCCGATGGCGAGACATTTGAGGCGGTTGAAAAGCGCACTGTGGCTAGCCTGCAAGCCTTGATCCAAACCCGCCACTGGAAAACCGGGCTTTTGGTTGCCCATGAAGGGGTAAACCGGGTTATTTTGGGGTGGTGCACCGGGGGCGGTCTCAACACGATTAATGCTTTTGAGCAGGACCTTTGTGCCATTAATGTGATCGATTTTGATATTACCCCGGCCGAGGCCGATGACCGCGGAGGAAGCGGGGTAAAAATCGAGCGCAAGATCCTGAAATTAATGAATGTTACGGCCTATGATGTTGCGAAAAATGACCTGCGCCGCACCAGCCTGGAGCATCTGTTCGGCGTTGATTTTGGCGCGTCCCGGCCAATTGAGCAACCAACAGACTAACCTCAAATTGGCGCCGCAGGCCCCTATGTGCTGACGATCTCATCGCAGATCGGGCTGATTATGCCTGGATTTGGCGGACCTCTGGTCGAACCCAAAAACATGTAAATTAGGGGCTGTATCATCGAGCATTTTAACGTTAGTCTTAACCATAGTGGTAAACGGGGTATTTAGGAGGTTGATGATGCCTTACGGGGTTAAACGCGGATATAAAGCGCCTGGCGAATTTGGGATTACCGATATTGCCGGATTGGCATTTTCTGGGTCTGCAGGAATTATCGCAGCGCTGGTTACCGATTATCAGCAAAGTGCAGAAGCATCGGCACTCTTTACGATGAACCGATGGGCGGTTGCCTTGGGCTCAATGTTCGGATTTTCCGAAATCCCTCTTTATGTTGTGGTCCTGGCGGTTATTGGCATTGGCGCTGGTTCAATTTTCTATTTTCAGCCGATCACACGCCAAGGGGCGTTCGCGCAAGGTTTTGGTTTACTGGCTGTTTTGATGACAGCCATCCCGACTGATCTTGCAAGCGGCATTGAAGATATTTTAGGCGATGATAGCCTACCGGGGCTCGGAGCGCCTGATTTTGGCGACATCTCGGAAGTAAGTTTTGTACCAAGCTCTGCTCCAAACGGGGCCGCTCCGCCTGCCACTATTCAAAATGCGGCAATCGTTCAAAAGGCGTCGATAACCGGCGTTGGTGTTGTCCCGATTACTGCCGCCACCAATAGTGCTGCAGCCACCACCGCCGCCGTTCAAGGCGAGAGCAGAGCGGCACAATATAAAGTTCGACTGATCATCACCTTTGAGGGCGGACTAAAAGGCAATCTAAACAATCTCGTGCGACGCGGCCTATTGCGCGGGCGTTTGCATAATGAGGATACTGGCGAGACCTTCAATTTATTCCGCAATGCGGGCGGCGTCATTCGCCACAATGAAAATACGTTGATCATTGACGCGGGCGTACCGGCCCGGTCTGAATCGGCCAAACTCTGGGTGCGGATTGAATCGAATGGCCATCAGATAGAAACGCAGTCAGCAGAATCCAATTTGCGCGAAGCTTTAAGATGGCGCATGACGGTCAAGGAATCATCGACGCCTCTGTTTTTACAGCGGCTCGGTAAGGTTTACTGGTTCTAGGGTAATCGATTATCGAAATTTGAGAGGGGTGCGCAGAGCTAGTCTTGCGCGCCCCTTTCGATTCTGAAAAACATTGGGTCGCAAAACATTGCGCGGCAATATCCATCAGCCTCAACACCGGATTTCAAATTTATGGCTTCTTCCCCGCTGACTTTATCGCAATCACAAACGCCAGAATTTGGCAGCGAACTTGAACCCGCACATCCTAACGAGTCGATGTTGACGGCATTGCGATTGCGCCGCTCAACGCAAGCCGACAAACTGAGTGGTCCGGGCCCGCAAGCGGCGGTGTTGCACGATATTTTGCAAATCGCCTCACGGGTACCCGACCATCGCTGCATTGTGCCGTTTCGATTTATTAAATTTTCCGGCTCTGCGCGCGAGCGTGCGGGCGAGATTTTGGCGCAGACCTTTTGCAAGAACGAACCGGATGCTGCGAGCGAGGCGGTCGACAAAGAGCGCGGCCGGTTTTTACGCGCGCCGGTCATTATCGGGGTTGTTTCTAAAGTCGATGAAAATCACCGAACCCCCGCATGGGAGCAGATTTTATGTGCGGGCGCGGTGTGTCACAATATGCTGCTAGCCGCCAGCGCCCATGGGTTTGCCGCGCAATGGCTCACCGAATGGTATGCCTATGACCGCGATGTCCTTGCTGCGTTTGGTGTAGAGCAAAATGAAAAGATGGCCGGGTTTATCTATATCGGAACACCGGCGAGTAAGCCAAAGGAACGCAGGCGTCCGGAGGTAGAGGGCCTCATTACCGACTTTATTCCCGGCTAAATTTATGCCCATGACCAAGCGCTTACTCTATGTTTTTGTTGCGATCTTAACGGGGATCTTATCGCCGATATATAGCGCTGCGCTTGGCGCTGATACTCACGACCTCCCGCAGACGGGATCATGCAAAGCGCTTGAGGTTACTGGCAATGGATATACGGTGTGTCGGTTCCACGCCGATCACCATAAAATTCAAACCCATTATCTGGGTAAGGATGGGGAACCATTGGGAACATTTTCCAAGCTCGCGTCTCATCTTGATGAAAAGGGCGGCGATCTTACTTTTGCGATGAATGCGGGCATGTATGACAAAACCTATGCCCCCGTTGGGTTTTATGTTGAGCACGGGGTTGTTTTGAAATCGGCAAATCAACGCGATGGGCCGGGAAATTTTCATCTCAAACCAAATGGCATATTTGCCATCATCGACACCGCCACCGACGAAAGTCAGGAGAGGGGGCGCATTGGCGTCATCGCAGAAACCGGTGACTTTTTAGAACGGTACGCGCCTGCGAAAATTACATTTGCAACACAATCAGGGCCAATGCTTGTGATTGACGGGCAGATGCATCCGCGATTTTTACAAAACTCAAAATGGCGCAATCGCCGCAACGGTGTTGGGGTCAGCGCTGATCAGAAAACCATCTGGTTTGTGATTTCTGATCGGTTTGTCACATTTCATGAATTTGGATCGGTGTTTCGCGATCATTTGAAGGTACCAAATGCACTATTTCTGGATGGATCAATTTCCAAGCTATTCGCGCAGAATATGGACCGTCACGACCGAGGCCGGTTCATGGGCCCTATGATAGGGGTGCACCATGACCGCGCCCCCCAATCGAAAGCGCCGCATTGATTTTCCGGGCATGAGGTCTACAACTATATGGAAATCGTATTTTCAGTAGACAATCAACGGAGTGGTCACTGATGAGTGCACAAAGTGCGCGCTACTCGACTGTCGCAATTATCTTACATTGGTTGATTTCGCTATTGATCATCGGCCAGTTGCTGGGCGGCTTGATCATGACCCGCTTTTTACCCAAAGCCAGCGCGCTCACATTCGAGATTTATCAGCTGCATAAATCGTTCGGGATAACGGTGTTATTGCTGTCGGTGCTGCGCCTATTGTGGCGACTTGGACATCGCCCGCCCGAGCTGCCCGCCGATATGGCGAACTGGGAACGGGTCAGCGCGCGTATCACGCATATTCTGTTTTATGCGTTGATCTTGCTAATCCCGCTTAGCGGATGGGCAATGGTCTCATCATCGCCGCTTAACATCCCCACCTATTTGTTTGATGTCATCAAGCTACCGCATCTGCCATTTTGGGAAGATGCCACCAATAAAGCGGCCATCACCAGTCGGTTTGCAACGATCCATGAATATATGGGCTTTTTCACCATTGCGCTTCTTGCGCTCCATGTTGGGGCGGCGCTGAAGCATCATTTTGTAAATAAAGACAGTGTGCTGACGAGAATGTTGCCAATCGTGCGGCCCCGAAGTGCCAGATGAAATGCCGAATGAACTCTTGGGTAACGCGAATAATAGGCTAAAATGACGTGGCTGAACTGAAACGATGAAACAAACAGTAGTGGAATTGATAATGAACCGATCGCCCCTCGAATTGTCTATATCGATGCTGGCTGGCCTTAGTTTAATGCTGTCCGCGTGCAGCGGTTCAGACTCTGAAACGCAACCCGGTGACCATCAACCCGCGGAAAATGCGCGCGAAGATCAATCTGGCGCTGCAGATAACGCGGCACCATCTGAAATATCGGCACCGCCCGCGGCAAGCGCTGCAAATGAGCAAAGTGCGGCAAGTGAGGCTAGTGATGCAGGCGAGGCAACCGCTTCAGAAACGGCACAGCAAAGTGATGCAGATGCACAAACGGGCGAAAAAGCTGCCCTATCGAGCGATTCAGATGGCCAATCAGAGAGCGGTGTGGTAACGCCCGCGCAAAGCGATGCCTCTTCCCCGGCGCCCGCTCCGATTTGGGTCGTCGATTATGAAAACTCCAGACTGGAATTTACCGGAACCCAATCGGGTAATGAATTTACCGGGAGTTTTAGCAATTTCGAAGCTTCCATTCAGATGGACCCGGAAAACCCGCAAACCGCCTCCATCGAGGTTGCTATCGTGATGGCGTCTGCGCAGACGGGCGATCGCCAGCGCGATGATTCATTGCCAGCAGCTGAATGGTTTAACGTGGAAACCTTCCCCCGAGCCAGCTTTACCTCCGATGATATCTCCAAAGTCGGCGAGAATAGTTATGAAGCCTTCGGGACGCTGACCATACGCGAAATCGCAAAACCGGTGACGTTGCCCTTTACCCTGGTGATTGACGGTGAAGCGGCCGCCGCTGAGGGCGGGCTGACGATTATGCGCAACGGCTTTGATGTGGGAACCGGTGAATGGGCAAGCGGGCAATGGGTCGGCCTGGATGTCGCAATCAATTTTGCCCTCACAGCGACCCGGCAACAATAATTCGGAAAATTTGGGTTGGTGGCGTGCCTAGGGTGGCTATGGGGCCAGGGCTCTGGCGTATTTGGGGGGGCTTGCATTTTTGCCAAAGCAGGCGTACTAGCCTGCAACCGCGCTGGACGATGCCCCGGCTCTGGTTTTCTATGAAAAGGCATCGCGGAGAAAAAAATGTCGATTTCCCTTGAGCGCAAAACAGCGCTGATTAAAGAATATGCCACAAAAGACGGCGATACAGGCTCCCCGGAAGTGCAGATTGCAATTCTAAGTGAGCGCATCACCAATCTCACTGGCCATTTTAAAGATCACAAAAAAGACAATCACTCGCGCCGCGGCCTGTTGAAAATGGTCTCGCAGCGTCGCCGTTTGCTCGATTATGTGCGTAGTAACGACGAAGCTCGCTACAAATCTATTATTGAGCGACTTGGCCTGCGCCGTTAATCAATCGCTGACGGTGAACATATAGGGCGACCAATTGGTTGCTTGTTAAATTGGGCGAAAATTGCAATCCGGCTATTTTCGCATTGCCCCAGGCAAGGGGCTAGGAAAGACTATGCGGCTTAGAAAAGCGCATCTTATAGCAAAACAGGGGCACGGGACTTTGCTGCCCCTCAAGAAAATTTTAGTCCGGGTCTTAATCGATGGTCGATTGGGCCGGACCTTCTCAGTGTCACTACAAAAATTGCAATTTAACAAACCGCGGCGGTCATCCGTTCGCGGATTTTTTGCATGACTTAACGGGCACTGAATTGACTAGCGATTGCGCAATACGGCGCGATCGTCCTTACGAAAGAAAAATATATGTTTGATATTACAAAAAAATCCATGGAATGGGGCGGGCGCACGCTAACCCTTGAAACAGGAAGAATTGCTCGCCAGGCCGACGGTGCCGTTGTTGCGACTTATGGCGAGACAAGCGTTCTTGCCACCGTGGTTGGGGCAAAAAAAGCCAACCCGGATTTCGATTTTTTCCCGCTTACTGTTCACTATCAGGAAAAATACTATGCTGCGGGCCGTATCCCCGGTGGATATTTTAAACGCGAAGGCCGGCCAACTGAAAAAGAAACGCTGACATCGCGCCTGATTGACCGCCCGATCCGTCCGCTTTTTGCGCCCGGATTTAAAAATGAAGTTCAGGTTGTTGCAACCGTTCTGTCCCATGATGGCGAGAATGATAGCGACATTGTTGCAATGATTGCGGTTTCCGCCGCGCTAACTGTTTCCGGCATTCCGTTCCTCGGGCCAATTGGCTCGGCGCGTGTTGCCTATAAAGATGGCGACTACACCCTAAACCCTGCGATTGACGATCTGCCTGATAGCGATCTTGATCTGGTCATGGCCGGTACGGCCGATGCAGTGATGATGGTGGAATCAGAGGCGAGCGAACTATCGGAAGATGTTATGCTTGGCGCTGTGATGTTTGGCCATAAAGCGTCGCAAGAAGCGATCAACTTCATCATCGATTTTGCAGAAGAGAGCGCGAAAGAACCTTGGGACTTCACGCCTCCGGATCAAAGTAGCGAGAAAGAACAGGTCCGCGCTCTTGTGCAAGATGATCTGCGTGCGGCGTATGCCATCAAGATTAAGCAGGATCGTCAGGAAAAAATCGCTGAAGCCAAATCTAAAGCTGTAGAGGCTTTATGTGCTGAAGGTGATGACAATGCGATGGATAAGAATGTGCTGTCTGGCGTGTTCAAATCTGTTGAGGCTGATATTGTTCGCGGCGACCTACTCGATACGGGTAAACGTATTGATGGACGCGATACGCAAACTGTTCGCCAGATTGTTGCCGAGGCCGGTGTTCTGCCCCGTACGCATGGTTCGTCCCTGTTTACGCGCGGCGAGACACAAGCCCTTGTTGTTGCAACATTGGGAACCGGCGAAGATGAGCAATTCATCGATGCGCTGGCGGGAACCTATAAAGAAAACTTCCTGCTGCATTATAACTTCCCGCCATATTCAGTTGGTGAAACGGGCCGCATGGGCGGTACAGGTCGGCGCGAAATTGGTCATGGTAAACTTGCATGGCGTGCGCTTAAAGCACTGTTGCCGAGCCAGGAAGAGTTTCCTTATGTTATTCGTCTGGTTTCAGAAATCACTGAATCCAACGGCTCTTCATCCATGGCAACGGTTTGCGGTGCCTCTCTTGCGATGATGGATGCGGGTGTTCCAATCCGCCGCCCAGTCGCCGGTATTGCGATGGGCCTCATCCTCGAAGGCGAGCGCTTTGCGGTTTTGTCTGATATTCTAGGTGATGAAGATCATCTCGGTGATATGGACTTTAAAGTTGCTGGTACTGATGACGGTATTACGTCCTTGCAAATGGATATTAAAATTGCGGGGATTACGGAAGATATTATGCGCACTGCTCTTGCTCAGGCAAAAGATGGCAGAATGCATATTCTTGGTGAGATGAGCAAAGCACTGACCGATGCCCGTGATGATTTGGGCGCTTACGCGCCGCGCATTGAGACAATGCAAATTTCCAAAGATAAAATCCGTGACGTCATCGGATCTGGCGGGAAAATTATCCGTCAGATTGTTGAGGAAACTGGTGCGAAGATTAACATTGATGATGAAGGGCTTATCAAGATTGCGTCGAGTTCACAGGGTGAAATTGATGCAGCGCGTAAATGGATCCATTCCATTGTCGCTGAGCCTGAAGTCAATGAAATTTACAAAGGTAAAGTCGTCAAGGTGATGGACTTTGGTGCCTTTGTGAACTTCTTTGGTGCGCGCGATGGTCTTGTGCATATCTCGCAGCTTACCAATGGCCGCCCGGAACATACCAGTGAAGTCGTCAAAGAGGGCGACGAAGTATGGGTTAAGCTTCTTGGGTTCGACGATCGCGGAAAAGTACGCCTTTCCATGAAAGTTGTTGATCAGGAAACTGGTGAAGAATTGAAAAAAGACGATAGCTAATGCCTTCGTCACAAGCGGGATGATTATTGATCCCGCATAAAAACTAGAAAAAAGGTCAGCAAATGCTGGCCTTTTTTTGTGCCTGTGCGCCGCTGAAGGTTAAGTTTTCCAATAAAAACAGGGTGCAAAGCGCTTTTTCTCAAGTGATTTATGTTTATGCAAACTGTTGCTAACTAAGGCTCCAGAAAATCCCTTATCTGTTGTAAAATACCGGGCAGAGAATGTGAGAACTGGGCCACAGCAGAATGCGGAAACTAGGCAATAGTTTCGAAACGAGAAGGGGACAAAAGTCGCCATGACAAAAATGATGAAATTAGAAAAGAGCCTCACGCCGGGCACGGCCCCTGTGAAGGCATTATTGCTATCGACGGCCTTGGTGCTTGCTGGCTGCGGTCAGGGACAATCTGAACGCAGCGCGCCGCAAACGCCGCCCGTAGAGCGTCAACAAACGCAAGCCCCGCAACCGGTTGTTGATCCAGATACTGAAAATGTTCAGTTCCGTGCGATGATTGATCGCCATGCAAAAGCGGTGATCTTAAATAGTCCGGAAACAGCAACCCAGTTGGGCCTCGATGAGGACCTTGCGGGGGAAGGGTTCCAGGCGCGCTTTTCCGATTATGGTTTTGAATCCGATCAAGTGAAGAAAAGCCAGAACGAGGAATTTCTCCGAGATTTGAAAGGTATTTCTCGCGATATCCTAACCCCGGACAATCGGTTAACTTATGATATCTTGCGACAATCTTATGAGAGTGCTGCGCGACGCAATCAATTTGCTTTTGGCGGTGCGCGCGCATGGGGGTCAACGGGGCCTTATCGCATCACGCAATTATCGGGCATTCATCTGAGTTTGCCGCGACTTTTACAAAACGAACAGCCCTTAAAAGAGCCCGCTGACATTGATGCCTATATGAGCCGACTTGCTGGCTTAACCGGCGCGCTAGACGGTGTTGGTCAAATGATTTTGGCCGATTCAGATCGCGGCGTTGTGCCACCAGTTTTTGCCCTGCAAGGGGCTACCAAATCAATGCAGTCTTTTGTTTCGCAAGATCCGGAAGATCATGTGCTGATGGAGGCGTTTGAGAGCGCCCTGGAAAATATTGAAGGTTTAGACGCAGACGCCCGCAACGCCTATCAGTTGCGTGCTGTCGAGATTATGGGGGATGAAGTTTATCCCGCTTTTGATCGTCTGCGAGCGACACTCACCACGCTCATTGATATTTCAGGGACCGGCGTGGGAATTGATCGGCTTGGGGAGCCGGGCGAGGAGTTTTATCTGCATGCGTTAAATTCTTACGGGGCTCAGGGGCGAACCGGCGAAGAAATCCATGAGCTTGGTCTTGCAGAAGTCGCCCGCATTACCAATGAGATGGATGCTATCTTGGCCAGTGAAGGCTATACAGATGGCAGCGTTGCATCGCGTATGGATGCGATTGGAAAACGCGCAGATAATCAGTATCCCAATGATGATGCGGGCCGTGCGTTGCTGCTGGCCTCATTGCGCGAGCAGGTTGCCGCCATTATGGCGATTTCTGGTGACTGGTTTGGAACATTGCCAAGCCAGGGCGTTGAAGTGCGGCGTATCCCAGTCCATGAGCAAGATTCAGCGGCGGGTGGCTATTATACCGGCCCATCGCTAGATGGCACGCGGCCGGGGATTTACTGGATCAATCTGAAAGATACGGCCGATTGGCCAAAATTGTCGCTCCCAACGCTGACCTATCATGAGGCGGTGCCGGGGCATCATTTTCAGATTTCATTGCAGCGGGCAATTCCAGACCTTCCGCTCATTCGCAATATGATGGGCTTTTCGGAATTTTCCGAAGGCTGGGCCCTATATGCTGAGCAGGTTGCTGCGGAAATGGGCTTATATGCCGATGATCCATTGGGCAATCTTGGCCGGCTTCAATCAGAGCTATTTCGCGCCGCGCGGTTGGTCGTTGATAGTGGTCTGCACGCCAAACAGTGGAGCCGCGAGCAATCAATTGACTATATGGTCAATGTAACGGGCAATACGCGTGCCTCCATGACACGAGAGGTCGAGCGCTATGCAGTGTGGCCGGGTCAGGCGACATCCTACAAGCTGGGTATGCTAACGATTGGCGATTTACGCGGCCGCGCCGAAGAGGCTTTGGGCGATCAGTTTTCTATTGCTGAGTTCCATGACGAAATCCTGCTTGGCGGGGCAATGCCATTGCCCGTCCTAGAGCGCCGGGTCAATCAATGGATTGTCAATAAGCAAACGGGTTAACGTTTTGTCGCGCACTACCCGTTGAGAATTACGGGCGGAAAAAAATATCGCCAGCGGTTATTTTTTTCAAACCCTCTTCAGTGCTGAGCTGAAGCTTGCCATCATCATCAATGCCGTCAAACCGCCCGGTTAGTTGTTGATCAGGCAGATTGACGGTGATGGTTGTGCCGATCCCTTTTGCATGCTCGCACCACACATCACGAACCGTTGCAAATCCGCGCTCTGTCCATAAATCGACCCACATGTGAAAATGATGATCGATTTCGCGAACCAACATTTCAATTGTTGGGTTTATCCCTAAAGCTTTCAGGCTGGTCGCCGGGTAGGGATTATCTGCCGGATGGCTAACGACGTTAATGCCTATTCCCATTATTAAAGCGGGATTTTTCTGTGTACCCACTAACTCCAAAAGAATGCCGCATAGTTTTGCGCCATCACACAAAATGTCATTTGGCCATTTCAAACTAAGCTGATCTGCGGATTTGCCTTGATCTTTGAGAAGGGTTTCCAATGCGCCAAATACGGCGAGCGCGGCGATAAATGAATATTCTCCTGCCGGGCCCAGTTCTGGCTTTGGCGCAAAAACAAGTGAGCCCGCAAAATCGCCTTCCTGCATGACCCATCCGCGCGCGCGCCGGCCATAGCCTGCGGTTTGTCGCCGGGCGAGGATCCAGTGGGGGAGGTGAGGCTTGGTGTCTAAATATTGCCGCGCTGTTGCAGATGTAGAGGCGCATTCCTCCAGGATGGACAGGCTGGCACCAGAAGGGAGATATTCGGGTGATGAATCATTGTTCATTGCGGATTTAAGACCGTGTTTCGTTCGCGTGGTGATTGCGAACGAGTTGCCCTCCATCCACGAATATGGTTTGCCCGGTGACGAAGGCGGACTCTTTTGAAGTTAGGAACCACGCCACATTGGCGGCGTCTTCCGGCTCGCCCACCCGGGCGAGGGCGGAAACCGGGTCGTCGGTGGCTTGGGTTTTACCTTCACCGCGCATCGGGCCAACGCCGACCGTATTCACGCGAATGCCATGGGGGCTAAGCGAGAGGGCAACCGCTTTTGTTAATTGGTGCAGCCCGCCCTGGGACGCAGCAAAGGCCACATGATCAGCTTGCGTCGTTATCCCCTCAACAGACCCGATATTGACGATTGCCTGATCGGAAACCGCATTGAGATTTTGCTCGCCAATGTCTTCGATTTGTCGAACCATCTGTTTTGCGACAGCCTGATTGATCAAAAATGAACCTTTAAGATTGTGATCAATGACGCGCGAGAAATCTTCTTCGCTTGTTTCCATGAAGGGTGCTTCAAAATGGGCGACCGCGGCGTGGACCAGCACATCAATGCGGTCAAAGCTTTCCAATGTTTCAGCAATAATATTATGGACGCTAAGGCGCGAGGAAATATCGGCTTGAACAAATGAAACTTGGCGATCCTCACGGGAAAGGTCGTGGGCCATGGCGCGTCCTGCTTCCTCGTCTTTATCGACAAGCACAAGGTGATCACCATTCTCGGCAAACCGGCGCGCACATGCCGCGCCAATGCCTTCTGCGGCGCCTGTAACAATTACGGATCGTGCGGACATAAAATTTCAATCAATTAGGGGCGGTTGGTTTTTGAAATGGTGTCATACACCGTGTAGCGAAAACCAAAAAGCCTGTTGTGAAATAAAACGGGTGCTCTGATATCAGAACACCCGGTATAACAATATTATTGCTGTTTATCTAACCGTCGCTAACTCGTTCGTCGTCGCAATCGCGACATCTCATCCTTAAGTTTCAGCTTCTCACGCTTGAGCTCTAAAATCTTAGCCGTGTCCTGACTGGCATGTTTCATTTCCGTTGAAAGTGAAACTTTGAGGGATTGATGCCGTGTTTCAAGTGCGTCCAAATGAGCTTTTAGCGCCATAGTCAGCCTCCTTCTTTCGTTGTGACGAGAAAGAGTGTAACGCTTTCTCCTTGGGGTTGTCACGGGAAAGTCTGTTAACGTTTCTGGGGATAAGTCCTTTGTGGCGGCGCTTGTAATTTGCCTGTGAAATGCGCCATAATGCGTTGATATATAATGAATAATTCCGGTTATTTTGAGCGGTTCCTTGAGCTTTTTCCAGCCCAAACATCGTTAGAAAAAGATAGAGAATTTTAACTTCCAAGGGGCACTTTTTTCGCCATGTCCGAGCCTGACCCGCAACCAGAGCACAGCGATGATCGCCCATCGCCCGATTCTCAACGCCCCACCCAGCGACTTTGGGAGTATGCCGTTGAGCGCTATGACCGCACCGGCGCAAGCGCGGCATTGATCAATTTTCAGGATAAATTTCACGCCAATATCAATGTGATTTTATGGTGTTGCTGGCGCGCAGAACAATCCACCTTGCTCAGCGACATTGAAATGCGCCATGCCCTTGATATTGCCAATAGTTGGGCGCGCGAAATTTCATCGCCCTTGCGCACGGCAAGGCGCGCGCTAGGGACAGAGCGGTACCGCAATCATGCGCGTGAAAATGGCGGGCTTTATGATAAAGTCAAAGCGATTGAACTGGAGTCGGAACGCCTTGAGCTTGCCTTATATGAAGCGATTGGGAATGTGACTGACGCCAAGCCCTCTCAAGGTTCGCACCAATCTTTGGCGCGGCGCAATATTGCAAGTTATTGCGCATTGGCCGGATTGGTACGGTCGGAAGAATTTTCCGTGAGTTTGATCGATGATATTGTTCAGTTGATTTGCGATGATAATCAGTCAGCAGATGAATTGCCGAGGAAAGATGCGCACCTGCCATGAGTGATGACGATAATTCTGGTCTTCCCCCAAATTCGATTCCGCCCTCTGGTGAGCCCCTTAGCGAGGTGAGGTTTCGGGCCGAGGAATCTGATCTTGCCGGTCACAATGATGAGGCATTGCGCATTCGACTTTCTATTTTGGAAGTAGAACATCACGATCTTGACGCGGCTATTCTCGCCCTTGAGTCTCAAGGGCCGTCGCAGAGCCTCGTTATTGCGCGGCTTAAAAAGCGCAAACTCCTCTTGAAAGACGAAATGACGAGACTACGTGATAGTATAGAACCTGATATTATCGCTTAGTGATGGCGTGCCGGCTAACCGGTTATGGTTTGGCAAGATGAAGTCATCTTGAAAACACCAACGCCATCTTAAGACCGGCTAGGTTTTTGCGCATACATCTGTCGATCTGCCGCTTCGATGGTTTCTTCCACACTGCGTGTGGGTGAGATCTCAACCAATCCACAGGCCATTTGCAGAGATAATTGTTGATCATCGAAGCTTAGCGGCGTTGTCGCAATTTCACGGGACAGCTGATCGATTTTGGTTTTGGCAATTTCAAGTTCGGCATTGATGAGGATCAGGCCAAATTCATCGCCGCCAAGTCTGCCAAAACTGTCACCGGTGCGAATATTGGCGCTAATAATCGTCGCGACATGCTGTAATGCTGCATCGCCGATTTTGTGGCCATGGGTATCATTGATTTGTTTTAGGTCATTAAGGTCGATAAATACCAAAACCGCTTTGGTCTGATAGCGTTCGGCCATCGCGATACAGCGCGATAAATCGCGTACAAAAGCGCGTCTATTGGCGATGTTGGTGAGGGGGTCAGAATCGGCCCGCTCTTTTGTTTCCGCCAGTTCGGTGCGCAATTGCCCAATCTCCGAGCGCAATTGCGCCACCTCGGTCATCAGCGCCGTGAGGGCATCGCGCACGCGCGGGGTGAGTTCGGCCTCGGGAATGCCTGAAATCGAGACGGAATCGGCGGGGCCCGCGACCGCGCCAACAGCACCTGCGGGCGGTGTGCTGGTTATATCGCTGGCGCTTTTGGCCCTGGCGGCGCGCGCGGGCGAGCCGGTTTTCTTGGAATTTATCTTCATCGTACCATTTTTTCGCTCTGGCGATGGACCTCTTCCCGTTACCGGGCCCGATTACCGTCCATCAGCCAATTTCTACTAGCTTGGGGTTCGTGAGATACTAACTGACGACTCAAAATCTACGCCGCTTACAAAAGTCGCCTTTTTGCGCTCAACAATCTGCCTTGCGCCGCATGGGTTCGCAAGTTGCATTCCACTCAGCGCAACCTACTAACCGTTCATCGCAACGCCATTGAAAGGGTCATTTGCGACACGCACATTAAAGGTGCGGACCAGGACCTCGTACCAAATTCCCCTTCTCTGCAGTGCGACCCTGATCTCGTGACCTAGGAAGAGACGTTAACACCAGCGCCCCTTTGAGTTGTTGACGTCTCTTCTTCTTATTCCCCCTTCAATTTTTGGCCCATTCCCTTTCTTATGGGTGTGTGTTGAGGGCTCTTTCACGAACGCGTGAGCCGGGCTAGGGTCGGCATATGGTCGATTACAAACCCATCATCATTTTATTATTCGTTGGCTTTCATATCGCTGAAATCCTCGCCGGACGGTTTTGGGCGAAGGGCAAAGTGCGCCGCGATGATATTTGGATCGAGGTGATCGGCACGAGTTTTTTCATGCTGATCGCAGCGCCGATTATCTTTTATGGGGCTCCAGCGGCGGTTGAGGCGGTGTTTCCCGGCTCTCAAAATGCCTGGGCGCATTTAGCCTGGTGGCAAATGCTCGCTTTGCTGCTGCTCATTGATGAGGGATTACATTATTGGTGGCACCGCGCCTGCCACGAAATCCCCATGCTCTATAACTTACACCGCGCCCATCATTCTTGTCAGTATATGAGCGTGCGGCTGGCTTATCGAAACAATATTTTCTATTTCCTATTAATGCCAAGCGTGTGGGCATCGGCGGCGCTTATCCATTTAGGATTTGGCCCGGTTTATGCGATTTACATTATTTTTAAAATGGCGATCAATTATGGGTCTCATTCACCTTTACGCTGGGATGCATGGATGTATCAGCGCAAATGGTTGCGAAAGCCGCTCTGGGTTTTGGAACGTATACTGACAACACCGGCGGCCCATTCTGCCCATCATGGCTTACACAAGGATGACGGCGTGACCCATTATAAGGGCAATTATGCCAATCTGTTATTTTTGTGGGACGTGGTGTTTGGAACCGCTAAACTGGCAAGGCGTTACCCGCAAGATTATGGTATTGAAAACGAGCAGGATAAAAGCTGGCGCCATGAGATGTTCTGGCCGATTATTCGTGAAAAATAAAATGGTAAATCGATGAGAAATTTATGTCTGGCCCCGTTTGCCGCTATAGGGGCAATCATCAGCGCGATTGCGGTTAATGCACAAACTTCCCAACCTAACTCTTTGACTCACTCACAGGGGCGCATTGATCTTTCGTCGCCGCGCGTAACCGCACCATTTCCCCCGGAAGTGTATGCGCAGCGCCGCGCCGCTTTGATGGACAAATTGGGCAAAGGGGTTGCGATCATTCATAGCGCGGACAGTGTGGGCGTTGATGGGTCACGGCAAAATCCTGATTTTGCGTATCTTACAGGCGTGATGGAGGAGGCGGGGGCAATGCTGCTTCTGTTTCCCGGATATCACCGCGATGCGGATGAAATTTTGCTTTTGGCTCCCTATACACCGGAGAATGATGTGTGGACGGGCGAGCGCCTGCCCCTTGGTGAGTTGGTGCGCGATCGTACAGGCGTTGACAGAGTTGTGCGCACATCCTCGCTTGCCGGCTTTATGGGGGTTATCGCAAAACAACCAACCTTACATTTCCTTGGCCCCATTGTGGGTCCAGATCGACCGACGCCTAAAGCGCTCTCACTGTATCGCAAAATTGCCGAACGAATTCCCGGATCATCGATTGAAAACCGTCATGCAGTTCTCCCGCAAATGCGTTCAAGAAAAGAAACGCGCGAACTGGACCTCATGAAAAAAGCGATTAACGCAACGATCGAGGGGCACCGTGCGGGCATGAAAGCGGTGCGTCCAAGCATGACGGAATATAACCTGCAGGATGTGATTGAGCGTAAGTTCAAAGATAATGGTGCGCACCGTGTTGCTTTTCCATCAATTGTTGCCTCTGGCCCCAATAGCGCTATTTTGCACTATGAGCGCAATGACCGCACCATAGGAGATGGTGAGTTGGTCGTTGTTGATATTGGTGCGGAATATCAATTTTACGCCGCTGATATTACGCGTACCTATCCCAGCAATGGTCAGTTTACGGACCGCCAGCGTGAAATATATGATTTGGTGTTAAAGGCGCAAAGTGCCGCCGTCGCAAAATTAAAGGCGGGCGTTCTATATCGCGAAGAGGTGATGGCCGCCGCCGAAGCGGTATTTCGTGAGGCTGGCTATCGTGATTATTTTCTGCATGGGCTTGGCCATTTTGTCGGCCTGCAAGTGCATGATTCCGGTGACTATCTCGAACCCCTTCCTGAAGGGGCGGTTATCACAATTGAACCGGGGCTTTACCTGGCCGATGAAGGGTTTGGGGTGCGCATTGAGGACCAATATTTGATCACAAAAAAAGGGGCCGTCCATTTGACCGCCGATTTGCCGCGAACCAGCGACGAGATCGAAGCTTTTATGGCGGGTGCGGCTGGCGCGAATTAGTCGCCTTTTTCTCATAATGTAGAAGTGGCAAATCCGGCTCTTTGAGAACCCAATACTTAAATTCGCTAGTGAGTGGACAATCGCGCCGGGCTTTGTCCTCGTAAACAACGATCATCCTTGCAGGCGACCCCGAAAATCCCTTATACCAGCCTCTTTTCGATGATGGTGACGCAGAAAGGGCTTAGCCATGAGCACAACAGACCCGCTTGTTGGCATAATTATGGGCTCGCAGTCTGACTGGCCGACCATGCAGCGCGCTGCACAGATGCTGGATGCGCTGAATATTGCCTATGAGACAAAGATTGTCTCGGCCCACCGAACCCCAGACCGCTTATATGAATATGCAAAATCGGCGCGCGAGCGCGGGCTTCAGGTGATCATCGCCGGGGCAGGCGGCGCGGCCCATTTACCGGGCATGGTGGCGGCAATGACATCCTTGCCTGTGCTTGGCGTGCCGGTGCAATCAAAAGCCCTAAACGGGCTCGATAGCCTGATGTCGATTGTGCAAATGCCAAAGGGCGTGCCGGTGGCGACTCTGGCAATCGGGGAGGCAGGCGCGGCGAATGCAGGTCTGCTGGCCGCGTCTATCCTTGGCAGCCATGACGGCGATGTGGCAAAGCGCCTCGACGCTTGGCGCGCGGCGCAAAGCAACAGCGTTACCGAGACGGTGGAGACCAAGGCGTAATGAAAGCGGGCGGCCATAAGGATAAACCCTTGGACGGTGAGGGCCATTATGTGCCGTTAAACGGGCATGTTGGTATCCTTGGCGGCGGTCAGCTCGGCCGATTGCTTGCAATGGCAGCTTCGCGACTAGGGCTTAATGTTCATATTCTTTGTCCGGAGGAAAATTGCCCGGCGGCGCGCGTTGCAACCAGCCATATTGTTGCGGATTATACCGATGAGCGTGCCCTAACCCAGCTTGCGCAGATGTGCGATGTGGTGACATATGAATTTGAAAATGTTCCCGCTCAAAGCGTGACGACAATCATTGAGAGGGGAGCGAGCGTTTTTCCCGGCGCCAAACCATTGGCCATCGCGCAAGACCGATTGCTTGAAAAACGCTTCGTCCACGAAATTGGCGGGCAAACGCCAATCTTTCATCCGGTCGATGATCTGGCCTCCCTTGAGGAGGGGCTCAAAAAAACCGGAAGACCGGCAATCTTGAAAACCCGCCATTTGGGATATGACGGGAAAGGGCAAACACGTATTAGTCCGGAGACAGATGATTTGGGCGCGACATGGCAAGACGCCATAGAGCATGCCTGGAATGAAATTGGTGCAAAGCCATCCATATTGGAGGCGTTTGTTCCGTTTGAGTGTGAAGTCTCAATCATTGCGGCGCGCTCGCAAACCGGTGAAATCGCGCTTTATGATCCATCTGAAAATATTCATGATCATGGTATTTTGCGAACCTCAACAGTCCCGGCAACAATAACGGCGAAAAGCGAACAGGTCATTCGCGACCTCACCCATAAAATCATCGCCGAGTTGGACTATGTTGGTGTGATCGGCATTGAATATTTTGTGGTTGGGGACGGCGAAATATTGGTCAATGAATTTGCGCCGCGGGTGCACAATTCTGGACACTGGACGGAAGCGGCCTGCACGATCTCTCAATTTGAGCAGCATATTCGTGCAGTATGCGGATGGCCGCTTGGCGACCCAAATCGTCATAGCAATGGCGTGATGACCAATCTGCTCGGGTCAGAAATGGATGATTGGCGTCAGTTCGCAGATGAGAAAAACACCATGCTCACACTTTACGGTAAACGTGAGGGCCGTGAGGGGAGAAAAATGGGGCACTATACCCGCTTGGCATCGCGCAGCTAATTAGCTGCGTGAAAATGGATTGCCCGACGGGTAGCGCAATTTGCCAAGCGCGGGGATTAGCGTCTCGGAGACGAACTTGCCCGGATCAATCTCATTTTTCTGCCAAGCCGCTTTGGTTTTTTCAAAGGTCATGACGTTGGCGATCCGGTCATCGAGAAAGCGCCAGGTCTCGGCAAAATCATCACTCTCATCGGCGAGCCATTTCGCACTTGTGCTGGTGAGCACTGCCGAGAGAATTGACCGCTTGGAGTAGAAATTCAAATCCGTAGAGGTGTCGCCGAGCGCGCGCCAGATCCGGTCTGCGGTGCGCCAAACATGGCGTGCGGCCTCTTTGGTGAGGGGCGGCAGGAAAAGCGTCGCACTGGCCCGTCGATAGGCTTCATGGTGGTTGGCACCGGCTTCAAGCCGAGCACGAACGGCCAATGTCACTTTTTCGCGAATCTTCAGGGTCGCAAAATCATCACCGCTCATGGCCGTGAGCATGGCCAGATCGAGGGTTTCGGCCCAATAATCGAGCAAATCTGCAATACCGTGGGGAAAAATGAGGACCAGATCGGCAGGATCGAGCGCGATGGAGCGCGCAGCGCGGGCCATGGTCTGTGCCGTCCATCCGTCAAAGGGGGCGTCTTGCAAGGCCGCTTGCAGCAATTTTTCGCGCACCTCCTCAAATTGGTCCCGTTTTGCAGTAATAGAGGCAATTACCCTTTGAACAGGCGTGCTATCGGCATTGCGGGGAGAGGGGGCTTGATGGCTCAAAACATAATTCCGGAAAAAAGTGAAACTAACCTTCCCATCATTATAGACAGTCGCGATCGTGTTTGCTATCACGCGCCTTCATTATCGACGATTTGTCGCTGATGGACCATTTCTGCTGGGCAATTTTGGGTTTGTAACCCTGGATTTGTTTAGCTCCGACCATGATTTTTAACCCTTAATTCTCGGCTCTGGCTAAGGAGACCCTGACCATCGTACAGATTTTTGTTCGCGACAATAATGTCGACCAGGCGTTACGCGCGCTGAAAAAGAAAATGCAGCGTGAAGGTACATTCCGTGAGATGAAACGCCGGAAGTTCTACGAAAAACCTTCTGAGAAAAAGGCACGCCAAAAAGCGGAAGCTATTCGACGTGCACGCAAGCTTGTGCGCAAACGCTTACAGCGAGAAGGCGGTCTCTAGACGGGCTCGTTCTAGAGGGGTGCTTAAGGTGCGCTGCTCACAATCACCCCCAAACTAGGGTGAATAGATGAGAATCACAGCCCAGACTGATTGGGGCGAATCTCCTTCTAAAATTGTAAAATGATCAAAAACGGCTCGGGTGACGGGCCGTTTTGTGTTTTTGCGTCTTTTTCGCCATATTGTCAGGTGGAATTCGGTAATATTCTCATGATATCACTATGTCGGATCACACAGTTGTTGTAGTCCTATGAACGCTACGCAGTAGGGAATAGATTGACTGCTGCGGCCCGTATCGTCAGCTTAGGTTGGTAGTAAATTGGTTTACGGCATGAATATTCGCAGGATGAAATTGATTTTGGTCGAGCGATTTTCCCGAAAAGAACGGCGCCTAGGAGCGATTTCACCTCGCACCTCAATGTCAGCTGGCGTACCATCGCTTGCACTTGCCCGTCCCTTTGCCAACAAGTTAGCCCGCAACTTTGTTTTTTGCGCAGCGGGTATGCTGATCGCCGGGTCTGCCAGTTACGCTCCGGACAGCTACGCGCAACAAAGCCAAGAAACAGAATCAAAAGTTGGTAACGACCAATTTCCAGAGTCTGAACGCGCGCCTGGAAGAGAGTGGGTGGACGAGGATGGTCGTCTTTTTCGCGAAAATGAAAATGGCGAACTCGTTCCGGTATCCGGGTCTGATGATAAACGCCCTAGGCAAGGTCAAAATATTGACGAGCCAAATCTTGATCCGATGTTTGGTCGTCGATCTGATGATGACCCTGATGAGGTTGAAGATGAAAATGATGACACGGAAGATAGGCGTCCGCGCGCAGCACGGCTTACGGAGTTCACTGGACTTTTGACTTTTCTGGCCCCGGCAGACACGCAATTAAGTTTGGGTGCAGGTCCGGTTATCAAACCAGATTATTTCGGTTCTAATGATTATGAAGTTGAAGTTGATCCGCAGGTTTATATTGCGCTCCAAAATTTTGTTTTCTTCGATGATGAGGGCGCTGATTTTGCTCTCCTTGGGTTTTCCGGGTTTCGTATTGGCCCGTCAATTCGGATTGTTGGAGACCGCACGGAAGATGAAAATCCAGCCCTTGTGGGGTTAGGCGATGTTGGCGAAACCTTTGAGTTGGGCGGCTTTGCGTCAACGACGTTTCTGGACCGCTATTCAGTAAAGTTCAAAGTTCGTAAAGGGATTGCAACCGGGCACCGAGGCTTAATCGTTGATGCGTTTGGTACCGCTTTGCTGTTTCGCTATGGACGCTTTTCAACATCAGTAACGGCCAAGACATCCTGGATCGGCGATGATTACGCCGATACCTATTTCACTGTGTCGCCAACGCAAGCGGCAAATTCTGGCCTGCAAGAGTTTGATGCGCGTTCAGGGTTTCGCAATATTGGCGGTAGCTTGAACGGTTATGTCAATCTCGGCACAAGATGGTCCTTAAACCCATATGTGTCTTACGACCGGGTTATTGGGAATATTCGGGAAACGCCGATTATTGCTGACTTTGGAAGCCCTAATCAATTTCGGTTTGGCTTCCATCTGATCCGGCAATTTGAGATCTTTTAATCCATCACCCTTTGGGGCCAAGCCAATAAAGAGCACCCAGGATCGTCGCGACCGATATGACGGTTGTGAGCGCGATTGCGGTTGCCGTTGGGCGTAAGTAACGGCC
>CAYQXV010000035.1:27124-34721 GCA_964421675.1 uncultured Caulobacterales bacterium
ATCAACCGGTGCGGCAATAAAAATCGATGCCACCGAGATGATAACCAATCCCTCGACCAGCATAAGAACAACAAATGGACGGCCCCATCCGGGAACGCTTTGTGCGATTGGTAGTCCTAAAAAAACGGCATTGCCAAGGGTGGCTGCAAAAGCATGGAGCCCGGCATCAGGGCGCGGTAGCGCGAAAAAACGGCGGGCGATGAAATAGGATGATAAAAGAATGCCCAATGAGATAACCAAAAAGGCGAGCGCATAGGGCAGATCGTTTACATTTGGCGGCTGCACGCGCGAGGTTAATCCAAAAAGGGCAACTGGCATCGCAATCCGGAATACAAACCGATTAAGCGCGTCGCTGTCTGATGCAGAAATATAATTTGTGCGCCCCATGGCGAACCCGGTTGCAATGATTGCGAAAACGGGGAGGGCAACGGTAAGAATAAAGCTCATTGTGCCCCTTAAGACGGGCCAAGCACAAAAGCAATATCTGGAATTGAGAACGGGAAAATATAGTCAGAACGGCGCAGCGTATACAAATCCCGGAGGCTGGGGGGCGATAAAAACCGGAAAAGGTGTTTGCTGCGCCGTCCGACTTCAAGAACATAGCAATGAAATCAGGCTGATTCCGGAACGAAATAAGGCGATTTCGTGCCCTAATCCGGCTTGGGGCGGTGCCTTGAATTAGGAAAATATGTATAAAAAACAGGGGGTAAGGCCATTTTTTTTTTAAATTTTTGCGCCAAAGGGCTTGCTGAATCGCCAATCCATGGCAAACTTTACTGATGAGCACGATTGAAACCCTGCATCCGGGCGAATCGCGAAACCACCGCGCGATGTCGCGCAAGCGTAGCCCAGACCCCGTCGCTTTTACGCGTCAGGAATTAGGTCAAATTCTCAATGTATATGGCCAGTTTGTTGCCGCCGGGGAGTGGCGCGACTATGCGATTGATTCAATGCGGGATGTCGCGGTTTTCTCAGTATTCCGCCGGGCCTCCGAGGCCCCGCTATATCGGATTGAAAAGCGCCCAAAATTAGCACGAAAGCAGGGGGCCTATTCGGTCGTCGCGGCGAATGGCGCAAATTTACGCCGAGGTCAGGACTTAGTGCAGGTGCTGAGGGTTTTTGATCGCCAACGTATGAAGCTGACCTGATCATTTTGTTTTGTTAGATTTCTTAAAGTCCGGAAGATTTGATGCGCGCGACGAATGCATCATAATCAGCACGCGTATCAATTCCCGGGTTTGCATTTTGTGTAAGTAATACATCAATGGAGCCGCCGCGTTCCAGAATGCGCAACTGCTCAAGGTTTTCCGCTTTTTCAAGGTCTGTGCGATCTGCATTAGCAAAATCGATTAAGCTGTCTCGTGAATAGGCATAAACGCCAATATGCAAAAAATTGGGAGCGGTGGATGAGTTGCCGCCGGGTATGGGCGCACGAGAAAAATATAGGGCGCGGTAAGCCTCACTGCCCGATAGAGGCGTTAGTGCAACTTTAACGCAATTGGGATCAGCGGGGCTCCCCGAACCTGTTTTTGCACCAGGGGGAAACGAGCAGGCAAGCGTGGAAGCCGCCGCGGTGGATTTGGCTTGATGGTCAATCAGTTTTTCTACCTGGACGGGATCAATATCGGGTTCGTCGCCTTGTAAATTCACGATGATGGATTCGCTAATCGTTGCCGCCGCTTCTGCAATCCGGTTGCTGCCCGTTGCATGGTGGCTTGCGGTCATGACCGCTTGGCCCCCGAATGCTTTTGCCGCGTCTGCGATCCGTTGATCGTCGGTGGCAATCAGCACGCGGGCCGCATTGCGCACCTTCATTGCCTGTTCCCAGCTATGTTGCAGCAGCGGCTTGCCCGTCTCGGACAATAGCATCTTGCCGGGTAACCGGGTTGAGGCAAAACGCGCCGGTATGATGATTGCTGCGCTCATGATGGCAACCTTTTAGCCCGATTAAAGATCATCTCGGCAAGAACCGATAAGACCCAAATGCCAAATACCCCGCACGCGCCGCCGGCAATATTTGCAACAATGTCCAGCCAATCTCCCGACCTTACGCCGCCAAGCGCCTGCAATCCTTCAAGCCCTGTCCCGTAAGCGGCAAGACCGGCAAACAGGATCCATGTGGAGCCCAAAACCGGGAGCCGTGCCAACGCCCCGCTAACGCCCAGAGCGCCATAGGCAAAAAAGTGCAGGAGTTTGTCCTCATAGGCATGGGAGCCAAACAGGAGTGAGGATAGCCATTGAAAAAAAACCGAACTTTCTTCTGGTGCTTGCGGATCGTGGGCAAGCGATCCCCAGCCGACATAAATCAGCAAAAAGGCGAAAATTACTCTGAGGAGATGGATCAAGAGGGGTGCGCCTTATTAGAGCCTAACGGTTTCCCTGTGCTTTCATCTGTATGCTGAAGATGGGTTTCCCAATCAATTGCTGTCTTGATCATAAAATCAATATCATCATAGCGCGGTCGCCAGTCGAGCGTCGTGCGGATCGCAGCACTATCGGCAATAAGCTGGGCACTATCGCCTGCCCGTCGCTCAACAATCTCTCGGGGGATTTTGCACCCGCATACTCGTTCAACCGCATCAAGCACTTCATAGACAGAATAGCCCCGCCCATATCCGCAATTTAAGGTCGCGGAGGTTCCCTTATCACGCAGATACTCCATAGCTGACAGGTGGGCATCGGCAAGATCGGAGACATGGATGAAATCGCGTATGGCGGTGCCATCGGGGGTGGGATAATCCGCACCAAAAATTTGCAAGGCTTCCTGGCGTGTGCCCACAGCGATTTGTGCCGCGACTTTAATCAAATGGGTTGGCTTGCCAATCTGGCCCGCGCGCAGGAGAGGATCAGCGCCCGTAACATTAAAATAGCGCAGCTTGATATGGGATAATCCATGGGCACTGGCGGCATCTTCTAAAATGCGCTCACTCATGGCCATCGACGCCCCATAGGGGGTGAGGGAGCGCATCGGTGCATTTTCTGAAATGGGAATGCGTTCAGGGGTTCCGTAGAGCGCTGCGGTGGAGGAAAAAATAAACCGCTCGACGCCATTTTTCAGCGCCGCTTCAATCAGGTTTAGGGTGGTCAGTGTATTGTTGCGATAATAATCCAGCGGATCTTTGAGCGACTGCGAGACCAAAATCGATCCAGCAAAATGGATAATTTCCGTGATCTCATGGTCGCGAATGACCTTGGCCACCGCGTCCCTATCCCCGGCATCGGCCTGAACGAAAGGAACGCCCGCCGGGCATAGCCACCGCATACCAGATGACAAATCATCAAGGGCGACAGCCTTCTCACCAGCCGCCTGTAGGGCCAGTAACATATGAGAACCAATATAACCGGCACCGCCGGTCACCAGGACAGCCATGAAGGCCCCTTTCATACGCAAGGCCAGCAGGGGAACTAAGGGGAGGGCTGGCCGACTCGAGGAGGTCTATTACTAAACCTTGAACCAAAATTTGTTAAGGTGATTTTATGTCAGTATTGCGAAGCGCGGGATAAACCACCATATAAATATCAGGAGAAACAAGGATTTGCTTAGCTTGATGATCACAAAGTTATTTGGCGGACGCCATAAGCGCAACGCTCTTGCAGCGGGCGTTCGCGTCTATGCTATCGGCGATATTCATGGACGTGCCGACCTGCTTGATGACTTGCTCGGGAAAATCCGCTCAGATATCGCTGACAATCCAGGCGCGCGGCCAATCCTCGTTTTTCTCGGCGATTATATTGATCGCGGTGAGCAAAGCCCGTTGGTGATCGACCGATTGCTTGAGCTAGCCGATAGCGAGATGGAAACGGTTTTCTTAAAAGGCAATCATGAAGTCTGTTTGATCCGGTTCTTGATGGACCCGGTTGAGCATTATTCCTGGCTCGAGTGGGGCGGTGATGAGACTTTGCGCAGTTACGGGCTGGACCGAATATCCGCGCGAGACCCGCTGGACCTTGCGGCAGCCCTGAAGAATGCCATGCCGGCGAGACACCTTACCTTCTTACAAGGGCTGGATGTGGATTTTCAGAGTGGTGATTATTATTTTGTCCATGCAGGTCTAAGGCCGGGCGTGCCGCTTGCCGAACAATCAGAGCATGACAAAATGTGGATACGCGATGAGTTTCACAACACGCCGGAAAATTTGCGCCCTGACTTTACGGTGGTTCATGGCCATCAATCTTCTAAAAAAGTCATTGATAAAGGTTGGCGCGTTTGTGTGGATACCGGCGCTGTTTGGAATGACACTTTGACGGCTGTCGTGATTGAGGGCGACAAAAGACGCTTTCTTTCGACTTAGCTGCCAAGTGTTATTAATTCCAAATTCGGAAATAAAAAACGCCCCTGAAAATTCAGGGGCGTTTTTATAATCGTTAAATGTATCCGTGCTTTAGAATTCAGCACGTACACGGAAGTAGTATGATCCACCATTAAATCCATTTGGCGCTGTTGTTGGGAATGCTGCCCCAACAATGCCCGCAAATGGGTTTGCATCTGGATCAGAGTCAAATGCGTTTCTGGCACCAACAGACACTTCGAAATTGTCGTTGATTTGCCATCCAGCTTCCAGGTCAACAGTAACTTGTGATCCTGCATCAATAGGCAGATCACACCCACCGGCAGCTTCATCATCATTGACTGAGTCCAGGTGACACTCGAAGAAACTACCAAAGTAATTCACCCGTGCCAGTGCCCGGAATGGACCATGACGGTGGTTGAAAGAGATATTACCGCGGACTGCAGGAATATTATCTTCCAACTGACGTTGGCGACCAAAGGAGATTGGCGCTGCAGAAGAGCCTTCTCCGTCGTCTGTCACTTCAGTATCGGTCCAGTTGAAGACCAAGTTTACGCCCGTGGTACTACCAGCATACAATTCATATTTTGTACTGGCGACAATATCGATACCTTGCGTGCGGGTATCAAATGAATTGGTGAAGAAGCCAAAACTTGTCAAATCTTCAGATCCAGCAAAGTCGGCAATGTCAATTACGCCTGCCGTATCCAATGTGGAAAGTTGGTTGAAGATAATGTCATCGGGGTTAACTGCGACACCATTTTGCGCACCAATAGCAACCAAGGCTTCGCTGAAGTCTTGTTGGTCTGAGATCGCGATCCGGTCATCAACTTCGATCCGGAAATAGTCGATTGTAAAATCAACGCCTGCGATTCCAAAGCCTAAGCCAAGACTTAAGTTTTGCGATTCCTCAGGTCCCAATGTCGGGGTAAACCCTGTTTGGGTTTCAAGGAACCCGGCAACCAACTGCCCAGCAGCACTGTTGAGAGGCAAGGTGCCTTGGTCAACAAGAATTGCCCCGGCAAAGGCGGTTGTAACGTTAGACACGTTGGCCTGACCAGCAGTCGGCGCGTGGAAACCAGTGGACCACGTTCCGCGTAAGGTCAGATTCTCATTGACGCTATATAACGCACCAACTTTGTAGTTCAGTGTGTCGCCAAATGAATCGTAGAAATCTTCATAACGAACAGCAGCTTGAAGGGTCAGCGATTCAGTTACGTCAGCTTCTGTATCGAAATATAGGGCATAGTTGCGCTGTGAATTCGACCCGGCATTGGAGGCGTTAAATCCGCCAAAACCGTTTGAACTTGAGGCAAAGCCTTGTGTTGCCAATGGACCGAGAACAAATGAGGCTTCATCACCAGCTTCAATGGTGAATGTTTCACGTCTGTGCTCGAAACCAAATGCAAGGTTTATATCTGATGCAAAATAGGTATTTGCCAACGGATATGAGAAATCCACGTTGAAGTTCTGATCCGATTGGATGTATGTGCCCGGATCAAAGTCACGTGGGCTGTCTGGACCAAGACTGGCGTTCAGCGTGTTGTTGATGAAGAAGTCAGCAATGTTTCGGCCATAGGTGAAGCTGAAATCATAATTTAGACCAGAACCCACTGGCAAAATGCCGCGCACACCAGCAACAATTGATTCATCTTGAAGATCGCCGCCAAACCGCGGAACAAAGCCGCCTGGAAGTGTTTCAACAAACGAGAAGCAATTTGCGTCTGCTGTAACTTGAGCGAGAACATCTGCATCTGGAATTAATCCATCGGTTCCCGTTAGCGGAATACCGGCAGGACAAGCGCCGCCGGTGCCAAGGCCGTCGAGATCACCAACAAGTACGGAAGAAACGCCGCCATCATCTGCGTCCAATGGTGCACCCGTGAGAGGATCAACCGTTGGGCCTGCGAATACGCCGGCGCGATTGGTTGGATTACGGAAGAAGAAGCCGCCTTCTACATTACGCTCAGCATAGTTACCAAACGCATAGGCTTCGATTTGGTCGGAAAAGGTAATGGCAGTATTTGCAAATAAGACCAGATCGTCATTGACTTCGGGTTGACCCCAAACCTGAATGACGTCGGTGGTCACTGTGTTTACTGAAATATCGGTAACCGCTGTGTTGCCCGCTGCAATCAAGGCCAATCCGTCATCACGCTGAACAGATCTGATTGTGTCGTCAACTTCGCTGAACTCAGCACTAATGTTTAAAAAGCCGCCTTCGGCTATAGGCAGAGGCAGACCAAGGTTTGCCGCGATCCGGTATTGGTCGCCGTCACCTTCATAAGTCGAGCCATACTGACCTTCAATGATGAACCCTTCATCATTGTCACGAAGTTCAAAGTTGATCACACCGGCAATCGCGTCTGAACCATACTGTGAAGCAGCGCCGTCTCTGAGGACTTCAACTTGCTTGAGGGCAATGGCCGGAATAACGCCAATGTCTGGACCCTGAGCACCGTCAGAAATACCGCCGCCCAAAAAGGCGATCACGGCCGCACGATGGCGACGTTTGCCATTGAGAAGAACCAAGGTTGAGTCTGGTGCCAGGCCGCGAAGGTTCGCAGGGCGCACAAGCGTTGCAGCATCCGAAATTGGCTGCTCGTTTGCATTATAGGATGGAACAGATGTTCTCAGCAGATTTACAAGATCAACATCGCCCTGATTATTCAGTTCAGAAGATGTAATAACGTCGACAGGCGCGATGGTCGTTGCAGAAGAGCGATCTGCACGACGCGAGCCGATCGAAACAATCACGTCCTCTACTTCAGCAGCTCTTTCGGCATCTGTTTGTGCGACCGCCGCACCAACAGGCAAGCCCATGGCAAGCGCTAAGGCCGCTGCCCCGGCTGAGCCCTTTAAAATCTCTTTTTTCATATTTAAGTCTCCCAAACGGTTCGGTAATCATTTTGACTACCCGCGTTCAAAATGAAGCGCGATTCGGTCAACGCTAGTGTGTTCGCTAGTGGAATCAATCAGATTTAGCATACAATTTAAGGTTGAAGAAAGCTTGTCTAGAGGGATGGTCGCGTTTAAATAGTATTTAAAATCAATGACTTAATTATTTTGGTGGCACGCCTTGAGGGTGTATCATAGTTGTCACATAAACTATCAATCATTAACCATGATTGAAATGAAAAGGGTTTAGATAATAAAGAATTTCGCAAATATAGAAAAAATAATTTTGAGAACAGCGACGGCCCAAGATTTGGCGTCGTTGAAAACGATTATGCTGCGCTCAATAGATGGCCTTCAGAGCGATTTTCTCAGCGCTGCTCAAATCGAGGCGTCGCATGAATTTATGGGGC
>CAYQXV010000036.1:0-23537 GCA_964421675.1 uncultured Caulobacterales bacterium
CCCCCAACCCATTTCCCAACCTCCCCCTTCCCGGCCTTGCATTGATCGTTTAGTTACATTATCACAATATCGTGTGAATTCCGTCGGTCTTGCAAAGAAGCGCGCGGGGCGCGTCAAAACCTCTGGCATGAGGCGGGGTGATCGCGTAAGAATAGGTCTTTATTAGTTTCGATTTTCCACAAGCTGGACATTGAGTTTTATGCCTCTTATTCGCTTTGCCGTTCGCGCCTTGAAAAACACCCTTTCCACCAAACATGGCTTGCTGATGAGCGCGGTTTGCGCCTCCCTGGTTTGTTTGCCGACATTGGTGCACCAGCCCGCTAATGCGCAGCAGCCCGCGGGCGCGCCGTCCGCCAGCCCGATCCAGACGTCTGATTCCCAAAGACCAGCACAAGAAACGATTGCCGCGCTCGTCAATGATGAGGTCATCACCACCTATGATCTCAAACAGCGCGTTCGCCTGATGACTTTATCATCCGGGGGACGCATTCGGCCCGAGCAATTGCCCCAACTCCAGCAGCAAGCGCTTGAAGATCTTGTCAGCGAAAAAATGCAGGAAACCGAGCTGAAAAAATTCGAGGTAAAAGTTTCCGACCGGGAAGTTATAGGCGAGTTGACCCAGATTGCTGCGCAAGCGCAGTTAACCTTGCCGGAACTGCAAGGTGTTCTGGAGCGCGAAGGCATTTCAGTTGACGCATGGCGCACTCAAATTCGCACCAGCATTGGTTGGCAAAATCTTGTTCAAGGGCGCTTTCGCGACCGGGTAAAAATCAACGACCGCGAAGTTGACTTGACATTAAAATCAATTCGCGATGAAGCCACCAAACTGCAATACCGGGTATCCGAACTATGCATCCCCGTTGAAGATCGCAATCAGGTTCAAGCCTATTATCAAGCGGGCTTGCAGCTTATTGAACAGATGCGCCGCGGGGTTCCGTTCGCAGCGGCAGCAAGTCAATTTTCCGCCTGTACGTCGGCCTCTCTTGGCGGTGACATTGGTTGGGTTCAGGCCGGAGAACTTCCCAAGGAATTGGATGAAGCCTTGCAGGCCATTCCTGTCGGGTCTGTTACCAATCCTATTCCTTCCGAAGGCGCTCTGATTATTCTCGCCCTTCGCGATAAAAAAGAGCCGGTTGAGCCCGGCGAGGTTAGCTTTACGCTTGCCTATGCCAGTGCCCCCATTTCTATTGGCGAAAACAAAGCGCGCTTGGCGATTGAAAAATTATCCACTGCTGAAGTTTGCAATGCACGCTCAATCAAACTTGATCTGGGTCCTGACGTTGGCACAGCTTTGTTGGAAAATATTAAAGTTTCAGAAATTGATACCCGCTTCCGCCGCTTTATCGAGGATTTAAACCGGGGTGAGTTAAGTTCGGTCATCGAAGCTGACGGCCATCTCCATGTTGCCTATATCTGTGAAAAGGATGAAGGCTTAGGGGTTCCTCCGCGCGCAGCAATCGAAGATCGTATTTTCAGGCGCCAGCTTTCCCTATTGGGACAACGCTATATGCGCGATCTGGAACGCAAATCCACCGTTGAAATGCGTGTCGAGCAACCGCGGCAACCACAGAGCGCTGGGCGATAATGCAATCGGCGACAGCCCCGCTTGCCTTAACCATGGGCGAGCCTGGGGGCGTGAGCAGCGAAATTACAGCCGCTGCCTGGAAAGCGTGCCATCGCGCCTCCCTGCCATTTTTTATTATCGATGATCCAGATCGCTATGGCGCGTATGATGTGCCCATAAAAACGATTGATACACTGGCACAGGCCGCAGCGTGCTTTGACAAGGCGCTGCCAATTTACCCCCTCACCCGGCCAGTGGACTTTGAGCCGGGGGCCGCGAGCGCCAAAACAGCGAACTTAGTTATCGAATCCATCGAACGCGCCGTGCAATTTTGCCTTGATGGCCAAGCCTGCGGCATCGTCACCAATCCAATACAAAAATCAGCGTTGATTGAGGCAGGCTTTTCCTTTCCGGGGCATACTGAGTTTCTCGGTAGCTTGACGCAGGACACACCGCTCAACGGCCCGCGCGGCCCGGTTATGATGCTTGCCGGACCGCAATTGCGCACGGTCCCAATTACAGTCCATATTGCCTTGCGCGATGTACCCTCTCATCTTAACACGAAGAAAATCATCTTTGTTGCAAAGCTGGTAGACCATGCCTTGCGCACAGATTTTGGTATTAGCGATCCCAAAATCGCTATTGCAGGACTAAACCCCCATGCGGGAGAAGCGGGCGCATTTGGCGATGAAGATCAACGCATCATTGCACCTGCGGTAGAAACGCTATCGGCAGCGGGCATAAATGTGCGCGGCCCCGCGCCCGCCGACACGCTCTTCCATGCGCAAGCGCGCAATCAATATGACGCAGCCCTGTGCATGTATCATGATCAGGCGCTTATCCCTGTGAAGACACTCGATTTCGACCGTACCGTGAATGTTACGCTTGGCTTACCGATCGTGCGGACATCGCCAGACCATGGATCCGCTCTCGATATCGCGGGTAAAGGCGTTGCAAATCCCGCAAGTTTAATTGCTGCGATCGAGATGGCGGGAACGATTGTGCGAAACAGAGCAAACACCGATGAGCGATAATATTCTGCCGAGTTTGCGCGAAACAATTGACGCATATGATCTAAACGCCAGAAAAACCCTCGGCCAGCATTTCCTTCTCGACATGAATATTACGCGTAAAATCGCGCGCCTTGCGGATGTGAACCCGGGCGACACAGTGATTGAGGTTGGCCCCGGTCCGGGCGGGCTGACCCGTGCTCTTTTGGAGATGGGAGCCGATGTAATTGCCATCGAACGCGATGATCGATGTCTCGATATTCTCGATACGCTAAAGCGCCATGCCGAGGCGACATCCACCGGAACACTAACCGTCCTTGCTGAAGATGCGTTGAAAGTAAATTTTCAAACCATCACCGAACAAAAGCCGGTAAAATTTATCTCCAACCTGCCATACAATATTTCCACCGAATTGCTGGTGCGATGGCTAACCCTGCCGGCCCAATGTTGGCAGCAAATGACACTCATGTTCCAACGCGAAGTTGCCGAGCGCATTCTCGCCGTTCCCGGAAACAAAACTTATGGGCGCCTGTCTGTACTCTCCCAAAGCGCCAGCCTCCCTGCACGCGGCTTGAACCTGCCCGCGCGCGCGTTCACGCCGCCGCCAAAAGTGGAATCAACGGTTGTGACATTCGACCCCGCAAGAAAAGTTGACTTCCCTCTCCCCATGCTTGAGCTGATATCACGCCATGCTTTTGCCCAGCGCAGGAAAATGGTGCGCACCAGCCTCAAGCCCGTTTTCGGCGCCGAGGTTGAATCGCAATTGGCCGAAATTGGCTTGGCGGCGACTCTAAGGGCCGAAGATATTGATATCGCCTCCTATCAACATCTCGCGCGGCTCGCGGCCAAGTTCACCGCTGCAAATATCTCACATTAATCTGCCTAATCTGGTCGATTTTATCCGGTCAGTGATTTATCTTTTGCTCAGGAGATCAATCCTTAGTAACGATATGAAATCGAGCGCGTATGACCCTATCCTCTGATTCTTCGCGGGGCTCCCCTGCCGAAAAAATTCCCCTCGTTTCAGATCACGTGAAAGATGATATCGAGCCGAGAAACCCGACTTATGCGCGTCATTATGATGTCAAAATGCCCGTGCAATTGGCTGATTTGCAATTATATGAAAATGGGCATCCGTGGGACGGGTATAAATTTCTACGTGAAAATGCGCCCGTGGCTTGGCATGAAGAACCAAATTTTGGATCTGGATATTGGTCCATTGTTGACCATGCAGATATCCGGGCCGTTGAATTGGATACGAAAACATTCTCCTCCCAAGTTGGCGGTATCAATTTAAATTATGGTGCCCCGGAAACGCGCCATCCAGACCTCTATCAGGCCGCGCTCAATACGATGATCTGTCTTGATCAACCGCTACATATGCCATTGCGCCGCGAGCATATGCCCTTCTTCACCCCCAACTATGTGGAAGGCCTGCGCGAGAAAGTCGCCGGCAAAGTCGATGCGTTGTTAGATGGTTTCGAAGGTGCAGGCCCGACATTTGATTTTGTCTCAAAATTCGCCGCACAGCTCCCCATGTTTACCCTTTGCGAGATGCTGGGCATTCCGGAAGATGACCGCCCGCAACTTATAGAATGGATGCACCATTTGGAAATGGCCGCCGATACCCTTGCTCGGCGCGGGATTGGCGGTATAGAGCCAGAATTTTTAATGTCCTTTCTCACGGAGATGACCAATCTGTTTGCTTACGGACGCACCTTATTGAACGAGCGCAGAGACAATCCAAAAGAAGATCTCTTAAGCGCAATTGCGCGCGCCCAGATTAACGGCGAACTTCTGCCCCAGGCCTATCTTGATGGATCGTGGTTGCTGATTTTGTTCGCAGGAAATGATACAACGCGCAATTCTCTATCAGGTACAATACGATTGCTGACACAGTTCCCAGAACAACGTCAAAAACTGATTGCCAACCCTGACCTGCTTAGCGGCAGCGTTAATGAAGCCATTCGCATGGTCTCACCAGTCATCTATATGCGGCGTACCGCAACGCGTGATGTTGTCATTCGCGATCAAAAAATTGCAGCAGGAGAAAAGGTCGTCATGTATTATGGCGCAGCGAACCGGGACCCGGCGGTTTTTGAAAACCCGGATTCATTTGATATTTCGCGCTCTAATGCCGAAGACCATCTTGCCTTTGGTATTGGACCGCATGTGTGCCTTGGCAAACGCATTGCAATCTTACAATTGGAGACATCCCTTTCCCGGCTGATGGCAAGATTCCCTGATATTCACGTCAGCGGAAAAGTTGAAATGGCACCAAATAACTTTGTCCACGCCATCAGCCGACTAGATGTTTCGCTCAATTCTGGTTAACAAGGCGACATGACGTTTTTCGATAAACAGTTTTTGCTGTGTCCCGGCGTGGAAAAATCAGGGACGACAAGTCTGTATGCTTTTTTGCAGGACCGACCGGGCATTGCCGTGCCGCACTTAAAAGAAACATTTTTCTTTAACTCAAAAGAAGAGATTGACCCGGCACGGTATGAAGCGATGTTTCGCGAGCCTGCGACGAGCGATCAAGATAGTTTATGGTATGCCGATATTACGCCGTCTTACTTTCGCCAAGACAAAACTCTTGAACGCATAAAAACAACCTTAAACGACAAAACGGTTATTTTATTTCTTATAAGAAACCCGCTCAAACGCGCTTTTTCATTATACTGGCATGATATGGTGCGCCACGTCACCAAAGGGGAAAAAGCGGTTGATGGATTTAAGGATTTTCGCAACCTATCCTTCGAACATATGATGGCGATGCAGGATACTTATTTGTTTCGCCCATACGCACCAATGTTAAAAGCATGGCGCGCGGCATTTCCCGGCCGGGTCCTTGTGCATACGCTTGAAGATGTTATCGCGAACCCGGATAATTTAATCAACGACATCAATAAAATGACGGGTCTGAATTTGAAAACAGGCCGCAGTTTTCCGCGCGAAAACGCCGCCTGGACTGCAAGATTGTCGATTTTTCCCGAAGGGCTTCGCCGACATGCAGATGGCAAAGTGACAAGAATGACATTGCCCCGCGCGCATGCGATTAACGCAATGGCCATTCAGGGCACCTTCACTCACCATTTGACAAAAGCCCAGTGTGAAAGAATTTTCAACCAGGCTTTTGCTGATGATGTGCGCGAATGCGAAGAAATATTAGGCCGTAATCTTGATGAATTTCGTGAACAGACCGACCTCGTTTCACCAATTGTGAAAGAGATCAGCCGGTTCACGGGAAAGTAGATCAGGCTTTAGAGTCCGGGCTAATTGCGAGCAAAACGCGCATTAGGGGTAGAGTTTTGATCGAACCGACTTAGGCGATCACTACCAATTTGTTCAAGCACCTCTGCCATCATTTCGTCATGACACTCAGCTTCAGCGCGCTTTTGCGAAACCGACTTTAGTCCTGATGCGGTGCAATAGTTACGAACAGATTTTTCAAGGCGGTTATGTACATCTGCCACGCCGGCAGTAGAACGAAGTTCATATTGTTTGTAAGCGAATTCAAAATCGCCTGCTTGTGCCGAAGAAAGTACTGAACCGGCAGCAATGATACTAACCAAAACTGATTTTACACCTGGGATTTGAATAGTCATAATTTTACGTCCTTTTAAAAACGCCCTCTAATCGCAATTTTGTGTTGCTATCTATATCCAGGGTTTTTCCCTCCCCGAGCAATCTCCAACCTTGCCATCTAAATATAGGAATTTCCGATTGGAGTTAAACTTCGGACTATCGCTTCAACCAACCAACTGATCGAAAATGAATTATGAAAAGAGGTAATGGCCGATCGAAATTTATTAAAATCCGATCACGCAATAAAATTGCGCCTCCCCCAAAAGACGAGCAGGTGAGATAGTTAATCTTTGTTTTTAAAAGGTTTTATTAATATGGCGCACCGCAACTCATCGAAAAAGAGTGCGCGCGCCGGATTCAACCGAATTAAATTTGTTGCAACACCAAGCTGGCATTCGTTCCGCCAAAACCGAACGAGTTTGAAAGGACTGCGTTAATATCGCGCTTAACCGGCATGTTGGGCGCCAGATTTAGTGTGGTTTCAACAGATGGATTATCAAGATTAAGCGTTGCCGGGGCAATATTGTCGCGCATCGCTAAAATGCAAAAAATTGTTTCCGCCGCGCCCGCTGCGCCAAGCAGGTGACCAATCGATGATTTCGTAGAGGACATAATAGTTTCGCCCGCAGCGCCCTCAAACAAACGCTCGACTGCGCGCAATTCAATCTCGTCGCCCAACGGCGTCGATGTACCATGTGCGTTGACATATTGAATGTCCGACGGTGCTAAGCCAGCCCGTTTCAAGGCCATCCGCATGGAACGGAATGCGCCATCGCCATCTTCTGCCGGTGCAGTTACATGATAGGCATCACCCGATAATCCATAGCCGGTAATTTCTGCATAAATTGTCGCGCCGCGCGCTTTGGCATGTTCATATTCCTCGAGGATCAACATCCCCGCCCCTTCGCCCATAAGAAATCCATCGCGATCCTTATCATATGGCCGCGATGCTTTTTGCGGGTCGTCATTAAAATGCGTCGTTAGCGCCTTACACGCAGCAAACCCGCCAATGCCGATTGGACAAATTGCAGATTCCGCACCGCCCGCAACCATCACATCAGCATCATCGAGCATAATTAACCGCGCCGCATCACCAATCGCATGGGCACTTGATGAACACGCAGTGACGACCGCATGGTTAGGACCGCGCAATCCGAATCGAATCGAAATTTGACCCGAGATCAGATTGATAAGACTGCCCGTGATAAAAAATGGAGAAACCCGGCGGGGGCCTTTTTCATGCTGAATGATTGAGTATTTCTCAATTCCTTCCAGCCCGCCAATGCCTGCGCCGCACATAACCCCAGCGCGCTCTTCGGCCTCGCGGGAATTTAACTTGAGACCAGAATGGTCCATCGCCATTTGCGCAGCGGCAATTCCATAGACGATAAAGTCATCCATGCGGCGTTGGTCTTTTGGCTCGACCCAGTTGTCAGGATGAAAAACAGCAGACTCCGGCACACCTTCAATCGTAGGCTCACGGTCTGAGCGCGGTATTGGTGCTGCAATTTTGCAAGGCAGCTGCGAGACATCGAATTTACTGATTGGTTTTGCACCGCTGTCCCCGGCAATTAACCGCTCCCAGCTGCTATCCAATGACCCACCCAATGGTGAGACCAATCCCATACCAGTAACAACAACGCGCCGCATAATTTAATCCTCATTTATTCGCCGATGGATGCCGCTCAATCGCATCGACAAATCTCTTTTATCGACGCAAAAAGGCTGTGCGCCAAACCCGACCCACAGCCTCCAAGATTTATCGCCTAAGCCAGACTGAAGGTCCGGCTTTCAGGATACCTTACTTTTTCTGCTCTTGGATAAAGTTGATGGCGTCACCAACAGACTGGATTGTCTCGGCGGCATCATCAGGAATTTCAACTTCGAATTCTTCCTCAAAGGCCATTACCAATTCAACAATATCGAGACTATCGGCGCCAAGGTCATCAATAAAGCTTGCCTTTGGCTCGACCTTCGCGGGGTCCACGTCGAGATGTTCGACAACAATTTTTTTAACTTTTTCCGCAAGATCAGACATTCAAGGCTCCTTAATAGAAAGCGGTTTAACAGGGCCGTTGGCTATGCATCATATGCATTGGCACAACACTCATTCATCGCGCCAACCACACCCTTTACCGGGTAATGTATAAACCACCAGCCCCATTTTGGGGCATAAAATCCCATGCCTCAGATATGGGCATAAGATTAGTATTTGCTAGGCCGAATACGGCAAATTGAGGTGCCATGCAACGCTATTTATGGGGATAAAGGCAGCTTGAGGGGCTTAACAGCTGATTTTTTTTCAAAATCGGCTCTATTGACGAATTTGTGAGATTCAAGCCGATTTCAGCCTGTGATTTCGGCCCGTTTTCATGCTCACAATTTCGGCCTTTCGCCCATATAGAGGACGGCCAAAAACCGGGAAGTCCGGGCTGCCGGGCGGGCTACAGGCCCTTAAACCATCGCCATGCCGCCATTCACATGAAGGGTCTGGCCGGTAACATAGGCGCCTGCATCGCTGGCCAGGTAAAGTGCTGAACCAGCAATATCCGCCGCTGTCCCCATTCGGCCCGCGGGGATTCGGGTCAAAATCCCACTTTGCTGGTCTTCATTGAGGGCATCGGTCATAGCCGTTTCGATAAAGCCCGGCGCGATGCAATTGACTGTGATGTTTCGGCTGGCAACTTCTTGTGCGAGGGATTTGGAAAATCCGATCATGCCCGCCTTTGACGCTGCATAATTGGCCTGTCCCGCATTACCGGTGACCCCTACGACAGATGTAATGCCGATAATCCGGCCAAAGCGCTGCTTTGTCATGCCGCGCAATGCCGCCCGGGTCAGGCGATAATAAGCGGTCAAATTAATCCGCAGCACATCATCCCACATATCCGGCTTCATCATCAGCAATAACATATCGCGCGTGACCCCGGCATTTGAGACAATAATATCAAGCCCGCCCATCGCTTCGCTGGCAGCTTTAGGCAATGCATCAACCGCATCTAAATCTGACAGGTTACACGGCGCGATGTGCGCGCGCTCGCCAAGCTCGCCTGCCAGTTCTTCTAGTTTTTCTGCGCGCGTGCCCGACAAGGTGACGCTTGCCCCGGCCTCATGAAAAGTGCGCGCAATTGCGCCGCCAATGCCGCCGGTTGCCCCGGTGATCAAGGCACGTTTTTGAGTAAGATCGAACATTAGCGCGTTCTCCTATCGGATTATAATTTTTCCGGGTGCCGACATGACCATGAAGGCGTGATTTAAAAGGGCGTCATAGTACGGGCATGACGTTGTGAGTGTTCGCCTAGCATTTGCGCGGCGATGAATCCAGTATTGAGCTGCGCGTTCGCGCGTTTACCGCGACGCAGCACCTCTCGCAATTGAGGCGATTAAAATGCTGCCAAATCCTCAGGGCTCGCCATATTAGATACATTGGCTTGCTTATCAATTCTGCGGATTAATCCAGACAATACTTTACCAGCGCCAATCTCTATAAACTGATCAACACCGTCACCAATCATCGCTTGCACACTTTGCGTCCAACGCACCTGCCCTGTCACCTGCTCAACGAGCAGCTTTTTTATTTCGTCAGGGTCTGTCACTTTGGCCGCGGTAACATTGGCAATCACCGGAACAGTTGGTGCACTGACACGCACCGCACTTAACGCTTCTTCCATACGGTCCGCCGCCGGTTGCATCATTGAACAATGAAAGGGCGCAGAAACGGGAAGCAGCTTGGCCATTTTAATACCGTGTTCTTTGGCAACTGCACACGCAGCTTCAATTCTTTCTTTCGATCCGGAGATAACAATTTGACCGGGCGCATTATCATTTGCGATTTCGCCAACACCGCCATTGGTCGCATCGAGGACCGCTTGCGCACTTTCAACATTGGCCCCAATGAGCGCAGCCATCGCGCCTTTACCAACAGGCACTGCATCTTGCATGGCATCGCCGCGAATACGCAGTAATTTTGCAGTGTCCGAAAGGCTAATGCTATTGGCCAGACACAGCGCTGCATATTCACCCAAAGAATGGCCCGCAACACAGCTTAGCGAGGAAACATCTAATCCTTTTTCAGCTTCCAAGACGCGCGCTGCGGCAATAGAAACGGCCATCAATGCAGGCTGCGTATTTGTCGTCAGGGTTAAATCGTCAGCGGGCCCTTCAAAGATAAGTGTTGATAGGTTTTGCGATAATGCGTCATCGACTTCCGCAAACACATCGCGGGCGACGGCAAAATTATCCGACAAGGCGCGCCCCATTCCAACAGTTTGACTACCCTGACCCGGAAAAACAAAAGCAGTGGTCATTTTATATCCTCTATCACTACAATTCATAGGCGCGCGCTAAGCGCTGCACACTCTCAAATAGATTCGCATAACGCTCATCGCATTGGACGTCTTTGTAAAGCTCATTTATCCGGCAAATCAATGCCCGCTTCCTTTAAAGCCGCCTCTAAGCGCCGTGCTTTCTTGCGCAACTTTCTTATCTCCGTTGCGATGCTTGTCCCAAATACGTCGATTTCGCGTTCCGTAAATTGTATTTGAGGGTCGTCGTTTTCCTCTTTTTCAATTGGCTCCAGGCGGTAATGTTCCTCTTTGGGCAACCGCGCATTAATGGCCGCCATTGCCGGCCCACTTCTTTCTAACAAAAACTTTTGCGCTTCCAAGCCTGGAATAATTTTGCACGGAACGGCATCGGGAATAGAATTGCACAAAGGATCAGCGACGAGTTCGCCGGATTTTCCAAGGACACTATTAAACGACTTTTGCAATGCAAATTCTGCCCTCGTCAAAGACCGATTTACCGCGCGCGTTGGCAATGTCACCTCAACGGGTTCTATTTCAAATGTATCAAAAAGAACGCGCGCCAAATCCCCTCTTGTTCGGGAATAATTACGAATAACGACCTCAATATCATCGTGACGGTCGGTAAACTCTAAAAACTCCATAACCCGTTCTGGCATGATAAACCGCCGCGAAAATTCATCAGCGGACAAGGTTCCCCCGCCTCGTTTTATGAATTGCTGATAGCTTGACGTCACCTGCTCTATAGGATCGCGAATAAAAAGCAGAATACGGATTTTCTCAATTCGCGCACCATCAAGAAAAGATCTGATCGCGGCGTGATTTTTTTTGTCGATGAAAAAATCAAACAAAAACTCACTTGAAAACAGCACATGATCGGCATGATTGAACCAGACCGGATCGCTCTCTTGGGCAATCACCGCATCCATCAACCTAATGCCATTGCCAGACGTTACCTTACCGGCGCGCGCGTCTTTTAAGCTATTGTGGGTAGGATAGTTTATCCCTGCGTCCAAAAGAGGTTGGCGAGCATGGGCTAAAACGGATTGTAAATAGCTGGAGCCAGTTTTGCCGTGCCCTACATGCAAACTCAATGATCTCATGGTCGCTCTTACCGCTTTTTGTTAAACGATTTCAGATCGCTTAGTGAGCAGCAGCTGGCACAATTGTGACGCTCTCACCGCACCCACACGCATCCGTCTGGTTTGGATTGGTGAAAACAAAGCGCTGTGAAAGTTTTTCCGTCACGAAATCTATTTCGGTTCCGAGCAGAAACAAAATCGCTTTTGGATCAATCAGCACTCGAATGCCATTTTCCTCAACGACTTCGTCGAGCGGGGCAATTTCCTGCGCGTAATCCATTGTGTATTCCATGCCGGCACAGCCGCCATTTTTTACACCGATGCGCACACCGATAAAATCTTCATCGGCCGCTGCCATGATCTCTTGCATGCGCTCAGCGGCGACATCCGTCAGGGTCACAACTTTGGGGCGTTCTCGTCTGGCCATAAATTTTGCCTTTCCTACATCCAGCCCAATTCAAGCTTTGCTTCATCAGACATGCGTTCTGGCGTCCAAGGGGGCTCAAACGTCATATTCACCAGCACATCATCAACCCCTTCAACACCGCGTACCGCGCCCTCGACCCAGCCAGGCATTTCACCGGCAACCGGGCACCCAGGCGCTGTCAGCGTCATATCAACCGTCAGTAATCGATCATCGGAGATATCGACCTTGTAAATCAAGCCAAGCTCATAAATATCGACCGGAATCTCAGGATCATAAACTGTTTTCAGCATTCGAATGACGTCTTTGGTCATTTGCTGAATTTCCGCCTCAGGGATTGGGGAGGCCCCGCCACTCGCCTTATTACACGCCCCACTATTGGGCGTTTCCGCCTGCGCGGCTTCTGGGCCAACTTCAGGAGCAGAGGGCGATGGTTCGCCTAAATCGATTATATCACGCCCGCTATTCATACTATCACTCATGAGGATGTCTTACCCTAACATTTGGTGTGTTTTATGCAGACCTTCAACCAGCGCGTCTACATCTGCGAGGGTATTAAAGGCTGCAAATGAGGCTCTCGCAGTTGCACTGACCCCTAATCGCTCCATTAATGGTTGTGCGCAATGGTGCCCGGCCCGAATCGCAACGCCAGTCCGATCCAAAATTGCCGAAATATCATGGGGATGAGCCGCTTCCATGCCAAAGCAAATAATCGGCGCTTTCCCCTTTGCCTGGCCATAGAGCGTGACAAAATTCAAACCGCGCAGCGCCTCAATGGCATGCTCGGTTAAGGTCGCTTCATGGGCTGCAATCGCGTCCATTCCCACACTTTGAACCCAATCAAGAGCCGCGCCGAAACCGATCACCTCAATGATTGCGGGCGTGCCCGCTTCAAAGCGGTGCGGGGCTTCATTATAGGTGATCCGGTCGGGCGTGACGATATCAATCATCTCACCGCCGCCGCGAAACGGGGGCAGCGTATCGAGCAATGATTTTCGACCATAAAGCACACCAACACCGGTCGGGGCGTATAATTTGTGCGCGGTCATCACATAAAAATCGCAACCAATCGCCTGAACATCAACCGAGCCATGAACACTTGCCTGACATCCATCAAACAGGATCAGTGCATTATGCTCATGGGCAATTCTTGTTAGTTCGCGCGCCGGTGTTTCAGCGCCCAGAACATTCGACATGTGGGAAATGGCGACAAGTTTGGTTCGGGCGGTGAACAATGCCTGATAGGCATCAAGATCAATTTCGCCATCCTCACTAACATCAAGCCATTTCAACACGATGCCCTTGCGCTCGCGCAAAAGGTGCCACGGCACGATATTGGAGTGATGTTCCATCATCGATAAAATGATCTCATCACCCTCATTGAGATGATCGACGCCCAGAACATAAGAAACAAGATTAAACGCGTCTGTCCCGCCAGATGTAAAAATTATTTCTTCCGGGTTCGCCGCATTAATAAACGATGCGGTCTTAACGCGCACAGCCTCAAAGGCGGCTGTTGCTTCATTGGACAATGTATGTAGACCGCGATGCACATTTGCATAGCCATTCGACATAACATCGGTAACAGCGTCAATCACCGCTTGGGGTTTTTGACAGGACGCAGCATTATCGAGATACACCAACGGCTTGGAGTGGATTTCGCGTTTCAATATTGGAAATTGTTTACGAATTTCATCAACATTGAAGGGCGCATTACCCGCTATAGACATTATGCGCCCCCTGCTTTCCAGGACGCAGCAACATTCCGTAAAATATCGGCCTGGCGCGCACCCACCAAGGGGGCTTCTTCCATTTCATCAAAGACTTCGGCAAGAAAGGCATCAATCAGCAGGCTTCGGGCGGCCTCATCGGATAGCCCGCGCTGGCGCATATAAAAAATCGCATCATCATCGAGTGCACCCGAAGTCGACCCATGCGCGCAGGCAACATCGTCAGCATAGATCTCAAGTTCTGGCTTATGATTAATTGTCGCCCCTTCAGACAAAAGCATCGCATTTGCCTGCATATTCGCATCCGTTTTTTGGCCTGTGCGCTCAACCAGAAATTTACCCTGGAAAATGCCGTGCCCACGTTCACGGATAACAGATTTATGCATTTGCTCGACTATGCACCCTTCGGCGTCATGAATAAATTCACTCGTGAAATCGGCATGTCTGGCGCTGCCCAATATGCTTGCACTGAATGATCGCGCGTGCGCATCCGGCCCATCAAAACGGCTGATCGTTTCTAATCGTGAGCGCTTACCGCCCGCAAGAAGGGCAAACTGGTCAAAGACAGCTCCCCCATCGATCACAATCGCACATGTTGATATTTCGACGCCGTTGTCACCAACATTGGAATAGACAGTCCGCGAAAGATGGGCCCGCGCACCAAGGCGAACCTCCGTGAGCAGATTATCAAATAGTGCGCCCGTTGGTTCATCAATAGATTCGATAATTCCGACAGATGCATCCTCATCAATCGACACAAGCACACGGTGATGGCGCTGCGCGCCGTCAGATGCCGCGCCGCTGCGCCGAATATGAATAGGCGCAGTAACCGATTGGCCTGCCGCTACAGTAATAATCAATGTCTCCGTCGACATTGCCGCCGCAAGGCTTGCCATTGGATGGTCATCAATCAGATCGAGCCGGTCAGCAACATTGTCTGTCAGGCGCAAAGAAACACCAGCCGGGCAATTGTCGCCCCAATGGGCGCCGTCACTATCAAGCGTTATGGTGAAAGCACCCGCTTGCGAGAATATAGACGGTGCCTGAACTTGAATCTCACCAGAGCCCTGCTCAACGGGCAGATCAGAAAGCGCGGTTCGAAAATCAGACCATTTCCACGCTTCCAGTTTCCGGTGAGGCAAGCCCGTTTTAGCAAATTTGCTATAGGCGGATTTGCGCGAATCCAAATCGCTCGCGCCCTGATCAAACGCTGCCAACAAGCCGGCCTCTAAGGTAACTGGTGTTAAAAATCCGATGGTCATAACCAAACTCTTTGAACGCAATTGCGGTCGTCTTGGATGATAAAAAATGGCAAGAAACGAGGTTTACGCCGCTTTGATAAACTGGTCATACCCATCCCGTTCCAGTTCCTGGGCAAGCTCCGGGCCGCCGGATTTTACAATTTTTCCGCCAGCAAGCACATGCACGCGGTCAGGTTTGATATAATCCAGCAAGCGCTGATAATGGGTAATCACCAAAAAGCTTCTGGTTTTATTGCGCAACTCGTTGACAACTTCGCCAACCATTTTCAACGCATCAATATCAAGACCAGAATCTGTTTCGTCCATAATGCACAATTGCGGTTCGAAAATCGCCATTTGCAGCATTTCCATGCGTTTTTTCTCGCCGCCAGAAAAGCCGATATTAAATGGCCGTTTTAATTTTTCATCTGATAGCCCGACAAGCTTTCCCTTTTCGCGGATTAATCGCAGAAAATCAGCAGCCGACATTTCATCTTCGCCGCGCGCTGCGCGCTGTGCATTTAACGAGGTGCGGATAAAATTCATTGTCGCAACGCCCGGTATTTCCATGGGATGCTGAAACGATAGAAACACCCCCGCACTCGCGCGCTCATTGGCATCGAGCGATAATAAATCTACATCATCAAGAAGAACTTGGCCCTCTTGAATTTCATAATCAGGGCGCCCCGCAATCGTATGGGACAGGGTCGACTTTCCCGATCCATTCGGTCCCATAATCGCATGGACTTCCCCGCTTGGCACCTCAAGTGTTAAGCCGTTTAAAATCGATGCACCGTCAACACCGGCATACAGATTATCTATCGTCAACATACTCATTCATTCCTTAACTTCTGCGCCCCAAAAGGCCCCGAGAAGTATTCGTCAAAATTGACCAGCTATCACCAATGCATTCAGTCCAAAGGCTGAAGCCTCAGTGAAAATTATTGAAATGACCCGGCAAATTTCGCCGGGTCATTCCGATTGTAAAAGGCGATTCAATATCGCCCGTTATTTTCGTCCAGCTTCATACCTAGGCTGGTGCTGGCGTACTAGCAGCTTTTTGGCCATCATCTTTGGTGACCCTTTCAACCGCAGCCTGTAGAGCGAGCAAGCGGTTATCAAACTCTGTATCAACCGGCAGACAATGATCAGCGCCAAGTCCAGAGAGAATTTCTCGAACACTCTCCTTAATACCTGACACATAAACAAGTTTACCGGCCTGCTTGGCATCACATGCGATTGTCTCAACCGCGCGCGCGGCCGACACATCAATGAACGGCACCCTTGAGAAATCGAGGATCATCGCTTCGGTGGTTTTCTTTGAACGCTCACGCATTTGATGGCCAAGATCAGCGGCGGCCCCAAAACTTAACGGTCCGCCAAAATCAAACATTGTGACACGGCCCTTGGCCCGTTCCAGCAATATTTTTTCTTCGTCCGTTGTCATACGCGGCATGGGCTCAGCAGCATTTGCCAATTGTTCATCGGCAATCCGTTTTACGAAAGCAAGGGCGGCAAGGAACACACCCACGGCAACCGCTGTAATCAAGTCAACAAAGACCGTCAGCAACAAGACAAGCGCCATCAAAATCAAATCCCAGCGTGGTCCTTTATGGGCACGCTTGAGATAGGCGATATCAACAATGTCATACCCCACCTTGACGAGAATGCCAGCAAGCACCGCATGGGGAATTTTTGCAGCAAGCGGTGACAGAATAATCACCACCAAGAACAGCAATACCGAATGGATCATGCCGGACAATTTGGTTTTACCGCCGGTCCGAATATTAATGACCGTCCGCATTGTCGCGCCCGCACTTGGGATCGCGCCGAACAATCCAGCGATTGTGTTACCAATTCCCTGGCCGATTAGTTCTTTATCGGAATTGTGCCGTGTACGGGTCATATTGTCGGCAACAAGCGATGTCAGCAAACTGTCAATCGCCCCTAATGTGGCAAGAATGAACGCAGCTTCCAAGACAATTAGGGCAGACGATTGGCTAAATGCAGGTAAGATAAATTCTGGAAAGCCAGTAGGGATATCGCCCAAAACCGGAGCGCCCTTTAAGACAAGACTTAGCAATGTCCCGATAATCAATGCGGCAAGCGCGCCGGGCACAAGTTTGCCCCAGCTTTTCGGCCAGAAAAAGATAATGGCCAAGGTTAAAACACCAATGATCAAGGCTGCAAAATTCGGATCCATGACAGCGCCGGGAATGGCCGCCAAGGCAGGAATGGTTCCACTTTCTGCAGGTTCGTGACCAAAAAGCCGTGACATTTGCAAGGCGATAATAATCACGCCAATGCCGCTCATAAATCCAGATATAACCGGGTAAGGAACAAGCTTAATATATTGACCAAGCTTCAAGACCCCGAAGATTATCTGTAACAAGCCAGCAAGAACAACCGCGCCAAAGACAAGCGCAGGGTTGCCCGAAAGAGACGAGAACACCCCAGCAAAGACCACAACCATCGGTCCCGTCGGTCCCGTCACCTGCGATCCTGTACCGCCGAACAATGAGGCAAAGAACCCAACAATAATTGCGCCCCAAAGCCCGGCGATCGGGCCAGCGCCAGACGCCTCACCAAAAGCAAGAGCGAGTGGTAACGCAACAACACCAGCGGTCAGTCCGCCAAAAATATCGCCTTTGATATTTGAGGTATCGAAAAATGGTTGTTTCGATACCTCCCCATTCGTCACATTCGTCATCAATTCTCTCCAGTCGTCATCTCATCATATTTAAAGATGCGTTGTTTCAGCTGTTACGCGTACAAATCCGCAACGGATACAAATTCAGACCGCTCTTTATTCGCGGCCAACACATCACCGGTTTTGATATCGTAAACCCAGCCATGCAGTTCCAATTCACCGGCGTTTAACGCAACCGCTACTGACGGGTGCGTTTCCAGATGGTGGAGCTGCAAAATCACATTTTGCTGCGTCAACATTTCCATGCGCGTCGCATAATCGGCATCTTTCCAACGACGCTGCACGACTTGAACCGCCGCTCTTGAATAGCCAAGCCATTCTTTAACATGGGGTAGACTATCAAGCCCTGCCGTATCCAATGCACCCTTCATGGCCCCGCACTCTGTGTGGCCACAAACCACAATATGAGGCACTTTGAGGACTTCGAGGGCAAATTCGATTGACGCCGTCATCCCGCCCGTATGATTTGTATGGGGCGGAACGATATTGCCAGCATTGCGACACACAAAAAGCTCACCAGGATCTGTTTGTGTGATCAAACCAGTTTCAATGCGCGAATCCGAACAGGTAATAAACAAAGCTTCAGGTGATTGACCTTCGCTCAATTTTTCAAACAGTTCTTTTTTACCTGGATAAACGTCTTTTTGAAACTTCACCACACCGGAGGCAAACTTAGGCATAATCACATCTTCCTTTCAAAACAGTCATATTTTTTACGTCAATTACTCACAAAACAACTACATATTTGGGTCCGACCAACACACAATTTCAAACCCGAAAACGCTCTCGGCAAACCAACTTTCGATCCCATAACACTCAATTTATCTTCTGATCAGATGCCGCTCACAAATGTCACGCGATGGTGAACAATGGTGCGGTCAGGAACCAGAACTCCCTATGGGTTTGACGGAATTGACAGGCATGCGCCGCGCAGCGGTGCACTCAATTTCAATTTCCGCCCCTAATGCCAGCCCGGCAACCGCGACAGTCGTTCGGGCGGGCGGATTTTCCGGGAAGAACACCCGGTAAGCAGCATTCATGGCAGCAAAATCATTTATGTCGGCAAGAAACACCTGACAACGAACAATGTCTGCATGCGTTGCATTTACGCTCGCGAGCGTCGCGCCAATATTTTGCAACGTTTGCGTTGTTTGCGCTGAAATACCCTCTGGCAATTCTCGGGTTTCCGGGTCGCGGCCCAAATGACCAGCGAGATAAAGAACATTGTTAACTTCCACCACCGGCGAGAAAGGCGCAGGCGTTTGCGCATTTCCAGCACATGCTGAAATGAACACCAATAAAATTATAAAAACCGTACGCATCATCCCACACTCCCTTCAAGACTTACACTGACAAGCTTTTGCGCTTCCACCGCAAATTCCATCGGTAACTCCTGCAAGACTTCCTTGCAAAATCCATTTACCAGAAGCGCAACTGAGTCCTCTTCGCTTAACCCCCGTTGCATACAGTAAAATAACTGATCTTCAGAAAGCCGCGAGGTGGTGGCTTCATGTTCTAAAATGGCTTGCGGATTGCGGCTTTCCACATAAGGAACCGTATGCGCGCCGCACTCGCTGCCGATTAGCAGTGAATCGCACTGGGTGAAATTTCGCGAACCCGAGGCCTTGCGGTTTATCGAGACCAATCCTCGATAGGTTGAATTCGAACGCCCTGCAGAAATCCCCTTTGAGATAATCCGCGAGCGCGTGTTCTTTCCCAAATGGATCATTTTAGTGCCGGTATCGGCTTGTTGGTGATTGTTTGTGATGGCGATTGAATAAAACTCGCCCTGGCTATTATCGCCCTTCAACACACAAGAGGGGTATTTCCATGTCACCGCTGAACCAGTTTCGACCTGCGTCCAGGAAACTTTCGCATTTTTTCCCCGGCAATCAGCACGCTTCGTCACAAAATTATAAATGCCGCCTTTGCCGTCCTTGTCGCCGGGATACCAATTTTGCACCGTCGAATATTTAATTTCAGCATCATCTTCAATCACAAGCTCGACAACCGCCGCATGCAATTGATTTTCGTCGCGCATCGGCGCCGTGCACCCTTCCAGATAGGATACGTAAGAACCAGGTGCTGCAATAATCAGCGTGCGTTCAAACTGCCCGGTATTGGCTTCATTAATGCGAAAATAGGTTGATAGCTCCATCGGGCACCGCACACCCTCAGGGACATAAACAAAGGTACCATCAGAAAATACGGCCGCATTCAATGTCGCAAAGAAATTATCAGAAGCGGGCACCACGGTGCCAAGATATTTTTTCACAAGTTCAGGATGCTCGCGAATGGCTTCAGAGATCGACATGAAAATCACGCCGGCTTTTTTCAATTCATTTTGGAATGTCGTCGCAACCGATACAGAATCAAACACCGCATCAACGGCAACCTTTGGGCGGCCAGCCTGACTATCATTCTGGCTATCATCATTGGCGGTTCGCGCTTCAGCAGCAGTACCGGCAGCTCCTTTAACCCCGAGCAAAACTTCGGCTTCGCGCAAGGGGATGCCAAGCTTTTCAAAGTCGGCTAAAATTTCTTCCGGTACATCGTCAATGGAATCATATTTCGCGCCGGATTTGGGCTCAGCGTAATAATAGGCATCTTGATAATCAATTTCAGGATAATCAACCATCGCCCACGTGGGCTCTTCCAATTTCAACCAGCGCGCATAGGCCTCAAGACGCAACTCCAGCATCCATTCGGGTTCTTCTTTTTTCGCACTAATGAACCGGACAGTATCTTCCGAAAGCCCTTTTGGCGCCTTCACCGATTCAATATCGGTTGAAAATCCGTATTTATAGGTTTCCAGTGACTTTGCAGTGTCCACTGTCGCCTGATCAATTGTCGCTTTTGCTTCTGACATAATCGATTAACTCTCAATTCCTTGCGCCATTAAAGCGATGGTATCAGCGCCGGCAGCCCGGTGATGTCCAATGGCCTGGTATTCAGGAGACGTCAGCCACTCTTTGAGGGAACCCTCATCGGGAAAAGACATCACAACAAGCCGGTCCATATCCCATTGGCCATCCAGAACTTTGGGTTTAAAATCTGCCGCTAACATTTTGCCTTTGAACTTCTCAAAAATACCCATAAATGCCGCAGCATACCGCTCATAAGCGTCGCGGTCTTTGATAGTGACCTGCACAACGAAATATACTGTCATTTATCCGTACCCAAATCTTGATTATAAATTTCGTTAAACATTATGCCGCTCTTTCTTTGACGCGCTCATAGGCAGGCACCCAGGTTTTGATAAATGCATCAATATCACCCTGATCGGAATTCCAGCCCAGCGAAACGCGAATACCGCATTTTGCGTCCTCTTCGCCAGCACCCATGGCCAACAAAACATGGGAAGCTTTTACTTTTCCAGACGAACATGCAGCGCCTGACGACACAGCAACACCGCCAAGATCCAATGCCATTAATTGCGTTTCAGCAGAAAACCCAGGCACTGAGAAACTCAGCGTGCCGGGCAGTCTGACCTGTCCTTCGCCCCATATAACACCGCCGCGCTCGCGCACCACATTTTCAATCCCGTCGCGCAAACCCGCTATATGCTGACTATTTTCCAGTGTGCCGACAGCCAATTCACAGGCTTTGGCAAACCCGGAAATCAATGGCGCATTGATTGTGCCCGCGCGCCGGTTCATCTCTTGCCCACCGCCCGCAAAAACTGGCGCTAGGGGAAGATTTGGCGCAATTGCAAGCGCGCCGATGCCGAGTGGGCCGCCAAATTTATGGGCTGTAAAGCTCATCATATCCGCGCCAAGCATTACAAAATTAACCGGAACCTTGCCCACCGCTTGCGCGGCATCAACAAATAACAAGCCGCCCGCATTATGAACAAGATCAGAAACATCGCGAACCGGCTGAATGACACCAGTTTCATTATTCGCCAGCATGACGCAGGCGATAAATGCACCTTCATCGTCAATGTCATATCCATCCAGACGGTCGGTAAACCATTCCATATCGATAACCCCGCTCGAGGTCACTGGAATGATTTCAACACTTGCCCCCGTCGCCTTGGCATTTTCAAGAACAGCAGAATGCTCAATCGCGCTGACAAAAATTCGCTTTATCGCGTTCGCTTTGACACCGCCGGTCAGGGCGAGATGAATCGCTTCGGTGCCGCCTGATGTAAAGATCAATCCATTGACCGGCGCATTTACAAAACTGCGAATGGTTTCGCGTGACGCCTCAACAATGGAATGCACACCGCGTCCTTCACCGTGTACCGACGATGCATTACCGCTGCGCGCCATAACCTCTGACACAGCGTCGATAACTTCGGGGCGAACAGGAGCCGTCGCATTATGATCGAGATAATGGCGTTTCATGAGGCCGCCTGCCCAACAGTCGGCCCGGAAATTGGGCCTGCTGTTTTTTCTGATAGTTGATCTGCTCTTTGTGTGGGCCTCGTTGGCATATTGACCGATGCCATCCCAAGCACACGGCGCGCGAGGACATCTTCCAGCGTCACGGCATTTAAAAATAGCTCAATCTGACGCCCAAGCTCATCCCAAAGATCGTGGGTCAGGCAACGCGCGCTTGTGCCCTGACAGCCATTTTCTGAACCGGGATGACACGCCGTTGTTTGAATCGCCTCATCCACGGCGGCGACCACGTCTGCAATTCGTATATTTTCCGGGGACTGGCTCAACACATAACCGCCAGCAACACCGCGCTGACTTTCAACCAACCCCGCACGTCGCAGCTTGGGAAATAGCTGCTCAAGATAATGCTGCGAAATTCCCTGACGCAAGGCAATACTCGACAGAGCCACGACATCGCCTTCCCCATTCGTATGGGCGGCAATATCAGTAAGCGCTGTTACAGCGTATCGACCTTTTGTCGTCAGCTTCATATCAACTCCTGGCGAGGAGCTTCATCCCCATCGCTACCCAATGACCAAACCCATTTATGGGCCAGTTACGCCGCCTAATACTCGGCCTGATATTGGGCAAATCAAAACTAAAGACTGGCAATTGCCACAGAAAATGGTATGGCCACCAATCGCGCCCTTAACGGGCATTTTCATTACTACATACGAGCCATCTAAGAAACCCGATCAATTTCGTCAAGATTTTCTTGAAAATTGTGCAAAACCCCCGGAATTACTAGATTTATTGTCCTCGAAATCCTGATGAAAATGTTCAAAAACGTCGCTTTATGTGAATAAAAGCCGATTGGAGACTTATAAGCTCATGCCTGAAGTTATTTTTGCTGGCCCCGAAGGCCGCCTCGAAGGACGTTTTCAACAGGGAAAGGGCGACACGCCGCCCGTCGCGATTGTTCTGCATCCCCACCCTTTGTTCGGCGGAACAATGAACAATAAGGTTTGCTACGAGCTTTATCATATGTTTCTCAATCGCGGCTTTTCTGTCCTGCGATTTAACTTTCGCGGTGTTGGCCGCAGCCAAGGCGAATATGATCACGGCCAGGGTGAACTGGCAGATGCGGCGACCGCGCTTGATTATGTCCAGCAAACAAACCCCAATGCACCATTTGCATGGGTCGCTGGATTTTCCTTCGGCTCGTGGATTGCCATGCAATTGCTCATGCGCCGGCCGGAAATTGTCGGCTTTATTTGTGGCTCAACCCCGGCAAACCTCTACGACTTTTCTTTTCTCGCCCCCTGCCCGTCTTCAGGAATCGTCATCCATGGCGCAGACGATAAAGTCTGCACACCAGAAGAAACCCGGAATATGGTCGAGAGAACGCGGACACAAAAAGGGCGCAAGGTTGAATTTTCCAATGTCCCTGTTGGCGATCACTTCTTTGAACATAATCTGGAAGATTTCATGACAGTGGCTGAAGGATATCTTGATCAGCGCCTCGCATATGAAACCCCTGAAGGCCCATATCACGAAGT
>CAYQXV010000036.1:23637-34331 GCA_964421675.1 uncultured Caulobacterales bacterium
CGCCTCGCATATGAAACCCCTGAAGGCCCATATCACGAAGTGTAATTGGGTCACGTAGTGTAACTGAGGCACGAAACGCAATTGAGCGTTCGCTGTTCACAAATTAAAAGCCGCGTTGACCTTCAAAAATCAGCGCGGCTTTATCAATTTAATGAGGCAACCTCATCGAGCTCCCGGTCAAGCTGCTCAGCGGCCATGACAACAGTCTCAATGGACCGTATGAAAAAATCTTTCGGGATCGTTGCGAATACATCTGTTGGCTGATGATAATCCGCGTGATCTTCAACACCGAAATACACAAAGGGTATGCCCTTTTTGTGAAACGGTCCGTGGTCCGATTGATTTGTCCAATCATTAGATCCCAGCTTGGGATCATCGTGCCCATATTTTATTGTTACGGGCGCTTGATCAATAACCGGCGCAAGTATCGTTTTAAGTCCGGGCGTATGATAACTGCCCGCAATATAGATTTCATTGTCATCGTTGCGGCTAATCATATCAAAATTCAAATTAAGGACGATCCGCTCTGGATCGACCACCTCGTCACGTAAAAATGCTTTTGCACCTTGCAGCCTCATTTCTTCGGCATCAAAAAGCGCAATGATAACCTCATGGTCGGGCGGATTTGCAAGAAAATGATCTGCAATTGCCAACACACCCGCAACACCCGACGCATTATCATCCGCGCCATTATAAATCTCCTCAACGCCTTTTTTGACGCGAATGCCCTCATGATCAAAATGCGCGCTGACAATCATTACCGGGCCATTTGGCGTTTCAAACCTTGAGGGTATGCGCGCAATCAAATTCACGCCGTTCATTTTCTTGCCCGTGCGCTGGGAAAAACTAAATCGGTGTTCATACCCCTCAACGGTGCCTTCAACGTCGCCCTCACTGGGAAAAAGCAATCCACGAGCCTTTAGCTGCTGAGCCAGCCAAATCCGGGCGCGCTCCCCGCCGCGCGTGCCCGTTTGGCGGCCCTCCATCCCATCAAGCGCCAGAATCTCAAGTGTCTTCAAGGCATCGACCGGCTGCTGGGGTAAATCCGCCAGATCGAAGGCCGCGTCTTGCGACTGATCGGTTGGGGCCGTTTGCCCATTGCTTTGCCTGAGTTCTGCCTCACCAGAGGGTGAAGCAACGCTTGAATCGGGGCTGGAACAGGCCGAAACCCCCATGGCCGCAAGCCCCAATAAGCCGGTTAGAATGAGCGTTGTGTTGGCGGAATTTCGGGGAGTTTTCATGGAATTTCCTGATCTCAGTGGCAGATTGCAAGTTCAGAACACTAACAGCGCTTTCTCAATCTGCAATGCACCTAACAAACTGTGGGAAAGGTGTGGATAAGCTGTTGAAAACGCGGGCTTTATACCAATCACAAGGCTAAATTTGGGATAAGGCGTGGGGAAATGGCTGATAATCTGGGAATAACCCTGGTTTTTGCCCTTGAGTTCTTGTTGAAAAAACCGAACAAAAAGGCGGCTCACAAAGGCAAAAAATACTGGTGATTCGCAGCGAAGCACATTCTTATAGGCGTTTGGCTTATAACGGTTAGTGAAGGGCGGCATTTCAGCTATTGCGAAATCAATGCGCTATTATCCATCTTGGGTTGTATTGGCGCGCAAACGAGCTGTTATAAGTGCTTTTGATTTTGCCGTGATTTGGCGGCTGGCCCTATCATTGGACCCCGCCTGCAAAATTAGTGTGGATGAATAAAGGTTAAGGCCTGCTGGATGCAAATTCGACGTCGCATAGTGCAAAAGAAAAACCGGATGCCTCGTGCATCATGGTCGCCTCTTTGCGTGTCCTTGCCTGTTGGCCTTACTGGCTTGCTTAGCACCATCAGCGCAGCGCATGGCGCTGAGACAACTTCCAGCGCTGCCAACTCATTCCTGAACTCCGTTGGAATTGGCGGCATTGCGATTGCCGCTTTGACCGGCCTTTCCGTTGCGGCAACCCTGTGGGCGGTTCGAGTAACCTTGAGCTCACGGACAATCTCGTCCGACTGGTCGCGAAAACTTGCGCACATGGAAGCGCGGCTGGAAAAATCCGATGCGGTTCTTGCCGCCCATCCCGGCCTTGTTCTTGTTTGGGAGGATGATTTCACCGCACTGGAAAATGGATGGGGAAAACCAAAAATTCTCGGCGGCCCTGCCGCAATGGCCTCGCTTTTATCTTTTTCCAGCGGATTTAATCCGGTCTCTGACGGCAATTTAACCGATAGCCAGTCCCCGGTCGCCCATCTTTTAGAAACGCTCGGCGATTTACCGCTCGAAGATGATGCTGACGACGTAAAAACTTTACGTGAAAAAGTTTTTGATCTGCGCGCCCACGGCATTCCTTTTTCGGGCGCCGTCGTCACCCTGGAGGGGCGCGCCATTGAAGCCGATGGCAGGATTGCCGGTTCACAGGTCGGGCTATGGCTCACCGACCCAGCCGCGCGCATGGCCGAAGATGACGGCATGATGGGTAAAATCCGCGAACGCACGATTGACCTTCACGGAGCCCTCTCAATTCTCGAAAAAAGCGCCCTGCCCACCTGGCGGCGCGATGCTGATCTTAATCTGGCATGGGTGAACCGGGCTTATTGCGAGGCCGTTGAAAGCAACTCGCCAAGTGAAGTCATCCGTAAACAAATTGAACTCGATCCGACGGCACGGAAAATCGCGCAGGAAGCCAGTGACGCCCGCAAACAAGTAAGCGGCCAGATCGTTGTCAATATTCAAGGTGAGCGCCGTGTCGTTCGGATTATGGAAACCCCCATGCACGCGGCGGGCGGCGCCGCTCTTGGCGGTGTTGCACTGGATGAAACGGACCTTGATCGCTCACAGCGCGATCTTGCCGAACATTTGGAAGCCAATAAACGTATTCTCGATGAGATCCCTTCCGCGGTTGCATTGTTTGCGGTGGATCAAACACTTTCTTACTACAACCAAGCCTTCCAGGACTTGTGGGGATTTGACGATGTCGATCTAACCGGCAGGCCGACCCACGGCGAAATTCTCGATGATCTTGATCAGAACGGAAAGTTACAAGAGCGCGGCGCCGATTATACTGAATGGAAAACCGCGCAACTTTCTCTTTATACGGGCGAGCTTGCTGCACCGGGCACAGGCCGCGATGGCGGCGCGCCGGTTGAGCTTTGGAACCTGCCGGATGGGCGCACAATCCGCGTTGTCCAAGAACGCCATACGCTGGGCGGTGTCTTGCTGATTTTTGAAGACGTTACTGAGAATCGCAAACTCGAAACAAAATATAACACGCAGCTAAAAGTCCAACGCTCAACGTTGAACAATCTTGCCGAAGGCGTTGCCGTGTTTGGCGGTGACGGTGTGTTAAGGTTGCATAATGAAGCGTTCCGAGAGCTTTGGCGTCTTGGCCGAAACTTTGATGACGACAATCCCCATGTCGATAAAATCATTCAAATGATGGCGCATCTTCTTCCTGAAGAAAACAAGGCCCTTAAATCGATTAAAAAGCGCATCATTTCAATGTCGCCTGAAGATCGCCAGCCAATCCGCAATCATGAGATTGCTCTGCGCGATGGGCGGACATTTTCTTATTCGACCGAACCGCTGCCCGATGGGGCGAGCCTTGTGCATTTCCTTGACGTAACGGATTCGCGCGAACGCGAGAAAGAATTGCGCGAACGCAATGACATTCTCGAAGCCGTCGGCAATATGAAATCGAAATTTGCCGACCATGTTTCGCGTCAATTGCGCACGCCGCTGGCCACAATTGTTGGTTTTACCGAAATGCTCGAAAGCCAAATGTTCGGTGTGCTGAATGAGCGCCAAAAAGATTATATCGCAGATGTTCTGACCGCCTCTTACCATCTGCGTGATTTGATTGACGATGTTATTGACCTGACAGCGATTGATGCCGGGCAAATGAATCTCGAAATTGGCGAGGTGCATCTGCGCGAGCTTGTGGAAAGCGCTGCGACTTATGCGGCCTTAAAAGCAGAAGACACCCAAGTTAGCCTGAAAGTCGATTGCGCGCGCGATATTGGTATTATTGAGGCCGATGAACAGCGCTTAAAACAAGTTCTGTTCAACCTGTTATCAAACGCGTTTGCCTATACCGGGTCCGGGGGGCAGGTATCGATTGGTGCAGACAGAACTGCGGACATGGCCCGTCTATGGGTCGCCGATACCGGGCGCGGTGTCTCGCCTGAGGATCAGGCCCGCGCGTTCGATGCCTTTGAAAGTCGCGGCCCAAGTGCTGGCGTCGGGCTTGGACTGTCCCTTGTTGAGCGCTTTATTAAATTACACGGCGGCTGGGTACGCCTTGAGTCTGCGCCCGGTGAAGGAACGCGGGTGACGTGTCATCTTCCAATAACCGCGGCGGGGCAATCTCGTGCGCGCTCGGAAAATGTTTTGCCTGCAGATGAGCCCGTAAAGGCTGAGGCGAAACCAAAAGATGACCCCATTCCGGTCGCAGAGGCTGAAGTCGTCTCCCCCGCCCGCAAGAAGACGGCAAAACGGAATGGTTCGGCCAAAACCACCCAAACCGATTCCATCATCATTGATGTAAAAGGAAATGCGGCGAAGACGGAAAGCTCAAGCGCGCCAAAACATTCGCCGAAAAAACCAATTAGCCAAAGACGGCGCAAGTCATCATCAAAGCGCTCAAGCGCTGATACCGCTGCGCGCCGTCAGGCCCGCACCCCGAAAGATAGCGCTGCAAAATCACAGGAAACTGTTGATTGATTATCCGCGGTCGGCGGTGCTCACACCATCCACAATTATTAATGCCCCGCGCTCTCTTAGGGTGCGCCTAGTCGATAGGTCTATGCGGCAGGCCTTAAAGGCCAACGAACAAAGCGGTGGCAAACCTGGCGGAACTTGTCGTAAACTCGGCACATATGAATCATAGTTGGACCTGTAGATGATCGATATTGAAAGCCGCATTGAAAAAGCGTTTCAATCCATGCGCGCACCGGCGCAAAAACCTGTGATCGGCATCATTCTCGGTAGCGGCCTTAGCAATATCGGGGAAGCAATCGAAAACCCCTACCGGGTAAAGACTTCTGATATTGACGGGTTTTGCGCCAGCACGGCGCCGTCCCATGCCGGTGAGTTCCTTTTTGGAAACTATAAGGACATTCCAGTTGTCGTCCAATCAGGGCGCGTCCACCTATATGAAGGCTATAGCGCTCACGATGTCGCCATGCAGGCATGGCTGATGGCGCGCCTTGGCGTGCAAGTTATGATAGTGAACAATGCTGCGGGCGGTCTGAACCCGGACTATGCGCCGGGGTCAATCACGATGATCCGTGATCACCTTAATCTGACCGGGCACAACCCGCTTGTGGGAATCGATGCCCCGGCGATTGGCGTCCGTTTCCCCGATATGAGCCGGGCTTATTGCCCTGAGCTTCGCGCCATGGTTCACCGCACATTGCCAGATCCGGTCGCCGAAGGGATTTATACTGGCGTTACCGGTCCATCCCTGGAAACGTCTGCCGAGCGCCGATATTTTGCCAGTCTTGGCGGCGATATGGTGGGAATGTCGACAATTATGGAAGTTATTGCCGCCAACCATGCCGGGATTAGGGTGTTGGGGTTTTCAATCATCACCAATAAAGCCACAGGCGGCGTGGATCAAAAGCCCGATACATTAGAGGATGTCCTTGCCAATGCCGCGATTGGTGCGACAAGGCTAAGGGGAATGTTGGATTTGCTTATTCCCGCAATAGGTGAATATGCTCAAATCTTGCGAAATTAACCAAGCTTTACCGCAATATTGCGCTTTTCCCGCCGCAAACCGGTCATGGGCTGGCCATTTCCGAGCCATCCCCTATAGCTAGCGTGCAAAGGTACATGGCGTATTGAAACGCTGGTCGTTATGATAAACGAAACTACTTAAAAGGAATCGGGGAAACCCATGGCAGTTATTACGCTGGTCGATGACGACCAAAACATCTTAACATCCGTCACAATGGCGTTGGAGGCTGAAGGCCATAAGGTCAATGCCTTTGAAGACTCCACCCTTGCCCTTGAACATATTCGCGCAACACCGCCAGATTTGATCGTTTCCGACATTAAAATGCCGGCGATGGACGGGATGGAATTGTTACGGCGCATTCGCCAAGATTCAGCGCTACCCCTGATCTTCCTGACATCGAAAGATGAGGAAATCGACGAGGTGCTGGGCTTTACCATGGGCGCTGACGATTATGTCAAAAAGCCATTTTCCCAACGCCTTCTTCTTGAACGGGTAAAATCTGTACTGCGCCGCGCGCAAGCATCGGATACGCCAACACCGGAAGAAGAAAAGAAAATTATGCGGCGCGGTGATTTAACACTCGACCCCATGCGCCATGCATGCATGTGGAAAGACATGCCCGTAACCTTGACCGTGACGGAGTTTTTGATTCTCGAAGCCCTTGCACAACGCCCCGGCTTTGTGAAAACCAGAGATTCACTAATGGATGCCGCCTATGATGACCAAATCTATGTCGATGACCGCACCATCGATAGCCATATTAAGCGGGTCCGCAAAAAGTTCCGTGTTGTTGATAAAGAATTTGACGCAATCGAAACACTCTACGGCGTTGGTTATAAGTACAAGGATTAACCGCGCTGCAGAGCTTTTGCGCGCACTAGGCAAACAAGGCGAGTTGGCATGAGTGAAGCGGGCGCTAAAGGCGAGCCGGTCCACCAAACCGAAAACAATGATGCCCCCGAACATCCCGGTGTAAACGAACCCGGACGGGGGCGCGCTCTTGTGTATCAACGCATGGCGCGTGGCCGTTTGGCTCTCTCACGCCTAACATTGATCATTGTTGCAACCAACATGATCAGCCTCTTGCTGTTGTTTTATGGGTCCCTCAGCCTAACCCAATATCGCGATGGTTTGGTTCAGTCGAAACTTGAGGGCGTGCGCGCACAAGCGCAGATTATTGCCGATGTGATGGCGCAAGTAGCAATCGATGAGGAAGGATGCATCGTCAATTCAATTGATGACGCCATCATTTCTGACGAAACCTTGTCGCGCAGCTCAAGCGGCAGCGAATTTGAAATTGTTTCCTTACCCGACCTTCCTCCAGCAATCCATGATGAAACTTCGCATACGCCTTATTCAGTACCCAGCAATGGATGTCAGCTTTCTCTCGTGCCAAGGGATGTTAAAGAGGTCTTCAACAGAGTGTGGGGTAGCTTTGAGGGCAGAGTACGGATTTTTAACGCACCGGCACTGAGTGACGGTCCGGTCATCAGTGATGCGGGCTCGATAATGCTTGAAGATGTGATGTTACGCGAAGATCGAATTCTCGAAGAAGCATTGCCCGATATTGATGAAGTCAATGGCAATTCGGTTGGCGAAAAAGTTGGTAACTTTTTTGATCGCGGCCTGTCTTGGATTTTCGCAAATTCATACCGCGCTCAAGCGGGCGAGCGGTCCATTGAAGATGAGTTAAATCTGGCATTGGCGGCGTCACCATTTGCTGAAGAGCCGGGCGCGGCTCTGGTTCGGATTAATGAAGATGGCGAACTTGTTGCCTCTGTCTCCGTGCCTGTCAGGCGGGTTCAGGCAATTTACGGCGTTGTAACCGCAGAAATTGGCGGCATTGATGATCTCGTTCGTGAAGCACGCCTTGCCATTCTTCCCTTATTCGGATTTGCCAGTGCCGCAGCGATTTTATCATCGCTCGTCCTAACCGCAATTATCGCCCAACCCATTCGCCAACTTGCCTTTGCAGCCGATAAAGTCCGTGAAGGGATTGCTGCGGCAGGACGTGCACGAATTCCAGATTTCACCCATCGTCGCGATGAGATCGGCGAGCTTTCGCGATCTCTAAAATCCATGACCCAGTCAATTTACGCCCGAATTGAAGCTATTGAGAGCTTCGCAGCAGACGTTTCGCATGAATTGAAAAACCCCCTAACCTCCATACGCAGCGCAACCGAAACCCTCGACATTGCGAAAACACCGGAAGCGCGCGAAAAACTCATGAGCGTGATCAAACAAGATGTCGCGCGGATGGACCGCTTGATTACGGATATTTCAAACGCATCCAGATTAGACGCCGAACTTGCCCGCGAGGCGAGTGACGCGGTTATGTTGCCGGGGCTGATTTCAGATGTGGTCTCTTTATATGCAACCACTGCAAAAGAGGGCGATGCGCCGGTTTTATTTGACCGCAAGCCAAACGCATTGGGCCAGGGAGACAGCTATGTCCTTGGTAACCCTTCCGCGCTTGGCCAAGTGCTGCGAAACCTTATCGATAATGCACGATCGTTTAGCCCTGACGGGGGGAGCGTTCGCGTTAAATTTGAACATCAAAGTGACGATGCCCTGTATCGATTAGTCATTGATGATGATGGTCCGGGTATCCCGCACGATAAGCTGGAATCGATCTTTGACCGCTTCTTTACCCAGCGTCCAAAAGGCGCCGATTTTGGCAATAATTCCGGCTTGGGTCTGGCCATTTCACGCCAGATTATCAACGCCCATGGCGGGCGTATCTGGGCAGAAAACCGCACCTCCAACGGCACGGTGAAGGGCGCGCGCTTTATCGTTGAGCTCCCCGCTGTTGGCGGCCGTATTGCGTGATGGCCAGTCTTGGCAAGCCAGTCCCTCTACAGGCAACTGGCGTTGGCGTTGCGCTCGATCATGATGGCCCCCTCGAAGGGGTAATTTTGATGGGCCCGAGCGGAATCGGTAAGACCAGCACTGCCCTTGCCTTAATCGAAGGGTGCCCGTTTCAACGCAGCGCGCTGATTGGCGATGATATGGTCTTGCTCTCAACCGAGTCAGGTCAGATTTTCGCCGCCCCCCCGCAAGCCATGGCTGGTTTTGCCGAAATTCGAGGGTTTGGATTGACCAAGGCCCGCATGTCAGCCGACACGCGCCTGCGCCTTATGGTCAAGCTGACTGATTCGGTTCCCACAAGGGTGAGCAGCCCAACACAGGCTGGGCTTGGGGAAACCGGATTATCCCTGCCCTCCATTACACTAAAGGGCCACAATATAGCCGCGACAGACCTAGCAATTCGCATTCGCAGCATATTGCGTACGTTTTTAACTGGACAAAGCCATTAGGCACGGTTTTTAGTAGTGGACCGAATTATATTCGTGCGGGCGAAGCGTACGCCAAGCGAATACTAACTATTGGAAGATTTATGATTGGACTGGTGGTTGTCACCCACGGAAAGCTTGCCAAGGAGTTCCTTGCAGCCATGGAGCATGTGGTTGGTGAACAAGAGCAGGTTAAAGCGGTTTGTATAGATCCCGATGATGACATGGAAGTCAGACGGGACGATATTCTCGCTGCCGCGCGTGAGGTCGATAGCGACGAGGGCGTTATCATCCTGACAGATATGTTTGGCGGCACGCCGTCAAACCTTGCAATCTCTGTCATGGAAAAAGCAAATGCTGAAGTGATCGCGGGCATTAATCTACCAATGCTCATCAAGCTAGCCTCAACGCGGGCAGAAAAAGACCTTGAGGCAACTGTAAAAGCAGCCCACGAATCAGGCCGCAAATATATCAATGTCGCATCCTGGGTTTTATCCGGCGATGTGAGCGATTGATAAAATGCTGGGAGGGAACACTGCATGCTAACACAATCAGTGACCCTTAAAAATCAACGTGGATTACATGCCAGGGCATCAGCAAAATTCTGTGCTGCTGCGAGCGCATGGGATGCAGATATCCGCGTAAAAAAAGACGGCTACTCCGCCGGAGGATGCTCAATCATGGGCTTGCTGACATTGGGCGCGGGAATTGGTTCAGAAATCATCATTGAAGCAACCGGACCGCAAGCCAAAGAAGCCCTCGACACGCTCGTGAAACTTGTCAATGACCGGTTTGGCGAAGAGGAATAGGCTGAAGTTTTGTTAGTGCCTCAGTTTGAAAATTTAGTGTCCGTTTCTCGCCAAAAGCGGAAGTAGCGCTACCGGAAGTGAATGTCTGACTTACGGCAGGTTCCTGCCGAACCCGTCAGCGTCTTACTTGGGGCGATTCTAGGACTCTCAGATTACATGATAGTTTGCGAACCAGTTCTGCTCGCGGATATGTTTTGTGAGGGAGCGGAGGCGCATTAGCGTTTCTCCAACTCTGTGAGAACTTTCCTCACCGCTTCTAAATCCCGTTTGTGCCCAAGGTATTGGTCAAAATGCATCTTCACAATCGTTCCAATCGACGTATCTGCCTGCTTCATTAGCTCCCAGTCGTAAGAGAACACATTTTTAGTATCAAAGTTTGGAGCGGTTGAATCAACAGATTCAATGCTGAATAACTTAGGCTTTACCGCTTTTCTAAATTTTGATTGTTCGCTGTTTTGCGCTGCAGATTGACCATCAACGTTGCGCCATAACGCGTTTACTTGACCATACTCAATCAGCGCTTTTCTAACGGACTGATCGGAAATTTCCGACAAGCTTCCGGTAGACATTATTTCGATAAAGCTAGCTGGCGGTGACAATCCCCAGGATGTACTCATGCAAGAGAAAATCAGGTTTTCTATGTTATCTTCAGCTTTTGGCACTTGGTCACGCCGTGCTAATTCTAGCAACTGCCCACACTCATTTCGAAGTCGTTTAGAACGCTGCATTCGCTCAATCAATTTAGCCTCATGATCAGAAAAATCTGTTTCAAGCGTTGCAAAAATCTTTGACTCCTTTTGAATGGTTTTCTGTGCTTCATTCCAATTGGTAATCTGAAACGCAATGAGGATACCCGCGACGACGATAA
>CAYQXV010000037.1:0-13648 GCA_964421675.1 uncultured Caulobacterales bacterium
ATTGCATGCCTTTCAAAATCAGTAAACATATAAGCTTTTAGGCGCGATCTGATGCAAACCTTACCGCTGCAATCCATTCAGGCTTTTTTTGAAAAGCTGCCCGCTCTGTCTTCATATGCGATACCGCTCACTGCGCTCAGCGCGTTTGCCGGAGTGCTGGTGTTGGCGTTCATCGCCAATTTCCTGACGCGAAGTGTGATTATAGTTGTCATTCGCCGCCTGTTTGCTCGGTCAAAAACCAAGCGTGATGATATCCTCACCCGCGGGCGCGTGTTTGAACGCTTATCCCAACTCGCCCCTGCCTTCATTATTTTTGGCCTGGCCCCGCTCGCCCTTAGCGCCTATCCGATGATTGGCGCATTGGTGGTAAAGCTCGCCCTGATTTACATGATCATTGTGGGCGTCTTATTTATTGATGCACTGATTAATGCAGGGTTAGAAATCTATCAGACATTTCGGGTCTCGCGCGATTTCCCGATCACAAGCTTTGCGCAAGTCGCAAAACTTCTCTTATATTTTCTCGGATTTATCCTGACGCTTTCAATTCTGCTCGGTGAATCGCCCATGACCTTCATTGCCGGGCTCGGCGCGCTAGCCGCGGTATTGATGTTTGTCTTTAAAGATCTGATTTTAGGTCTGGTTTCCGGGGTGCAGCTCTCCGCCAATCGGATGCTGGGTGTGGGCGACTGGATTGAGATGCCAAAATACGGCGTTGATGGGGATATTATGGAGGTCGGGCTGACCACCGTTAAAATCCGTAATTTCGATAAGACCATTACAACCATCCCCACCCAGTCGCTGATCAATGAGAGTTTCAAAAACTGGCGCGGCATGACCGAGACCGGCGGGCGGCGCATTAAGCGCTCGGTCCATATTGATATTTCAAGCGTGCGGTTTTGCGATGGGGAGATGCTGGAGCGCTATGCTAAGATCCAATATATCTCCTCCTATATTGAGGAAAAACGCACCCAGCTGTCCCAGCATAATCAACAGGCCAATATTGATAGCTCAACCCTCGTCAATGGTCGCCACCTTACCAATCTTGGCACCTTCCGGGCCTATATAGAGGCTTATCTGCGCAACCATCCCAAAATATCCAAAGATCTGACCTTGTTGGTGCGCCAGCTCCAGCCCACCGCCCATGGGCTGCCGATTGAGATCTATGCCTTCACCAATGATACCAACTGGATCAATTATGAGGGTATTCAGGCCGATATCTTCGATCATATCCTGGCGGCGGCGACCGGATTTGATTTGCAGATTTTCCAAGACCCAACCGGCGCGGACTTTCAGGCGATTAGCAACCGCACTCGCGGCGAATGACTTGAAAAACGTGTATAAATCCCGGATAAAGTGGGCCCTGAATAAAGAAAATGCTTGAGCCGCTTTTGGCTCCCCTCTTCTCCCGCTTTGGAAAGGTACTGGTGTAATGCTGCTCGCCATTGATGTCGGCAACACAAATTCTGTTTTTGCGCTCTATAAAGACGGCGCAAGCGTTGCGCAGTGGCGCACCTCAACAGCAAGCCATCGCACGGCCGATGAATATGCGGTCTGGCTGTCGCAATTAATGTCGATGGCCGGGTACGGGTTTGGCGGCGTTGATAGCTGCATCATTTCCACGGTGGTACCTCAATCCTTGTTCCATTTGCGCAACCTCTCTCGCCGCTACATTGACGTGGAGCCATTTGTGATCTCGTCCGAAAGCGTACCGGGTATTGAGGTGCGCATTCCCAAACCATCAGAAGCGGGCGCAGATCGCCTGGTCAATGCGATTGGGGCGTTTGCAACCTATGGCGGCCCGCTGGTTGTGGTGGATAGCGGCACGGCAACGAATTTTGATATTGTCGGCGCCGATGGCGCCTTTGAGGGGGGCATTATTGCCCCCGGCATTAATCTATCCATGCAGGCTTTGCACAATGCGGCAGCGCTCTTGCCGCGCATTGCCATTGAAAAACCCGAAAAAACCATCGGCACCGATACGATTGGCGCCATGAAGACCGGTATCTTTTGGGGATATGTTGATTTGATCGACGGGCTGGTGCGCCGCATCAAAGAAGAATATGGAGCGCCGATGACGGTGATCGCCACCGGCGGTGTGTCCTCCCTGTTTGAGGGTGCGCTGAGTACGGTCGATCATTTCGATGCAGATTTAACCATTCGCGGTTTGCTGGAAGTTCACAAGCGATTGAAGAGTTCCAACAACGCGGCAGAAACTGCATGAACAATGATGAGTTAGTATTTTTACCGCTCGGGGGATCGGGCGAAATTGGCATGAACATGAACCTGTATGGGTTCGGTCCTGAGCATAAACGCCAATGGCTGATTATCGATTGCGGGGTGATGTTTGGCGATCTCACTACGCCCGGCATCGATCTGGTTTGCCCCGACTTTCGCTATATTGAAGAGTTGAAAAACAATATTGTCGCCATGGTTTTAACCCATGGCCATGAAGACCATATTGGCGCGGTTGCCCTTATTGCTCCGCTGCTTGGCTGCCCGGTCTATGCAACGCCGTTTACGGCCGCATTACTGCGCCGCAAATATGATGAGCGCGGCCAGGACCTATCCCCGCTGACCATTATCGAAATGGGCGCAAGCTTAAATGTTGGCCCGTTTGAGTTAGAACTGGTGACCCTCACCCACTCAATCCCGGAACCCAGCGGCGTGATTGTCAAAACCCCGCTTGGCACGGTTCTTCATACCGGGGACTGGAAAATCGATGAAGCCCCCTCTCTTGGTCCCTACACAGATGATAACCGCCTGCGTGAGTTAGGCGATAGCGGCCTGATGGCGATGGTGTGCGATTCCACCAATGTGCTGTCTAAAGGCATATCGGGCTCAGAAAGCATGGTCCGCGATAATTTAAAGCAGGTCATTGGCGCGCAGAAAAACCGCGTTGCGGTAACTACATTTGCCTCCAATGTGGCTCGCGTCGTGTCCATATGTCAGGCAGCCAAGGCGTGCGATCGCTCCGTGTGCCTTTTGGGGCGCTCCATGCTGCGGATTGTGGATGTAGCGCGCGAGGCGAATATTTTGCCCGATGGGCTGACATTTGTGTCCCCGGAGGAGGCTGGATTTATCCCCCGCGAACATGTGCTCTATCTGTGTACCGGCTCACAAGGGGAAGCGCGCGCGGCGCTCGCCCGCATCGCCCGCGACGACCACCGCGATCTGGTGTTGACCAAAGGCGATACGGTGATTTTTTCCTCGAAAATCATCCCCGGCAATGAGCGCGATATCTTTAATCTGCAAAATGATCTCGTCGATATGGGCGTTACCATCATCACCGAAAAGGATGAGGATATTCATGTATCGGGCCATCCGTGCCGCGATGAATTGCGTATGATGTATGACTGGGCCCGCCCGGAAATTTCTATCCCGGTGCACGGCGAACCGCGCCATCTGGAAGAACATGCAAAATTTGCAAAACAGCTGGGCGTCAAAACCGCAATCGCGCCGCGCAATGGCGATATGATCCGTCTTGCCCCCGGCCCCGCAAGCGTGATTGATGAAGTGCCCGTCGGCAGAATGATCCTTGATGGCAACACGCTTATGCCCGCAGGCGCAACCCCAATGCGCGAGCGCAAAAAACTGGGCTGGGCCGGTATCTGCATGGTCTCATTGGTGTTCCACAAAAACTCTACCCTTGCCGATGCCCCCGAGGTCTCCCTCTTTGGGATGCCCCATGAGGGGGACGAGGAAGAAACCATGGATGAAGCGCTCGTCGAAGAGATTGCCGCGGCAATTGCCGATCTGGCCCCCAAGAGCCGGATGGATGATGAGGCAGTCCGCATCGCGGCAACGCGCGCCGTGCGCGATGTCACCACCGAGTTTTGGGGCAAGCGCCCGGTGATAAAAACCCATATTCACAGGATTGCACGATGAACCCGGTTGGCGCTCTTATCATTTACGTTCTTTTATGGTGGGTCACCCTGTTTGCCGTTCTTCCCTTTGGCACACGAAGCCGATGGGAAGAAAAAGATGACGGCGTAAAGGGCGCAGACCCAGGCGCGCCCGCATCTATCAATTTTAAGCGGAAAATTATTCAAACATCGCTCATCGCGCTGGGCCTTTGGGTTGTTACCATCGCGATTATCCTGAGCGGTATTATTACGTATAGAAACTAATTGCTTAAATAATACGCATACCCCCTAAATTAAAAGTTGCAAAATTTCAATTTTTATGATAGGGTATTTTTAATGGTCGGCATGAACGCTGCCATTATCCAATAATCATTATTCCATCTTGCTATCGCAGGTGCCAGCCCCGCTTATGGGGGTTGACGGTCGCACGCGCCCTCCTTCGGGGGCTAATCTCGGCTGTTTCCGATTTTGGCAGATTTTGGCATCAGACGGCACCGGTTTTGGTTCCGCCCAGATCATGCGCGCTTGACAAGACAAGCGAAGATGGCCCTCCTCTCCCGCAAGTGAGGACCATGCAGGGCACATGCTTCTGGAGAAGCGCCGCTATAATAACGCAGCGATAGATATTTTGGCTCGGATAAACAAACTTTAGGACAAGTCCTGGAAGATCAAACCTTTAGACTAGAGGATAAAAAATGAGTGCTGATGCGAATATTCCTGCGGAAGAGAGTAAGCCCGTGAATGGCTTGCCTCCGGATTCCGTTGAGAATGTTGCGCCCGGCACTGGTCCGATTAATCCAGCCATCGCTGATGGCCCCCCTACCAGCGACGGTGAGAGCACCGAGCCCCACTTTTCTGAAGATCAAACCCTTACCCCTGATTTTGTCGACTCGGTCAAAAAGACCATCAATGAACGCGATCTGGTTGGTCTTCGCAGCCTTTATGAACGCCTTCACCCTGCCGACCGCGCCGACCTGTTGGCGCTGTTCACCGATGAAGAGCGCTCGGAATTTATCCAATTGCTCGAGGGGGAGATTGATTCCAGCACCCTTGCGGAACTGGAAGATGATATTCGCGGTGATGTGGTCGAGGCCCTGCCCTCTGAAGTCGTCGCCGAGGCCGTCGCGGAACTGGAGACAGATGATGCTGTCTTTGTTCTTGAAGAGGTCGATGAGGTAAAGCGCGCCGAAATTCTGGCCGAAATTCCCGTAGCTGACCGCCTCGCCTTGCGCGCAGCGCTGGAATATGACGAGGACAGTGCCGGGCGCATGATGCAGCGCGAAGTGTTTGCGGTACCGGCCTATTGGACTGTCGGGCAAATCATTGACCGCATGCGCGAGGAAACCGGGCTTCCTGAACGCTTTTATGAAGTCATTATTGTCGACCCGGCTTTTAAACCCCTTGGCACTGTCACCCTCGCCGCCCTGTTAAAAGCGCAGCGCGAGGTGGTGATTGAAACCATCACGACAAAAGAGCGAATTCGAAAAATTCCCGTGACCATGGACCAGGAAGAGGTCGCTTATCTTTTCGAGCAATATAATCTTATCTCCGCGCCGGTTACCGATGAAAGCGAGCGCCTGGTCGGCATGATCACGGTGGATGATGTCGTAGAAATCATCCATGAAGAAACCCACGAAGATATGCTCGCGCTGGCCGGTGTTGAAAGCGATGAAGGGCTTTCTGATTCAGTGTTGCAAACCGTCCGTTCACGAATTTCATGGCTGGGCATTAATCTATTTACCGCAATCCTCGCCTCGCTGGTGATCTGGCCGTTTAGCGATACGATTGCCGCCTTCGTGCCGCTCGCCATTTTAATGCCGATTGTTGCCAGTATGGGCGGTAATGCAGGCACGCAAACTCTAACAGTGGCGGTGCGCTCGCTTGCAACCAAAGACATCACCCCAACCAATGCCGCACGTATCATTTGGCGCGAAGTGCTGGTGGGCACCATGAACGGGGTTGTGTTTGCGGTGATTATGGGCGCGCTTGCGGGGGCATGGTATTATTCAGCCATGGAACCCGATGGAAGGGTTGCGATCTTGCTGGCCAGCGTCATTGCGGGCGCCATGGTGATCAATCTGATTGCTGCCGGTCTTGCGGGCATCTTGATCCCGATTTGGCTGCAACGGGCCGGACAAGACCCAGCGGTCTCATCGGCGGTCTTTGTCACCACCGTTACTGACATGCTGGGTTTCTTTGTATTTTTGGGCTTGGCCACCATCGTGCTTGCGACAGTCATTTAGGCTGCCCGAATAGACTGCCCAAAATCCCGTTACCGAAGCATTATTCCCCGAGTGCGGAGAGATAAAGATCGAGCAAGGCTTCTTGTTCCTGGCGGTCGGCTTTGTCCATTTTGCGCAAGCGAATGATCGCGCGGAGGGTTTTCACATCATAGCCATCGCCTTTGGCTTCAGCGAAAACCTCTTTCACGTCAGCCATGATGTTGGACTTTTCTTCTTCCAGATTTTCAACCCGTTCAATGATTGAGCGAAGACGCTCTCCCGCAACACCGCCAGTCCCTGTTGAGACGTCTCCATCCGCGATACCTGCTGCACCATCCGCCATTTCATATTCCTTCAAAAACCTGAACTTTCAAAAAGCAAATTACCCCTTGGGCTAATTTCGGGACAACCTGATTTTCAGTGTTGGGGAAAACGAATAGGGCTCACACTGCGGACGGTGATTTTGGCTTTTGCGGCGGGCGGGCGCGGAACAAAATGATAATGCCGGTAATGGAGAGCGCCAAGGCGCTCGCCTGCGGCCAGCCAAACGGCTCATGGAGCACGAATACCGCAATGATCGCCGTTGAGACAGGCCCAATCGTACCCACAGCGCTGGCCGGGCCGGGCCCCATTCGGTCAATGGCTTCTGCCGTCATGACCCCCGGCAAGATGGTACAGGCAAGGCCCAAAAACGCCCCCAAGCCTAAAATAGTCGGGTCCGTTTCCACGGTGATAACGCCATTGGCTTTGATAAAGGCGTGGGTAAATATTGCGACACTCGCCGCTAACATGGCCACTGCGGTAAATAAAGACGAGCCGATCCGCCGCAAGACGGGTTTGGAGGCAACGACAAACATCGCAAATAAAATGGCGCATAAAAACACCAATCCGGCCCCAATCCATACATCATCCCCGGAGACCTCAAGCTCGCGGCCAAACAAGATCGCAATCCCCCCATACGAGAAGGTCAATGCCATCCCGTGGCGCCAGCTCATTTTATCGCCGAGGAAAATCCACGCCAATATCGCCGTTAAGGTCGGATAGACAAATAAGATCAAGCGTTCCAATTGCGAGGTGATATATTGCAAGCCGGTAAAATCCAGCCAGGCACACACATAATAACTTACCACGCCGAGCCCGCCCGCCTTGGCATAATCAAGAGCGGATATATGCTGATGACGCCGCGATCTTACCGAATAAATCAGTATACCTACTATAAGCGGTAACGAGAATGCCATGCGCATCACCAGCAGCGATTCAACGCTCGCCCCGGCATTAAATCCAAGCTTGATCACAATCCCCTTCATTGAGAACAGGATCGCGCCGACAACCGCCAGCGCAAGGCCAATGCCGTAACGATTGTCCTCAGTGTCATCAGAATTTGAAATGGCGGAAGACTTCCCTGCACTATAAAAGCGCGGCTGGTAGAAAAGCGAAATTGAAACTTATGCGGTTAAATCAGTCCAGCAAGCGGACTAGACGGGTCCGCATAGCGTTTCTTGCCCATGCGGCCAGCAAGATAACCTTCGCGGCCCGCAATCACCGCATGCTTCATGGCGCTTGCCATCAATATCGGATCTTTGGCCTCCGCAATGGCGGTATTCATCAAGACGCCATCACAGCCAAGCTCCATCGCCATGGCAGCATCGGACGGGGTGCCAACGCCGGCATCGACAATCACAGGCACTTTAGACTGTTCAACAATCAGCCTGATATTGATCGGGTTTTGAATGCCAAGACCAGAGCCAATCAAGGAGCCAAGGGGCATGATGGCGCAACAGCCCACATCTTCGAGCTTGCGCGCATAAACCGGATCGTCAGAACAATAGACCATCACTTCAAAGCCATCATCGATCAACAGCTTTGCGGCGCGCAATGTTTCTTCCATATCCGGATAGAGCGTCTTTTTATCCGATAAGACTTCAAGCTTAACCAGATCCCAGCCGCCAGCCTCGCGGGCCAAGCGCAAGGTGCGGATCGCATCATCGGCGGTAAAACACCCGGCCGTATTGGGCAGATAGGTGTATGTTTCAGGGTCCAGATGATCAACCAGCAAAGGCTGGGATGGATCGGTGACATTGACCCGGCGCACCGCAACAGTGACCATCTGCGCTCCGGCCGCTTTTGCCGCGTCAGCATTTTGCGCATAATCTTTATATTTACCGGTGCCGATAATCAGACGAGAGCTGAATTCGCGCCCTGCAATAACCAGATTTTCACTCATAACTTTATCCTATCTCAAGGCCCCTTTTCCGGCCGGGGCCATTGCCGAAATTCATGCTCGTTTTAAAGGGGCCACGCACGCGCGCCGCCCGCATCGCTCAACCGCCACCGACAAATTGGACGATTTCAATGCGGTCTCCAGCGTTCAGAGCGGTTTGCTCCCATGCGGATTTCGGCACGATCTCCAAATTTCGCTCAATCGCCATTTTGCGCGGCTCTAATCCAAGATGGTCAATCAATTGGATAAGGCTCGACGGGCTCTCAATTTGATGGGCCTGACCGTTCACAAAGATTTCCATCGACACTCAATCCGACCTATCGTGCGGCGCCAAATCACGCTGCTTATCGCTAAATTGCCCGTTAGAGGGCCGGTCCACCTTGCTTGGCAGCGCAAACCAACCTCTGTATAGCAAATTCGTAACAGGTTTCACCTACGCATGGCGTGGTTGAAAAACAAGATCACACAGCGAACAAAGCGCGCAGATCGGCGTCAAATTACCCATGATAGGAGCCGTTATGGCATCCAAAACCGCTAAATCTACTATCCATCTGCTGAACGGGCCCAATCTCAACCTATTGGGGACCCGCGAGCCGGAAATTTATGGCACGCAGACGCTGAGCGATATTGAGGCCATGGCGAAGAAAACCGCCCAAGATCTCAATCTTGGATTGGTGTTTCGCCAGACCAATAGCGAAGGCACGCTGATTGATCAGGTCCACACCGCGCTCACCGAAGCGGCCGGGCTAATCATCAATCCAGGGGCTTATACCCACACCTCGATTGCGCTTCACGATGCACTGCTCGCTTTGTCGATCCCGAAAATCGAACTTCACCTGTCGAACATCCATGCGCGCGAGCCTTTTCGCCGCCAATCTTATGCGGGTATGGCCTGTGACGGGGTGATTTGCGGATTTGGGGCAAACGGCTATCGCTATGCGATTGAGGCAATGAACACGCTGTTATCACAGGTCGATTAAAACGGTCGACAAGAGCGCAGTTGCAGCCTAAACCAAGATTCACCACAAAAATATAAGACTTAAAAGGTTAGAATTTTCATGCCTGAAGCCAAAACCAAATCTCTCGATCTGGAAGCGGGTTGGATTAGAGAGTTGGCAAATATTCTCTCAGAAACCGGCCTCACCGAGGTTGAAATAGAAAAAAACGATATCCGTTTACGCGTTTCTCGCCAGGGTGGCACCGTTAGTGCTGCGGCAATTCCAGCAGCGCAAGTCCTTGCCGATATCCCCGCACAGTCGGCGGACCCGGCAACACCGGCGCCGGTAGACCATCCGGGTACGGTACGTTCGCCCATCGTTGGCACCGCCTATCTGTCCCCTTCCCCCGGCGCGCCCACCTTTGTCGGTGTTGGCGACACGGTCAAAGAAGGGCAGACGGTGATGATTATTGAAGCGATGAAAACCATGAATCCGATCACCGCGACAAAATCGGGTAAAGTGCATTCGATCCTCGTTACCGACGCCCAACCCGTTGAATTTGACGACCCGCTTTTAATTATCGAGTAAAATCCAATGGCGGCCATCCGTGCAATACGCACGAACGGCCCGCCCGATACGCCCAGGTACCATGTTTGAGAAAGTCCTAATTGCCAATCGCGGCGAAATTGCCTTGCGCATACACCGCGCCTGCAAAGAGCTGGGGATTGCAACCGTTGCCATTCACTCCACAGCCGATGCGAACGCCATGCATGTTCGTCTTGCTGATGAGAGTGTGTGCATTGGTCCGCCCGCCCCGCGCGATAGCTATTTGAATATTCCCGCGATTATTTCAGCGGCCGAAATTACCAATGCCGATGCAATCCATCCAGGCTATGGCTTTTTGTCCGAAAATGCGCGCTTTGCCGAAATCGTTGCCGCGCACAATATTACCTTTATTGGACCGACTGCGGAACATATCCGTGTCATGGGCGACAAAATCTCTGCCAAGGAAGCTGTGGGCGCGGCGGGTATTCCGTTGGTTCCAGGTTCCAAAGGGGCATTGGCGACCATTGACGAGGCGAAAATTGAGGCGGAAAAAATTGGCTATCCGGTCCTCATCAAAGCGGCAAGCGGGGGCGGCGGTAAGGGCATGAAGCTCGCGCCAACCGCAGGCGATCTCGCTGAAGCCATGGCAACCGCGCAAGCAGAAGCCAGCGCAGCGTTTGGCGATGATAGTGTCTATCTTGAAAAATATCTCACTCGCCCGCGCCATATCGAAATTCAAATCATTGCCGATGCCCATGGCAATGTTGCCCAACTGGGCGAGCGCGATTGCTCGCTGCAACGTCGCCACCAAAAAGTGCTCGAAGAAGCGCTGTCTCCGGTCTTAACACAAAAAGAACGTGTACGGATTGGTGAAGTCGCCCGTAAAGCCATCGAAAAGCTTGGCTATCTAGGCGCGGGAACCATTGAATTTCTCTATGAGAATGGCGAGTTCTATTTCATTGAAATGAATACGCGCCTGCAAGTTGAGCATCCGATCACAGAACAAGTGACGAGGATTGACCTTGTCCGGGAACAAATCCGCGTCGCGGCCGGTAAAGAACTCAGCTTCACCCAAGATGATGTCAGCTTTAAAGGCCATGCCATTGAATGCCGCATCAATGCAGAAGATCCGGTTCATTTCCGCCCCTGCCCCGGTGAAATCACCTATTTTCACGCCCCGGGCGGCCCCGGCGTTCGCTTCGATTCAGCCATTTATACCGGCTATAAAATCCCGCCATTTTACGATTCCATGATTGGTAAGCTGGTCGTATTTGGTGATGACAGGCCCCATTGTCTGGCGCGCTTGCGCCGTGCCTTATCGGAGATGGCCCTGGTCGGCGTTGATTCGACCCTGCCCTTGTTCCTGAGGCTATTGGATGAGCCTGATTTCCAAACAGGCGACTACCATATTCACTGGCTCGAAGAATGGCTCGAAAACGCTACTGACACGAACTAATAATACTATAAAAATCGCCTCATCTGACAGAATATAGCGCGCCTGCGCCCCGGATCACATAACTGTGGGGGAGAGTTGATATTTTGCTGCCAGACGCGCATTGTTCCCCAAATTTTGGGCAAATAGCAGACAAATCACAAAACCTAGACACCGACTCTTAGATTTACATCGCAGACATAACCGTTGGAGAATCCCCCTTGAAATCACCAATTTTGACCTCATCCGTTTCGAAAATTGGCGCCAGCCTGTTTCTCGGTGCCAGCTTGATCGCTCTGAGTGCATGCTCCAATGAGCAAGGCTACGAAAGCTCAACGACAACAACAGAGCAAACAAGCGCCCCCGCCACCAAGGCGCAAACCGTCGACCAGTCACCGGAACTTGGTGACTTTGGCATCAAAGTTGAGGATGTGGACGCAAGCGTTTCGCCCGGCGATGACTTCTTCACCCATGTTGGCGGTTTGTGGATGGATAGCTTTGAGCTTCCGGGCGACAGATCAACATACGGATCATTCACGGTTCTCGCCGAACGCTCAGAGCAGCGTGTGCGCAAAATCATTGAAGATTCTGCAACTTCAAACGCAGCGGCAGGAACCGTTGAGCAAAAAATCGGTGATTTCTTTGCCAGCTTCACCGACACAGACGCAATCAATGATAAAGGCCTTGCCCCTCTGCAACCGGAGATGGATGCCATCCAAGCGATTTCATCGAAACAAGATCTCGTGCGGGCCTTTGCAAGACCTGACCTGCTATCGAGCGCCCCCGTTGCAAGCTTTGTCACGGTAGACGCCAAACGTCCTGACCAATATTCAGTATATCTCAGCCAGTCTGGCCTTGGCATGCCAAACAAGTCCTACTATCAGGACGAAAAATTTGCCGACAAACGCCCGCTTTATAAAGAGTATATGACAAATATGCTGTCATTGGCTGGCCTTGATAATGCCGCCGAGCGGGCACAGGCTGTTTATGAACTCGAAGAACAGATTGCTGCTGTGCACTGGGAACCAGCAAAGCGCCGCAATCGTGATTTAACCTACAATCTAAAATCGATTGGTGAGCTCAAAGAATTTGCGCCCGGCATTGATTGGTCGGCGATGTTCTCTGCGAACGGATTATCCGGCGAGCGTGAATTTGTCTTACGCGAAGATGATGCCATTCAAGGGTTGGCCGCTATCGTCGATAGCGCACCGAATGATGTGTGGAAAGACTATCTGACGTTCCACCTGCTACGCAACAATGCGGGCGTTCTGCCGTCCGAATTTGATGAAGCAACATTTGCCTTTTACAGCACAGGCTTGCGCGGCATTCCCCAACAGCGCGAACGCTGGAAACGCGGCGTGACTGCGGTAAATGGTTCTCTTGGTGAGGCCGTTGGACAAGTTTATGTCGAGCGCCACTTCCCCGATGACAGCAAAGCAAAAATGGATGTGCTGGTGAAAAATCTTCGCCTGGCCCTTGATGAGCGTCTCGACACGCTTCCATGGATGAGTGCAGCGACAAAAGACCAGGCCCATGACAAGCTTGCCAAGTTCACGCCAAAAATTGGCTATCCGGAAAAATGGGAAGATTATTCCAAACTGGAAGTTGTACGCGGCGACGCCTATGGCAATGCCAAACGCGCAAATATGTTTCGTTGGGAAGAGTCAATTGCCCGTCTTGGCGGCCCAATTGATAAAACGGAATGGGGCATGACACCGCAAAGGGTGAACGCCTATTATTCTTCATCCCGCAACGAAATTGTTTTCCCGGCGGCTATTCTTCAGGCGCCATTCTTTGATCCGTTTGCAGATCCTGCGGTAAATTATGGCGGCATCGGCGCGGTTATTGGCCATGAAATCGGACACGGATTTGATGATCAGGGCTCTAAATCAGATGGCGATGGACGCTTGCGCAATTGGTGGACGGACGAAGATCGTAAAAACTTCGAAGAACTCACAAGCAAGCTTGGTGCACAATATGCAAGCTATGAGCCTTTCCCCGGCTTTCCAATAAAACCTGACCTGACCATGGGTGAGAATATTGGCGATATTGGCGGACTTGCTATGGCCTACCACGCCTACAAGATTTCTCTTAACGGCGAAGAAGCCCCAATCATTGGCGGTTATACGGGCGACCAGCGGTTCTTTATGGCTTGGGCACAAGTCTGGAAGCGGGTTGCGCGCGAGGATGCGGTTAAAAACCAAATTGAAACGGACCCACACTCCCCGGCAAAATATCGGGTGAACGGTGTCGTTCGCAATATGGAAGCCTGGTATGAGGCTTTCGACGTTTCCGAAGATGACGATCTCTACTTAGCTCCAGAGGATCGTGTTCAAATCTGGTAGATCAATTTTGATAAGGCGCCCTTCGCGGGCGCCTTATTGCTTTTATGTTGCGTAGTAAGACAATCTTGCCTTTGTAAGATA
>CAYQXV010000037.1:13748-15821 GCA_964421675.1 uncultured Caulobacterales bacterium
GACAGAAAGTCACCTCATGATGAAAAAACCATCTCTCACAGCGCTCATTGCCGCGGTTAGCCTTACCGGCACGCTCGGCTTAAGCCCAGTGTCCGCCGCATTCGCAGAAGACGGCGCGTCCACTGAATTTCGCACCTATGATGCGGCCACATTTTTCAACACCACTGATTATTCTCTGGCCGGCGCAACCGCCTTCTCGCCAGATGGCAAAAGCATGTTGATCTCATCCAATGAAACCGGTGTTTTCAATGCATATCGGCTGGATCTGGAAACGGGTGAGCAAACCGCTTTAACCACGTCCGACACCAATGCCACTTTCGCGGTAAGCTATTTCCCCGATGGCGAGCGCATTCTTACCAGCGCTGATGGCGGCGGCGATGAACTCAACCACATCTTTGTGCGCCTCGCCGATGGTACGACCACGGACTTAACACCGGGCGATAATGTCAAAGCCTCCTTTGTTGACTGGTCCGATGACGGCACCTCCTTCATTATTCAAAGCAATGTCCGTGATTCAAAATTCTTCGATCTGTATAGAATTGATGCACAGACCTATAATTCCACATTGATGTTTGAAAATGACCTTGCACTCGAAAACATCGTCCTCTCGCGCGATGGGCGCTATGTTGCCGGCGTGAAAGCAAACACAAGCGCTGATGATGATATTTTCATTGTCGACCTGAACGGCAATGAGATTGTTCCCAATAAAATTACAAACAATCAAACAGAAATCGCCCACCGTGTGTTCAGCTTTACCCCCGATGGATCAAAACTGGTTTATGGCACTGATGAATTTGGCGAATTTTTTCAAGCCCACACATATGAACTCGCAACGGGTCAGACCGCTCCCTTAATTGTTGAAGATTGGGATGTGTCTTATGTTGGCTATTCAAAATCGGGCAGGTACCGGGTGAGCGGCGTCAATGCGGATGCCTCACTGGTTGCGACCATTACCAAGCTTCCAAAACGCGGTCGCCGCGCCAAAACCCTGAAAACAATAAGCTTGCCAGACAGCTTACCGGCGGGCGATCTGCGGCAAATTCGGTTTTCTCCTGATGAGAAAACAATCGCCTTTGCCCTGAACGCGTCAAACGCACCAAGCAATATTTACACGGTTGATCTGCGCAGAAAGAAAGCAACGCGCCATACACAAGCGCTGCCCGAGCAGATAGAGCCCGCGCATTTGGTGAGCGCGACCGTGCAGCGTTATAAGAGTTTCGACGGCACTGTTATTCCCGGCATTTTGTACAAACCAAAACAAGCAAGTGCTGACCATCCGGTTCCCGCTCTTGTCTGGGTCCATGGCGGGCCCGGCGGGCAAAGCCGCGTTGGCTATTCAGCGGCTATCCAGCATTTGGTCAATCACGGCTATGCAGTGTTTGCCGCAAATAATCGCGGGTCGATTGGCTATGGCAAAACATTCTATCATATGGATGATAAAGCGCACGGCGAAAGCGATCTTCGCGATATTGTCGAGGCCGGCAATTGGTTGGCCGAGCAAGACTGGGTTGATGGAGAACGCGTCGGCGTTATTGGCGGCTCTTATGGGGGCTATATGACGGTTGCCGCCCTCGCTTTCCATCCTGATGCATTTGATGTTGGCATCGATATTTTCGGCGTCACCAATTGGGTGCGGACATTGAAGTCTATTCCGCCTTGGTGGGAATCGTTCCGCGCAAGCCTTTATGATGAAATGGGCGACCCGGCGACAGACGAAGAGCGGCTTCACAGAATTTCACCGCTGTTCCATGCGGAAAATATCACCAAGCCATTGCTGGTGGTTCAAGGCGCCAATGATCCGCGCGTATTGCAGGTAGAGAGCGATGAGATGGTTGAGGCGGTGCGCAAAAATGGCGTACCCGTTGAATATCTCATCTTCCCCGATGAAGGGCATGGCTTCTTGAGACGCGATAATCGCATTGCCGCTTCCGGGGCATATGTGAAGTTTCTTGATACCTATCTGAAAGGTAAGCAGGTACCGGCTGCGAATGATAATGCAGAAGCGGCGGCGCCTGTGGCTACGGAGGCGGCGGCACCCGCTGCGCCTAGAGCCAGCCATCGTTCGGGTAGCAA
>CAYQXV010000037.1:15921-20821 GCA_964421675.1 uncultured Caulobacterales bacterium
GTTCGGGTAGCAAATAAGCCTGCTGCGTAACGCGCTTTACTAAAAAACCATGGCCTGGCCGGTGCACCGCACTGGCCAGGCCTTTTTATTTCTAGTCTGCTCAATGGAAAGTTTAGCTTTTATTCGCCCGGTTCAACGCTTCGAGCTGTTCAGGTGTCGCAGGTTTTTGAAACTTATCCTTCCAATCCCCATAGGCCATGCCGTAAATAAAATTGCGCGCCTCCTCAGCGCTCACCTCAAAGCCCAGCTCATCGGCTTGCGTCTTCGTCCATTTGCCAAGGCAATTGCGACAAAAATCAGCAAGGATCATGAGGTCAATATTTTGAACATCTTTGCGATCATCAAGATGGGAAAGCAATCGACGAAAAACCGCCGCCTGCAAACGATCGCGCTCAGCGTCTTGCAATCCAAATGCATCGTCAAATTTATCGCTCATCGTCATCGCCTCATTCATCGCTAGCTTGTTTTAAGGTTGAATATATTTTGCTTAAATTATTCGGGTCAAATTAAACACGCAGCATTGCGCGCGCTGGTTTGCGCAAATAGGCAAGCCCGGCAATGGCGATAAAGAAAATCGACCAGACGAAATATTCCTCGCAGACAACCGCAAAATACCAGGTAAGGGAGACGCTATTGGCCATCTCCAAAATTACAAAATTGAAATGCGTAACTGCGAAAAATACCGCATTTGCCATTAGCGCTCCCATCGCAAATATGCCAGCGCTGATATATTTGTCGCGAAACAAGGCCGTTGCGAGCGCCAAATAGGAAACGCCGCTCAGCGTTAACGCCCCGATCAATAAAAACGGATTTAAAAGGGAGCTCTCTATGCCGCCGCGCTGGAACAGCGATAGGGCGAGATAGGCCTTCGCGCCTGCCCATGATATCGCGGCAAGGGCGAGTATAATTCTCAAGGGTTTTTCATAAGACAGCATGCGGAACGTCTCCTTCATTAGGGCCAGATAGCAGCCAATTGCGAAAATCACCGCATCTTTGGGCGGTTGGATTGAGTCTATTTCTGCGGTCATCGCACGCACCCATTCCGAATTGGAGGTGCGCATGGTTTTGCGGAATAATGAATGTGCGCCTTTGCCTATGAGCTGGCGGAGTTTTTGTTTCACGTTTTTACCGCCCTTACTGCATCCACTGGCCTTTTTGCGTCTACTGGCGCAGCACTCTTGTTCGGCGTTTCAAAACTTTTTGCCAAGGCCATCCCTTGCGCGGTTAATCGGTAAATGTGGCGCGCGGGCCGCCCCTCTCGTTCGGGTTCGCTCCATTTCGCCTCCAACAGTCCCTGTTCATTCAGCCGGATCAACATCGGGTATAATGTTCCCGATTTTATCGCGGTGCTTTTGGACAGGTCGTAGCCATACCACCAATGGTCCGGCTCTCGTGACATTGTCGCCAGGACCGATTGCGCTTGGCGCGAGGGTTTGCGATTTCGTTTCATAACTCTAATCTATATATGTAGAGTTAAGAGTCAACCCCGCCATGATGCCGCGATCCCAGCTCTGCGATTTAGCCATTGCGAGTTGAGGGGCTCCCCATTTTATGACAGTTTAGGCGATGAGATCATCACCCCTTGTGCGCCCCAAAATGGTTGACTGTTGAGGGAAAAGACGCGCCGCATGAATGTAGGTTGGGGAATTGATAAAGAGGACGTTATGAAACGAACCCACCATTTTATCGCGTTCGTGTGCGCGCTGCTGCTCGCAGGATGTTCCTCGGTTCTGCCCCCGTCCCCTGCCCCGCAGCGCAATGTCAATCGCGACTTAATCCGCACCTATGCGAGCGAGCCCCTCTCGGGAACGGCAATTCTGCGCATTGACGATATTTATGAAACCCGGCTGGAAGAAGTCATCCGTACAGAATTTATCGATGAGGCCGCGCGCCAAGGGCTGCAAAGCACCGACGATGGCACCTTGCGTCTGTCATTGATTATGGATGAAGAAACCCAGCGCGCTGCGCGCCGTGCGGAGTCAATCGTGCGCATCACCAGCAGCCAGATCACCATTCCTGGCTCTAACCATGGCGAGGTGATTGACGAAACAGCCGGTGTTGGGTTTGTCTTTGGCAATCGCGACAAAGGCCAAGCGCACCGAAATGCAACCATGCGATTACGCCTTATCCTGAGCGACGGAGAAACCAGCTATTGGACCGGTGTCGCCCACGCAGAGCTAGACGGACGCCCGCGAACCGCATTGGCCAGAGCGATGGCAAGAGAACTCGGCGCCCTCATCGGACAAGATACAGATTTACCCGCAATGCGCTTTACGCCAGCGCCGGAAGAAATCGTAGAGCTGCAAGAATAAATCTTCCGCCTACACCCGGCTAAGACGGACGGCAGTTCCGAAGGCCAGAATTTCTGCGGAATTGGCCATGACGGTTGATGTGGTAAATCGCATGCCAATTACGGCGTCGGCGCCCATGGCTTGGGCGTGGACCACCATGCGGTCATAGGCTTGCTCGCGGGCTTCGGCTAACATTTTAGTATATTCAGAAAGCTCGCCGCCAACGACCTGGCGCAGGCTTGCGACAATATCGGTTCCAACATGCTTTGCACGGATTACATTGCCGCGGGTGATGCCAAGAATTTCAGTAACAACATGTCCGGGTACAGTTTCTGTGGTGCTCACTATCATGTTTTAATCCTTCACATTTTTTTCGTAATAATCATCCTCTTTATTATTCAGGCGATCGCGTAAAACGCCGAAAAATAAAACAGCAATAAATGCAAGGACGATAAAGCCGATAAAACCGAACGGGCCTGCCGCAACAAGGCCAAACAGGATTAACAGTCCATAAATGACGGCGCCAATAACGACGCCGATGAGTGCTAATGTTGACAGGTTCATAAATCCCCCTTGATTATTTATTATAGATAGGAACGCGCAACGGAAATTCAAGGCCGCGCGGGCCAAAACCGTCACCCGTTCCAGGGAACAAGCGTCATATCTTTAATCGTCATTACCCTGTCCATTCGCCGGGCAAGGTTTTGGTCGTGGGTTGCGATTAGGGCTGAAAGACCTTCATTTTTGACGAGCGATAGAAGCGCATCGAAAACCGAGTCGGATGTTTTGACATCAAGATTGCCGGTGGGCTCATCGGCCAATAGAATTTTCGGCTGATTGACGAGCGCGCGGGCAATGGCTGTGCGCTGTTGTTCGCCGCCCGATAATTGACCGGGCTGATGGTGCGTGCGTTCTGCAAGCCCCATTAACGTCAACAAGCGCTGCGCATCTTTTCGTGCATCGCGCATTGAGGCCCCTGCCATTAATCGCGGCAGGGCGACATTGCCGAGGGCATCAAATTCGGCAAGCAAATGATGAAACTGATAGACAAACCCAAGATCGTCGCGGCGTATTAAGGTGCGCGCCCGGTCGGTTAAGTCATCCGTGTGTTGACCATCAATGATGACTTTGCCTTGGGACGGGGCCTCAAGCAAGCCAGCAATATGGAGCAATGAAGACTTTCCCGAACCAGACGGGCCGAGCAGTGCCACTGCCTCCCCGCGCGCCAATTCAAAATCAACACCCTGTAATACGTTTAGCGCCCCAAATGAGCGCGAGACATTTTTCAATTGCAGGGTCGTACCATTATGTGACTTACTCATAACGCAGCGCCTCTACCGGGTCGAGCTTTGCCGCTTTCCAAGAAGGATAGAGCGTGGTGATAAAGGTCATTGCCAACGTCCAACCGACAACAAACCAGGTTTCGGTCCATTGCATGCGGGCGGGCAATTCCTTGAACAGATAAATCTCCGCATTAAAAAGTTTAATGTTCAACTGGTCAGATAGAAACACTTCAATCGAGGCAATATTGGCAACGAAAAGTGCGCCTAATAACAAACCGCTAAAGGTGCCCAAAACCCCGATTAACGAGCCGGATAAAAAGAACACGCGCATGATTGCCCCGCGCGTTGCCCCCATGGTTCGCAAAATGGCAATGTCGCGGGTTTTATCCTTCACCATCATGATCAGCCCGGTAATGATGTTGAGCGCTGCCACGGTAACAATCAGGGATAGGATTATCCGCACCATGCCGCGCTCAACACGCAAGGCATTATAGTAAGCGGCGTTTACCTGTCGCCAGTCGCGCACAAAATATTGCCCGGCCTCTTGTGTGATTGCGGGCAATATCGGATCGAGGTCATCGGGCTTTTCTACGCGCAACTCCAATTTTTGAACGGTGCCGGGAAAGCGGAAAAACAATTGCGCTTGATCGAGCGGCATGAAGATAAACAATTCATCAAATTGCGTATTATCAACCGAGAATACCGCGCCAATGCGATAGTCTTTCTTTCGGATGGTGGCGCCAAAGGGCGTTTCGGCCCCGCGCCCCGATATTAGCTGAATGAAATCTCCGGCGCGCACCCCAAGCTTGAAGGCGAGCGCGCTGCCAATAATAATTTCATCGGCTTTGCCTTCTTGCGTTGCAAAACCATCATAAGACCCGCCAATAATCGATTCCGGTTTGGTCAGCACATCGCGCTCGAGCAAATCCTCCTTGCGAATGCCAACAACCACTGCGCCGGTTTCTGCGCGCTCAGCGGCGACATAGACCGGGGCCTGAATGACGGGGGCCGCATTGACAATTTGCGGGATGGTTTTGAGCCGCTCACTCAAGCGCTCATAATCTGTGATCGGCTCATAGCTTTCCACATAGACATGCCCGTTCAGCCCAAGCAATTGATCAAGCAGCTTGGCACGAAACCCTTGCATCACCGCCATGACCACAATCAACACGGCCACAGCCAGCATGATGCCCAAAAAGGCGATAATCGAGATTAGCGATACGCCCTGCCCGGCGCGGGTCGCGCCCAAATATCGCCGCGCAATCATCCATTCAAAAAAGGAGAACGGCATTGCTGCCTTAGGGGCAGCTTTGGGGGCTGCCTTAG